>JAIOHM010000189.1 GCA_019912965.1 Anaerolineae bacterium
AACCCCTCCCCGCACGCGAGGAGGGGAGGACATACCCGCTGATTATGTTCCGACGCTCAGTTCCTCGGTCGGTAATTCGACGGGCGGCGGGTCGGTGGGCAAAGGCGTCTCCGTTGGCGTTTCCGTCGGCAGAGGAGTCTCGGTTGGTAAGGGCGGATCCGTTGGCAGCGGTGGGTCGGTCGGCAGGGGTGTAAAAGTAGGCACAATGGGCGTCTGGGTTGGGAAGGGAGTCAGCGTCGGGGCAAGGGTGGCGGTCGGGATGAACACCTGCGTCGGCTGAACAAAAATCTGTGTGGGCACAAAGACCGTCGGACGGATGACCGGGTTGAATTGCAGCGGCGTGGGTTGTAGGGGACTCGATTGGGTAGCCGTCAAGCCCAGCGGTGTGACGGTTGGGAATCCGGTTGGCAGGGCTGTCGAATTGCTGCCAATCGGCGTATTGGTGGCGAGGGTGGTTTCGCTTTCACGCGCGCCAAAACCGGCTGTTCCCCACAGCAAGAATCCGGCACAGTAAAAGGGGAGCGTCCCCAAGATGACGATGAACAGCACAATACGGATGTTGCGCCGCCGCTGTTCCAGCATTTGTATCGTATCGTATTCCATGTCGATCTAACTCTGTAACAAGACAAAGGGCTTATGCCCTGTGTTTAAGGACTTTCGCTCATAACCCTCACCCCCTAACCCCCTCTCCCTCATGGCGAGGGGGAACAAAACAGAAATGCTGGAGACGAGCGAAAGTTCTGTGTTTAAGAACCCGCACTATAACACAAAGTGCGTCCCCAATTGCCAACGCTTGCCCAACGGTTATGGACTGAAAGGCAACGGTGTCCAGGTTTCGGTTGGCAGCGCGGGCGGTTGTGTCGGCGGCGGCGGATTGGTCGGCAGCAAGAAAGTTGGCGTCGGCGACAGGAAACGAGTCGGCTGGATGGCCGTCGGGAACAGAGTCGGCACAAAAATATCCGTCGGGAAAAATCCGGTCGGCTGAATGGTGATGGGCAGGGGCGTAATGCTCGGCCCGCCTTCAACCGTCGGGGTGGCGGTGGCAATGGTAGCGGTCACAATTTGTGGCGGCGCGGTCAGGTTGGGGGTGGGCGTGGCGCGCGGCGGGGCAGTACCCCACAGGAACAATCCGACGCAGTAAAAGGGAATGGTGATAATGATGATGGTCACCAGTATCGTGCGCCAGTTGCGCCGCCGCTTGTCGGCAATAATTCGGCTGGAATAATTCACGTCTCGCCCTTTCCGATGCAACCGCGAACGCGCCCATTATAGACAATGTTGGGCGTTCGGTACAATCCGCTTACAGCAGCTTCTCCTGCCTGGGCTGCTCGGCTTTGACGGTTTTGGCTTTGGTGGTCGGGCGTTTCTGACGCTGTTCGCGCTTGAATTCCTCGGCCTCCGCCAGAATGCCCTGCGCGCTGAGTTTGCCGCTTTCGCCCTGTGTGCCGAGCATTTCGGCCAATTCAGCCACACGGTTTTCGTCTTCCAGCGGCGTCACCAGCGTGGAAGTCCGGTCGCCTTTGACCGTTTTGCGCACGTGATAATGCCGATCGCCGTAGCTGGCTAACTGCGCCAGATGCGTCACCACCATCACCTGATGATTGGCGGCCAGTGACCACAGTTTTTCACCCACCACACTGCCCACACGCCCACCAATGCCGGTATCAATTTCGTCGAAAATCAGGGTTGGCGTCTGGTCGGCCTGCGTCAGCACCCGCTTGAGCGCCAGCATGATCCGCGCTGTTTCGCCGCCAGAAGCGACTTTCGCCACCGGGCGCAAGGGTTCACCGGGGTTGGCGCTCATCACAAATTCGACCTTATCAATCCCGGTGGTATCGAAGGCATAACGTTTATCGTCTACATAGCAGCCTTCGGGGTCTTCCTTGCGGGTGATGCTGACTTCAAAACGGGCGCGTTCCATGCGTAAATCGGCCAGTTCCGCCACAATACGTTCGCTCATCTTCTGACCGATCATGCTGCGGACTTTGCCGATGCGCTCGGCAATTTCGCCCACATGACGCAGGAGTTTTTCTTCTTCGACGCGCAGTTCAGCCAGACGGACTTCACTGTTATCGAGGTTATTCAGTTCGGCACGGGCATTATCGGCATGTTCCATAACCAGCTCAATAGTTACACCGTAACGGCGTTTGAGCTTGCTGATGAGTTCCAGCCGTTCTTCGACTTCATCAATCCGTTCGGGATTAAATTCGACGCTGTCGGCATAGCGTCGTAATGAAAGCGCCAGTTCTTCGGCCTGTACGCTGATGCCATCCGCCATCTCGGCGTCGTCTTTCATTTCGGCGTCGATGTTCGCCAGTTTGCCCATCAGCACCGAAACCTGCATCAGTTGGTCAACCGCTGAAAGCTGATCGCCCACATCATCCCCACCATACAGCAGGGTATAGGCTTCGGCGGTGAGGGTCGCCAGTTGTTCACTGTTGCCCATGCGGGTGCGTTCGGCGCGGAGTTCTTCATCTTCACCGGGGCGGAGGGCAGCCATATCGATTTCTTCAACTTCACGGCGCAGTTGATCGGCGCGGCGCTTGAGGGCGGCCTCGTCTTCCAGCAGCTTGCCGATTTCGCGGCGTGTGCCATACACCCGTTCGACCAGCGAGGCCAGCGCCATCCGCATTTCGACCAGTTCGGCGTAACGGTCGAGCAGATCAATATGTGACCGGGGATTGAGCAGGGACAGGTGTTCACTCTGCCCATGCACATCGACCAGCAGGCCGCCAATCTCGCGCAGAATTTCCTGGCTGACGGAGACGCCGTTGACACGTGCCGCCGAGCGTCCATTGGTGCGGACTTCGCGCGTCAGAGTCAGGAAATCGGCATTCTCGCCTTCTTCGATGTCTTCCCGTTCGAGGAGCTGCTGCACCAGTACACCGGTTGGTTTATCCAGCGCGAACACCCCTTCCACGACGGCTTTTTCCGCCCCGGAGCGCACGAACGACGAATCGGCCTTGCCGCCCAAAAGCAGTTCTACCGCGTCGATGATGATGGATTTCCCCGCGCCGGTTTCGCCCGTGATGACGTTGAAGCCGGAAGCGAAATTCAGTTCGAGACGGTCGATGATGGCAAAATTCTGGATGCGTAATTCTTCGAGCATGGTCAGCCTTCAGCTTTTAGCTTTTAGCCTTCAGCCTTTAGCCTTCAGCTATCAGCCTTGAGTGAGATCGTTCAGAAACTGTCATTTATGCGGGCAGATTTTTAGACCTGCCCCACAGGTACCTGTTGGTAGGGCTGCATTCAGTGGTGGTGGGCAATTTACCCCACCCCCAACCCCCTCCCCGCACGCAAGGAGGGGGCTTTAAAGACCGCTACAGATCATATTGTTGCCCTTTTTAGCCCCAAATGCGTCTCCACCGTTTAGTATGGTGCTACCGTACCTGTTTATCTATAACAACTTTAGCACGTCTGTGCAGATCGGCAAGGCGTTTTACATTCGCATTTTGAAACGATTGTAGACGAAATAGCCGATCAGGGCGGCAAACACGATGGTGCGGAAATCCGCGACGAGAATCCGCATCAGAATATCCAGCGGCGGGAAAATGCCCGTTGTGAGGACAATCATCCCTATAATGCCCAGCAGCGCGCCGACTACCACGCCCCCAATCCCAACCCATGCGGACTGCCGCCCGCGCCGTCTTTGCACTGAACGGAGCGCCAGTTCGCTGATGCCCGTGCCCACCGGGATGGCGATAAAAACCATCAACAGAATGGGTATTCCAATGCGGCTGGTGATGCCGAAGGCGATGGCGCTCAAAACCGCGCACACAGCAAAGATGATGATGTAATCGTTCTGCGAGGCGTTGAAGAATTTATCTTCATGCTGGCGAACACATTGTTTGCAGCGGTAGCCTACAGGCGTGGGAACAGCGCAGTCCGGACACATGTAACGTCCACATTTGTTACAGCGCAGGCTGGTTTCCCGGTCGGGATGCAACTCGCAGAAGGTTTTTTCGTCAATGGTTGGGGCTTCACTCATGATTAGTCCTCAGTCGCTAGTCATTAGTCTATAGTCTATAGTGAACCATCTTTTATTGATAACCTCATTTCAGGGGCGTTAATATCTCATCAGAATGGCATATGAACGACTACAACTGTTTCTTGTCGGGGCGGGAACGCACAGGCAGGCGCGGTTCCAGACGGTCTAAAAGCGAACGATAAAAATAATTCTTTTCGCGCAGGCGGATGAAACGACTGACATGCTGGCTGGCCTGAATGCGTATGGTATCGCCGGGGTTGACCTCACCCAGCATGGTGCCATCGACCGTCAGCACAATTTCGTTCAGGTTATCCGGTGCGGAAATCACATCAACGGTTGAACCCTCCGCCAGCACGATGGGACGATCCATCGTCAGGTGCGGGGCAACCGGGACGATCAAAATGTTGCGGAGTTCGGGCGGCAAAATCGGCCCGCCGCAGGCCAGCGCATAGGCTGTTGAGCCGGTCGCAGTCGCCACAATCAGGGCGTCGGCGTTGTAGGTGGTCGTCCAATCCTTGTCGATATAGGTTTCTAAACGGATGGTACGCGCGGCTATACCCCGGCTGATGACCACATCGTTGAGGGCATCGCCAGCAGTTACCACTACATCACCGCGCACCAGCGCCGCATACAGCATCATCCGCGCTTCAATCCAGTATTCACCCCGCAAGATGGCTTCCAGCGGCGCTTGCCACGAATCCGCGCTGCTGATTTCGGTCAGGAAGCCCAACTGCCCCATATTGACTCCGAGCACCGGAACCCCGAAGGGCGCACATACCCGCGCTGCACGGAGCATGGCACCATCCCCGCCAATGGCGATCACCATTTCGGTGGCCTGTACATCCTGCACCACATCGTTTTCTTCCCATTGGGTATGCACACAGGTGTGGATGTTGTGCGACTCCAGATAGCGGGCGATTTGCTCGGCAACCGGGGCGGTTTGGGGGCGCTGCGGATGCGCCAGAATGCCCACTCGTTTGATGTCTGTCGTCAATGTTTGCTCCTGACTCCAACATCCGCGATTATAGTGCAGGCTTCAAAACCCGGCCATGTACATCATAGCACAAAAGTTCGCTGTGGTGTAGCGGGTAGATTTCAGCCCTTCTCGGTCAATTCCTGAGCGGCCTTTGCCAGCAGGGCGATCATTGGGCCAAAGGACTCAAAGCGCTGGTCTTTGGTCTGCCCCCGTTGATAGCGGATGTAAATCTGGGCGCAGATGACGACCAGACGATACAGGCCAAGCACGTGATAGAAGTTGACATGCGATACATCGCGCCCGCTTTTTTCGGCATAACGTTGAATCATATCGTCGCGGGTCATGAAACCGTAATCGCCAACGGGCATCATGGCGGTCATTTGCACATAAGGCGGATCGGTCGGTTCTGTCCAGTAGGTGAGCAGCGCACCGAGATCAGCCAGCGGTTCGCCCAACGTACACATATCCCAATCGAAGATGGCGATCATCTGGCCGGGATTATCCGCCGCCAGCATGACGTTATCCAATTTATAGTCGTTATGCACCAGCGTGGGGGCGCTGGGCGGGGGCAGATTTTCGCGCAGCCAGCCGTAGACGGTTTCCATCTCCATCAGCATTTCGGTGCGGGCATTGTGCCAGCGACCGTACCAACCTTCAATCTGACGTTCGATGAATCCGGCCGGCTTACCCAGATTTTCCAAACCGATGGTGTGGTAATCGACAGCATGTAAAGCGGCTAAAGCATCGACCAACGCTTCGCTCATGCGGCGGGTAGCATCCGGAAATTGGGCATATTCCGGCGGGATCGAACGGCGCACGACAACCCCTTCCCGGCGTTCCATCACAAAAAATGGCGACCCGATGACCGAGTTATCGTCGCAAAAGACGAAGGCGCGGGGGGCATAGGGGAAGGCTTGATAGAGCGCCGACAACACTCGAAATTCGCGGGTCATGTCGTGGGCAGACGGGGCGACTGGCCCCAATGGTGGACGGCGCAGCACGTACTGCACATCGCCGTAATCCAGCAGATAGGTCAGATTGGCTGCGCCACCGCCGAACTGGCGCACGGTCAGCGGGTGTTCGCTGCCTTCCAGTTTGCCGCGCAGGTAACTGGCTAATTTTTCTTCGTCAAATTGTTCGTCGGGGCGAACATCGATGGTGTCCTTTATGAAAGGCATTAAGTATGCTCCTGAGTTTACGAATCGGGTGTGGCTTCGGTTTGCATCATAGCCGTTATGGCATCCGAGTCGATATGAATTGAGTTGATGAACAGGTCGAACAGTTCGAGATATGGGTCAAAATCGGTGATGGCGGCGGCGTCGATCAGTGCGCCTTTTTCGGCCATGTAGGCATCATAGGCCGGGAAAAATTCGGGGTCATCCAAATCCAGACTGAAAAAGGGTAAATAATCTTCCGGCTGTTCGGGGAAGATCAGGACTTTGAGGCCGAAGAGTCTGAAGGTCAGCACATATTGGCCATCATCCGTCAGGCCGAAAGCGAGGTAATCAAACCGTTGATGGATGGGGAGTGTGTTTTGCTCAATGCGTCCCACATAACGATAGGCCAATCCGCCATCGAAACGGACAGCGCGGCCTCGTGAACGGGCGACCTGTGCCGCTGGCGCAAATAATAAACGTTCAGCAATTTCGTCCTCGCGTCCCGGCTGTGGATCGGCTAATACGGTTCGCAGGGTGTTGAGCAATTCCCGATAACCGCTTTCGTTGAACGAGGCAGTCGGAATCACCTGCATAACGCCGAGCGAGTCACCGAAAACGAGGTAAACGCGGCGGGGCGCGCCCGTCATCGGGGAAACCTCAGCCACTTCGCCTTCGATAATTTCGACGCCGAGTTCGCTGTTCAGAGTGAAGGATACGCCGAAATCGTCGTAGGTCAGCCCTGCATCCGGTACGGGAACGCCAAGCGGTTCAAGGGCATATTCACCTTCGACGGCTTCGACTGTCCAGCCCTGTGTACCGTTGTAATCCACCTGCCACCACGCGAAACCGTCGGCACAAGTTGGGCCATCCAGCACTGTGAAAATGCCGATGCCGGGAATGCTGCCTACCCGTTGGCCGCTTCGGGACGGTGTATCGCGCAGATTATTGCCGTCGCCGGGTGTGACCTGTGCCAATTCGCCAACGACTAAACGTGAGGGCAAAGTATCTGGGCAGGTGGCGGCATCCTGAGCGATGACCGGTGAGGCAATGAGGAGCAACATAAGAACGATGAAGCGGTAAAACATGGTGAAATTCCCCTAGCGTGTTTCTGTGGCGGCGTGTGCGCCATCCCAATTTTTTAGCCATGCGGCGCGGATTTTGCCTTCGGCAAAGCTGATGATATAGGGCGCACCGGGATACATCAGGCGTTGGGTGGCATCAATCACGGCCTGTAAATCGTAAGCAACCCGGTGGAAGGCGATGTTGTAGCCGTTTTCGTCGGCGGTCAGGATGGCGTAGGCGGCGCGTAAATCCGGCGGAAAATTATTGCTGACGCTGCCGGGGTTGATGACGCGCAATCCGTCCAACCGTCGATCCATCGGCATGTGGAAATGCCCCACACAGATCAGGTCAGCTTCGCAGCCCCCGGTTAAGGCGCGGAACTGGTCATCGGTCAAAGTTGGGTTCAACCCGGAGTCGTCATCCGAATGCGGTGTGGAATGCACCAGCAGGACGCGGGTTCCATCCGGCAGGGTCAGGCGGTGCTGGAAAGGCAGATTGGCTAACCAATCCAGCCACCCGTGACCTACTATATAGCCTTGAGTCCAGCCAAAACTGCCGGACACTTCGGCCAAAAGGGGTATCAGCCCCGGATTGGCGTGTACATCGTCCAGCGTTGGGAAGGGGCGGTCACCTGTGGTCACGAAGCGGTCAACATTGCCACGCACAAATAAGGCATTGGGTAGATTCGCTATCCGTTCCAATACACCTACCGGGTCATGACCAATGGCGCACAGATCGCCCAATACCCAGTAGGCATCCACACCGCCGCGCACCTGTATGGCGTTCAGCACCGCGTCTAATGCAATCGGGTTGCCGTGTATATCCGCGATGATTGCAATCCGCATCCGGGGTTATCTCCTACAGAAGCCACTTGATGGCATCTTCCCAGATGCTATCGAGCTGAACCTCATTCACAGCGTCTTCCAATTCGGCACGAATCCAGTGCCAAGCTTCGTCCGGGTCGTGGCTTTCGTTGATGGCAACCAGCACTTTACCTGTCTGACGGGAGCGTTTCATTTCCGCCACACAGTTCATCGAACGCACGCGCACCAAGAGTTTTCTTTCGGCAGTTGTCAGCCAGAAACCATAATGTTGGCTGCCGCGCATGGCCTGTGGTGTACCCATCTCAAATCGTCCATCCGGCATATTCATCAACGCAACCTCCAAAATTTTCGTCATTACTACTTTAACACAGGTGGCAAGGCATTCGGCAAGCGGCTTTCGGCGGATAAGACCAAAGATCAATGCAATTCTCCGCAACATTCGGTAACATAGAGTGAGTAGTACAACCCTCAACAGTGGTGGTAAATTGAATATGCGTATTCAGCGCAACTCATCCCGGCTCACGTTCCGTCGTCAGCGCCGCAGGCGGTCAGGGTGTCTGTCCCTTGCGGTTTTGATTGGTTTGATTCTGGGGGTGGTGGCGTTGTCGTGGAACTGGCTGGGCGTCCGTTTGCGGATTGCTTCCCCGGCTGCGAATTCGGAATCGCTGAGTGCGGCACAGATGGCGTTTGAGCGCGGCGATCTGGATGGGGCGGTGGAGAATGCGCGCCGCTTTTTGACGGCTAATCCTGAGCATGAGGAGGCGCTGCTGCTGCTGGCGCGGGCGTTGATTTATCGCAGTTACAGCGATTATGACCGGGCGATTGACCGCGATGTGGCGCTGGAATTGACGACTGAAGCCTTAGCCACTTTTCCCAATACGCCCAATGTGTTAGCCATCCACGCTTACGCGCTGCAAGCCGCTGGTCGTTCGGTTGAGGCGGCACGGGTGGCAGAGCAGGCGCTTGAGCAAGACGAAAATCATGCGCTGGCGCGGGTTGCACGCGGTTTGGCGTATGGCGGGGTCGGCAGCTTTGAGGTGGCCTTACGCGAAAGCCGGGAAGCCGCCGGACAAACTGATTGGCAGATCGAAAGTCAGCGAGCAATTGCCATCAGTTACAGCGATTTGGGCGATTACAAACAGGCGATTGAAGCCATCGAACGCGCCATCAGCGTGAACCGGTATCTTACCCCTTTGTATTTTGAACGGGCGCTGTATGCACTGCAAATCGGCGATGCGGATTCCGCCAGTGCGGCTTATTATCAGGTATTGACCTATGCCCCGGATAATGTCAAGGCGCGTTTGCGGCTTTGTGAACTTTCCAGCCTGTTACGTGAACGTGAGACGGCGATCAAATATTGCGCCGAAGTGACCGACCGCGCCCCAAGCTGGTCGGATGGCTGGTATCAACTGGGCATGGAATATTTCTTGCAGGGCAATTTTGCCGAGGCGCAATCGGCGCTGCACCGCTGTTCATCGCTTCAGGTGATGCAGGATGTCCCGGTGAGCCAACGGCGATTTGAGTGCTGGTATTTGCAGGGGCAGGCAGCGGAAATATTGGGTGACTGTCCGAACCTGATTGCTACCTATAACGAGTTCCGCGCAATGACCACCGATTCAGCCGTACAGCAGCGGTGGACATACCCGCCAGAAGGCCCTGCGGGATGTGTGACACAACCTTCGTGATTTGCAACTCGCCTTCTCTCCAGTGCGTATATGGATTAGAAACCAATTGAACAACACAGCCTGTTAATCCGTTAGAAGGGGTGACAGGCATACGCACGAGGAGCAGTATCATGGGCGAACAAAAGCCAAAACGTGAAGTGGAATGGTCATTCTCATTTGAGAATATCAGTGAAAGCATCAATCAGCAGCTTCGCAAAGTGGGCATTGCCATGGATGAGGAAGTCAAAACCGGGCAGTTCAAAACGCCGCTGGATGACGCCGCCGAAGCGCACATTGACCTGATTCTTTCGGTGGGTACGGCGAAAGTCAATGCACTGGTGGATTCGGAAAATCTACTGGATGCTGACCTTACCTATACAGGTGAGATCGAATTTGAAACTGCCGGCACAACGCAAAAGCGGGTGAAGCTGGGGCAGAAGCACGCCGAACACAGCATTAGCTGGCCGATCAAGGACGCGATTGGGAAACTGGTCAACCGGACGGAACTGCGCTGGAATGTGGGCATCAGCCCGAAAATTCCTCTCAGCCTCGATATTGACGGCGGGGTGGGCGAAAGCACGCTTGATCTGACCGGTATTCAATTGAAACGCATCTCGCTGAATAACGGCGTGGGCGAAACCCGGCTGACGCTGCCCGCAACGGGTGAACATTATAAGGCCGAGGTTGATGTGGGTGTGGGCAGTACGCGCGTGACCCTTCTGAAAGATGCTACGCTTGATCTGAAAATCAAAGCTGGTGTGGGGAGTGTCACTATCCAACTGCCTACTCATGCGGCTGTGCGGATTAAGGTTGAAAGCGGGATTGGCGGGGTGAGCCTGCCCGCGCATTTCAAGCAGACGAAAAGCGGTAACGACTTCATCAGTAAAAGCGGCACATGGGAAACCGAGGGCTATGCCCTTTCCAGCCAGCAGATCAACATCCGGTTTGACGGCGGGATTGGCGGCCTGAAGGTGGTTGAGGCGTAACCGGCTTTTCCATCAAAAAATCGGCCTAAAAGAAAAGGGGAGGCGGTCACACACGACCGTCTCCCCTTTGTTTATATTATGTCAGACGATGAAGCCCTAGCTTCCGTGTTCGTGGTAATCGCTGTAGGTCGCGTCCACAGTGCCCCAACCGAAGTAGGTCTTACGATAACCGTAAGGCGGATCCTGATCGGCAGTGGTACGCAGGGCTGCTTCGGCAACCGCCGGAGACAGTGAGCCACCGGCTGCGCCGATGTACTGCGCCAGCACACCAGAGACGTGCGGTGCGGCCATGCTCGTGCCACCTGCCCAGCTCCAGCCACCGGGAATGGGGCTGAACACCAGATCGAGAATCCAGCAGGCGCGGGTCAGGCCAGCAACCGTGCAGACTTCGTCACCGGGGTAAGCGGTGTCACCACCGGGAGCGGCGAAGTCAATACGATTCGCGCCGTAGTTGGTGTAGGAAGTGGGGATGCGGAAGTTGGCGGTTTCCGGTTCGAGCGCCCAGCCCAGCGGGGCAATAGCGGAAACCGAGATGATGCCTACTGCATCCGAAGGCAGATGAATGTAGTCGGGGTTCGAGCCGAAGTCGAAGGCGTCGTTACCAGCCGAGGCCACCACAGTGGTGTTCTTGGCGTTGGCATACAGCGCGGCATACGAGTAAGCCAGGAACCATTCTTCAACTTCTTCGGCGGTGTAGCAGCCGAATTCATCGCAAGCACCAGCGGTGTTCAGCGGGCCGCTGCCGAGGCTCATATTGATGACATCTGCACCGTGATCGGCTGCCCACAGAATGCCTTCCAAAATCCATGAGTCCAAACCATAACCCAGTTCTTCCGACAACACCTTGACGGCCATGATTTCGGCGTCAGGGGCAACACCAATCGCGCCGTAAGCATTATCAGCGGCGGCAATTGTGCCTGCAACGTGTGTACCATGATTGAAGTAGAAGCCGGGTAATGGGTTCCAGTCTTCACCGGGAACAAACGAGGCGCTTACATCGGCACGGACAACCGGAGCCAAATCTTCGTGATCGGCATCAACGCCTTCATCCAGCACGGCAACCAACGCACCCGCGCCACGACGACCCATCGCCCAAGCGCGAACGGCGTCAACGGCTGTGTGACCCCATTCCAGATCAAAGAAGAAGTCATCGTCACTGGTGAACGGCGGGCTGACGATGTGGCTGAAGTCCGGTCCCATCTGAACGTTCGGGTTGGCAACCGGGACGCGCCGTGCGGGAACAACTGCACGGGCAGTGGAGACACTGGCTTCGAAGCGGGGATTGTTGGAGTTGACGATCACCAGACCCATACGACCGAGGTTCTGTGTGACTATACCGCCAGCAGCATTAATCTGCTTGAGCAGCGCAGCAGGCACACCGAAGCGGCTTTGCGCCACGACGATGTATTCCTTGCCGACTCCTTGAGCCGCGACTGCTGACACCGAGATGGCGGCCAGCAGGGTTAGGAGAACGATTAACAAGACGAGACGTTTCATTTGCTTTATTCCCCATATAAGTTTACTTTTTTCAGCAGATTCTCATCTGCTTGTTCGCACATTATACCCAATCCCTAAAACCAAACTAACATTTAATTGTCACATTTTTGTTAGGAATTTAATGAAGATGTGCAAAACTTTGTGAAAAAAGTAAAGATAACGATCTTTTTTGACCCGAAAAAAGCCCATTTCGTTTACAAATTTTAGGAGTTACGGCAGATTACCCCTTATAAATGAAGATCGTACAGGATCATTTTAAGATGGTTACAAGACTCTGGCAGTGTTTGGACGTTAGTAAAGGGTTAGCCCACCGTTAAAACGGGCTTATACGTTTTTAAGAATTCACAACCTGTTTTGTGCTGCCCGACTGGTTATCGGCTAGAGGAATCGGGATGCGCTTAAAGCGGCATGTGCTACCCGATACGTTGGTTCGGACGCGTTTTCCAGTGCGCGGTGTAGGTCTTCCGTTCGCCCCAACCTTACCAGCGCCAACGCCGCCGCATAACGAATATCCGGCGATTCACTGTCTTCAGCATGAACTATTTCCAGCAGCGGGGGGATGGCCTGTGCATCGCCAATCTGTCCCAGTGCCCAGACGCAGTTGAGCTTAACTTCATAACCTGCCCCACGCCCGGTTTCCACCAGCGGGGGGATGGCGGCGGGGTCGCCAATGTAACCTAATGTCGCGGCGGCGCGAAAACGGCTTTCATCTTCCGGGCTGCCCAGTGCGGTGATGAGGGACGGCAGCGCATTTCGACCCTGGGCGCGAAACGCGGCGGCGGCTTCGATACGGATTTGCAGATTGGGATGGCCTAAATCGTTGGTGGTGTAGGTCATGGCATAACTCTCAGATAAAGCGGTTATCGGTAGGAGAGGGTTTTAAACCTCCCCTACCCAATTTACCCTATCCAAGCGTTGTAGCCCAATTTTCGCAGCGCTTCGCGGGCGGCTTCCCGGACACGGAAGTTTGGCCCATTGAAGGCGATTACCAGCGGGGCTATGGCGCGGACATCTCCGATTTCCCCTAATGCGGCGGCGGCGGCATAGGGCAACCAGTCACTTTCGGTCTGAATTAATCCGACTAAAGGGTCAACGGCGCGTTCGTCCCGCAGCCAACCGAGTGCAGCAATGACCTGCAACCGTACTTCGTCATCGGGATCGTTCAAGGCAGCAACTAACGGTTCGACTGCCCGCCGTTCGCGTATCCAGCCGAGCGCAAAAGCAGCTCGTCCCCGTACATGGGCATTGGGATCGTTTAACGCGGTCATCAGCGGATCAATGGCGCGTTTGTCCATCAACCAAGCCAGCGCGTTGGCTGCACCGATGCGGGTGCGTGCATTGCCGGTTTGCAGCGCGGCGATCAACGGATTAACAGCCGCTTCGCCCAATTTCTCCAGCGCGACTGCCGAGTCCCATCGGACTTTTTCGTGAGCGTCGTCAAGTGCGGCGATCAATTCGGGAATAGCAACCGGGTCACCAATCTGACCGAGTGCCCAAGCTGCATAACGCCGGGTTTTGGAGTCGGAGTCGTGCAGGGCTTCTTTCAGCGGGTCAACGGCACGCGGGTCGCCAATTGACCACAGCACCCAAACGATTTTCTGCCGCACCAGCGGATTGGCGGTTTGCAGCGCGGCGATCAATGGCTCAACCGCAACGTCGCCTACATCAGCCAGCGCAGTGGCAGCCAAAACCTGTACCTGTTCGCCACCTTCGCGCAGCGCACCGATCAGGGCGGATACAGCGGCTTCACCAATATCGGCCAGCGCAAAGGCGGCCTGAGTCGGGATGCTATGAATGCCTGCATCTTCCGGGCGGGCGGCGGCACGCATGACCTGTACCAACGGCTCAACCGCGCGCGGGTCACCCAATTCACCGAGCGACCGTACTGCCTGAAAGCGGACTTTTTCATCCGGGTCATTCAGTACAGCCATCAAGGCATCTGTCGCCAGCGGGTGCTTGACCTGCCCCAAGTCAAAGGCGGCCTGCAAACGGGGCGCGGCATCGGGCGCGTGGTTCAGGATGTGAGTCAGCGTCTCGATTTGCTGCTGGTCAGCCGATGGTTGTGGTTCGGCGGGTTCGTCGAACTCGAAGGAAAAGGTTTTGAAGTGCAGGGCGACCAATCGGGGATTGGGCTTTTCCGTCCGCAGCATCAAACGGCGCGCCCGAAGCGCTCGTTCATGCCGATGTAAGTTTTCTAAAGTGTACGAGTTGCTCATAAAAATCACTGCCCAAAACATTTAAAACGGACAGGATGAGGAGTATTTATACCCCGGCTCAAACGGTATACCGCTCCGTGCGGTATGTTATAAATTTTATGTAAAAATTGTTGAGAACGACTATCCCCAGTAATTAGGGGTAGTGTAACAGCGGTGTAACATCTGTGGGAAGATTGAATCGCCAAGAGGGAAGAGCGGAATTCCCCATAGAGAGCAACTCAGCATCTACCCCCAACTTTCCAGCTATTGCGTCAGCGGTTCACCTGTTTGGGCGGATGCAATCACATCGAGGATGGCATCGCTCACCTGTTGAGCATATTGTTCATCGCCGAGAATAGAACCGTGATCCGCGCCTTCGATGATGCGAGTCACCGCGTTAGATGAATAGGTGGCGGTTTCATTCCGAAATGACGTGAAGTAATCCTGAGCAGTCGGGGATAAACCAGCCCACAGCACCGCCATAGGCAAATCGCCAAGATTTTCGGCAGCGTTGGCGGCTTCTGTAAGAGTCATTCGGGTAGCAATTTGTTCCGCATAATCCGCATCAAAAATCCAGTTGGGCGACCGCAGCGCCGCGAGTTCTGGAACCATTGCAGATGGATAACCTGATCTTTGAAAATCACCGGATGAGGACAAGCGCACCAATCCGATGCGATAGGCTGCCCATTCCAGCACCTTTAGCCCATCAATGCCCGATTTCCACCCGTCGAACTCGCTCTGGTTGGCGAATTTGTCTGGACTCAAAAAGGTGCTATCTACCAGAACGAGTCCAACAACTTCCTCTGGATACTGGGCTGCATAAATCCGCGCCCAAACCGCGCCATAGGAATGACCCGCTATAACATGCGGTGCGGGAATATCGGCTTGTTCAAGGAGCGTATGAAGGTCTGATGCCAGGGTAAGTGCATCACGCGGTTCAGTTGTGGGTTCGCTCCAGCCATGTCCGGGGCGATCATAAGCACAAACCTGTGTCTGTTCCGCCACTTGATTCTGTACCCAATACCACCACAACGACTCAGCGCTGCCACCGGCTTCTAAAATGACCGCAGGGCTGCCCTCGCCCATGCAGATGATATGCATTTGATGACCATTGATGGTGTAAAGCTGACCGCGCGGTGAGTATGCACCTTTATCGGTTTCTGTGGCGACAATTTGATAGACCACACCTAATACGATAAGCAGAATTAACAGGATGCCGAACCACTTCAGCCCGCGCCCGATATAAAACAGGCAACCGCGTTTACGTGGTGGATTGATAGTTTCAGTTGTGGTGGGAATAGCATTCATGATTTATCCCCTTCAGGCGACGACTGTGAGTAATTTGACGACGGCGAAGACTCCAAAGGCCATGTGAGTGATGATGGCGGCGCGGGTTGAACCCGTGTAAATCCGCACTGCGCCGAAGATGATGGCGGCAAGAAATGGGGAAACCATCCCATACCAAGTGGCGGCGAAATCCCCCGGCGGGGCAGCGTAAGCCAGCAGGTGGAACGCCCCAGACAGTGCAGCAGCGATGAAGAACCCCGGCCACGGGCCAACACTTTCGCGCAGGGTGGGCAGCACGATGCCCCGAAGCACCAATTCTTCGGCGATGGGCTGCAACACGACCATGAACAAGACGGCTAGAATCCAGGTGATGGCGCTGGTGGGTAGTTGATAAAGCAGAAAATCCTGATAGGGACGCAGGAGTTCCGGCACGGGCAGGAAAAGTCCGGTGGCGCGTCCGGTCACTACGTCGAGGGTCAACGCCAATCCGACGCCGATGAGCAGCAGGAACAGCGTCAGTTGCAGGGGAGACATGCTGCCACCCACACCCGTTGGCCCTAATGCTCCGCGCGAAACGGATTCGGCAGGCACGACGGCTTTACTTCGTCCATCGGTTTTAGCCGGGGCGGTATCGGTTAGCTGGTCGATACGCAGGGCAGCACGCTGGGCATCGGTGCGGCGGGTGAACAGGGCAAAAGCAATGGCTACAACCGCGCCGAGCGACCAACCGAGCAAAGGCGTAAATTGTCCATCCCCACCGATGATCAGTGCCAGCGTTGTGCCAACCAGCATGGCCATAAAGGAGGCGATCAAGGCGCTGACGGCGCTTCCCGTCCCCCACGGTAAAGGTGATTCTACCTGTGCAATCCGGGTGAACAATTTTCTGAACATGCTGGTTCCACCATTTTTACGCTGTATCCGCCATTGGTTGGATGCAGCAGCCACAAAACTCCCCCTATAATAACGAATGTGACTTTTTTCCCAAAAAATATCGCAGCCTTCTCTGAACAACGATCACCCAACAATCAGAGGCTCCTATGTCCAAAACGGTATTTTTTAACATTCCGGCCAGCGGCCACATTAACCCATCGCTGCCTATCGTAGCCGAGATGGTGCGGCGTGGTGAGAGGGTGCTGTATATCAACACTGAGGAAACACGGTCGCAGATCGAGCCTAGCGGGGTGACGTTTATCCCTTACCCGACGCTGCCTGAGCTGGAAAACCTGATGAAACGGGCGAACAATGGCAATCTGGCAGGGAATGCGCTGGCGCTGGCGGAAATCGGGGAACGGCTTCTGCCCTTTACGCTGGAGCTGCTTCAGCGGGAGAAACCGGATTATGTGATTTTCGATTCGCTGGCGGCGTGGGGTAAACAGGCGGCGGGAAAACTTGGCATTCCAGCGGCGGCCTCGATTGTGACATTCGTGCTGGGTTACGGGGTGATGCCACCCGTATCGCCGGGGGTAGCGTTCCAGATGATTAGCGAAATGGCGCGGCGGCTGCCCGCTTACTGGCAGATTGCCCGCCGGACGCGGAATCAATTTGGTGTGAAACCCGTTGGCCTGATCAATACGCTGATGAATTATGGGGACATCAGTCTGGTGTATACCTCGGTGGAGTTCCAGCCGAACGGTGCGCGATTCCCATCCAGCTACCGTTTCGTTGGGCCACCGATCAGCCAGCGTTCCAGCACGATTGATTTCCCGTATGAGCAGATTACCCGCCGCCCGGTGATTTATATTTCGCTGGGGACGATCAACAACGAGAATCTGGATTTTTATCGGCAGTGTTTCGCGGCGTTTGGCAATCATCCGGGTCAGTTTATCCTTTCGGTGGGGAACAAAATCAACCTTGCTGATCTGGGTACGATTCCTTCCAACTTCATTGTCCGCAACTTTGTGCCACAGATGGATGTGTTACAGCGCAGCGATGTATTCGTGACACACGGGGGAATGAACAGCGTCCACGAGGGTTTATTTTATGGGCTGCCGCTGGTGGTGATTCCACAGCAGGCAGAGCAAGCGATGGTGGCGGGACAGGTGGCGAAGTTCGGCGCGGGCGTGGCGCTGGGGACGAAGCCGCCATTGGGACAGGTGAGCGCGGCTGAACTGTGGCAGGCGGTTGACCATGTGCTGCGGCATGAGGATTCGTATTGTGCTGCTGCTGCGGCTTTAGGCGATACGTTCCGGGCGGCAGGTGGTTATCTTCGGGCGGCGGATGCGTTGATTACGTTCGGGCAGAATGGGCGCGGGAAGGGATAAGGTCAGGACAGTTACCAGTTGCCAGTTATCCGTTTCCAGCAAATGCGGAGAAGATTCGCAAGATTCGTCAGATTCGTCAATTTCAAATCGGGATTTTTTGAATCTTGCGACTCTTTCTGAGCGGGGTTTCAAACGGGCAGGGTGCATTAGGAGGTGGGCGAGGATTTTTACCCTCATCCCCCAGCCCCTTCTCCCTCAAGGCGAAGGGGAGCAAATCATTTGTTGAGGGAACAGACGACTTTTTGTGGGCGAGAATCCCCACCCCCAAACCCCCTCCTCATACAATAGGGAGGGGGCTTTAAAGACCATTGGGGTCAGGTTGATTGGTTTTGGCATCCAAAATCTGTCTCCACCATTTAGTGTGGTGCCAATATTGATTTTAGAACAAAAGGGCTATTCGGGTCAAGTTATAAGATACTAACGAACGGGTGTTGTTCCCGTCAAAAAGGAGAGCATGATGAAGGCTATTATCATTGGCGCGGGCATTGGCGGTTTGGCGACGGCTCTGGCGCTGCGACAGGCGGGCGTGGATGCGGTGATTTATGAACGTACCGGGGAAATCCGGGAAGTTGGGGCGGGATTATCGCTGTGGCCGAACGCGATCAAAGCCTTGAATAAGCTGGGCATGGGCGAGGCCATCCGCGCGATGAGCATTCCGCAACTGGGCGGCGGCATTCATACCAAGCGGGGTGAACTGTTGGTCGGGCAATCGGGCGAGGCGCTCCGGCAGCGTTACGGGATGCCGGTGGTTGTGGCACACCGGGCGGAGTTGCAGGCGGCACTGGCGCAGGCCGTTCCAGCGGATATAGTGCATCTGGGGGTGCAACTCACCGGATTTGAGCAGGATGCAGACGGCATTATGGCACGGTTTGCGGATGGGCAGACAGTGCGCGGGGATGTGCTGATTGGCGCGGACGGGATTAAATCGGCAGTACGCGGCCAACTTTTTCCAACTTCGACACCGCGTTATGCTGGCTATACGGCGTGGCGTGGTGTGGCGGCGTTTGCATCCGACCCGGAAGCTACTTATTGGGGTGAATCGTGGGGACACGGGGAACGGTTTGGATTAGCGCCCCTGAGCAACGGGCGGGCTTACTGGTTCGCCACCCAGAATGCACCAGAGGGCAAAATCATTCCGGTTGGGGAGCGCAAAGCCTATTTGCAGCAGTTGTTCCGGGGATGGCATGATCCGATTGAGCAACTGATTGCAAACACGGATGAGGCGGCTATCCTGCACAACGATATTTATGACATCGCCCCACTGAAAAGCTGGGTGCAGGGGCGTGCCGCGCTGCTGGGCGATTCGGCACACGCGATGACGCCCAATCTGGGTCAAGGGGCGTGTCAAGCAATCGAGGATGCGGTGGTGTTGGGACGGGCGCTGCGCGGGACAACCGATGTGTTGGGGGCACTGCGGGCGTATGAAACCGGACGACTGGAACGGGCGAACGGTATCCTCACCCAGTCACAGCGGATCGGCATGGTGGGACAGTGGTCAAATCCGGCGGCGTGCTGGGTACGTGACCGTTTGACGAAAGCCAGCGCGGGATTGCAAACCCGCCAGCTTGACCGCGTGGCAGGTTACGAGGTCTGATCCGGCATCGGCTGCCGTTCGAGCAGCAGCAGGTGGAGCATTTTAGCGATATTCCAGGCGTCATCGTCGCCCCGGTGGTGACGCCCTTCCAGCGGTAACCCTATGCCTTCCAACGCCTGTGCCATGCCTACATCGTGGGACATGCCGCGAATCAGGGTGTAGAGGGTTTTCACATTCAGATGGCTTGCGCCAAAAGGGTACGGAATTCCCCGCGCGGCACACTGGCGCTCAAACTGCTGGCGGTCATAATCGCCATAACTGGCCCAAACACGCTGATGGGCGCGGTAGTCGTGGCGCAGAATGGCGCAGGCTTCCGCGAAGGTGATGCCCCCATCCACCTGTTCCTGAGTCAACGAGGTCAGTTCGGTACAAAAGGGACTGACCGTTGAGCGTTCCGGTTTCACCAGAAGGCTGCGTTTGCTCAGGCGCTCACCAGTTTTCGGGACGAGGGGTACAATCCCGATTTCGATAATTTCGTTTTCCTGACCGGGCGGGGTCTTGCGTTCCCAACACGTACACTCAATATCAACGACAATGATCTGATCATATCTGCGGGTCAATGCGATGTCTCAACTGCTCACGATAATAGAGGATGATTTAAAAAGGCTGTACGACTATCAGGATAGCATTAGTTGCTGCTACTGAAAAGATTACCAAACCACCAATGTCAGGCTGCTGACTTCGTTAAAATGAGCATCCCGGCTTACCAGTGTTAAACCATGCTGAAAGGCTGTCGCTGCTATCCAGATGTCATTTTCTGGAATTGGACGTCCCTTTGTCCTGAGCATCCGTTTAATTTGCCCGTAATGATCGCCTGTAGTCGCATCACAGTGCAGCACCGTACTAATGGTCATGAAGTCTCGGATTTGCTGAACATTACTGATCGATTGTTGAGAGTTGTAAGCTCCAAAGTAAAGTTCGCCAATTGTGATGCTCGATACATAAACAGTTACACCCGCCAGTTTCTCGCGAATGGCTTGTTCACGATTGAAGTAAGCCGCAACAATCACGGTATCAAGCAGAAATTTACTGCCAGCCATCCCAGTCAATTCGCTCACAGCCTTCCTCGATAATTCGCATCATCTCGTCAACAGCACCGGGGGTGAACTCGAAATTGTCCATATAAGCCAGCATTACTTCGCCGGGTGTACCGGGAGGTAAACTCGAATATTGTAGCTGTCTGGCAACGTTCAAGAGCTGTTCCTGTTGTTTATCCGTCAGTTTATCCAACTCCGTTATGATCTGTTGTTTTATGGACAGCATGGTGTATGCCTCGTCTCATTTGCTGTATTGTAAACCGAATTGGTGCGATTTTAGACCCGTGCTTTTAGCCCCTGTGCGAGGTAGTGGGCTGTAGCCATGATGCTGACCATCGGGTTGACGCCGCTGGCGGTGGGGAGGATGCTGCCATCCATCACAAACAGGTTACGGATTTCGTAGGTTTCGCCGCTGGGATCAACCGCGCCCAAGGCACTGTCTCCGCCAATCCGACAGGAGGACATCTGGTGAGCGCTGGACAGGGTGAAGCTGTTGGCACGGAAGCCGCGCGATTCCACCTGCGCCAGAAAAGCATCCAAATTCTCACCCTGTTTGTAAACAATCTGGTCGTTGTGCGGGCTGGAAACTTCGGCTGCACCTGCCGCGACATGGATACGGAGGGCTTCCAATGTGCCGCGCATCAGGTGGCGGGCATCATAGGGGTGCAGGTTGTAATGCAGCACCGGTTCACCGTGAGCATCGACGGTCACATGTCCACTGTGGTAATCGCGGGTGATGACGATGATATTCGCCATGTGGTTCAGCCGCCCCATCAGGCGTTTGTGTCCCCTGCCCGAACGCCACGGCATACTCAAGGCGGCGATGCCGGGATGTACCGGGGCGGTTTCCAGCCGGACACCATATCCGCGTCCGTCCAGATTGGCGAACTGCCCGGCTAAACGGGTCATGGGCGGCCCCTGCCAGGGTGTAATTGGTTCATCAAACAGGCCATAAGTTACGGTAACGGGGTGCAAATGCAGATTCGCGCCGATGCTGCCATTGGTCAAGCCGGAGCGCATCAGCAAGGCGGGGGTATGCAATGAGCCTGCCGCAACTACCACCCGTTTGGCCTGTACGGTGACACGGTGGAATTTGCCATCTGCTGCCTGTGTCCGCACTTCCGCGCCATAGGCCAGACCGCGCCGATGCAAAACCCGTTCGACTCGCGCGCCAACCAGAATTCGTGTTCCCTGATTATAGGCGTCCTGCAACCAGGTTTTGAGCGTACCCTGTTTCGCGCCGAATGAGCAGCCGAAGTTACAAAATCCGCATTCTTCGCAGCCCTTCACATTGCGTGGAATGACTGAAACCTCGTAGCCCAATGCGCGGCAGCCTTTTTCCAGCACGGCGTTATTCCGGTTAGGCACGCTTTCGTCGGTGTTGACGTTCATCCGTTTGAGCACCGCATCCAAACTGGTCTGAAATTCCCGACTGGACGCGCCTGTAAAGCCATATTCGGTTTCCCATTCTTTCAGCACATAATCCGGCGTCCGCAGCGAGGCCGACCAGTTGACGGTTGTGCCGCCGCCCAATGCACTCCCGGCCAGCACCATCATGCTTAAGTCAGCGGTGGTCAAAGAGCCGTGACGCTCGAACAATTTCTCCATGCTTTCGAGTTCGCGGCCATGAAAATCCTGCTCGGCGTAATATGGGCCTTTCTCGATCACAATGACATCCTGCCCAGATGCGCTCAATTCCGCCGCAACCACACCGCCGCCCGCACCTGAACCGATCACCAATACGTCGGTATAGAGGGTGGTGTCTCCGCTAATTTCCAGCGGCTTGATCGGGCGGGGTGCATCGTCGGCACGGTGGGGTAAATGGGTGTACCCCAAACCCGGCCAAGTGGGATTGGCGTTATCCTCCGGCATCACCGCGTAGAACAGGAACAGTGTCAGCCGTTTCAGGCTCTGGAACAATTTACGCGCTTGTGGCAGGCGGCTTTCCGCCCACGAATGCAGAACGGCGGTGCGTTCTTCCAGTGAAAGCTCGGAAAATGCACCCCACTGGCGGGCGGTCAGGCCATTAAAAAGACCATTTTCCAGCGCGTTCAGTACCCACTTTAACTGCTGACGACTGGCATCGTCGGAGACACGTTCGATGGCTTCTTCCAGATGCGCCGGAATATTCAAGGCGAGCGCGCCACAACCGAACAAACGCGGGTCATCGCCATTGATGGAAGGCAGGGTTGGGACAAGCGTATCGCAGATCAGGGCCAGGGTGTGTTTTTCATCAGCGGTAAGGAATGCCATAGAGGATGTTATACCATCCGATTATTGAACAGATTTGCAACTCAGTATAGCAAACAATTTTGCGGTGCAAGGTAGCTACAAACGATTTACTAACCTCCCCCAAAAGTTGGAGAGCCGTACTCCGCCCTTTTGCCCAACACCAATCCACCTTATACCCGAATGCAGACCCCGGCTTTACCGCTTAAATAGACACCATACACACCCAATCACATTTAGGAGAATCTCATTATGGCGCTCTTTTTCCGCCGCCTGTTTTTCGCGGCGTTTATCCTGTGTATGCCGTTTATGGTGGCTGCCCAAGACAGCGGCAGCCCTGAACCACCGCTTTCGGACGATGATCTTATCGTTCCGCTTGTGCCGGAGAATACTCCGCTGCCTGCGAGTACGCCGCGTCCACAACCGACTGCCGTTCCGCCTTATGACCCGGAAGAAACGACTCCCGGTGAATGGGTGTATCCGCTTTCCGGCATCTGGCTGCGTTCGTACACGGAAGGCACAAAATCCGGTGATTGTGACGCTGAAGGTTTGGGCGGCGATAACGACGGCCCCGGTTCGCCGTATAATCCGCAAGACCCCAGCAATCAGGCACAGCTTTGCGAATCGATATTCGGCGGCGTGGTCATTCTGGACAACCATACCTATCGCTCGAATCGCAATGGGCCAGTCAGCACATGGACGACTGAGGCTGTCACCGATAGTTATGATGGTGTTACCACCCAGCGCATTATGACGGTCATCGACTATGACAAACTGGATGTGGTACAGACCCAGCAAAAAGGTACTTGCACCATCACTTATGTCACCCACTATACGCTGTATATTCCCGGTAGACCGTTCGGTTGCTCCGCCAGTCTGCCGCAGTACACCGAAGTGAACGAACAGGGTACACCGATTGCGCCTGAAGAAGAACCAGTTGAGCAGGAAGAACAGGAAGTTATCATCGAGCCGATTGTGGCGGGTGAATATGAGATCGAATGGCTTCCGTTCGATACCTACTGTTCGGCTAATTATGCACCGACGTTCACCAGCATGAGCGTGACCCCGACCAGCTTTGACGATGTGAAGCTCATCATCAACGGCGAACCGTTTGAATTATCGGGCGATGGGATGCGCGGCGAATTCAATTACTATGGTGATGATGTGTATGTGACGCTGAACCGCCGCCTGATGGAAGACTTCAACTTTGTGTGGCAGGCCACCAGCCCGGATAACAGCGAGTCGTGCTATGCACAGGGCGTGGTGACCATCGTGACACCTGCCGAAAATCAACCTGCTTTCCAGTCACCCAGTGATAATGGTGGCGTGAGTTCAGGAGGCGCTGTCGCACTGCCCCCACCGGAAGCAGGCAGTTACACAGCCGTATGGGAATCCATTCCTTCAATGGAATGTCCGGCAGATTTGATCCCGGCAATTCCCAACTTCTCGGCTGCGACCATCGACAGCACTGACAGCAGCTTTACGATTACCAGCGATATCGAGACTTATGAGGTCGAAATCATCCCCGGCGCTGAACAGTGGATGTATATGGACTTCAAGGATGATAACTCTGGTGTCGTCATCACCTTCACCGACATTCAGCCGGGTTTGGTGACAGGCACTTACAGCTACTTCGCGGCGGATGGGCAATACTGCATGATGACCCTCGAACTAACGCAGTAGAGTGATAACCGTAAAATAAAAAAGGGGCGTATCCACAGAATGGATGCGCCCCTTTTTTGCTTAGCAGGCTAGAAGTTACTTCCGGCGGGCCTCGACCAGATCAATGGCTTTGAGAAGGGCGTTTAGTCCATCTACCACATTCCCTTTCAGGTGGAGACGGAGCGCACGGCGATCTTTGCCACGCAGGGCTTCGAGATCACCGGCTGCCTGAGCCGCCTTCAGCGTCCCAAAGCTGTAGGGTTCGCCGGGGATGGGCAGGTCGTGCGGATCGTCGGCTGTGATCTGGATGAAATTGCCGTTGTTCGGGCCACCTTTATGGAACTGTCCGGTGCTGTGCAGGAAGCGCGGGCCGTAGCCAATGGTGACCGCACGGCGGGTTACGTGACGTAAACGGCGGCGCACTTCTTCCAGCACGGCATTCACTTCGGGGGTGGTTGCCAGATAGGCTTCCAGCGCGAAGTAGTCGCCTGCACGGGTGGAGTTCATGAAGGCCGCCAGCATTCCGGTGATGTCGCCCGCGTTGTAGTTGTGCTGTAGACTGAGTTCGGAGAGCGTGTGCAGCATTTTCTCGTCAGCATATAGACTAAGGTTGGCTTCGCTAAAAGCCGATTCGACAGGCGGCAGGCTACCATTTTCTTTGTAGTATGCCAGCAGACGCCCGGTATTTTCCTTGCTTTCGGTGACATTGGGTTCATCAAACGGATTGATTTCCAGAATCTTTCCGGCAACCGCAGTGGCAAATTCCCAGCGGAAGAACTCGCCTGCCAGTGAGTATGGGGTGGGCAGATACAGCGTCACACGGGGATGTCCGGCCTCGCGCAATGCTCGCACACTGTTATCCAGCGGCTCGTTGTTGGGATCGTTTTCTACACGCAGGTAGACGAACAGGCGATCAGACGAGAAATCGTGCGGGTTGCCAACTGTGCCACCGACGACCGGGAGCAAACCCCGACCTTCCTTGCCGGTGCTTTCGGCAATCAACTGCTCAATCCAGTTGCCCAAACCGCTGATGGATGGGCTGGTGATGATGGTTATCTTGTCACGGTCTTGCTGCCCAAGCACACCCATAATCGCGCCCAACCAGATGCCGGGGTGCTGGCTGGTGGGGATGATGCTGGAACAGGCTTTTATCATGCGGCGGGCTTCGTTCCACAGTTGATCGAGGTCGAGTCCCATGAGTGCCGCCGGAACCAGACCGAAATAGCTCAGGGCGCTATAACGTCCACCGATGTCTGCCGGGTTCAGGAAAATATCGCGGTAGTTGTTGGCTCTGGCTTCGGCTTCCAAACTGCTGCCGGGGTCGGTGATGGCAATGAACTGCGAGCCATTGCGCCCGGTATGCTCGTAAAAATATTTGGCGAACATGGCGGTTTCAATCGTGCCACCGGATTTGCTGGCGACGATGAACAAGGTTTGCTTCAGATCAACCGCCGATTCCACCGCAGCGATGCGCGCCGGGTCGGTGCTGTCGAGCATCAGAAATTCGGGGAAGTCAGCCTGTTTACCGAAGGTCTGATACAGGACTTCCGGGGCAAGACTGCTACCGCCCATCCCTAACAAGACAACATGGGTGAACGAGCCACCACGCACACTGGCTTGCAGGGTTTTCAGCCTTTCCAGATCAATGGTTTTATCGGTATCCAGCCAGCCGAGGCGGTTGACGATTTTTTGCATAACGGCGGGCTGCGTTTTCCACAAACTGCCGTCTTTGTTCCAGATGCGGGCGCTGAAGTGGTCGCCATCCAGCATTTTGAGGGCAGCATTGACAGCATCACCATAAATGCCCAGCGCCAGATTTTGCTTTTGCATGACTTCAGTTTGCAGGATGTCGCGCTTGGCTTCGACCTGTTGCAGGAGATTCTCGAAGGCTTCGACGAACAGCGCCACACCATCAACCTGAAGCTGATTGGTGATCTGTTCCATTTCGATGCCGACTTCGGCCAGTTTATCCATCGTATGCTCAACCTGATCGATGTCTTCGGTCAGGGTATCGGCTGCTGTGCCGTGATCCTTGAAGGCTTTCAGGGTGGCGGGCGGAACCGTGTTTACGGTGTCCTTGCCAATTAACCGATCAATATACATGGTATCCGGGTAGGCTGGGTTTTTTGTGCCGGTTGAAGCCCATAATGGACGCTGCACCTGTGCCCCGGCTGCCCGCAGTTTTTCGAAGGCTTCGCCGTAGAACATATCCATGAAGCGTTTATAAGCCCACTTGGCGTTGGCAATCGCGGCTTTGCCCAGCAGTTCACGGTTGGCAGCTACCCGGTCAAGGTCGCGCCCCTGTGCCGAGCGAATGTTGTTTTCCAGCATCCGGTCGATCATGGTGTCGATGCGGCTGAGGAAGAAACTGGCGACCGAGGCGACATGACGCACATCGCCACCCGCCGCCAAACGCCGTTCCAGACCGCGAATATAGGCGAGGGCGACCTCTTCATAATTCTGCACCGCAAAAATCAGCGTGACGTTGACGTTCACGCCTGCCGCGATGGCTTCCTCAATCGCCGGAATGCCCGCCGGGGTTGAGGGGATTTTCACCATCAGGTTCGGACGATCAACCACCTTGAACAGGCGTAGTGCTTCGGTGATGGTGGTTTGGGTATCGTGGGCGATCAGCGGCGAGACTTCCAGACTGACATAGCCATCCTGCTTATGCGACCGATCATAGATTGGGCGGAACAGATCCAACGCTTTTTGAATATCTGCAATCGCCAGTTTTTCGTAAATCGAGTAGGCGTCCAGATCAAGCATATGCATAATGGCGCTGTCGTAAGAGTCGGATTCGCCAATGGCCTTCTGGAAGATGGCCGGGTTTGAGGTCACACCGATTACGCCGAACTCATCAATATATTTCTGCATTTCACCGTCTTCCAGTGAACTGCGGTGGATGAAATCCAGCCAGATGCTTTGGCCGTACTGCTGTACGTCAACCGGGGGATTGGTCATTTTTCTTACTGCTCCTCTGCTTAAATTAAACGTCGGCCTCAAGCCGCGCGTGTGATATCGTAAGAAGAGAATCTATTCCTTAGAGTATACACGGATTTTGCCAAGTCTCCGCGTACTTGGGTGGTATTGGTTGTCATTATTTTAAAAGGTAATTCGGCAGAAGATGCCTCTCAACATTTAGTTTATCAGCCACCCATTCGGCTTTTGCGGGTCATAACTTTGATGTCCCCGGTAGGTTTGAAGCGCAAGGCTGACCATGTAGCATCGATAGCGATTTGGGTCACGGGATCCCAACCCGCTTTTAGAACCATCTCCCAACCATCATCGCGGTTGATATCGGTTTTGATCGATCCAGATTTTTTGGGATAGGCAAACCACAGCAGGCCGCCGGGTTTGACTGCCGCGATTGCAGACGGGGCATGAGCATTCAGATCAGCTTTGCTTTTGACGAACAATAGCACTAATTCATATTGTCCATCGGCGGTTGCGTCGATTGCAGCACCATCCGGTAATTCGCCGAGCAAATCAAGATAACCTTCCGGGGCGTTCAGAATCAATAAGCGATAACCCTGTTTGATGACCAGTTTTTTGACCAGTGATGTTTCCGCCATTTCAAGTCTCCATTCGTTTCTGTCCCTGCAAATAAAAATCCCCCTGCGACGGGGGATTTGGGATTGCATCAGGAATTAGAGCGCGTCGTAGCCGGGGCCGCTGGCGAAGAATTCATAGTTGTACTGAATGTCTTCGGTCAAGTCAACAATATCGCCCGCTGCGTGTTTGACGCGCTGTTTGGTATCGAAGGGGATGCGTTCCACGCCTTCTGCCATCTCGAATTCCGAAGACACTTCTTCTTCGATGAAGATGGCTTCAAACGGGCATTCCGGGATGCAAGCGCCGCAGTCGATGCAGGTATCTGGGTCGATGAAATACCAGGGCCATTCGTTTTCCGGCTTGCCGGGGACGATGCATTCAACCGGGCAAACTTCGACGCAAGCGCCATCGCGCAGACACAGGCTGGTGATAATGTGAGTCATGGGTGTCAGTCTCCTCAAATCTTCAGAACAATAACCCTACTTTACCGCATCATCAACCGCGCGTCTGGAACTTTTGTTGGATTTGGAATTAATGATTTAACAGCCGTTTGTCAGAATTTACGCGCACGGTTCTCTGTTTTAATCATGGTTAAAATTACTTTCCCATTCCAGCAGGGCGCTTTCCATCATCTCGACGGCCTCGGCGAACGTTTCGGCATCGAAGGCGAGACGTGCCCCAGCAGCCGCGAATAATTCCGGCAGCCTGACCGTGCCGCCTAATGCCAGTGCCGCGCGATAATCGGCTAATGCCCGCTGTGGATCGTCCAATGCGCGTTTCCAGATTTGCACTGCGCCCAACTGCGCCAGCCCATAATCAATGTAATAAAATGGCGACCGGAAAATATGCAGCTTGCGATGCCATCCGGTCATCATGGCGTCGTCCAGACCGCTCCAATCCTCACCTTTCATGAAGCGCGACCACAAGCCTGCCCATTGGTCGTCACAGGCTGATGAGTCGCCTGCCTGATCGGGATGGGTATGTGCCCAATGCTGAAACGCATCCACCACCGCGATATACGGCCAGAAACGGAGCATGACTTCCAGATGTTCGGCACGGGCGCGGGCTGACTCCGCCGGGGTGTAGAAAAAGCCATCCAGATAAGGGGCGGCTAACAATTCCAACGTCGTTGCGGCGACTTCATGAAATTCTGTGCCGACGCGCAGTTGGTCGTGGTGCGGCAGGCGGGTCATCTCGAAGGAATGAACGGCGTGACCGAATTCGTGAAACAGGGTCATGACATCCTCATTTGTCCCGACCACGTTCATGAATAAAAACGGGCGTTCCATCACCGGGTAGGTGGCGCAGTAGGAACTCGGCATTTTGCCCTTGCGGTTGTCGAGATCGATCAACCCTTCGCGGCGCATGGTCTGGAAATAAGCACCCAAGTGTGGGTCAAGCGCACTGAAAATGGCTTCGGCTTTATCGGCTAATTCGTCCATGCTGGTGAATGGGCGCAGCGGTGGACGCCCTAACGATTCGACTTCCACATCCCACGGGCGCAGACTGTCGATGCCCATGCGCTGCCGGCGGCGTTCCAGCACCCGCTGCACCGCCGGGACGACGACTTCCTCTACCGCGTGGTGGAAGGTTTCGCAATCTTCGGGCGTGTAATCCAACCGGAGCATCTGCCCCCAACGATAGGCGCGGTAATGCGGCAGATCGGCATTATGGGCAATCTGATGGCGCAGATTCACCAGCCGCATCCATAAATCGTTGAGGGCAGGACGATCTTGCAGAAAGCGTTCCATGTTCAAACGCCACGCCCGTTCGCGTTTGGCGCGGTCGGGATCGAGGTTGACCTGCGCTAGGTTGATGAGCGTGGTTTCCTGCCCTTCCCATTGAACGGTTTGCACCCCGCGAATCTGATCATATTCGTTGCCGAGACGCTGTTCTTCGGTCAGCAGCGGCAGATTGGATTCGCGGAACAGGGCGACTTCGGCCTCTAAATTCCGCAGTGGGGCAGTGAACTGATGCGGTTGCAATCCACTCGCCAGCAACTTTTTTTTGAGGCGGAATTCGGCAGTATGGGCGGGTTCCTGTACCTGAGTCAGGAAAGCCTCAAAACGGGCTTCAGCCGCCGCATCCTGTGTGTCCAGCGTGGTATCCACCCACAAGCGCCAGTAGGCTTCGTCCAGATGTTTGCCCAAATGCGCCCAATCCGCCATCCAGTTATCCAGCATCTCGGCGGTTAAAAGACGGGCTTCCAATTCCGCGTAATACGGTTCAATCGCGTCCCATGTCCAGTTCAGGAATTCAAGTGTGGTTTCCGGTAGCATACTTTATTCGATCACCGTCGAGCCGAATCCCGCATCGCGCTTGGCTTTCTCGGCGCCTTCGCTGGTTTCCAGTTCCACCCGTAAACCACCGACCCAATTGGCGATCAGGTTATAGAGGAAGGCCGTCACCGCGCCGAAGATACCGCCCGCAATCGCCGAAGCGACTACGCCAAACAGGTAAAATGCGCCACAGCACAACAGATTGGTAAAGGCGAAGGCACCAAAATCCACCTGCTGCCCATTCACGGTCATGTTGTTGGTTGCACTGCTGATACTATTGATAAAGGCACTTTGTAAACCCAAAATCAGCACACCAAACACGGTGAAGTTCAGGGCATAGAGTAATGCCGCGACCCGCATGGCTGATCCAACATCAATGCGCTTGATGGTTATCATGTATTCCCCCTTCTGTACGGTTGTTTGCCCACAGACTATACTCAACGTGGGTATTGTTCGGCAAACTGGTAGAGGCGACCGGCCCGGTCGCCTCTACAAAAATGATTATCTATAACAGCTAAATGTTTGATTTGGGAATCACTTTATGGACGCAGCCACGATTCACCGCTTGAACCAGATAAACCGCCAGTTTTATCAAACGACGGCGGATGATTTCGATCAAACACGCGGGACAGCGTGGCCGGGGTGGAATCGTTTGCTACCGTATCTGACTACTCCACTGGAGGTGCTGGATGTGGGCTGTGGAAATGGGCGATTCGGAGCGTTTTTAGCAAAAGCGTTACCCGTTACCCGTCGCCAGTTGCCAGATAAAAGCGATCAGCAGTCAGAAAATAAGCCGTCTGATTCAGAATTGGAAGCCAATAATGCAGTGCTCAGTTATCACGGCATCGACAGCAGCGCGGCACTGCTGGCACATGCACAGAAGATATTAACGGCTCTGCCGAACATCCGCTTTCGGCTGGAAGAACGGGATGTGATCGAACATCCGCCGGACACAGATGTGTATGATCTGGTTGTACTGCTGGGCGTTTTACATCATATTCCCGGTTGGGAACAGCGGCAGACGTTTATGCGGCAACTGGCGGCGCGGGTGAAACCGGGTGGATTATTGGTTTTTGCGGCGTGGCGGTTTTATGAATATAAACGCTTTCGGAGTCGGGTTGTGGATTGGCCGGATGACATCGCGGTTGAGGCGGGTGATTATCTGCTGGACTGGCGGCGCGGAACGGTGAGCCTGCGCTACTGTCATTACACCGATGACGCCGAGCATGATACGCTGGTGGGCGCAACCGGGATGACCGAAATTGCCACGTACCGCGCCGATGGGGAAAGTGGGGATGCCAATCGTTACAGTATCTTGCGAAAATGAGAGGCCTCTTATCTTCATGTAAGGAATATTTTAGATAGCTTCTCTATAACGGTAGTAGAAATCACAACGAATCAAATTGGGTGACATGATGAACAGTTTAGTTGTTAAAGAACGCAAGACGGGTGCGATTATTGCTTCAGGCGTCGAGAATGAGCGGGCGCGGGTTTTTGAAGGCAACTGGTATTTCGATCCGGAAGCGGTTGATATGAAATATTTGCGCGTTTCGGAACGAACCTATACCTGCCCGTACAAGGGTGTGTGCTTCTGGATTGATCTGCAAGATGATAACGGGGACTTCACCCGCAATGTGGCATGGGTGTACAACAACCCCAAACCGGGCTACGAATTCATCAAGGACAATATTGCTTTTTACGCCCGCACAACCAGCGGCACACTGGTCGAACGGGTGGAAGCGGCTGTTTCAGGTTAAGTATCTATCTGTAAACCGTTTACCCCTAACCCCAGCCCTTCCCCCGCACGCAGGGGAAGGGAGCAAAACAAGTTGTTTGTGACTGTATACGGTAGTTTATGGATAGGTTCTAAGCCACATGAAACCGGGCAAAATCCGTCCGTTGGCAATTTGCATCTTCCGGCACGGCGACCACATTCTGGCGGCGGAGGGTTTTGATTCGGTCAAGCAGCAGACGTTTTATCGCCCTTTAGGTGGGCGGATTGAATTTGGTGAACGCGGCGCGGAAACCATCGCCCGCGAACTGCGCGAAGAAATCAAAGCCGAGGTGGCGAACATCCGCTATCTCGGCACACTGGAAAATATTTTCACCTATGAAGGCCAGCAGGGACATGAAATCGTGCTGGTGTACGACGGCCAACTGACCGATTCATCGCTTTATGAACGGGATGGAATCGAGGGCTGGGAAGATGATCTGAAGCTGCTGTTCACGGCACACTGGCGCACACTGGATTTTTTCCGCGCACCGGATGCCCCGCCTCTATACCCCGATGGTTTGCTGGATTTAATCCTCACATAATGGTGTTCATTGCCGGAAATAAAAGGCTGAATAAGTTATCTGAGCGCCAGAACTGCGGGTGATTGGGGTAAGGTTGTTTTTACCCTTACTCGTACAACTTCGGATCAAGTGCATCCCGCAGGCCATCACCCACAAAGTTGAACCCCAATACCGTTAGCATGATCGCCAGACCGGGGAAAATCGCGTACCACCATGCCGTTAGGGTGAAATCCTTGCCCGCGTTAATCATCGATCCCCAGCTTGGATTCGGAATCTGGACGCCCAAACCGAGGAAGCTCAAACCCGACTCAGCCAGAATGACTCCCGCGATGCCCAGTGAAGCCAACACAATCGTTGGCGCAAGACAGTTAGGCAGCAGATGAAACAGCATAATGCGCGGTGCAGATGCCCCCATCGAGCGTGCCGCCAGCACAAATTCCCGTTCTTTCATGGTGAGTACCTGACTTCGCATCATACGCGCGTCGGATGCCCACCCGATCAAACCGAGCGCGAGGAAAATGCTCTCCTTACTCGGCTGTAAAATTGAAACCCACACGATCAAAAAGATCAGACTGGGAATGGCAAAAATCGCATCCGTCAGCCGCATGATGAAATCATCCATCCATCCGCCGTACCAACCGGAAATCAAACCAAGCGTCACGCCTAGCGAAATGGCGATGCTTTGCGAAATCACCGCGATCTGAAGCGATAAACCAGCCCCATACAGCAGACGGCTGAATACATCCCGCCCGTAATCATCTGTGCCCATGAAGTGAGCAACCGAAGGCGGTTGCAGCCGTTCACGAACGCTGGTGGTGTTGGGTGGATAGGGTGCGACCGCCGGGCCAAAAACAGCACAAAAAACCATCAGGCAGACAATGAACAACCCCACTACCGCCACTTTATTCCGAAAAAAGGCACGCGCCGAACGCCCCATAAAACCTGGGCTGGTTTTTTCTTTGGTCAGCGAAATAACATCCGTTGTAGATTGAACTGCCGTCATAATCTTTTAACTCTCGTCTTTTAACTGTAACGGATGCGCGGATCAATGATCGCATACAGCACATCAGTGATGAGGTTGACCACCAGAATGATGAGCGTCCCGTAGGCCATCAACCCCATGATGATCGGCATATCGCGCGATTGGATAGCGGAAACCGTTGCCCGTCCCAGCCCCGGCCAGTTAAATACACTTTCGGTCAAAATCGATCCTGTGAGGAGGCCGGAAACCTGTAAACCCATAACGGTGATAACCGGGATGAGCGCATTGCTCAGATGATGTCGAAACAGAATGGTCGAACCCAACAACCCTTTGGCGCGCGCGGTTTGCAGGTAATCCATCGTCTTGACTTCCAGCATGGACGACCGGGTGATGCGGGCTACGCTGGCCGAAAGATGTGTTCCCAGCACAATCGAGGGCAGAATCATGTATTGAATTGCCCCATCCCCGTATCCAGCCACCGGGAACAGTGCTATCCCATAGGCAGACTGCGTGAGGAACAACTGCGCCAGTAACGCCTGCCAGAACACTGGCATCGAAACGCCGATCAGCGCGATAACCATCAGCGCGTAATCAATCCATGTATATTGTTTCAGCGCCGCCACAATACCCGCCGGGACGCCAATCGCCATCGAGAAAAACAGCCCGCCCAGCATCAGTTGCAGCGTTCGTGGCAGGCGGTAGCCGATCACATCGGATACATCCTCGCCCTTCATGATGTAGGACTCGCCCAGATCAAGCCGCAGCATTCGACCCAGAAAATCGGCATACTGAACAAAAAATGGACGGTTGACGCCCAACCGCGTCTGAATCTGCTCGATCTGCGCTGGCGTCATGCGGTTGACTTCTTCGCCGTACAGCGCCCGCACCGGATCACCCGGCATCAGATAGGTGAGGACAAAAATAATGGTGTAAATAATAATCAGCGTCGGTATCAACTGCACAACCCGGCGCAGTAAATATTTGCTCATTTTATGGCCCTCCGGGGACAAATCAGGAAAGGCGCTTCCAGTTGCCAGCCACTCAAGAATGGTTGGCAACAATCAACTGTGCCTTGTAGGGGCGCAACATGTTGCGCCCCTACCGATAACGATATCTGGCTTTCCTCAAACAGCAGATTGATCGTGCTGTCAGGAAAGTGTATTCCGAATCACTCAGTACTCGTCACTCAATACTTTTTTACATCTGGCTGTGGTCGATGCTCACATTCCACAGTGGCGCGGTATAGGTGCCGCCGCCGCCGGGTACGAAGTCCACAATCCAGGGTTTTTCCAGCCACGATACTTTGCTGTAAGCCGAGGGGATAACCACCGCATCAGCCATCACAATATCGTGTACCTGCTGGTAAAGTTCGGTGCGAACCGCTTCATCGGATTCAACACGCGCCTGCCGCAGTAGATCGTTGACCACCGGATTGTCGTAGCGCATCGAGCCATTACCATCCAGAATCAGGTAATCGAACACATCCGAAGGATCAATCAAGCCAGCCGCCCAACCATTCTGGAACACCATCGTGCCATCCTGAACGATAGTGTCGAAGTATGTACCGCCGTCTTCAATCTTGAATTCGATGCGGATGCCCAGCTTGGTCAGGTCTTCTTGCCACAGCACAACCTGTGGTTCTTCGGCGATGGATTCCAGCAGGTTGATGGTGATGACCGGAATGCCTTCGCGCACACCATCGTCACCCTCTACCAGCGGTTCGCCCGTTGAGGTAAAGCCAGCCGCATCCAGCACTTCACGGGCTTTATCCGGGCTGTATTCATAAATGGTTGCCGGGGTTGAAGCCGCAATTGAGGGAGCCAGCATACCCAGTGTAGCCGGGAAACGTGAGCCTTCTGCCAGAATATCCCATGCGGTTACACGGTCGAGGGCATAGCTCATCGCCTGCCGCACAGCCAGATTTTCAGAGAGGAAACCATCGTTCATGTTGAAGCCCCAGTAGCGGACGTGCAGACCGGGTTTCTCGTTAAATTCATCCGGGAATTCGGCAATGATGGCTGCACGCTGTCCAGAGGGGAAGGCGAACAGGAAGTCCAGATTGTTTTCACGATAGTCCAACAGGGCGGTGTTGGCTTCCGGGTAGTTGATGAAGATTACGCCGTCATTCTTCGGCAGACCTTCAACATAATAATCCGGATTAGCTTCAATCGTCAGGCGGTCGTCACGCAGCCATTCCATGAAGCGATAGGGGCCAGTGCCCACCGGGGTATTGTTGAAATCTTCACCCAGTTTTTCGTAGGCTTCCGGCGAGGTGATCGACACCATACCGTTAATCAGGAACAGACGATCCGGCTGGGACAGCGTGATCTGGAAGGTGTAATCGTCGATCACTTGCAGACCGGGCACTTCCATATCTTCAACGATCAGCGGGATTTCCGCTTCGGGGTCAGCTTCCAGTTGGGCATCAATCGCGGCAGTGTATTCCTTGCCACCGAGGACGAATTCCAATGTGCTGGCATGTACCGAAATATCATCATCCCCATTTAGCGCCACCATGTAGTTCCACAGAACATCATCAGCGGTGACTTCGCGGTCGCTCAGTTCCAAACCGGGGAGTTCATGAAACAGAACACCCTGACGCAGTTTGAAGGTATAAACCTGCTGGCCTTCCGCATTGGTGGTGGATTCCCAGCTTTCGGCAATCGCAGGCTCAACCGCGCCTGTTTCAGCGTTGTAGCGCGTCAGGCTTTCGTAGATGTTACGGTTCACGCGACCAATGGTAATCGTGTCCGCGATGAAGGGATTCAGGTGTTCGGGGTCAGCGTCGATAGGATAACGCAGAACGTCCTGCGCTTCTTGCGCGACCACTGCTCCAGCGATAACCACGAGGGTCAGCGCGGTTAGCATCAAAAAGCGAATAGTTCGATTTAACATAAAATCTCCTTTGGGTGCTTACCAGATACCGTGTCGTTTACCCGGTGGCGACAATCCTAACAAATCATCACCCCCATGCCAAACCAATGGTCATCTAAATTACACACTGCGCCGTTTGGAAGTTTTAAACGAATCACCCCGTCCGGCAGTTGCCCTTGAACCCCAAGTCAGACTACGATAACGGTAATGTACAGCTACACATCAATGGAAGGCCATCCATGCCCGGTAAATACTACGAAGAACTCGAAGTCGGCATGACCTTCAAGCACGAATTGGGGCGCACCCTGACGGAAATGGATAACACCCTGTTCAGTGCGCTTACCATGAATACCCAACCCCTGCACCTGAACGAAGATTTCGCCAGCAAGACGCAGTTCGGCCATCGCATCATTAATGGCATCTTTACGCTGGGTGTAGTGGTGGGCATCAGTGTGGCCGATTTAACACAGGGCACAATCGTCGCCAATCTGGGTTACGAGCGCATCAATCATCCGCACCCGCTGTTTCATGGTGACACCATTTATGTAGAAACGGAAATCCTGAGCAAACGGGAAAGCGCCTCCAATCCGGGGCGTGGCATCATCGTCCTAAAGCACATTGGGCGCAACCAGTACGGTGTGGTGTGCATCGAGGTCACACGGTCGGCGCTGTTTTTGAAGCGACCAAGTGGTTAATCCGCTATAATGCCGATGGGAATATATCGCACCAATAGGGGGAAACTCATGATACGCCGCCTGAGTGTTATCTCGGTTTTGATTTTGAGTGCTCTGATTTTGTTGATCGTTCCGTCACGCAATGTGCAGGCTTCCTGTACCACGATTTCGGGAAGTTTCGACGCCTCGCCTGTCACCACAACCGCCTTTTCGGCGGGCGCGGGTGATACGATTACGATTACGATGTCGCATCCCGGTGTTCAGATGAGTGCTGAACTGCGGCAAGGGTTAACTACAGTTGCCCAAGTGTTTAATCAGACCAACAGTTTATCGCTATCCTATACCTCACCCGGTAATCTGACATATGATGCCTTTCTTTCCGACAATGAAGGTTTGCCAACCGGTACAACCTTCTACACCATCACAGTTGGCTGCGCGGATACAGGGACTCGATTCGCACCCGATGATCGCATTAATCCCCATGCAGAAGCGCCTGTTGCCATTTACTGCCTCGACGATGCTCTCGCCATTTATGCGATTGGTTCGGATAGCAAAGGCACGCTGGCTTTGTATCTCACCGCTGATGACCTGGCTGAGATTGCCGATTCACCTTCCGCCAATACGGTGATTGCCTCGACGAAAAATATCCGTTTGTACCGTCTCGCCAGCGGCGAATTGCAGGTGAGCGTTGGCCCAGATGCCGAGGGAAAAGATTACGGGTATATCTGGTCGAACTGCGACCCGGACAGCGGTACCCATTACACAGCTTAAGACCACCTGAGAAATTTCAGCACCCGCCGCTGTGCAGGTTATACTCTGCCAAATTGCTTGTGAACGAGGAGTTATTCATTATGCCAACCATTACCCTTCCAGATGGTCTCACGATTGATGCTCCTCATGGCAAGCGGCTGGTGCTGGCATTGGAAGATGGTGGTGTGGATATTCTGCATCGCTGTGGGGGCAACGCCAAATGTACCACCTGCCGCGTCCAGTTCGCGGCGGGTGAACCCACACGCATGACAATCGCCGAGCGTGACCGTCTGGCGGATGGCGGTTTAATTGGGCAGGTGCGGTTAAGCTGCCAGATTCCCTGCGAACACGATATGGTGCTCAAGATGACGAATCGTTTAGCTGGCAGCCAATATGAAAATGCGGGCGACCGCCCCAAAGATACCATTACACCCGAACCCATTTGGGTTGATCGACCCCGCTGATATGACCGATTTACCCCCCAATTACTACGAAGTCGAGCATTTGGTTTTACTTGAATCGGGCAAATTGCTGCTCATCAATCTGCTGGCTTTGGTTCCATTGGCTGCCGCTTCAATCTGGATGTCCATCTGGTGGGGCATCGTAACCCGTTTGCGTCCACCCCAGCCTGTCGGGTTTGGGGCTGATGTTCCGTGGTGGGTGTGGATATTGGTGGTGCTCATCATCAGCATTCCGGTGCACGAGGGACTGCACGGTTTGGCAATTCGTTGGGCGGGCTACAAACCCCGCTATGGCGTCATGTGGCGCAAGGCAGCTTTTTATGCCACCGCCGATAATGCGCTGTTCCCCCGAAATGCCTTTATCGTCACGGCACTTGCCCCAATTGTCGGCATTACCTTGATGGGCATGATGATGGTTTTCCTGCTGCCAGAGGTTGCGGGATATTACATCGCGCTGGGTGTGGTACTCAATGCGGCCAATTCGATTGGCGATTTGTGGATGACAGTCGTGGTGATGCGCTATCCGCCAGATGCGCTGGTGCGTGACGAGGCGGATAGTATTCGGATTTACATCAAAGCGTAGGAGATTATTCCCGGAACAACGGAATATCTACCCAGAAGATTGATCCACCTTCTGTTGGACATTCAAAACCTGCCTGCCCATTATGCAGGCCGACCAGTTCGCGGACAATCCACAGCCCCAATCCCGTGCTGCTTTCGCCTCCGGTTGGACGATTGCTGAGTTTCCCAAATGGCTCAAACATCACCGCGTATTCGGCTTCCGGGATGCCCGGCCCTTCGTCTGTTACGGAGATATGCACCCAATCGCCTTTGACCTGTGAGGCAACTGTTACCATGCGGTTATGCGGGCTGTACTTGATCGCATTGCTCACCAAATTACCGATGATCTGTGCCAGACGGGGGTAATCCGCCAGCGCGACACCCTCGGTATCCCCGATCAACAGCGTGATGTGCTTTTGAATAGCCGTGGCACTGTAGCGCGAAACCACATCCCAGATGGCATCTTCAACCGTTACGGGTTGCAGATTGATGTCAGCCTTACCCGTTTGAATAGCGGCTGAATCCAGAAAATCTTCCACCAGTTCGTTCATGGTATTGACGGTGGTTTCGATGGTATCCAGCGCCTCGATCACATCCGGGTTATCGCCCAACACATTCCGCAGGTGATAATGTGCCAACCGGATGCTGTTGAGCGGGCTTTTCAAATCGTGAGTAGCAATTTTAAGGAAGCGGTCTTTCAATTCATGCCGCATCCACAAATTCGAGATGGTTTGCTGGCGTTCGTCCAACTGCTTCTTGGTAGCAAGCTGCGCCCGAACCCGCGCCCGAACAACCTCCGGGTCGAACGGTTTGGTGATGTAATCATTAGCGCCAGATTGCAAGCCGCGCACCACATCTTCATTATGGGTCAGCGCCGAAACAATCATGACGGGCAAATCAGCAATTTGTGGATTGAGGCGGATCGAATCCAGCACATCCATACCACTCATGTCGGGCATCATCAAATCCAGCAGCACCAGATCAAAGGGCTGTTGTTCCAGCAGTTTGAGCGCATGATGACCATTATGGGCAGTGGTGACGCGATAATCGCGGTACAGGATTTGCTTCAGCAGCACCAGAATATCCGCATCGTCATCAACGAGCAAAAGGTGTGGTTGTGGCGCTGGCTGGCGCTGTTGTTCAATAGACATTATTGCTAAATTCATCATTGCTCTTGTCGCAGCCCAAGGAGCTGCGGGCTGCCCCTTTCAATTGTCATCCTGCTTCATGAATACACAAAGCGTTGACTCAATATTGATTCTATATCATCTTTCAATCTTTAGTCAACCATTCTAGAGCTTAAGATACTAGAATTTTCCTCAAGAATGTAAAGCATTTGCCCTGTACAGAAAAATTGCTATTGTATTGATATGGCAATTCCACAAAAACCCAAACTGCTTTATGAAATCACCATCCAGCGCGGACGCTATTTTCGGCGTTTTGCGTGGTGGCTGTTGGCGGGAGTCGCTGCCGTGGGGGCGTTGGTCGCCCTGGACACGGCTGCCACTCGTGGTATGGCAGATGAATCTTTGCTAAATGTTGGCAAGATCATCGCCTTGATCGCGTCGATTCTGTTTGGTTTGCGGGCGTTAATCAGTCTGCTCGGATGGCTGCGCCGCCGGAATGAAACCCTTAAGATATTTGATAAAGGGTTGGTCTGGACGAAGCGCGGCAGTAACCAGCAGTATAGTTGGTCATCCCTGACCCAATACCGTGAAGCCGGACGCGGTCTGTACCTCGGCAAAAGACCCTTATTCCAGTGGGGCGCGCACCGCCTGACCATGAACGACGGAAAGACACTTAAAATCACCGGTGTGCATGGTGATCTGCGTAAACTGGGCAGCATTCTGCGGAAGCCTGCTGCACGGGTGACGGGTGCGGTCATGGGGCGGACGCTGCGCGAAGAACAACCGGTACGCCTGAGCAGACAGTTGACGGTCTGGCCGGGAGGGGTGGAAGCGGGCAAGCTGGAAATCCCGTGGTCAGAGGTTGATGTACGGCTGAAAAATGGGCGTCTCATCATCTATCGGCTGAATAAATCCGGTAAATTCCAACCTATAAAGCGTTATAATCCCCGTCGTCTGGATAACGTGGGCGGGTTTATGGAAGTTGCGACGGCGACCATCCGCAACCATCAACGGGAACGATTTGAGAAGCAGCGGTGAATAGCTTTCAGGAATCATGTCAGTTGTCAGTTACGAGCTGCCAGTTTCCAGAAAAATACGGGGAAATGGCGGCGGCGGCGGCGATGGCGGCGTGGCGAAAAAGGATTTGGCCGCCAAGAAGCCTTTAGCCTTTAGCCATCAGCCTTTAGGCAATACAGAAGCATGTGCATCCCTTTTATGTCGCAAATGTCGTGCCAATGACAATCGCTGAGGGGAAATGTCGTCAATGTCGTCGTTGTCGGGATGGGTTTGGGTGACACGTATAAGTTGATAATATGCGAAAAATGCGGCAAATGCAGCACAGATTTTTGTGCAGATTTCGCATGTTTGGGCAGGCTGTTTGGCGGCGATGTCATGAAGGTCTGCCGCCGCCATGTTTGCCATGTGGGCGGTTTTGGTCGTTGGTAAGGTGGGAGGACGGACAGATTTACCACACCCCAAACCCCTCCCCGTGCCGGAGAGGGGCTTCAAGGTAGGACTGCATTAAGTGGTGGAGGCGATAATCCC
>JAIOHM010000190.1 GCA_019912965.1 Anaerolineae bacterium
CCCCAGCCCCCATGAAGGCATTAACTCAAAGCCTTTTCCTGCGTTGTTGCGAAATGCAGCATTGGGTTCAACCAGCGCATCGTTGGGCAAGTGCGGGAATAATTCAAACGATTGCATCCCGTTCACAGCATACAGATCGAGATACCCATCTTGATCGAGATCACCAAATTTGGCTGACCACGTCCAACCAGTTGCGTCAATTCCATAATCTGATGCAGCATTCGTGAAATTACCATCTGTGGTACGGATGTGCAGCATATTTTCAGCAATCTGTCGATCTCCCGGCAAGCGTGCAGCACTAGCAATATCATCCAGTACATAGCGCCACGCCCCCAACGTTTCCGCATCATCAGTTGGTGGATGCATATCGGCAGCGAAAAATTCAAGACTGCCATTGTTGTCAATATCGCCCGCATCGAAGCTCATCGTGCTGAAAGTGGTTACAGCGAATGGCTCATAACTTTTCCAACTGCCATCCCAAAACGACCAGCTTTGATCGGGCATACTGAAATCATTCCCGACAATCAGCTCTGGGGCATCATCCATATTGATGTCTGCCAGCATCACTGCCAACGCCTGAGCCTTATCCGCCAGCCGATTTTCAATGTAAGTTCCCTGATGGTTTTCGTAGAAGTAAACCCCTGCTCCGCCATTGAAAAGGAAGTTGTCACGCAATAACTGAAATAGTTCAGCATCATATGAGGCAGTGACAAGATCAAGATCACCATCGGCATCCACATCTCCCCAGTCCAGGGTGTATGCTGGATGATTGACGCCATCCAGCAAAGCAAAAGTGAAGGTGTCATCGCCGTTGTTATACCAGACACTTGGTGCACCAAGCTGTGTGGTCAGCACAATATCAAGCCACCCATCGGCATTGGTATCAACAATGGTTACGGCGCGGGTACGTGAGTTTCGAGCAAATTCCTCAGTATGAAACTCAAGATTCCCTTCGTTCCACAAAATCGTGTTTGTTCCCTTAAGGTTGCCAAGCACAATGTCCAGCAAGCCATCATTATTGAGATCATTAATGCCAAGACCAGAACCATTGCCTTCATAAAATTGCACAGGTTCATTGTGTGTCCGGGTTATGTGCGGCAAAGTATGTTCAATAAATCTATTAGTGCAGGTCTGGGATTGCGAAGCATCAACTATTTGCGTGAATATCAACAATAGTCCTAGAAAAAGAAGCAGTAATTTTTGTCTCATAATTTGGGGATGTGCTCCCAGAAAAACCCGCCGCCCCTGATGAAGCGGCGAGTCATTGTCACACGAACTGCTTAATATGGACTTTATTGGAACAGAGCGTTGATCTCTTCATTCGCGGCTGGCAAAACATCTGCTGCTTTTGCCTGACCCAGTCCAATGCTGTCCATTGCTTCACCCATGATGGTGCTGATTTCACCGGCGAAATCTGCAATTGGGAACAGGAAGGTTCCATTTTCTTCATTTGCCTGATCAACAAACGCGCTCACATCTACGCCTGCATCGGCACGCATCTGCTGTGACATCGCGGCTGCTTCGGGGATGGCTGGGAAGACAACGCCCGATTCACCCACGATATTCTGGCATTCAGCCGAGGCCAGGAACTTCACCCATGACCAGGATTCTTCAAGATGTTCTGTGCCGACCCAGATCGAGTCCGCCAGACCATTAAACATGCTCCGGCGACCCTCTGGGCCTGCTGGCAAACGACCGAAACCTACTTCGAACTCGCTGCCCAAGAAAGTCCCAATCATCCACGAGCCATTGATGGTCATGGCAATGTTACCGGACTGGAAGAGGGCTGCTGAGCCCAGCGAGCTGATTTCTTCAAACGATGGGGCATAGCCGTATTCCAGCGAAAGATCTGCCCACCACTGAGCTGAGCCGATAAAACGTGGATCGTCGTAGTAGTATTCATCACCCCATGCGCCATTGTTGAATGTCCAGCCCGTGCTGACCGCGAACGGACTCCACTGTGTTTGGCCGTAGGCTCCACCCATAGTGTCTTGCACGAATCCATACTGAGTAACATTGTTCTTGTCGAAATCCGGGCTAAGGCCATTATTGCCATTGGCATCCAGTGTCAATGCAGCAATTGTCTCTTGGAAACTGCCGCCATCTTCTAGATTCCATGTCCACTCTTGCATGATCGCTGGGTCAATACCAGCCGCTTCTAGCATTGCTTTGTTGTAAACAACGGCAACTGTGTCCCAGTCCTTAGGCAGACCGTATCGCTTGCCATCCCGTGCCCACAGATCAGCTAACCCTGGATAGTAGATGTCGGTTGCAACGCCATCGCGATCAACTAGTGGTTGAATGTCAGCCAACTGTTCCAGTACGACAAATTCTGGATACTTCGCCAGATGGTTAGTGAAAACATCCGGTGCTTCGCCACTGATGAAACCTGTCGTAATTCCCGTCCAATAGTCATCCCAGCCGAGTTGTTCGATGGCAATCGTAATGCCCGGATTTGCCGCTTGGAACACTTCGGCACATTGTTGGTAGGAAGGGAGTTGGTTGGTATCCCACAGAACATACTTGATGGTTACGCCATCCTGAGCGCTGATGCTGGGCGCTAATGCCATTAGCATAACGAGCACGACAAACAATATCGAAAAACGATGTTTCATGACAATCTCCTAGACATACTTAATGTGTTAATTTCTTAAAGGCTGTTATGTCAGCCCGTGTGACACTTATTTGAAACCGGAGAATTGGATTGAATCCACTACCCGGCGTCCGAAAAAGATGAAGAGCAGAATGGTTGGCACAATGCTGACAACCGTACCTGCCATCAAACCTGACCAATCAGGTGCACCTTGAGGTGTCTGTGATTTGAAGACATTTAAAGCAACCGTCAGCACACGGACTTCCTCATCGCGCCCAACCAGAAAAGGCCACAGATATTCGTTCCATGCGCCAATGAATGTCAGCAAGGCCAATGTCAGCAGCGGGCCGCGCATCAGTGGCAACCCGACGCGCCAGAACACTCCAAACGCAGTTGCTCCATCGAGCCGCGCAGCTTCTTCCAGGTCTCTGTTCAGGCTGATAAAAAATTGGCGCATGAAAAATACGGCGAAAGGCGTCATCAAAAATGCGGGTGCGATAATCCCCTGAATGGTGCCAATCCAACCCAACTGCCGGATGAGTACGAAGTTCGGGATGAACAGCACAATCCCCGGCACCATCAGACCCGCCAGATAGATGAAAAAAATCTGTTCTCGAAAGGGGAATTGAAGTCGGGCAAAAGCATATGCTGCCATCGAACTGAAGATGGTTTGCCCGATCATGATGAGTCCAGCCACAACGAACGAATTCCGCAGGTATGTCCAGAAGTTGATCGTTCCAACGGAAATATTCGTAGCTCCCGCTTCAACCGCGGCAGAGGAATCGATCATGCCCAGGACGCGCTGAAAATTGAACAGGGTTGCATTGTAGGGCAGCAGTTCATCCGCATGTGCGTAGACGGAACTTGGCTCGGTGAGTGCTGTACGCAGCACCCAGTAGAATGGGAACAAGGTGATGAAAACGAGAAAAGCGATGATGATCCAAATCAGGATTTTGCCCCAATCGAAACGTTTTGGTTCTGCCGCTAACTGTTCCTGAATTTTGGTCTGAGAGATTGCAGTCATCATCCACTCCTTTTAACTGTAATCCGCTAGGTCAGATTGACCAGCACGGAGGTAACGGGTTTGAATGATCGTGACAGTAATGAGGATGAGGAACAGCACAACCGAAGCGGCTGTCGCCACGCCCATATTGATACGCCGTTCGAAAACCTGCTCGTAAATATAGACCAGGATAGTGCGGCTTGCGCCTGCCGGGCCGCCTTCCGTTGCAACCGCAATGGTGTCAAAAATCTGGAATGACCCGATCACCGATGTAACCAGTACAAAAACCAGCACAGGGCGCAGGAGGGGAAGCGTAATACGCCAGAACTGTACCCATCCATTTGCACCATCTACACGAGCTGCTTCATACAAGGATTTGGGGATGGTTTTTAATCCTGCAAAGATGAGGATGGCGGTATAACCCATGTGCCGCCAGATATTGACTCCGGCAATAGAGGCAATCGCCTGATTTGGGTCGCCGAAGAATCCTTGCTGCCCAATGCCAATTCCTTTTAAGAAAATGTTGATTAGCCCCAATGTGGGATCGAGCAACCAGACAAAAAGCATAGCGACAACAACGTTTGGCATCAGCCAGGGAAGAATCATGATCCCACGTAGAAAAGAGGAATTGGCAACCCGTTCCATGAGTAAGGCAATCAAAATGGCCAGTACTGTTTGGATGGGAATATTCCAAAGCACATATGTAATAGTCACTTGCAGCGAACGCCAGAAACGGTCATCGGCAAAGATGGTTTGATAATTTTCAATTCCAACATACTTGGCATCCGACAGCAGATTCCACTCAGTAAAGCTGATGAATATGCTGCGAATAGCAGGAATGGCGAAAAATACTACAAAGCCAATCAAACTGGGAAGTATGAACAGATAGGCTATTATCTTCTGGTTATCTAAAAATCTTTCAATAAGGGGTGGTTTTCTTGGTATATAGGACATGAGACTCCTCTTTCATAAAATTACTTTCATACCAATTTTGCTAATACGTATTAGTGCCTTAAATCCTCCAGTTGGTTGCACTACAAAACAGAGTTATGTATTCAGATGTAACACTTGTCCACCGCAAGAATTTCGAATAATCAGTTGTGGAACAAGTGCATATTGCCGCTCTGCAATGCGTTCGCCAGAAATCAGTCGAATCAGCATTTCGCCCGCCGCTTGGCCTTGCTCAACCTCCGGCGCGCAAACTGTTGTTAATGTGGGATGGGTGAATGGTGCAAACCGCATATCGTCATAGCCAATCACGGCTATATCTTCAGGTATCCGCAGTCCTGCTTCATGGATAGCCCGCATTGCGCCCAAAGCCATCATGTCATTCATGCCAAAAACGGCAGTAGGCAGTGGGCGGACTTGCAAAAGCGATTGCATAGCTTCGTAGCCGCTGTCAGGGTCATAATTCCCTTCACGAACCCAAATATCGTTCCTATCAATCTGTGCTTCGAGTAGCGGTTCGCAAAAAGCATTCAACCGCCGTTGGATATGATCATTCGGGAACGGGCCAAAAGTGATGCAGGCGATGCGTCGATGTCCTAGTGTGACAAGGTGTTTGGCGGCGAACTTGACACCAGTTATATGATCGAGTCCGACTCCATAATATGCCTTGCGGGAAGCCTCTAACATCACGATGGGATAGCCATCTTCCACCAATGGGTCAACAATATTTTCCAGCCCATACGAGGTTAATAACACAATCCCGGCGACTTCCCCGCCTTTAAGCAGGTTCGCGATGGTGTTGATCTGGTCAAGCGAGTCGATGTGTTCGACGAGGAGTCTGAAGCCATGAGCGCGAACAACACCGCTCATTCCAGTGATGATATTGGGAATAAAAGGGTCGCGGAAAACCTGGTAGTGGGGACGGATGAGAACTAAACCGAGATTGGCGCTTCTGCCGCGTACCAGTGCTTTGGCAGCCGCTTGGGGAACGTACCCAAGTTCGTCAGCGACTTCCAGAACCCGCTGTCGGGTTTCTTCGCTGAGCGTTACATCATACGAATTGCTCAGGGCAAGAGACACAACCGTTTGGGATACACCTGCCCGGTCTGCAATTTGTTTTTGGGTGACAGAAGCTCTCTTTTTCATTAAAGTATTTTAGCTAATACGTATTAGTTCCACTCAGTATATCGAGACTGACTTTTTCTGTCAAGAAACTGCTCTGGAAATATATCCCAATCAAGAGGTTAATTCGATCAGGGCCAAAATTTCAGAGGTCTAAATCAAGGTGCCGAGGCATTCCAGCCTTCCAAGTTGAATTTAGTCTGGTCTGGGATGCCGTAGATGGGCATTAATATGAGCGTGCTGCTGGAAGGCGACAAAATGTTGTAGAAAGCCCATCTTCAAGCTCAAAACACATTAGCATGGATTATTGGGGTGGCACTTAGCCTTTGCGCGTAACGCTGAATGCCTCAAAAGTCACATCAAATCCATTTCCATCTGGCGAACAAGCCATCAATCCGACCTGAACTTGATCCACAACAGGCAAATAGGCCATACGCAGCATGGTGTACGAATCGCCATCCAGCGAATAATGCACTTCCAGCGCCGTTCCGTCACCCACTACGCGCAACCAGATAGACGCTGGGTTATTGGGCAGCGGTGTCACTGACCAATCAGAAAACTCCCGCGTGACGACGGCGCTGGCCTGCTGCACTCCATGTACAAATTCAACGCCACATTTCATCCAGTTATTTTCACCCAGCCGTACCATTAATCCAGCCTGATCGTATAAATCCCGGTACTGGCCTGTAAATTTCACCTGTGCAACAAAATTTCCGCTGACTTCCTGAAAATAAAAATGACCGTTATCGCGGATAAAGCCGTAATGGGTTTTGCGCCAATAGTCGGTCTTGGGATCAGTGGTCATTTGAAGTCCGTCCGGTTGGGCTTGCCAACGAGCAGGTTGGTTGTACCAGTGCATTTCTGCCATAAAAAATGCTCCTCTAAAAACGGGAGCGGAATCTTGATTCCGCTCCCATACAACCTAACTCAACTTACTGAGCATTCGGGCAGGCAAATGCGTTACACACTTCCTGCGCGTTTTCCGGTGATACGGTGTCGAACGGCAGCACTACCCAACCGGGCGGCACGATATGGTTGACCAGAATGTCGTGTGCCCATTCGATGGCCTGCTTGCCACCGGTGGGGTACACAAAGGTCACACCCAGACGGCCTTCCAGCACGGACATGATGCCACCATCGGGGGTCGGCAGTGCGTCGATCCCGATAAACAACACTTGGCTGGTATCGATGCCACCATCCTGTGCGGCGATGTATGCGCCTTCAGTCATCGGGTCGTTGTGACCATAGATCACGTCCACTTCCGGTTGTGCCTGGAAAGCTGCACCCGCTGCCGGGACGGCTTTCTCGCGCAGCCAGTCGGCATTCTGCGAG
>JAIOHM010000191.1 GCA_019912965.1 Anaerolineae bacterium
CCACTATTTACCCCTAACCCCAGCCCTTCCCCCGCACGCAGGGGAAGGGAGCAATACAAACCCATTCAGATCATAGATTATGAGAAGCTCACTCATAAAGAACCCAGGTATCTTTGCTGCCGCCGCCCTGTGATGAGTTGACCACCAGCGAACCGCGCTGCAAGGCTACGCGCGTTAGGCCGCCGGGAACAATCGTCACTTTGTCGCCGTACAGGATGTAGGGGCGCAGGTCAACGTGACGGGCTTCCACTTCACCATTGACGAAGCAGGGGGCGCGGGAAAGTGCCATTGTCGGCTGGGCGATATAGTTGCGCGGATTGGCGATGATGCGCTTACGGAATTCCTCGCGCTGGTCAACGGTGCTGTGGGGGCCAATCAACATGCCATAGCCGCCCGATTCACCGACGGCTTTCACCACTAATTTATGCAGATTCGCCAGCACATAACGGCGTTCTTTTTCGTCGGTCAGGAGATAGGTTTCAACGTTGTTGATGGCGGGTTCTTCGCCCAGATAATAACGGATGATTTTGGGAACGTAGTAGTAAAAGGCTTTGTCATCGGCTACGCCTGTGCCGACGGCATTTGCCAGCGCAACATTGCCCGCACGGTAGGCATTAAACAATCCGGCTACACCCAACATCGAGTCGGGGCGGAAGGTCAGCGGATCAATGTAATCGTCATCAATGCGGCGGTAGATAACATCCACCCGGCGCAAGCCTGCGGTCGTCCGCATGTAGACGATGTTGTTGTGAACGACCAGATCGCGGCCTTCTACCAGTTCGATACCCATCTGCCGCGCAAGGAAGGCATGTTCAAAGTAGGCCGAGTTATATACACCGGGCGTCATGAGCACAATGGTCGGTTCAGGGCGGGAAGGCGGCGCGAGATGCCGCAGGGTAGCAAGCAGGGCGTGCCCATAATTCTCTACCGGGCGCACACCGTAATCGGCAAACATACGCGGGAAAACATGCTTGGTGACCTGCCGATTCGCCAGCATGTAGGATACACCACTGGGTACGCGCAGATTGTCTTCCAACACGACAAATTCGCCACTGGGTAAACGGATTAAATCCGTGCCACAGACCGAGACATACAGATCACGCGGGACACGCACCCCACGCATTTCGCGGCGGAAGTGCTGACTGCTGAAAATCAGTTCCGGGGGAACGACTTTATCTTTCAGGATGCGGGCGTCATGGTAAATATCCTGCAAGAACAGGTTGAGCGCGGTGATGCGCTGCGTCAGCCCTCGTTCGATGGTTGCCCATTCGGCGCTGGTGATGATGCGCGGGAGCAGATCATAGGGGAAGATGCGTTCTGTGCCTTCGGTGCGCCCATAAACCGTAAAGGTGATGCCCTGATGCAGAAATGAGAGATCAGCGGCTTGCTGGCGGCGCTGGAGTTCCTCGGCTGTGAGGTCGAGCACACGCTGGTACAAGGCTTCGTAATGCGCACGGGCACGCCCAGACGAGTCGAACATTTCGTCGTGGGCATCGTCAATCAGGTATTTGACAAACGGAGGGGTGGCGGCCTGAGTTGTGGTAATGGTCATTGGTTGGTTAAGTCTGGTTCCCAAAATAACGGTTTATTTTAATGGGTAACTATAACCGCAACCTGAGCAATTATGCCAAGAAATGAACCTCACAATTGAGGCAATTTGACAAAGCATTCAAATCAGAACCGCCCGATCACTCGTAGATTTCGCTTGGTTGATGGGGGGCGTAAGGTTTTTGGGAAGCGTTGTTGATGTAGTCCAGCACAGCAGGCAGATTTTGTTCCGGGGGATAGAGCGAATCCACAAACAGGGCGTTGTCATTCCAAGGCTGGTAATACTCGCGCATCCGGGTAACATCATCCCAACCCACAGGTTTCCATCCGGGCACATACTGGACACGGTTGGTCATCCGGTCACGCCAGACCTGATCGTCGGAGCAGTAACAGTAGATGGCACAAAATTTAGCTTTGTAGCGGGCGGCAATTTCGCTGGCGACAGTGCGGAAATGGTCGAGGGGAAAGGTGGCATCCAGAATTACGTTCAGCCCCAAACTGAGCTGTTCATCGGCCATATCAAGGATGATGTAGTAGCCGTCGCCAGTATTGGCTTCGGCCAGATTGTGATCCCTCAAAATACGCTGTACGCGGTCTTTGGCGAAGGCCGGAATACGTAAACGGCGGGCAACCATGCGTGCGAGTGTCGTCTTGCCACTTCCCGGCATCCCGGCAAAGAGAATAAGCGTATTATCCAAAATGTGCCTTTCCTGAGTCGCTGGTTATTTTATTTTGGTGAATGCGCCAGTGTTGGGCACAAACCGGAATACGCTGCCATTAGGCGAGTCGATGTAAAATGCGCCTGTGCCATCTTCATACTGGATGGTTCGGTTGTCGCTATTGATTGTGCTGGTCGCAAGGCCAACCGCCTGTCCCCATGCACCTTGAATGGCAATCGGTGTATTGGTATTGCAGTACATCCAAGCGAACATGGTCTGCGGGGCGAATAATCCGCCGCCAGTTGTGCCCCAGCAAGAGTAGGTCGTGACACCATCCCAACCGTTGGGGTAGCTGATGAAACGTCCGTCGCTGGTAGTCATGCCGTAAACGGTGTTGAGACTGTTGGCGTTGATGTAGATCATATAACCGCGCTCAAAAGGCTGGAATGCACCCGGCCCGACCGCACCCGCTGCGGTTGGACAGCCCGCATCCGCCGGAGCAAATTGGTCACCGAAGAACCATCCGGTGGCGCACTGCACGGTGATGGCGATTGATTGGGTCACTTCCTGCCCGCCGCGCTGGGCTACCAATCGGTAGACAACGAGTTTGCCGCTGGCAGGTACGGTAACAGGCAACGTTCCAGTCGGGACGATTGAAAAAGTCTGTACAACTACGCCCTGCTGATTGAGTTGGTCAATCCGTGCTGCATCCGCAACGGCGTTCCAAGTCAATGTTACTGAGCTGTTGGCGGCAACATTGGTGGCGCTGGCGGTGAAGGCGATAATTTGGGGTGCAAGCGGTGTACTGGTAGCAACTGGGGTGTTGGTGGGTGTAAAGGTGGCGGTGGCGGTTGGCGTATGCGTCAGGCTGGGTGTATATGTTACGGTTGGCGTGTAGGTTTTGGTGGGTGTACCCGTCAAGGTGGAAGTCGGCGATGGTGTGCTGGTCGGCGTCAGGGTGGCGGTTGATGTATTGGTTGGCGAAGGGGTAAAGGTTAAAGTTGGTGTGTCGCTGGGTTCGAGGGTCGGCAAAACGGCCAGAGTCGGCAGTTCAACCACCTGGGCTGAATCACCCTGACAAGCAGCCAAAATCAAGAGAGCAATCATCACAATGGCTGTGCGAATGTACGAGTTAGCCATATGTTCCTCCGCGCTGCCGGAGCATGATGCAGCCAACAGGATATTCGAATGAGACCGATTTTTGCTTTCATGATACTCTTATTCACGGCAGGCTGCCAGCAAACTTTAGTCATTATTGAGCCGAGCGCAATGGCGACCGTCCAGCCATTTGAACCTTCTACACCGCGCCCGACACAAACGCCACGAAGTATCCTCGTTCCAGCGACGGCAACCGTGATTCCGACACAACCCCTGCCAACATCAACACCCTTCCCTACAGTGCCTTCTGTTACACGTAGTACCCCGGCTGAAGGTGCAATTGTGGCGGGGGAAAGCATTACACCGGGTACTCCGACGGCAACACCTGTGCAAACCCTTCCGCCACAGGGCGATGTGTTTGTGGTGGGACAGTCGTCCGGCGGGCGCGATATCTGGGGGTGGCGATTCGGCGCGGGGAGCAAAATCCTGCTGCTGGTAGGTGGAGTCCATGCCGGGTTTGAAGCCAATACAGTGGTGCTGATGAACGAGATGATTGCTCATTTTCAGTCGACTCCAGCGGATGTGCTGCCGGGTATGACGGTGATGATTGTTCCGGTGATGAATCCGGATGGTTTAGTACAGGGGCGACAGGCACAGGGGCGGTTCAATGGCAATAATGTGGATTTGAATCGCAATTGGGGCTGCGAATGGTCGGCGGAGGCGTACTGGCAGCAGCGGCAGGTTGACCCCGGCCCGCACGCCTTTTCTGAACCGGAAACGCTGGCTTTAGCTCAACTGGTTCGGGATTTTCAACCTGCATCGGCTATCTTTTATCACAGTGCGGCGGCAGGCATTTTTGCAGGAGATTGCGAAGGAGGACATGGATCGGACAGATTGGCGGCGGTGTTGGGTGAGGCGACCGGTTATGCTTATGGAGCGGCTTTCAGCGCGTATCCAGTGACCGGGACAGCCGCCAGTTGGGTTGATGGGCAGGGCATTCCATCGGTTGATCTGGAACTTAGCGGCACGCGCGCGACAGAATTTATTCGTAATTTACGAGGGGTTTTGGCTGTTCAACGCTGGTTGACAGGCTCAGGATAAATTCCCAGTGTTCCAGTCGACTGCCCGGTTTTATGGCCGTGCTGATTTCTGGTAACATCCGTCCTACATCTTCCAGCGTGGCCGCAAACTGAAACAAATCGCGGGCGCGCAAGCCTGCGTTGGTTGATTTGTAGAGCGCCTGAGCAAACAGGTCTGCGCCGACAATGATGAGCGCGCTGACCATCGCATGATCCTTGAGGTTGGCTAGTTCGCGGCAGTGTGCCATAAATTCAGTAGGGTTCATGTCTGCACAACCGATTTCGACCACTACCGCTACAGGACGCGATACCCGCACCAAAAAGCCTTTGGTTTCTTCCAGCGCGGCCTGAAGATCACCCCAATCCGGTTGGGTTGAGGTGTAAGCCAAACGCATCAATTGACGGTTATTGTCCCAAAAAGCTGAAACGCTCATTGTATTTCCTCAACCGGCTCTATGGTAATTGTCTATTACTCATTAAAGCATAACGAAGAATTAATTACAATTGTGAAAACGTCGTTGAGCTAATTTTTCGTTTATTATTCAATTTCCTGCCCAGCTTGAAGTTTTGACAAAAGGCTGCATAATTCGGACATGGTAGTCAATGAGGGTGAATTATGTCTGACCGTGCCCAGACCTTTGAAAACGCGCCAATGGCTGATCTGCTTGGCATTCTGCTGCGCCAGATGCGCCGTCCGCTGACGACTCACGGCTGGCACATGACCGATACCGAGGCGGTGCGAATCGCGCAGGAACGGGTTGAAAATGGTAAGCTGGCGGATGCGGAACTGGTCAAGGCTATCATTGAAGCAGTGAAAGAAAGCCAGGATGTGCTCACCAAAATGGGGCTGACGTTTGAACAGTCGCTTGATGCGGATATGAATACGATTGGCGGATGGACAAGCACGGCTGAATTTCTGGAACTGGCAAACGAAAAAAGCAACGCTGAGTTACGGATTACAGTGGGGGCGGCACTGGCGCTGGTCTTTGGCGAACGGCAGTTTGTTGCCTCGCTGCTGTATCTGGCAGGCGGCGATTATGGTGATGAGACGGTGATCGCGCGGCGTGTTTTGAGCTTTGCCAGCGGCGTCGCCCCGGATGCGGCAAACTGGTTAGCTCTGGTGCGGCAGTGGGTAGCAGGCTAAGTATGCTTTACAGGAGGGCTTAGACCCTTCTCTACTATGTGTATCCATTTTGAAAGGAAACGAGATGAGCAAGGAAGCGGGTCAGCAGTTTTTGGACGCCAATGCCAAAAAAGAAGGTGTTTCTACAACCGCCAGCGGGCTGCAATACAAAGTGGTCACGGCTGGGGGTGGGGCCAAACCGACCGCAACCGATACCGTGAAGGTTCACTATCGGGGTACGTTCATTGATGGCAAAACCTTTGACAGTTCGTATGACCGGGGCGAACCGATTTCGTTTCCCCTCAACCGGGTGATTAAGGGTTGGACTGAAGGGGTGCAGTTGATGCCTGTGGGTTCGACATATGAGTTTTACATTCCTTACACACTGGCTTATGGTGAAAACGGCGCGGGCGGTGTGATTCCCCCATATGCTACGCTGATTTTTCAGGTCGAGTTGTTGGGCATTGAGTAATCTCAACCCGAACTGAAATCATGAAACCACCGATTATTCCACTCGAAAAACTCGAATCCCTGCCGGTTGTTTATCAGGCCACTATCCCGGAAAAATACCGGGATATGATGGGGCATATGAACATCCGCTGGTATCTGGAACTTTATGATGAAGCCGGGATGCCGCTGTTTGAATTGATCGGGCTGACGGCTGAACATTACCAGTCCAATCTGGCTGGCGGGTTCGATCTGGAACACCACATCCACTATTTAAATGAAGTTCACATTGGGGATACGGTTGCTATACGTGGGCGTTTGCTGGCGCGTTCCGCCAAGCGGCTGCATTACATGCTGTTTATGGTGAATGAGACACGCGGTTTGCTGGCTTCTACCTTTGAATGTGTGAACTCGTATGCTGATTTGCAGACGCGACGGACAGCACCTTACCCGGAAGCAATCACTGTGCAGATCGATTCCATGCTGACAGCTCATCGTCAACTGGATTGGGATGCACCCGTGTGCGGATCGATGGGGGCTTAGGGTCGCCATCGGGGCGCGGTGTATAAGTGTGCGTTGGGTTTACCGAATAATTGGTCAATGTGATTGGAGCAGGTTTCCGGCTGCGACAGACAGTTTGAATCGAGCAGATTTATCCGGGCATAGTCGCGGTCGAAAGCGATGTGTCGGGAGTCCGGCGACCAGTTGGGATAATTGAAGGCGTCCCCCAAGCTGTTGATTAAAACTGACAGCTTGTTTGTTTCCAGATTGAGCGCAACCAGCGCGACGGTGCTGCGGGTGGAGATGTAGATTATGGTACGGCCATCGGGCGACCACGCAGGCATTACATCCGAACCGGGGTTGAAGGTCAGACGGCGCGTATAATCGCCTTCGGTGGTTATCAGGTAGAGTTCCTGATTCCAGCGTTCGTCGTAATCGGACGCCACCACAAGCTGTTTGCCATCCGGTGACCAAGCCGGGTGTATGTCCATTGTGTCGTTATGGGTCAAACGGCGCGTTATGCCATTCTTGCTGTTGACCAGCATAATTTCAGTATAGCCAAAACGCTCGGTGGTGAAGGCAATATCCGTCCCATCCGGTGACCAAGCAGGGTCGAAGTCGTTGGCCGGGTCATCGGTCATCCGCCGCACATTTTGCCCGCCCGCATCCATCGTATAGATTTCACGGTTGCCATCCCGTTCGGAGACAAAAGCAATCTGTTTCCCATCTGGCGACCATGCAGGCAGCCAATCATTGACTTCATTATGCGTAACGGCACCAATTAATCCGCGCCCTATATCCAGACGGTAAATTTCGAAATCACCATCGATTGTTGAAGCGAATGCGAGTTCATAGCGGGGCAGCGAAGTTCCAATGAGCAGCGCGACTGTGACACAACTGGCACAAACGGCGATCAAGAAAATCAATAACCGGGTGAAAATCATGGTTGCCAGATCACACCATAATCGTTGGAGTCGTTATCGGTCAACCGATGAATGACCGTGCCTTCGGCATCCATTATATACAGATCGCTTTCGCCATCCTGCCGGGACTCGAAGGTTAGCCAGCGACCATCTGACGACCAGACAGGATGGGTGCTGGTGCCAACGGCGGTCAATTGGCGAATGCCAGCCCCGAAGGATTCCATCAGATAAATTTCGGCGTGGCCATCACGACTGCTGGTGAAGGCGATTTGTTTTCCGTCCGGCGACCATGCGGGTGTACCGTCGTAGCGGGCGTTATTGGAGAGATTTTTTAACTGCCATCCGGCTACATCCACCGTATAAATTTCCTGATTGTTGTCGCGGATGGAAACCAGCAAAATGCGCTGACCATCCGGTGACCAGGAAAGCGGCGGGTCGATCAAGATGGTTTCGGTGATGAGGCGGCTGTTAAACGCAAATACATCGCTGACGAAGATGCTGTATAGCTGACTTTCCAGCACAGCGAAAGCCAACTGCTGACCATCCGGAGACCATTTGGGCGCGGTTGGCATTAAGGAGCGTCCAGAATGCTGACTGCTGACCGGTTGAGCCGCACATGCAATCTCCGCCTCGCAGTCGGAATCGATGGTATACATCTCCCAACCATTGGCACGATTGGAAGCAAAGGCGATGCGTTTGCCATCCGGTGACCAAGATGGATTCATGTTTTCGCTTCTGGAACCCGTCAACTGCCGCGCATTCCGTTTACCCAATTCCATTACGTAAAGGTGAGAAAGTCCATTACGGTTGGAGGTGAAAACGATTTGCTTGCCATCCGGCGACCAATCCGGCGACCAGTCTCCACCGGGGCTATCCGTCAGATTGATGCTTAGACGCACAAGGGTATCCATCACAAATATGTCGTTGTTGCCCGTGCGCTGCGAGATAAAAGCAATCAGGCTTCCTGAAGGGCGGATGGTTCCAAGCCAGATTGCCAGCACGAGGCTCAGACCGAACAGGACGGAGGCCATCAATGTACAGCGGGTGATGAAGGTCGTCATGGTCAACGCTCCCAGCGCCAGCGTGCCGCCCATAACATTCGGTTGAAATGGGTAACCTGTTGTGGCAGACAGCCATCCTGAGCCGTGTAACAATCAGCATCAACCGCGTATAAATCCGGCACACGCCCTTCACGGATGCTTTGAAAAATTATCTGCTGTCCATCATCTGACCACAGCAGCGGCACCGGAGTCAGGTCAGGTATACGCAACCAAAGGGGATTCTGCATCGTACAATCACCTGAATCCAGACAGTGTGTGCCAAGTATGTAAAGGTCATAGCTGCCTGAACGATTGGATATGAAGGCGATACTGCTGCCATCCGGCGACCAAGCGGGATAGAAGTCGATGCCATTTCCAGTCGTCAGGGGTTGGGGAGGGCAGTCGCGGCAGCGGGTATCCAGCACCCACAAATCAGCCGGATCGTTCGCACTGGCCGCCACGTAGACCATGTGCCGCCCATCCGGTGACCAAATGGGCATATTATCCCCATAAGGATTATTGGTCAGCCGCCGGACTGCGCCATCGGCGAGGGTGAACAGGAAAATATCCAGATCACCTATGGGCTGTTCGGCGGTAAAGGCAATCTGTAAACCATCCGGCGACCAAGATGGATAGGCAAAAAAGCGATTGGGGAGGGCGCTGGTGAGGTTGGCACGCTGCAAGCCGTATAAACTGGTGGTATACAGGTTGCGATCCTTGCCATCATCCACGCTGAAGATAATCTGCCTGCCATCCGGAGCCATCGCGGGACTGCGTTCCGGCATCTGGCTCTGTGTCAAATTGGCAATCAGGCGACGATCCGCATCCATCACATAGATATCGTCATTCAGGTTCACGGGTATCATCTGACCAGTGGGAACCAGACGACCAAAAGCGACTGCCACCAGCACCAGAAACGTACCCATTACAGACACGGCGCTCACCCCGCGAAAGACAAACCAACACATCTCTTTACATTGTGCCCCGGTAAGCCGCATAATTGAGCTAACGTCCATTAGCGAACATCTTAGCATAAATTTATGTATCGTCGCCGCTTATCCAGCTACAACCGTCGAGGCGGTGCGTCCTCGATGGTATTCAATGTCGTTCTGTTGGGTATCATTATCGGGGTTGGCTTTTTGCTGGTTGAGCAGTGGCGCAAGCCGTCACCTGCTGCACCATCGGTTACCCAAACGCCCACACCTGTTCCAACGCTCACTCTTCCGCCATCCCAATCCCGTCCTGTGCCGACTTCTATCCCGGAGGCGCGCGTTTTAATCCCGACAGCCGGGGTCAATGCGCTGGTGGTGAATGTGTATCTGGATGGTGAAAGCTGGGACGTGAGCCAGCTAGGGGAAAATGCCGGACATTTGCAGGGGACAGCGTGGATTGACGGTTCGGGAAATGTGGCGCTGGCCGGGCATGTTGAAATGCGCGATGGCCGCCCCGGCATCTTCGCCCGAATTGACGAGGTGCGAACGGGTGACCCTGTTATCCTGACACAAGCAGGGGTTGAGCAGCGCTACGCTGTGATCAATATTCAGCGGGTAAACCCGGATGACCTGAGCGTGATCTACCCGACAACGGATGACCGGATCACGCTTATTACCTGCGACTCCTATGATTTCCTTCAGAATATTTATCAGGAACGTATTGTGGTTGTGGCGGAACGGGTCACTTAAATGACATCGCTGCGCCAAAATCTGGTGAATCGTTTGTGGTATGTCCAGCCTGTAGTGGTGCTGATTGTGAAAGGCACTCCGGGTGAATGCCTGCGCGCGATTCAGGATGCGGCACGACCCAACTTACAGCGTTTGCATTTGCGTAATCTATTTATGGGCGGGCGGCGTTATTTCGTTGACCCCTCGCGCGGTGGTTTCCGCCTGACGAGTAACAGCAGTATTCCCTGGCGACGACGCGCACGCACATCAACAGCGGCGGTGGTTTATGGAAAGATCAGCTCGGCGGGCGAGGGCATGACACGCATCGAAATGTGGGCGCGAATGCGATTATTTTTCCTGCTGGATATTTTTTTTGTTCCGGTTTTTATGGCTTCAATATTAATCTTTGCACCCTGGCCGCCGCTGCTGATTGGCGGGTTGATCGGGGCGCTGTTCAGTTTATCGTGGATATGGCATCGCTTAACGGCGGCACTGCAAGCGGCAGATATTCTATATTTTGTGGAAAAGGCACTGGAAGATCAGTCGCCGCAAAATATTCCGATGTTGGCTGAAGGCGCGCCGGATGTCATCACCCAGAACAGTGAATTCCGCCAGCAGTGGCAGAAATTTTATGAGCAGCACAAGAATGACCCACCCGTAGGCCAATCATAGGCAGGCCGCCGGGTTCGCGCCCCGAACCATTGTGTGGATATAATGGTTAATCAATAAGACTTACGTTACGAAACCACTTTCGGGGAGTCATTTCATGAAGCGATTTCTCGTCCTGCTGCTGGCTCTGTTTACACTGCTGCCAGCCCTGGCTCAGGCTGCGCCACTAGCACAGGCCACGCCGAGCATCACAACTTTTACATCAACCGCCACTGTTGTTGACCGGGCACAGTTGGCAAACCGCACCGCCCGTATCCCGGTAAGCTGGGCGACGGCTAATCGTCCCAACAGCGCCAATCTGGTATTTGAGCAAATCCTGCCAGATGGCCGGGTGATGAACGTGGAATTACCGCGTGACAATCCCTATGTGGCGTCATCTGGTAATGGCGTGGTTGCGCCGTTCCCGCCGGGTGAAGGCGGTACCAGTGTTACCTTTCGCATCAGCCTGATCGACTTCGTAAATCTGACAGTTTACGATAAGAAGGAGATCACCCTCCCGATTGGCGATTCGCCCGTTCCAACACCGACTATTGAGTCCTTTGCCGCTAACGCGACCAGCATCAGCCGTACAGCATTGACCAACAAAACGGCGCGGATTCCCGTAAGCTGGAGTGTTTCCACCCGCCCGGAAAACAGCAATCTGGTGTTCGAGCAGGTGTTTGAAGACAACAGCATCGTTAATGTGGAACTGCCGCGCCAGAACCCGATTGTGCCATCACAGGGGCTGGGGGTTGCAGCACCTAGTGCGCCGAAAAACGCCGCTACCACCAGCATTACCCTGCGGCTGCGTTTGGTGAACCTGAGCACCAACGCCACCATTACGCAAAAGGACATCACAGTAGCTATCGACGATGCTCCTGCGCCAACACCGACGATCACCGTTTTCTCGACCAGCGCAACGGGTGTCAATCTGGCACAGTTGACCAACAAAACGGCGCGCGTTCCGGTTAGCTGGAATGTCACTAACCGACCGGATGGCAGCAATCTGGTATTTGAGCAGATTCTGGAAGATAACAGCGTGGTCAATGTAGAACTGCCACGCCAAAATCCGTTTGTATCCTCGTCCGGTGATGGCGTTGCAGCCCCGGTTGCACCCAAAAATACTGCTACCACCAGCATCACCCTGCGCGTTCGATTGGTGAATTTGAGCACCAACGCCACGCTGGTGCAGAAAGATTTGACGCTGCCGATCCTGAGCGGGCAGGTTGTCCCGGTTATCCGCAGTTATACCACTACTGCAACCAGCGTCAGCCGGGCGCAACTGACCAACCGTTCGGCACGCATTCCGGTATCGTGGGCAGTCGATAATCGTCCACAAAACAGCAATCTGGTGTTTGAACAAGTGCTGGCAAACGGCGGGGTTATCAATGTAGAACTGCCACGCCAGAATCCACTTGTGTCCTCGTCCGGCAACGGTGTGGTTTCGCCCGCGCTGCCCGGTGGCACGGCTACCAGCGTAACCCTGCGGTTGCGGGTCATTGACCTGACAACTCAGGCCACACTGGCGGAACAATCCATTAACCTGCCAATCAGTGATACCACCCCAACCGCAAGCATCCGTAGTTTCGCTACAACAGCGACCACTGTGGATAACGCTACACTGGTCAACCGCACAGCGCGTGTCCCGGTATCGTGGGCAGTCGATAACCGCCCTGAGGGAAGCGCTCTGGTGTTTGAACAGGTGTTTGAAGATGGCAGTGTCATCAATGTAGAACTGCCGCGCCAAAACCCATTTGTGTCCTCGTCCGGTATTGGTGTGGTCGCGCCTGCTGCGCCGAAACAGACCACTACCCCTAACATTACCATTCGGCTGCGGGTGGTGGGCATTGGGAGTGGAACCCTGCTGGCGGAGGCTACGCTGACCGTGCCGATTGCCGGACGTACCCCAGCCGGTAACTCAGGTGGCAACACGGGCGGCGATAACGCTGGCGGGACACTAGAGGTCAACAGTTTTAGTGGCAGCCCGAATCCAGCAGAACGCGGCGGTGCAGTCACACTCAGTTGGAATACGAATGCTGCTTCGGTACGAATCGAACGGCTGGGTGAAACCGACGACGCCTCACTGGAAACCATTGCCAGTGGTCAACCGGGCACGGGAACGTTCGTCTACACACTACCCGAAGATTACCTGAATGCCGCGCCGTTCGTGTTGATCGCTACTGGCGCAAATGGGCAAGAGATCAACCAGCGGACGGAAGTGGCGATTAACTGCCCGTTCAGCGAAATCCTGATTGAAGAAGGCTGCCCGTTCACCCAGAAATTCCAGGTCAATTCCGCCTTCCAGTCCTTTGAGAAGGGTGTGATGGTCTGGCGCGGTGATGAACTTTCCATCTATGTGCTGTTCAATGATGGAACATGGCAGGAATTCCCGGATACATGGAGTGCAGGCGATCCCGACCCTGTACCGGGCGAACCGCCGCCAGTTGGTCTGTTTGTGCCTGTGCATGGTTTCGGCAAGGTGTGGGAGCAGCTTGGCGGTTTCAGCGCACTCGGATGGGCAACGGCTGAAGAAGTCAGTTATCTGGGACAGTGGGAGACTTATCCGCTGTTTGATGGTGGGTTGGTGGCCTATACACCACACTTCACACTGCCAGATGGTCGCGCAGCCCATCTGGGTATGCAGTGGTCGATTGATTAGTTGCGAGAAGAATGGGGCAGGTCTCAAACACCTGCCCTTTCTGCTCTGAAGCGTTTGGTTGCCAGCGCGTTTTTACAGATCATGTTAGAATCACCAAAAGTTTTCAGCAGCAGGAAAATTGCTTTCTATTCCGACAGAAAAGGAGCCTGTATGCGTCGTTTTATCGTCTCATTGTGCTTGCTGATGGTGCTGCTCTTAACAATCGGGACGACCGTCCTGGCGCAGCAGCAAGCGGGCGAAATCACCCATATTGTGCAGCGGGGCGAGAATTTATTCCGCATTTCGCTGCGCTACAATGTCGCTATGGCGACCATCGCCCAGCGTAATGGTATTTCAAATATCAATATCATTTATGTTGGGCAGGCGCTTTACATTCCAACGGGTGGCACAACACCGCCTCCGCCACCGCCGCCCACCGGGCAACCGCAGCCCGGCCCTAGCAGCTACACGGTGCAGCGGGGCGATACGCTGGGAAACATCGCACGGCGTTTTAATACCACCATCCAAATCCTGATTCAGCTCAATCCGCAGATTATCAACCCGAACCTGATCTATCCGGGACAGGTCATCACGCTGCCGGGTGGCGGCACTGGGCCAGTTCCGACTCCGATTGGGACACCGACTTCGCCAATTGCGGGCGGCTTTGAATTGGGTGGACATGTTTTTAGCTTCTCGTACCCAACACAGATGAAGGGCGCGGGTATGACATGGGCCAAGAGCCAGATTCGGTGGGACGGCAGCGCACCCGCCAGCGTGGTACAGGGCGCGATTGATGCCGCCCGCAGCAACGGTTTCAAAGTGCTGTTGAGCATCACCGGGAATGCCCAGCAACTTGCGGCGAACCCCACCCAGTATTACCAAAACTTCGCTACCTTCCTGCGTGGTGTGGCAGCGTTGAATCCAGATGGCATCGAAGTCTGGAATGAGCCGAATATTGACCGTGAATGGCCGCAGGGACAGATCAACGGCGCAAATTATGCCCAGATGCTTTCGGCAGCTTACAGCGCGATCAAACAGGCCAACCCGAACGTGCTGGTCATCAGCGGCGCACCCTCTCCGACCGGGTTCTTCGGCGGTCGATGCGCGGCTGGCGGCTGCGACGATGATATTTTCCTCCGCCAGATGGCACAGGCTGGTGCAGCGAATGCAATGGACTGCCTCGGCATTCACTACAATGAAGGTATTCTGTCACCGAGCGCCACCAGCGGCGATCCGCGCGGCAACGGCGGTCACTATACCCGTTACTATCAGACGATGGTGAACCTGTACGCCAGCACCTTCCCGAATAAGCCGCTGTGCTTCACGGAAATCGGCTATCTGTCGCCAGAAGGTTATGGCCCGCTGCCGACAGGATGGGAATGGGCAGCGAATACCAGCGCACAGGAACAGGCATTGTGGCTGGCTGAAGCGGCAACCCTCGCCAAGAACAGTCGTCGTGTACGGTTGTTCATCGTGTGGAACGTCGACTCGACCACCTACGCTGCTGACCCACAAGCTGGATACGCTATCATCCGACCGAATAATGCCCCCTGCGCTGCCTGCTCCACGTTAGGCGCAGTGATGGGTGTGCAATAGGCAGTAAACTATAAAGGAGGGTTTGTGCTGGTGACTAAAAGCCCGCGCAGCCCTCCTTTTATCCCCGCGTTGTAAAAACCCCAACACTACGGAATTATGTACTCCGGCGAAAGCGAACCGATCAAGCCGTCTGCATTGATGCTGGTGATAGCCAATCCTGCAAATTGTGACGACACAAAGCCATCCCAATCCACGCTGTTGTTCGGCCACGGGAACGACTGGTCATAAACTATCGAACCGGGGCGGCGCAGCGCGATCAAATAACCTGTCGCGCCGGGAACAGGCTCCCAGACGAGTGTCCGTGTACCCTGATCGTTGGCACGCAGAACAATGTTGCGCGGCGGCGGTAGACCATCAGCCAGCACGGTTGCCACTGTGAAAACGGTTTGAGTGGAGCGCATTAAGTAAGTGGCTTGTATATCGTCAATCGTGTCCTGCGGGGTGTGCTGACGGGAACGGTCTTCCATGGCCTCGACAAAGCGCACGGCTGGAAAACCCACATCACTGAAGGACAGATGATCGCTGTAACGTCCTTCGCGGTCACCTGTGCTCTGAATCAAAACCTGCATATTGGGCATGTAATAGGTATCGATCAAGCCGATAGCACGGGCAAGCTGACGTGAACCGGAGTCCGGCCCTTCATTTGTACCCCCTGAATACAGGCGAATCTGGTTATCCACCACCTGCCCTAACGGCCCGGTCTGGCTGCCGATGATGTCCATGTTGAGCATGGCATCCACACGGATATTGTTCTTTTGTAGGAATTGGATGAAAGCGCGGCTGCCCTGTCTACCCACTTCTTCCGCCGCGAATGCCACAAAAATTACCGTCGCACGGTGAGGACGGGTACTCATCAGGCGGGCGATTTCGATCAGCGCGGCTACGCCGGAAGCATTGTCGTTCGCGCCGGGTGCAGGATAGCTGGCATCCAGCGGGTCCATGGATATGCTGTCATAGTGTGCACCAATGACGATAATGCCACCATCAACTCCTTTGCCGCCCAGAATCCCAACGACATTGTTCTGAATGGTATCCAGTCCATTCCAGGTGAGCCGGAAATCATTGGCGAGAACGGTGAAGTCGCCATTGGAAGTCTGCTGAATTTCCTGAAACTGGCGGGAGACATAGTTATAGGCCGCGCCCAAACCCTGATCAGCCAAATTGGTGGGCGAATTTACATGGCGCGTTCCAAAGCCAGCGAGTGTGCTGATGTGGATAAAAAGACGGTCGGGGTCAATCTGGTTGAGCAGGTTCTGCAAATCTGAACTGACTGCCGGAGCGACACTAACGGGTTGATTAACTGCGCTTTGCTGCTGTGGGAGTTCGGTCGGGCTGAGAGTCGAAAAGGTAATCGGCGGCAGCGGTGTATCTGTGACGCGCGCTACAGGTACAAGTGTGGGCGGCAAGGTGGTGGGGCTGCCCAGATTGCAGGCCAGCGCGACCAAGCCAAACCAGCCGAAAATGCAAATCATGAAAAGGGGAATGGTGCGTTTCATAGTGATTATTTTACCACGCCCGCGTGTCATTATGGCTTAAGCGGTGGGGAAACGTCAGGCTTTCAAGCGATTTTAATATTTGATGGCCGAGAAATAAAAACAGCCTGCAACCTTTTCAGGCTACAGGCTGTTTTAAGTCAGCACTTTCAGACGGCGAAAGCTGCCTGCCGCTGCTTACGCTGAACGGCGATGGCTAACCCGGCCAGCAGTACCAGAATTAAGCCAATCAGGATGGCGACCTGCCCTCCAATCTCGTTCCACCCTGCCCCGTTGAGGGCGATGTCCTGAATTGGCCCGATGATGTAGTACGTCGGGAACACCTGTGCTAACCACTGCGGCAGTTGCGGGATCATGTTGATGAGGGCTGGTGCATACAACAAGATCGACATGGATTTAACCACAGTGAACAATCCGTTGATGTCTTTGGTGAACGTGCCCAAAATGATCCCAAATTCCGCCGCCGCAATCGCGCCCAATCCCAGCACAAAGATCAGCAAGAGTGGCTGTGTACCAAACGCCTGATTCAGCGTCAGGATCACGATTCCCATCACCAGACTGATGCCCACACCCAGCAGGGCTTTTGACATGAGCACTTCACCCAGCGAAGTGGGCGTAATGGTCAAAGCCTGAAGGGTGCGCTTCTGCTTTTCATCGACCAGCGAAACCGCCGGGACGAGTGTGCCACCCAGAATGATGGTCATCAAAACCAGCAGCGGCAAAAGGCGCTCCGACCACGACACGATTTCGCCTTCGCCCAGCGTTACGGGTTCAACTGTCACCGGCACATCGCGCCCGCTGACTGTGACCACATTTTTCGCCAGCGATGTAATCAAGGTTGCCCGGTCGGTAATCAAACCTTCGCCCCAGAAATACAGCGTCAAATCGGTATTTGTGCCATCCTGCACTGCTGCATCAAATCCCGGCGGGATGATGACACCTGCCTCGACCACACCGTTTTCTACATCGCGGCGCAACATGTCGGCAGATGTGTAGATACGGGTATCCAGATAATCCTGCGACAGGAACAGCGGTGTAAGTTCTGACTGGCCTTCGTCGATGATGCCCAGCCTCGGCGTGCTGCTGAGCAAGCGTCCGAAAACCAGCGCGACCACCAGCGATACCACTATCGGGATAACCGTCGCAAACATGAAGATGAAGTTCCGGGTGCCATGTGAAAGTTCTTTGCCCAACAGCACCCCAATCCGGCGGATATTCATTGCAGTTTCCTTCCCAGAACTACCGTACCCAGCGTGAGCAGGGCCATCCCCGTCACCAGCAAAATCAGCAGGTTGGGGGTCATGTCGCCCCATCCAGCGTTGAAGTTGATAACCCGATGCAGCGTATCCACCAGATAGTAAGATGGGATTACGCGCACCCAATCCGAAATCGTACCCGGAAACATGATACTCACCGACGGGATACCCAGCACGATGATTGCCAGCATCCCCCAGCTAATGACCGACATCAAATCCCTGGATATGGCGGCGATCAGGAAGCCAACACCCGTGACCAGCAGTGCGCCTAACAGCAGTGCCGTTAGTATCAGCAGGGGTTCAATCCCCAGTTTTCCGGTGATGACAATCAGCACAACCGCCTGCACAAAGGCCAGCCCAACACCCGTGATACTTTTGCCCACGAACAACTCGCGCAAGTTCATCGGCGTGACAAGCAGCGCCCGCAGCGTTCCGCGTTCAGTCTCCTCCGCAATCAGGTTTGCCAACCCCAGCGTTTCCATCATGAAAAGCAGGACAGCAAACAGCGGCAACAACCGATCACGCGGCGCGATTTCCCGCCCTGCCAGATCGTAACCCAGCACTTCTTCATGGCGGTCAATGAGCAGCGGTTTTTCGTTAGAGGTGTAGCTGATTTCATTGAACACCAACGTCAGCAGATCATTGAAGGCCATGTTCAGGTCGGCAGGAATCCCCGGTGGATAGTAAGCAGTAACACGCATCGGCGCGCCCGCTGTCATTGTTTCCCCGGCATCGGTGGGCAGTACCACGCCAACCCGATAATCTCCGGCTTCAACCGCCGCGATCATGGCTTCCTGATCATCAAAGGTGACGACTGCCATCTCGCGCGATTCCAGTTCTTCGATCACGATTGCAGGGGCGGTGGATGGGTAAATGGCAACCGTGAATTTCTCGGTAGCTGTGCCGGGCATCCCGAAGTAAATCAGGATGTAGGCCAGCAGCGATACGATAGACACAAAAGCAAAGAACCGATTGCGAAAAAACAGCGACAGGTCTTTGCGTACCAGCGCAGCGATAATCCCAGTGTTCATCAGTTCAACCCCCGTCCTGTCATACGGATGAAAATGTCTTCCAGCGTGGCCTCTTCACTGTGAACCGTCGCTACCCGTTCGTGGGCTAAGAGATGATTCAACGTTTGTGAGGTTTCTGGCTGGTCGAGAATGATCTCGCGGGTTTCCAGCCTGCCATCCGGGCATTCGATTTCGATTTTCAACGCCCGTTTGCCGAACTGCTGCTTGAGCGCGTGCGGCGTATCCAGCGCGACGATCCTGCCCTGATTGATGAAGGCTACCCGATGCGAGAGTTTGTCGGCTTCCACCATGTCATGGGTGGTCAGGAAAACGGTTGTTCCCTGCTGGCTGGCATCGCGTATCAGGCTGCGAATCGTCTCCGAAGAAACCGGATCGAGACCATCGGTTGGTTCATCTAAAAACAGGATATTCGGCTGGTTGACCAGCGCCCGCGCCAGCATCAACCGCTGCTTCATGCCTTTGGAATAACCGGATACCCGTTCATTCGCGCGTCCACCTAACCCCACTTTTTCCAGCAGATTCTGAGGGTTGAAGGCTTTTACACCAAACAACCGCGCGAACAACGCCAGATTTTCGGTGGCGGTCATCTGCTCATAGAGATTGGAAGTCTCGAAGGCCACGCCAATCTGTGCCTGCACTTTGCTGGCTTGTTTGCTTACGTCCATCCCTAGCAGAACAGCCCGCCCTTCAACCGGACGAAGCTGCCCAGTGAGCATCTTCACGGTGGTGGATTTGCCCGCGCCATTCGGCCCCAGAAAACCCAAGACTTCGCCCCGCCCAACCGCAAAATTGATGTGATCCACCGCTGTTAGTTGACCATAACGATGAGTCAAATTCTCAGCGATGATGGTTTTGTCGTTCATCTCCTCATTCCCCTTCCTGTTTATCTTCAATTCGGCGTACAGAAATCAAGGAAAGTCCCAGGTTATGCAGCTTTTTCAGCACCCCAAAGAGGGCTGTCTGGTCTGCCAGCCTGCCACGCAGCAGGGTTGTGCGCGCGGTTGGAAAAGTGATGGTCAGGTTATCCAACCATTCTGACCAATACCTGTCCAGGTGTCCTTCAATGATGATTTCGTACAGGATGTGATTTGTTTCCATGTAGACAGGATAGGGGAAAGCCGAATCCGAGTCCCCACAGGAAACTGTAGTTTGGGACTGTAGGTGATTTAGATCAGTTCAAGTTCGCGGGCGCGCTGGACAGCCTGCGTGCGGTGGGTAACACCCAACTTGCTATAGATGTTTTTGGTGTGGTAGAGGACGGTATTCAGACTAATGACCAGTTGATCGGCAATTTCTTGATTTTTTAGCCCACTGGCGATCAACCGCAGCACTTCCCGTTCGCGTTCGCTGAGGGCATCCGGGGATGTGGTCGGTGGTGGGGAAGCTGCTGAAAGAGCATCAATCAACTGCTGCGCGTACTCTGGTGTAACACCCCGCACCATCGCCAGTTTTAACAGCGGCAGCAGCGCCGGACTGCTATCCAGAAATGTGCGGGTGAAATGACCGGGTTCGCCCAGACGTAAGGCTTCACTAAAGGTTTGCAAGGCTTCGTCGGTTTTGCCCTGTGCTTGCAAGAGCAGGGTCAGGATGATGAGGATGATCAAATCAATACTGACTCGCTGATAGGTGCGGTTGGCGTTCAGAAGCCGTTCAAGCAATGATTGGGCTACCGCCAGTTGACCCTGCACCGCCAGAATGCGGGCGAGGGTGAGGTATTCAAATTCGCGCGATGGAATGATTTCATCGTCCACCGATAGTTGGCGTTCAGCCACCCAAACGAGGGCAGCGCGGGTATCGCCTTTCGCCAGCCACAACAGTGCCCGCAGTGCCGCAAAGGGCGAGGCAATCCAAGGCGGCAGTGGTGTGGTTTGCCCCAGCTTTTCTATCCGTGCGATTACGGCTTCAGCCCCCTCAAAATCCCGCGCGACCAGCAAACAGCGGGTGCGGTAGAGGTGTATCCATCCGGTAAAACCGATGTGGCGGACGTGGATGCTGGTATCCATCGCCTGCTGAGTTTGTGCCAGCGCCTCGGCTACCTGATTCCATTCACATAAAATATCGCCGCGCAGCGCGTACAGACAGCCTGCCATGGTGGTTTGTGCCAGTCCAGTTTGCTCCGCCAGCGCAATTTGCTGGGAGCAGGTATCGTAAGCCTGTCGCAACAATCCACGCTGACGCTGTGTGCCTGCCAGTTTAAATCCGGCGTTGAGCGATAGATAAACGTTTCCAGCAGCACGACTTTTCGCCAACGCAGACTGATAGGCTTCCCCGGCGGTGATCGGATTTCCGCCCAGACTGTAGGCATCTCCCAGCGCAATGGCTGCACTGCTGCTCCATGTCGAGCGAACATCCGTCAGCAGATTTACGGCTTTCTGTGCCCATTGAGTGATACTGGGTGTATCGCCTTTAAAGGTGGCGATGAATGCGCGTGTGGCCGCGATGCGCCCGCGCAGTTCGTCGGATAGTGGATTTCGTTCGGCTTGTCCCAGACTGTTTTCCGCCCCGTCAGATTGCCCACTTGTAAACGCCAGCCAACCCTGAAAGATGCCCAGTTTGGGATGTTCGGCCAATATATCCGGCGGGAGCAGCCCCAACCAGCGGCGCAGTTTATCGTGTTCGCCGCGTTCCCATACACTGTCTCCAAATTGTTCCAATAAAAGGGCAACCTGAACCGAGTCTGACGTGGCAACGGCGTGATGAATTGCTTCATCAATCGCGGCCTCATCACCGGATGAAAGGGCATAAGTGGCATACCAAGTGCTGGCGCGGTGGTGGAGTTCGGCAAAGGACTCTGGCATCATCTGGCGCAAACGCTGGCGCAGCAGATCGGCAAACAGGTGATGATAACGATACCAACGCCGCTCATCATCCAACGGTACGATGAACAGATTCATCTGCTCCAGTTTTTCCAGAAAGAACTGGCTATCTCCGCTTTGGCGAAGGATGTCGCACAGGTCGGCACACATCCGGTCAAGCACCGAGCTTTCCAGCAAAAATCGTTGAATATCGGGTGGCTGCCGTTGGAATACTTCGTCGGTGAGGTAATCCATAATGTAGCGGTGGGTTCCGCTGAGTGCTGTCACCAGTCGATTATCCGGTGCGGTTTGTATGGCGATTGCAGCCAGTTGCAAACCAGCAATCCAGCCTTCGGTGCGGGTACAGAGCTGATTTATTTCAGAAATGGGCAGCGCCAAACCCATCGTTTCCTGTAAGAACAGACTGGCTTCATGGGGTGTAAAGCGCAGATCATGTTCGCGGATTTCGGTGATTTGTCGCCGTGCCCGCAGCCGGGAAAGCGGCAGAGTCGGATCAATCCGGCTGATAATCATCAGATGTACATGAGCGGGCAGGTAGTCCAGCAAAAAGGCGGTGGCGGAGTCGATCTGTGGATTATCCAGCGCATGGTAATCGTCCAGCGCGAGGATGATCTGACGCGGCGGGGACTCCTCCGCTAATGCGATGATATCGTTCACCAGCGCGGTTAGGACGGCTTCCGCATCTGGCGGTTCGGGAGTATGGAGGGCATCTTGCAGGCCGCGCCCGATGTAGGGATCAATTTTCTGGAATGCGGCAATCACATACGACAGGAAACGAGCGAGATCATTATCGGCTTCATCCAGCGCCAGCCACACATAATCCACCAACTCGCGCGATAAACCCGACAGCCAGCGGGCAACCAGTGTGGTTTTACCAAAACCCGCCGGGGCAGCAATCAGAGTTAGCTTGCTTTCCAGCGCCGCATCCAGCTTTTGAAACAGACGCGGGCGGGCAATGGCCGATCCGCCAGCCGGAAGATGCAGTTTGGTTTGCAGCAGTTGTGCCGATGACTGTCGCTTTTTCATCAAAACCGTCTCTAGACAGCGGTGATGAGAATTGGCTGTCCTTTGGTGATGATAACTGTGTGTTCAAATTGGGCTGCTGGACTGCCATCCGGCGTCTTGAGCGTCCAGCCATCCGGGGCGGTATAAATCCGGCTGGCTTTGGTTGAGACGAAGGGTTCAATGGTCAGCACCATACCTTCACGCAGGAGTTCTTTGGCGCGGCTGGTGTAAAAACCCGGCACACTCGGCGGCTCGTGCAGTTTGCGACCAACGCCGTGTCCCGGCAAGTCGCGGATAATTTTGAAGCCACAGCCGCGTACAGTGTTTTCCATCGCGCGGCCAATCTCGTAAATCGGACGTCCGGCTTTGGCCGCTCCAATGCCTTTTTGCAGGGCGGTCTGGGCGCAGTCCATCAGCTTTTGCTTGATGGAAGCGACAGGCAGCATGGGCATTGTCGCACCTGTATCCGCAAAATAGCCGTCTAATTCGGCAGATACGTCGATGTTTACCAAATCGCCCACCTGAATAACCCGGCTGCCGGGGATGCCATGCGCCGCTTCATCGTTCAGGCTGATGCACGTCCAGCCGGGGAATTTGTAGGTGACAATCGGGGCGGAATGTGCGCCTTCTGCCTTCAGAAAGGCTGCACCGATAGCGTCCAGTTCACCTGTGGTTACGCCGGGGCGGCAGGCTTCCTGCATCTTTTTGAGCGTTAGCCCTACAATCTTGCCAATCCGTAGCAAACCGGCCATGTCCTTGTCGGATTCAATCGTCATGGTTATGCGTCCTTCTGCAATCCACCAAACAACGCTGCCCATTCGGCATCGTCGGGCGGCTTCCCTTCGGTTTCAATGACCTCAAATGTTACCTGCCGTGCCTCTGGCTGGTTCAAAGCACGCAGACAGATTTCGGCTACATCCGCGCGGCTGATGCGCCCACTCATCCGGTCACCCTGATCGAATTGTAACGCGCGTTTCCCGCCCGGCACATCTCCCAGACCACCGGGGCGTACAATCGTATAAACCAAACCGCTTTCGCGCAGTGCATCCTCGCCTTTGAGTTTCCAGTTCAGCACATTGTTAAACATCTGGTTCAGGCGGTGATTGGGCTGGGTGACACCAATGGACGATACCAACACAAAATGAGCGATGTGGGCCGCTTTGGCCGCTTCTACCAAATGCAAAACGCCTTCATAATCCACATGCTGCGGGCTATCCGGGCCATGAGGGGCTTTCGCGCCGATGGTGCAGATCACCCCATAAATATCGCTGAATAAACCCTTCAACGAGTCCGGTTTGGTGGCATCGGCGGGTACAATTTCCACTGTCGGGCTGAACAATTCCCGCGCCATCATGGCATCCCGCGCCAGCACCCGCACTGGCATTTTCCGTTCCGCCAGTTTGCTGACGACTGCCCGCCCAACACCGCCCGTTGCCCCGGCAACCAGAATCTTTTCCGGCATAAAAATCTTCCTCACAAGGTCAATCTTTTAACAAACCCTTCTCAGTATATGCCAAATTCAGCGACCTTGTAGCGCCATGCCTCCAATAATCCGAAAACAGGGTTAGGCTTTTACCGCCGGGTTCGCATGGCTGCCTGTACCGTTCCATCTGCATTGACCCAAGCGATGGGCATGGCAGCGGTGGTGTGCGCTGCACCTAACGAACCATCCGCGCCGCACACGATCAGACCCGCTTCGGGTTTAGGAATACGTGATGTCAGAAAATCCAGTGCTGCCCATGCCGCCGTGCTGGCATCGGCCTGCCCCAGACCATCAACCACGCGCTTGCAGAGTAAAAATCGCATAATATTTTCGCCTATCCCGGTCGCACTGGCCGCGCCTAACAGATCATCGGCATAACCGCCAGCGCCGAAGATGGGTGAATCGCCCACGCGACCTTTTTTCTTGTTGAGCGTTCCACCTGTTGAAGTGGCGCTGGCGAGGTGTCCATCAACATCAATAGCCACTGCGCCGACGGTGCCTGTGCCGTGTCCAGCGGGTACAACTTCCGCCATTTGTCGCGCCTGAAAAGCTGCCCATTCCGCATCAGAAATCATGGCGATATTGCTCACCAGCGGAATGCCCAACTGCACCGCCAGCATATCCGCGCCATCACCCGCGAAGAAGCAGTTATCGGTTTCGGTCATGACTTTGCGCGCCAGAATGATCGGGTTTTTGACCCGCCGCACGGCTGCGACTGCGCCAAATCGAATGTCACGTCCATCGGTGATGAGGGCGTCCATTTCGACTTCGCCCAATTCGTTGAGGAAACTGCCGACTCCTGCGTCATAAAGGGGATTATCTTCCAGAGGGATAGTAGCAGCTTCTACGGCTTCTACGGCTGTGCCACCTGCTTTCAGCACCGTCCAGCCTGCCAATGCCGCTGCCCGTACACCGTCCAGCACTGCATCTTCGTCAAATCCTTGCCAACTGCCAGCACCACCGTGCACCATAATTTTAGGTGTCGCCATTTTGAAGTGATCCTTCTGCTCTTAAAAACCTGCAAAGCGCTCGCCATTTTAGCATTAAGGTCGAAGCAAGGTAAGCGTACCAAGATGGTGGTGGATTGCATCAGCCACCCGGAGATTAGCCCATGACCGACGTATCGATCATCATTGTCAACTGGAACACCAAAGACCTGCTGGTGAAGTGTTTGCGCTGCGTGCAGGAAACGGTCAAAAGAGTCAGCTACGACATTTATGTGGTGGATAACGCCTCCAGCGATGGCAGCCCGGATATGGTGCGGCAGGATTTCCCGACAGTGAAGCTGATCGCCAACACCGATAACGTCGGGTTTGCCCGTGCCAATAATCAGGCGATGCGGGTTTGCGAAGGGCGGTATGTGCTGCTGCTGAACAGCGATGCTTTCGTCAAAGACAATACCATTGACACCATGGTCGAATTTATGGATAAACATCCTGATGCGGGTATGGCAGGCTGTAAACTGCTCTACGGTGACGGTCGTCTACAACCGTCTTGTGCCACCTTTCCCACGCTGCTGACGGAAACGTTTATCGCGCTGGGGTTGGATAAAGTATTCGCCAAAAGCAAATTCTTTGGCAAGTACATGATGACCGATTGGGATTATGGCGATACCCGTCCGGTGGATGTGATTATGGGGGCGTTCATGCTGGCACGGGCGGATGTGATCCAGAAAGTTGGTCTGATGGACGAGTCGTTCTTCATGTACTCCGAAGAAGTTGATTGGTGTTATCGCTTTAAGGCAGCAGGCTGGAAAATCTATTTCACGCCGGATGCGGAGGCGGTGCATCTGTGGGGTGGGAGCAGCCAACAGGTCAAGGTGGAAACCCTCATCCGGCTATACAAAGCGCGAACACAGTTCTTCCGCAAGCATTATGGGCGTCTGACGGCTTTTATCTACAAAGGTATCCTGAGTCTGAATGCGCTTATCCGGGTTGGCCCCGGCGCATTGTATTACTTCACACGTGGCAGCCGTGAAAAACATTATGCTTTCCGCCAACTGCTGCAAGCCATACCCGGCTTTTAACACGCCGTAATCGTATGATCTTTTTCACCCGCTTCGACATGTCATTCTTCCAGATATAAGCCTTCGAACGTAAAACGCTTGACAGGGGCATTCCGCAGGGATACAACCGTAGGGTATCTATAGAACACAGACGAGGATTGCTCCGATGGCAAATTTTGAACTCATCAGCCGCCTTGCGAACGATTCGGGCGGCAAAATTATTCTGCTGGTGATGGACGGTTTGGGCGGTCTGCCGCGCACGGCTGACGGTCTGACAGAACTGGAAACCGCACATACCCCGAATATGGACGCACTGGCGAAAGCGGGCAGCACCGGACTGACTATTCCCGTTGCGCGCGGCGTTGCCCCCGGCAGTGGCCCGGCGCATCTGGCGCTGTTCGGCTATGACCCGATTCAATATGAAATCGGGCGTGGTGTGCTGGAAGCGACTGGCATCGGTATTGAAGTGCTGCCCGGTGATGTGGCGATTCGTGGTAATTTCTGTACGGTGGACGCAAACGGCCTGATTACCGACCGCCGCGCCGGACGCATTCCCACCGAGGAAGGCGCAAAGCGGGTTGAACTGCTCAAGCAGATTAAACTGCCGGGTGTCGAAACGATTGTCGAGGCCGTGCAGGATTATCGCTTTGCGGTACTGCTGCGTGGTTCAGGTTTGAACGGCGATATTGCTGATACTGATCCGCAGGCGACAGGCGTTCCAACACTTCCGGCTGTCGCGCAATCGCCAGCAGCCGAACACACGGCAAAATTGGTCAACCAGTGGTTAGCCGAAGCCGCAAAAATCCTGAAAGGCCACGAACCCGCCAATATGGTCACGCTGCGCGGGTTCGCGATGGAGCCGGGTTTGCCCAAGTACAGCGAGGTCTACAAGTTGAAGGCGGCCTGTGTGGCGGTCTATCCGATGTATAAAGGCGTCTCACGTTTGGTCGGCATGGACGTGATTCCAACGGATATTCACGACCATCCAGCGGACGAATTCAAGCGGGTAGCAGGCATCTGGAACGATTATGATTTTGTGTTCTGCCACATCAAGTACACCGACAGCCGGGGCGAAGATGGCGATTTCGACGCCAAAGTGAAGGTGATCGAAGAAGTCGATGCGGCACTACCCATTCTGCTCGACCTCAAGCCGGATGTGCTGGTGATTACCGGCGATCATTCGACACCTGCCACCTATAAGGCGCATAGCTGGCATCCTGTGCCGACGCTGCTGTATGCACCTAAAACGCACATGCCCGACCGGGCGCAGGCTTACGGCGAACGCGAATGCATGGGCGGTGCGCTGGGGCAGTTCCCGGCAGCGGAGTTGATGCCATTGGCTTTGGGACACGCCAACCGTTTGGCAAAGTACGGCGCGTAGAAATTATCAGGGGCGTCCAAACCGGATGCCCCTACCGTTTATCCCATTCGTGCCGCAGGATTCCATAGAGGTACATATCATGCCGCTGGTTATCGCGGTCGAGGAATTCGCGGAAGGTGCCTTCGCGCTGGAAACCGAGTTTTTCGTAGAGGGCGATGGCGCGCAGGTTGTAGCCGAACACGGTGAGCTGAACCCGATGGAGGTTCAGTTCACGGAAGGCAAATTCCAAAGCCAGCCCGATGGCTTCGTGACCATAACCCACATCACGGTAATCCGATTCACCAATGCCAATTGCCAGCCATGTGGTGCGATGTGTCCAGAGTATTTCCCCCAATTCCAGAAAACCGATTAAAAAATCCTCGTTGAGGGTGCGGATTCCAAACAGGAAGTTTTCGCGTCCCCGCTGTCCCTCGCGCATCCATTCAGCGATCTGTGACTCGTTTTTGGGAAAGGCGGGATTTGAGTCCAGCAGGCGGAGGTATTCATTATCGGTTTGCCAGCGGGCGATGGTGGATGAATCAACCGACGACAGTGGTGCGAGGCGAACACGCGGGCCGACGAGCAGTGGGGTAATGGTCATAAAGGGAATCCTTCAAAAAGTTAAAAGAAAATCAGTGTAATACCAGTGAAACAAAATGGGAATTGTGAAGCGACGGCGGACGGTGCTATGCTAACGACGGTTGTTCAGATAGAGATACAAGCTGATGCCGACCTCGAAACCCAATATTCTGCTCATTGTCCTCGATACACTGCGGCGTGACCATCTTTCCACCTACGGACATGACCGGGAAACTTCACCTCAACTGGATGCTTTTGCAGATGGCGCGACGGTGTTTGAACGGGCGGTAGCGGCGGCACAGTGGACGATTCCCTCCCACGCAGCTATGTTCACCGGATTGCAGGCCAGTACACACGGTTTGACGCAGGCTGATGGTGCGCTTTCCGGTATGCATCCGACACTGGCGGAAATTTTGCAGGGCGCGGGCTACCGAACGGCAGCATTCTGCAATAATCCACTGGTGGGTGTGCTGAACAATGGCTTGCAGCGCGGCTTTCAGCGATTCTACAACTATGCCAGTGCCGCCCCTTTCCGCCCACGCGAAGCCCAACGCAGCAAACTTCAACGACAGGCGCTTCAATATTTCCGGCGATACTTCGCGCGGCCACTCGGCAATCAGTTTGCACATTCCGACTTTTTATTCCGTATGTCGTTGAACCCGGCGTTTGTACCTTTCTGGACTCGGCTCATCAATTACAAAGGCAACACCGCCAACTCGATTGATGATTTGATCGGTTATCTGGGGCAGCAGGATGGGGAACGTCCCGTCTTTGCGTTTCTGAATTTGATGGGCGCACACTTGCCCTACAATCCACCGCAGGATTATCTGAACCGGGTTGCGCCGGAACTCAAGCGCGATAAACAGGCTTATGGATTCGTGCGGCGTTTCAACGCGGATGCGGCACGCTGGGCGACCCCACCTGATCCGGCATTGGAAGATTGGGAACGGTCGGCGCTGGATGCTTTTTATGATGCGGAAATTGCCTATCAGGATGAGCATCTGGGACGCCTGCTGAATTATCTAAAGCAGTCGGGGGCGCTGGATAATACGCTGGTGATGATCTGTGCCGATCATGGTGAAGGACACGGCGACCATGATTTTTTCGGGCATGGGTTCGTGGTGTATCAGGAATTGGTGCATGTGCCGCTGATACTGCGCTGGCCGGAACGATTCCCAGCGGGTAAACGGCTGATGCAAACGGTTTCAACACGGCGTATTTTCCATACTGCTCTGGAAGCTGCGGGCATCCTCAAACCACCATTGGACGATGCCGACCCAAATGCCAATGTAGCCGGACTGACGCTGGCACATATTCCGGCAGGCAGCGATCTTGAAAGTGGTGTGGCGCTGACCGAGGCGTTCCCACCGCTGACTTTCCTGAATGTGATTCAACATCGCAATCCGGCGCTGATTGAACGGCTGAAATTACGAAATGTCCGGCGCGGCATCTATGACGGTGCGCACAAACTGGCGATGGTGGATGACCGGGTGGAAGGGTTGTTCAATGTTGCGGATGATCCGCTGGAAATGCGCGATCTGGCAGCCACAGAAGCCGCGTGGGTTGCAGCCTTGAGCCGCAGACTATCGGGGTTGGTCACACAGGCCGAATCACGACGGGTGGAAACCGCTGAGTTTGAAGGCGGCACACGGGACGCAGCCGTTTTGGAACATCTGCGGGCACTGGGTTATATTGAGTAACCCGTAAGAAAAGCTCCTTTAATCGCTTCTGACAAACCATTCAAATATTGTAGGAGACATCAATGTCCGAATTAGTCGTCGGCATGGGTATCATTGCTATTGTCTTAACCGTATCGGCACTGGCATCCGGTCTTGTCGAGCGCGCACCTTTATCTTTCCCGATCATTTTTCTGGGGTTAGGGTTTTTGCTGGGCGGCGGTGGTTTGAAGGTGATCGAAATTGATCTCCACAATTCCTTGCTGGAAATCGTCGCAACCGTGAGTCTGGCGCTGGTTTTGTTTCTGGATGCGGTGAAGTTGCAGCTTGATGAACTCCGCAGCGATTGGCGTGTGCCTTTCCTGACGCTGGGGCCGGGCACACTGATGGTCATTGGCGGGATCGCGGTGGCGGCTTATCTGCTGGTGGGGACGACGCCTATCCAATCGCTTTTGCTGGGGGCGATACTGGCTTCCACCGATCCGGTTGTGCTGCGGGACATCGTGCGGGACGAACGGATTCCGCGTTCGGTGCGGCGGGCATTGGGCATCGAAGCCGGTATGAATGATATTGTGGTGCTGCCGATTGTCCTGATTCTAATCGCCTTGTTGACGGCGCAGGCTGGCGAAAGTATGGATTGGGGGAGCTTCCTGCTTCGGATTTTGATACTCAGCCCGCTGGTTGGTCTGGTCGTTGGTGGAATCGGGGCGAACCTGATGGGGCGGGCAGACGCACGTTTTGGAATCCGTCGGGAATACCAAGCCTTGTACGGCATCGGTCTGGTGCTGGCGGCCTTTGCTGCCGGACAGATGATTAATGGTGACGGTTTTCTGGCGGCTTTCTTTGCGGGGCTGGCTGTTACTTTATTCAATGTGTCGCTGTGTGATTGTTTTCTGGAGTATGGCGAAGTCACTGCCGAAATGATGATGCTGCTGGCATTTGTGCTTTTCGGCGCACTGCTTTCGACCCTTTTAGGCACGATTGCAATCGTACCAGCTTTCGTCCTCGCGGTGATCGGGTTAGGATTTATCCGGCCTTTTTCGTTATGGCTGGTGCTCCAGCGTGCCAAAATGAGCAATACGGCCCGGTTGTTTATGGGGTGGTTTGGCCCGCGCGGGCTGAATTCCCTGTTGCTGGCGCTGCTGGTGGTACAGGCGAACGCGCCAGATGCTGAAGGTATTATGGGGATTACTGGTATGGTGGTGGTCGTATCGGTCATCGTACATGGTGTATCCGCCACACCGCTGGCCTCGTATTATGCACGTAAGGTTGCGGCAGCCAAGCTGACAATGGCTGAGGAGCGCGAAAGCTCTTTCGTCGGCTTATTCGAGCCGGACGCGAACGAAATCAAGCGCATCACGTCTGACGAATTGGCAACCCAGTTGAAGGGCGAGACTCCACCCCTTGTACTGGATGTGCGATCACGAGCACATTTTGAAAGTGATGATGGTCAAATTCCGGGCAGCATCCGTGTGCTTCCTGATCAAATTGAGGAATGGGCATCAACCGCGCCCAAAGACCGCCCGATTGTGGCTTACTGCACCTGCCCGGATGAAGCTTCCAGTGGTCGGGTTTCGCGGCGGTTGCAAGCGTTAGGATTTCAGGCATCGGCATTGAAAGGTGGCTATAATGCCTGGCGGGCACTGTACCCGATTGAGCCTAAAGGTATGGTGTTGATTCCAGTTCCTTCCCCATGAAAATCTGACGAAACGGTTTGAGCCTGAACGGAATCTTTGCAATATGTTTTCCATGCGCTTAAGATTTATGGATACCGCGTCTATCGCTAATACATAACGATTGCTGGATAACACCATGAATACCACACTCAGTCCGCTCAACAGGCAAACGGCACAGGTTCAAACCGCTTATCCCGAACGCATTATTCAATTTGGAGGCGGTAATTTTCTGCGGGGCTTCGTAGACTGGATGGTTGAGGAGCTGAATGAACAGGCGAGCTTTGCCAGCAGTGTGGTGGTGGTAAAGCCCACCGCGCAGGGCAGTTACGAGCAGTTCAACCGACAGGATGGGTTGTTTCATCTTCGGATGCACGGCCTGCAAGATGGCACACTGGTCACAACCCGCAAGCTCATCACCTGCGTCAGCCGTGCGGTGAACCCGTACAGCGATTATGAAGCCTACAAGGCGTTGGCACGTCAGCCGGAAATCCGCTTTGTGGTTTCCAACACCACCGAATCCGGGCTAACCTTCGCACCAGAGGATAAGCTGACCGATGCACCACCGTCCTCATTCCCAGCCAAGCTGACCGTTTTCCTGTATGAACGGTTTCAGCATTTTCAGGCCAGCCCGGATAAAGGCTGTATCATCCTGCCGTGTGAACTGGTGGAGCAGAACGGCGAACGGCTTAAACAGCTTATCTTGCAGTATGCTGATTTGTGGGGACTTGAAGCGGGTTTTAAACAGTGGGTCGAGAGCAACAATCAATTTTGCGACACGCTGGTAGACCGCATCGTACCGGGTTTCCCCAAGAACAATGGTCAGGCGATTCTGGAAGAAATCGGCTTTGATGACCAGCTTTTGGTCGAGGCGGAACAGTATCACAGTTGGGTGATCCAAGCGCCCCAATCCCTGAAGAACGAGTTCCCGGTTGACCAAACCAATCTGAATGTTCGCATCGTGGATGATGTAAACCGCTATCGGGAAATCAAGGTTCGCATCCTCAACGGATCACACACCGCGATGACGCCCATCGGCTACCTGATGGGATTGGAAACCGTGCGGCAGGCGGTTGAGCATCCGTGGCTGGGGCAGTTCGTCCGCGACCTGCTATTCACCGAAATTATCCCCACTTTCAAAAACCCCGATCCTGAACTGGAAGTCTTCGCGCGGGATGTCCTCATCCGTTTTCAAAACCCGTTCATCCATCACCTTCTGATGAGCATCGCGCTCAATTCGATCTCCAAATTCAAGGTGCGGTTGGTGCCACCATTAGTCACCTATGCGGACAAATATCACAAACTACCCAAGCGGATTGTGTTCGCTTTCGCGGCGCTCATCCGGTTTTACAAGGGGGAGTGGAACGGCACACCGATTCTACTGAAAGACGATCTGACCGTGATCGATTGGTTCGGGGAACAATGGCAGTCCACTGTTGATATTCATGAACTGGTTGAAAAAGTTCTATCCAATACCGCCCTATGGGAACAGGACTTAACACAGATAGATGGTCTGGTTGAGATGCTGAGTGGCTATCTGGCAAAGATCGAGATTGATGGGATTCAGGCGGCGATTGAAGGTCAGGATTGGTCACGATGATTGCATTCGACGCCATTGGGCGTTTGCCTCACCCGGATGACAATGTTGCGATTGCGACTCGCACGCTGGAAGCCGGAACTGAAATTGCTTTCGGCAGTCGTTCATTCACGATCAAACACAGCCTTTTGGAAGGGCATCGTTTCGCTGTTCAGCCGATTCATACAGGCGAACACTTGCTGTCATGGGCGCAGCCGTTTGGAGTTGCTATCCACGAAATTGTTCCCGGTGATTATGTGTGTAATGAAGGGGTTATCCGCGAACTAAACCGCCGCCCTATTCCTTTCGCGCCGCCCACAACACCCAATTTTGTGAATGATCTGCCGCCGTTTGTTTTTGATGAAACTCAATTTAAGTCTGCCTCTCCATTACCGCTTTATGCCGATGTAAAAACCTTCATGGGGTATCGCCGTCAAGGAAATCGCGGTGTGGGGACGCGCAACACGATTGTGCTGTTGGGCACATCGGCCTTCACGGGCGGGTTCGTAAAAGCGCTGGAAACGCGGCTGAAATCCCACGCCGGAAAATATCCGAATATTGATGGCATCATGGCGGTTGCCCACACCGAAGGCGGGCATGAACAGCCCAATAACCGGGAACTCCTGCTGCGGACGCTGGCGGGATTTATGGTGAATCCGAATGTGGGGGCGGTGCTGGCGGTCGATCATGGGCATGAAGTGGTGAATAACGCTGCGCTGCGAGATTATCTGAGCGAACACCAATACCCGATTGATGCTGTTTTGCACCAATTTATGAGCCTGACCCGTTCGTTTTATGATGATCTGGATGCGGCGGCTGCGGTAGTAGAAGGCTGGCTGGAAACCGTCAACCAGATGGAACGCACCCGCGAATCGATCAGCGAACTCAAAATCGGCTTACAGTGCGGTGGGTCGGATGCGTTTTCCGGAGTCAGCGGGAATCCACTATTGGCATGGACGACGAAAGAAATCGTGCGCTACGGTGGATCGGCTAATCTGGCAGAGACGGACGAATTGATCGGCGCAGAGACATATATCCTGAAAAATGTGCGCGATTTAGATACCGCGCGGAAATTTGTCACCTTTTTGGATCGCTTTAAAGAATGGGCGGGGTGGCATGGTCACTCGGCTGAGGGCAATCCATCAGGCGGAAATCTGTACCGGGGGCTGTACAACATCTACCTGAAATCGTTGGGGGCATCCACCAAAAAGCACCCGGATGTGCGGCTGGATTATGTCATCGACTACGGCGAACCGATGCAAAAGTCGGGATTCTATTTTATGGACAGCCCCGGCAACGATCTGGAAAGCATCGCAGGGCAAATTGCGTCCGGCTGTAACCTGCTGTTTTTCGTGACAGGCAACGGTTCAATCACCAATTTCCCGTTCGTGCCGACCATCAAGATTGTGACGACGACTGAACGTTTCCAGTTACTCTCCAACGAAATGGATGTGAATGCTGGGGCGTATCTGGACGGCACGTCGATGGATGACTTGGGCGCATCCACGCTGCAACTGACGATTGATATTGCTTCGGGGCAGTTATCGGTTGGGGAAAAGGCGGGTCATGCACAGGTGCAAATCTGGCGGGACTGGCGTCAAACCGGGGTGGTCAATCTGCGGTCGTTCGACCATCCCGCTTATGATGGGAATCCACTGCCGATCAATACCGATATTGCCGTGCCAGAAGTGCATTTTCCGGCGTTTCGAGGTGAGCAAGGGTATGCGGTCGATCAGGTGGGGTTAATCCTGCCGACCAGTTTATGCTCCGGGCAGATCGCGCAGATGTGCGTGCAGCAGCTCAATCAAAATCAGGTTGGGCAGGATAAAGGCATTTCGCGCTTCGTGACGCTGGTGCATACCGAAGGCTGCGGCGCGGCCAATGGTCATGAACTGCCGGATACATTATTGGGTTATCTGCAACATCCGCTGGTGAAATACGGTTTACTACTGGAACACGGATGCGAAAAAACCCATAACGGTTACATCCGACAACTGATGGCTGAAAAATCGCTCGATCCAGCACATTATGGTTGGGCTAGTGTGCAAGCAGATGGCGGTATCCATAACGTCGTTCAGAAGATGACACGGTGGTTCAGCGAGCAGGTTGAATCGAAACCTGACCCGGAAGTAGTGGAAGTGGGTTTAGAAGCGGTGCGGTTAGGATTGATCTCGCAGGGAACGGTGACGGATGAACTGGCGGGACAATTCGCTAACCTGACGCGCATGATTGTAGCGGGCGGTGGGACGGTGGTTATCGCTGAGAATGATGCCGTGCTGAACCATCCGATTTATAAACGGGATGTGCCGGGTGAGCAAGCGATACGCCCAACGTTGGGTTATGCTCAGGTGATGACTCAGGCGGGATTCCACATTATGGCGATGCCTTCCAAACAGTGGAGCGAAACGCTAACGGGATTGGGCGCAGCCGGGGTGGATGTGATTCTGGCGCATGTGTTTGATCGCCCGATGGCAGGTCATCCGCTGATTCCGGTTTTGCAGGCCTCGGCCAATCCCAATATGAATCTGGCGTATCTGGCTGATTTGGATGCTGCCCTGAGTGCGCAATGGACTGTGGAAATGCTTAACTTGGTAGTGGATACATTGGCGCGGCGGTATGTTCCGCAGTTGAGCACCAACGGCAACACGCAGTTTCAGATCACGCGCGGGTTATTGGGTGTTTCGCTGTAAGGCATTTACCCCTAACCCCAGCCCTTCCCCCGCACGCAGGGGAAGGGAGCAAAGCCATCCCAAAAGGAGAATTTTACGAGTACAGGCTGCTTTCCAGTCGATAAAAATCTTTGGCGTTTTCGTAGAAGATGCGCTGCTGGTCGTCGGCTGATAAGTGGCTGACGAACTGCTGTGCCGTTTCCAGCCAGCGTTGATAGGATGCGGCCAGCGTAGACACCGGCCAATCACTGCCGAACATGATGCGCTGCGTGCCGAATATGTTCAGTACATGCTCCACATAGGGGCGCAGATCATCGGCTGTCCAGTTGGTGTAGTTGGCTTCCGTCACCATGCCAGATAATTTGCAGTGTACATTTTCATGCTGGGCCAACGACTGAATCTCATCACGCCAGCGGGCAATTTCACCAGCGGCAATAGCGGGTTTGCCCACATGGTCAAGGATGAAGGACACATTGGGGCATTGTGTAACCAGATGAATCACATCGGCTAGTTGGTGGTGGCGGATGCACAGGTCGAAGCTGAAGCCGTAATCAGCTACCGCTTGTACCCCTTTGATAAAATCAGGCTGGATGGAAAAGCCGGCTGCCTCGGATTGAATCAGGCGGCGAACACCTTTGACCAGTGGATAAGCGGTTAAGGCCTGAAGCGTTGGGCGGGCAGCATCACCATGTTCCAGCGGCGCGAAGGCCACGATTCCACTCACGGGAACATCAGGGGCGATTTGCGTCACCCATTTCACTTCCTCAACACCCTGCTCTGGTAGGCAGTCGGCCTGAACAAAAACCACTGACTCTATATTCAGTCCGGCAGAAGCGGCACGGAAATCGGCAGGCAGGAATGGGCGTTTTAAGACTGGTTCACCTTCCAGCCAAGCGTAGTTCAGCAAGGCGGGATTCCATAAGTGCATGTGGCTGTCGATGATTTTCATTGGGTTATCCAATCGCCTTCCAGTTGTCGATGAAGATCACTGGATTGAATTATAATCAACACATTCACAGTGACAAACTACTTTGGTGAAAAGATGCCCCTGACGTATGTAACAGGTGATCCGCTGATGACCGAGGCGCAAACGCTGGCTTTTGGGTGTAATGCCAAAGCGCGGACGGAATTGGGGGCGCTGGATATACGCCTGTTTGACCAGTTTCCGGCGGCGTTCGCTACTTACCGGAAGCAGTGCGCGCAGGGAAGAGTCAAGCCGGGCGGATTGTGGTTGTGGCGCGAGTCCCATCCGCAACTGCTGTTCATGGTCATCCGCGAAACCTCAGTGGGGGCAACACGATTTCGATTCGTCGAGTCGGCGGTGATGACTATCGCGCGGGATTATCACCTGTACGGGTTAAAGAGCCTGTCGATTGCACCGCTGGGCGACTCGATGGAATGGCCGTCGCTCAAGCCGATTCTGGATCACTGGCTGAAAGGCTGCCCCCTGCCGATTACAGTTTATGATGGTGGATAGGTTTAACCATCCGGCGAACCATCATTGGCGGGATGGTTAGTCAGGTTACGCTGATCGCTCCCATCGGCATTCATGCTATAAATTTCGTTGTTGCCGTCGCGGTCGGACATGAACAGGATGTGCAAACCATCGGCTGACCATGTAGGTGCGTGGTCAAAGGTGGGGCTGTCGGTGAGTTGGGTGATTTCGGTAGTTTCCAAGTCTAAACGGTAAATATCGGTATTGCGTCCCCGGCTCATCACGTAAAGCAAGAATTTTCCATCGGGCGAAAGCGATGGGCTGCCCTGATTGCCGGGAGCATCGGTCAGATTTTCGACTTCACCAGTCGGCAAATCCAGCCGGAAAATATCGGCGTTACCGGCATCATCGGATGTGAAAACAATTTGTCCTTCGCTCGATTCGACCTCGAACAGGTTCACTAAATCTCCGGTTTCCGGGTTCAACAAGTAAAGCATTTCTTCCCCTTCGCGGTCGGAAACGATGAGGATACTTTCACTCTTCGGCGGCCAGTCCAGCAATTCATCGAAGCCTTCGTAATCGGTTAGCTGCCGAACATCGCTCCCATCAGCATTCATTACATAGACATCCGAATTGTTTCCTTGCACGGCGGAGAAGGCAATTTGCGATTCATCCGGCGACCAGATGGGGATAAATTCGTCGCGGTCGGGTGTTTCGGTCAGGCGGTGGAGCGCGCCATCAGCCCGTGACATGCTGTAAATTTCGTAGTTTCCGTCGCGGTCAGAGACGAACAACATCTCGGCCTGTTCCGGTTCGGGCGTGGTTTCCTGCGCGTAAGTTGTAAAAAGGCTTCCGACGAACAGTATGAGAATCAGGTAAAAGTGGGGCATGGTCATCATCCTTTGTTGTATCAGGATGAGTACACCTATTGGGCTTCGGTGGTTTCAAATTGATGATTCGCAAAATGCAAAAATTGCACATTTTGCACATTTTGCCGTAGGTGTTGTCGGCGGGAAGACGGAAGGCTGGCATGTCGCAAATGTCAATGTCGGCGGTTGGCATGGGGAGCGCCGTAGTGTGCAGCGGCTATGCGGGAGCCTGCCGCCGCGTTGTCGGTATTGTCATTGGCGGGCGGCTGTGAGGGAAGGTGGCGCTGACATTGCAAAAAAGAGAAAACAAGAGATTCACCGCAGAGACACAGAGGACGCAGAGGTTTCACAGAGGGTAAAGGTTAAGTATCTATCCGTAAACCGTTTACCCCTAACCCACTCATGGCTGACAACTGCGACAAGCTCGGTCAGCCATTCGCCTTCCCCCGCACGCAGGGGAAGGGAGCAAGACAAGTTGTTTGTGACTGCGTACAGTAGTTTATGGATAGGTTCTTAGGCAGCTAAGGCGGCCTCGTGTTTCGGCAGGCGGTAAAAGTACCCCAAATACCCGGCCATCAGGGCTTCTAGTCCGTGCAACCAAATATCGTGTCCGAATAATGGCAGCAGCCCAAAGG
>JAIOHM010000192.1 GCA_019912965.1 Anaerolineae bacterium
TTCCCTCCCTCGTTTACGGGGGAGGGTTAGGGTGGGGGTATCTGATGACTTCCTTGGAACTACTTACTTCTGTGTTCTGAGCGAAGCCTCCCGCTTGCGGGACTGTGGTTTAATCTCTTTCTTCTCTTCTCATCCAAACCGTCGGTTCGCCCACACCCGCGCGTTCAGCACATCCGCCACGCTGTTCAGTTCATCGCCAGTAGTCACCAGATCAAACAGCACATTCGGATACCGCTTCTGGATGATGTCCGTCATCGTTTGGGTCATGTCCGGGGTAGCGATCACCGTTGCCGCTAAACTCCGGTTATTAGGCACATATTCAATGAAATCCCAAACCGTCGTCACCACCGGACGGAATGCATTCCAGTACGCCTGCGCCGTATCGAAAAACCAGTTCGGCTCCAGACCCGGCGCGAGGATCACCAGATGAATACTCGGCTCACCATGTACCGGGGCGGTTTCCGATCCGTTGATGGTACTCGTCGGCCACGCTTCGCCCCGCCTGATCTGCGGCACTTCTTCCATCCGTTGAATAGCGGGCAGATTGTTGTTGTAGTATTCGTCTTCTTTCCACAGTGCGATGCCCAGCATCCACTCCGGCGCGCTGTAACTAATCCAGTTGAACATCGCGGCGGTCGCTTCAGCATGGCTGCGCCGGTCATAACGCGGATAGCGCGGGTCAGTCTGGTAAGGCTCATTAATCGGCAGCGGATAAATCCCGCCTTCTGTCCCGAAGACCGGAAGCGGCCCTGTCCCGAACCACTCACTCAATCGTTGGTTCAGTGCCGTGCCCATCGCAATAATCCCGTTCGGATCGCCAAAGGGTGCGGCGGGACTGCCAAACACTGTGCGTCCGGGGTCATATGATTGGGTATACGGGTCGTAAGGATATTCAAAATGCCAGCCCGGTTCCAGTGCATTCTGCGCCTCTGGTTGGCGTGGTGTTGCAGGCGAACCCGGCACTTCTTGATGAAAGTGGTTGAGCGAATAAGGGTGTGTCGCCCACCACATCCCGTTGTTGACTACTGCCATAAAGCGGTCGCGGTGATTGTCCCGCAGGAACGTCAGCAGCGCATCCATCCACTGAATCGCCCCGCCTTCGCCTGTCGCCTCGCCCAATGCCGGAAATGCCGGATACGCCCCCATATTGATGATGATCTCGGCAAAGTTCAGCCAGTTTTCGCACAGCGGGCGAATCACCTCGTCAATATTCCAGGGATTAACCCGGTCATGCATATCCCCCGGCCATTCGGGGTTGGGGAAGTTTGGCTCATTATAAAACTCGAACCACTTCACACCCCATGAACGGTAAATATCCCACAGCTTGCGTACACCTTCGGTAACCGGTTCGGCTCCCGGCGTAGACCGATAAATGCGGACGACTGACGTAATGTTGTTCGACAGCATCCACGCCGCATCTTCCGCGAATTCCTCGCCCCCGGTGACGAATTTATACCAGCCCAATTGCAGACGGATATAGCGGTCGCGCACCAGCGCTTTATACGCGCCTTCGTTATGCATCCCGCGCGGATTGCCCGACCATTCATATTGAGAAAGTTGCATAGCAGTTGTTAGTTTCCTGTTTGCAGTGACCCGTTTTCAAACCGCCATAAGGATAACACATTCCGCTTCTCTGGCTGAACCTCATAACCGATAACTCTTAATCCTATGATCTTGCTCTACACCCGATTATCGCCTAAAGTATAAATATGAATACCTATTTCAACGAAGCCAATAGTGATGAGCAAAACCAAACCAACCTTTATATTCGTCAGCATAGCAATGCTGGTGCTACTTGGCATTCCTGCCTTAACTGCTCTGGCACAGGGTCTTAATCGTGCCATCCCCCTCGCGGCTCAGGAAATCACCCTGACGCCGTCACCATCCAACACACCTTCGCCGGAAGGCAATCTGTTTTTACCCGCATCCCGTATCAGTGGACAAGCCATCGAGCCAGATGTAATCCGTAGTCGCCCCGTAGACATCAACTTTGGTGTCCTCCCGGCAAACAACAGCCTGACCACCGGGAATGCGATGGATACCCTGACCCTCAATCTCTTCGATGACGCCGTCTTCACCAGCCAGAAACTCCAACTGGAAAACAGCACCATCCAATCCGATGGTTATGTATGGGTCGGCAACGTCGTCGGTGATGAATATGGTCAGGCAGTGCTGGCGGTCGGCGGTGGACAGATGGAAGGTTTTGTCCAGACCCGCGATGCCTTCTACCAGATTACGTGGTCGGATGGCGGGCACATCGCCAACCAGATCGACCCCACCCGCTTCATCTCGCTGGTGGATGACTCCGTTATCCCCCCAGAACGCCCAGAGGCGACCAGCCTCTCTGGTGAAAGTATTGTAAGTGCTGCCGCTGCCAACATTTACATCATCGATCTTTTGGTGGTTTATAGTGACGATGCTCGCCTCGATCAGGGCGGTACACCTGCCATGCAAAACGCTATCACAGCAGCCGTCGCCGCCACCAATCAGTCCTATCTGAACAGCGGCATCAACCAGCGACTGCGACTGGTGCATACTGCGGAAGTCACCTACACCGAAACCAACAATATGAACACCGATTTGAATCGGGTAACAAGCAGTGGCGATGGGTTCATTGATAATGTCCATAGTTTGCGAAACACCTATGCTGCCGATATGGTGACTTTCGTTACCAATCAAAACTCACAAGCGACAGGTATATGCGGTTTGGGCTGGTTGTTTACACCGCCTATTAATACCGGATTCGCGGGTTATGCCTTTAACATTGTCGCACGAGATTGCTTACCCGGCGGACGAACACTGGCACATGAACTCGGTCACAACATGGGTGCTGCCCATGATGTCGCCAATGCGGGTGGGGCAGGTGCTTATGCTTATTCCTACGGCTACCGTGACCCCGAAGGCCGCTTCCGTGACATCATGGCTTATAGTAATGGCTGTGCCTATCCCTGCCCTTCAGTTAATTATTTCTCGAACACCACCCGCAAATTGGACGCGCGCCCGCTGGGAACGAGCAGCGCCAATACTGCACTGACGCTGAACAACACCGCGCCAGTTGTAGCTGCTTTCCGGGGCGGTGGCGGTTCGATCCCGCCGACGGCTACGCCCGGTTCTGGTGTGACTACCGTGCCGCCTACCCCTTCGCCAACGGGTGTTCCCGTCTGCGAAATCAACGTTGCTGCCAGCGATTCTGCTGGGTTAGTTCAGGCCATCATTGATGCCAACAATACCAGCGCCAATGTCATCTGCTTGACCAGCAGCGTTTACACCTTCACCTCCGGCCCATATAGCTCAGGATATAGTTATGGCAGCAGCGCGTTACCCCACATTGAGTCCAGCATCACCATCTTGGGCAATGGCGCAAGCCTGCTGCGCTCTGGTGCGGTGTTGTTCCGCTTCTTCTATGTCGATTTCGGCTCATTGAATATCAATAACCTGCGAATGCTAAATGGCCGGGTATCGAATTCAAATGCATTTTTAGTCGGCGGCGCGATTTTCAACAGCGCCACCTTGAATGTTGCCGATAGCTATTTCTCGGATAACATCGCCACTTATGGCGGCGCGATCTATAACTGGGGCAGCGCCACCATCAAAGACACCATTTTCACCGGGAACAGCGCCTATTACGGTGGAGCTTTTGCCGCTGCCAACGGCATTTCCATCGTCAACATCGAGCGCAGCGTTTTCCAGGAAAACAGTGCAACCAGTGGCAGCGCCATCTATGCCGACTCCTATCAAGGTTCGCCCAGTAATGTTCAAGTCTCCGTCGATGCAAGTTGTTTCATCCGCAATGCAGGTACAGCCGTTGACGTGGATGAAGACGATCCCGCCCAAAACATTAACGCCGATGGCAATTGGTGGAACTCGTCCAATGGCCCCGGCTTGGACGACGGCTCACGGCAGGCAGGTGATGTCATTGATGCCGCCCGCGTGGACGAAGTGCCGTTTGTCACTGTGCTGCCGGATTACTGCGACTTGCCCGCGCCCTTTGATGGTTCAGCGCCTCAGCGCAATTACTTCACCACCACGCCGCAGAATTTGACGTGGACTCGCATCCCTGCCGCCCAAAGTTACGTCATCCAGATTTCGGATAGCACCGCGTTTACCAATCTGCTCGTAAACCAAACCGTCACTGACGAAATCTACCCCGCCAATCTCAGCAGTGGTTTCTACTACTGGCGTGTTGCTGCCTGCAATGCCGCCAATGGTACAAGCTGCGGCCTGTACAGCGCGGCAGAATCCTTCACCGTGAAACTGCCGTAACCCCGCATCACACAATGGGGCGTACCCAATACGCCCCATTTTCAAACCACTTTATAATTGACCAGTACGAACTTCCGTGCTATGATTGTCCGTAGGGGCGCAACATGTTGCGCCCGCTTCGCCTCCCAAACTGCAAATACTGCACAAAATCCCTGTGCAGAATTTGAAGAAATTGCGGAAATTTGCGAAAATTATGAACCTATACGTGTCACCCAAACCCATCCCTACACTAACGACAATCCCTAGTGGCGGCGAAACCCTTTTTCGCCAATGACATCGCCGCCGCCATCGCCGCCACTTCTATTCAAAAGATTCGCAAGATTCACAAAATCCATGTGCGAATCTGAAGAATCTGACGAAATTTGCGAATCTTACCAACATATAATGGTCACCAAAACCTCCAATGACATCTCTGTCGTCGCCGCTATCCTTCAGCAGCGGCAACCACCCAAGTTCCCACATTTTCTGGCAACTGGAAACTCGCAACTGGCAGCCCATCTTGACTAGCAACCAACGACTAATAACTGTCCCGACATTGACGACTTTGACGACATCTCCCCTCACCGATTGTCATTTGCGACAATTCAATCCGCCGCAATCGCAATCGCCGCAAACACCTTACTTCTAACTAATAACCAATACCTGCAAACTGATAACCGATAAC
>JAIOHM010000022.1 GCA_019912965.1 Anaerolineae bacterium
CCACCCTCCCTAATCTTGGTGGGCAAACTATAACGGTAGCAGTTGAAAACGCTTACCAACCGTTTAACTACATCAACGAACAAACCGGAGAAGCAGAAGGTTGGGATTATGATACATTGGCTGAAATTTGTGTTCGCTTGAATTGCACACCCGAGTTCATCGAAACCTCTTGGGACGGCATGATTATTGCCGTATCGAATGGTGAGTATGATCTTGCGGCGGATGGTATTACCATTACTGAGGAACGCAGAGAGCAGGTCGATTTCTCCTTTGGTTATATCCGGGTTGACCAAGTACTACTTGTTCGGACGGATGAAACTCGCTTTACAACCGTTGATGAGTTGGTTGCTGATACGAATCTGCGTGTAGGCTCGCAACCTGGTACCACTAATTATGAGGTTGCTGCGTCTTTGATTGGTGAAGATCGAATTCAGGCGTATGAAACCTTCCCGGTTGCGGTACAGGCACTCATTTCAGGTGATGTTGACGCCGTTATCATGGACAATGTTGCGGGTCAGGGCTATGTTGGTGTCAACTCTGATCAGGTGCGTATCATTGAAACCAGTTTGAAATCAGATATGTTGGGCTTTATCTTCCCGAAAGATTCCGGGTTGGTGAAAGCATTCAATGCCGCTCTCGTAAGTATGATGAACGATGGCACCTTGGATGCCATCAATGCCAAATGGTTCCCTTCTGGGTAGTCATAGGAATAGCCTGAAATTGTGTTTGTTCAGGGGCGCACGATCACATGCGCCCCTGTTAGTTTGAGAGGTCAATAAACCTATGGTTGCTTCGTCGGACTTGAACCCTGATCAACCTGATGTCTACAGTGATGCACGGGCAAGAGCAGTTCCGTGGCATTTTCTATTTACAGCCCCTTGGTGGCTGTTTGTGCTTATTTTTGTCGGTATTCTTATTTTCATTCTGATTAGTTCAAATGAGATTTACTCAAATATTTTTGACCAGCTTAAAGAGGGAATTGGCACGACTCTTGGGGTTAGTTTTATTGCTTATCTAATGGCCGTGGTAATTGGGCTTGTTGTGGGTCTAATTCGTTCTGCTCCACCTACTCCGCCAAAATCTGGAGCGAACGCTGTTGGATTTTTGTTAGCGATAGGACGCGCGCTAATTTATAACATTGCCACAATATATGTTTCGGTGTTGCGCGGACTTCCTATTCTTGTTGTATTGCTCATTGTAGCGTTCGTGTTGGTGCCTGCTCTCCGCGATTTTTTGAACGTGTCTTTCGGAATTGATCTTCAACTTCGAGGAAGTTCACAGGAAGCAGCAATTATTGCTTTAGCATTCACCTATGGGGCGTTTCTGTCAGAAACCTTTCGGGCTGGTATTCAATCCATTGGGCGGGGGCAAATTGAAGCCGCTCGTTCGCTGGGTATGAATTACTATCAGACAGTGCTTTATGTTGTCCTGCCACAGGCTATCCGTCGAATTTTACCGCCACTTGGGAATGATATGGTGGCAATGATAAAAGATTCATCTTTGGTTGCCATTCTTGGCGTTCGTGACATTACCCAGATTGCTAAAACATCCTCAGGTCGATCATTTCGGTATTTGGAAACATATCTAGTCGTATCGATTATCTACCTGACCATGACAGTTATAGGCTCATTGATTGTACGCTTTATTGAGCGACGAACGAAACTTGATCATTAAATATCGAGAGCCTCTGATTGAGTTCTTGATAGCTAGGACGTTCCCGCCTCGCCGATCTGTAGCCAATAAATATCTGGGCTGAAGATACTGTGAATATACAAACGCATATCTGGTGAAATGGTCAGTCCGGCTAATGGTGCTGCCATCTCGCTGTAAAGCACTATCTCAACATCTTCATTGGAGCACCCACCTTGTTCTCGGCAAACATCAGGATTTATGCGACCAACAACACCACGTGTGCCAAGAGCATAAGCGAAGTAAAGATTATTGTCAGCCGCCAAAGTGATATTTGTTACATTTTGTAGACCGCTAACAAGAATGCGCTCTCCTGTCAACTCCTCTGCATCAAGCGACCCTTCCAGCCCTGTGATTGTACTTAAGCTGAACCACTCGATGGCACGACGAGCACTGCCTGTATTGGCAACATACACATAGCCATCTTGGGTAGCAACACCTGTTGGGGATTTCAGGTTATTGACCAGTTCTGTTATCTGGCCATCCTCAGTTACAGATATAAGGGTATTAGACTGCAAGTTAGTGATAAGAAAAGTATTGCTATCAAGTGGGGTTATCCCCCAAGGACCATTCAGATCGGTAGCGATATTTTTTGTGACTCCCTGAGAGATATTTGTCAATGTATTTGACTGGAAATCAGGTATCCATAGACTGATCTGATTATCATTACTGGTTGCATAGATTGTGTGTGCATTTTTCACGCCATATATGTATTGGGATGTGTTCCCAGTCTGTATATCAATATCATAAACTGTCCAATCACCTGTGCAGGAAGTGTAGAGATGATCGTTATACCAGTACAGCCCATTTGGTCTTTGAATGTTGCCAGTAAGAACCGCTAAATCTGCTTGAGTGTAGGGGGTAGTTATTTGTGTGTCAGGAACTGAAATGGGTTCGCCGGTAACCTCCACCACACTTGTCGGCGTAAGTGCAGGCGTTTTGGAAGGCGCAGGTGTGGGTGTTTGAGCCAGAATATAGGTTGTACCTGTCAAGACTAGCAACATTGAAATTGTGAATTTTCCGATTTTATTGATTTGCATGTGATGTTCTCTAATGACTGTATAGATTGCAATTATGCTGATCGTATGGGGAGCCGGATAAAGAAACGAGTTCCCTGATTAAGTTGACTGTTTAGCCAGATTTCGCCATGATGATTTTCAACGATTGTTTTTACCAAGCTAAGCCCTAATCCTGTCCCACTTATGTGTTCTGCCCCCTCTTGTCCTTTACCTGCTCCACGCCAGAAACGGTCAAAAACATGAGGTTGCAATTCTATGGGAATGCCAATACCTGTATCCCGAACCTCAAAAATGACCCCATTGCTTTTCTGGTCAAAAGCGACTTCGATAGCAACTTCGCCGCCACTAGGAGTAAATTTAATGGCATTTTCAATCAGGTTGATAAGCGCTCTCTCAAACTGTTCAGGGTCTACCCAAATAGTGGGAATATTCTGATTAAGATGTGTCACCAGTGTGATTCGCTGATCATCTGCCAGATGCCGAATTTCTTCAACAACATTCCTGACCAGTTGTTCGGGAATGCAAGGGCTCATTGAGATTGTGCCTGTTTTGATCCGTTCCAAGTCAAGGATTCCGCCAATGATTCGATTCATTCTAGCTAACTGTTTACCAATTGCTGATAAAGATAACTGTACCTCAGGAGTATCATTGTTAGATAAGTCTTCGGTTAAAAGATCGAGATTAGCCATTGCAGCCTGCAAAGGATTTTTAAGATCATGGCTGGTCATTCTGACCATTTCACTTTTTAAGCGGTCAAGTTCTTTTAGTTGAGTTACATCATTCAAAACAGCAACCCACCCAACTGCTTTTGGACGACCAATCTGCGCCAAGTGACATAAATACACACGTCCCTTTGCGGCAATCTCATAAATATGGGCACGGTTGTGGCGTAAATCACGTAACATTTCGTGATAATCATAAGGTAGAGTGTTTGATGGAACGATCTCTGTAATGATTTGATCGTTTGGAAGATTGCCGTCGGGTAACAAAGATCGAGCCGCCGGATTAACGAAGATAATCTGCAGTTGGCGATTTACCGCAATAACAGGATTCTCCGTACTGATTAGTACAGTCTCCAGTTGACTGCGGGCAGCTTCAACCTGGCTAGTCAACTTTCGTTGCTCTTCAAATGAATGACTGTGAGCAATAGCGACTGCCGCTTGTGCTGCCAAAAGTTCCAGCAGTTGCACATCATCACGCAAAAAAAGTTCACCCTGTCGGCCAGCAATGACGAGCAATACTCCTATCGTTTCCGTTCGATATATCAATGGAACTGAAATCACCGATCCAAAAACGTCTTTCGCCAATGGCAAATCAGTCTTTCCGCGCCAATCTCGGTTATAATTTTCCAGATAAATGGATTGTTGTGTTTTGGCGGCAACGCCAACAACTCCCTCACCTATCAAAACGTGGGCATGAATATAACTGTCCGGCAAGTTATGAACAGTAACTAGTTCTAATTCATCATTTACTGTCAAGAATATGCCGGCAGCATCAGCATTTAACCAACCAGTGGCCTGCGTAGCAATTTGGTTAAGTACCGTATCAATGCTAATGTGGCTGGTTATAGCGAGGCTCACCTTATGGACAGCTTCTACTTGCCTAACCCGATCCGCAAGCGGCGTAATAATTTCTTGACGCAAGATGGAAAAACTAATCATCAGGGTTGCTATGGAACATAAATTGATCGATAGCGAAACAATCTGCAATTCTGGATTTAGGAAACCAAATGTTTGCCCTAGGATAAATAGATTAAGCCCAACTAACAAACCATAAGATCGAACTTTACGACGGTATCGCCAGATTAAATAAAGTGCTGCCCCATCAAACATCAAGTAGAAAATTGTCGAGAATAATTGAAAGCGATAACGAAAAAAACCATCACCGAGCGCAACATAACCGATTGGTGCGTTAGCAACCACGAGAAATACTTGATAGGCTAGAACAATCAATAAAGCCAAAAAGGCTAGAATCCGGAAACGCTTTGTATGTACCCCAACCAGAATTGCAGAGAGAGCATAAATAGCAATACTGGAACCTGTAAAGCCAAGCTCCATGATGCTGACGGCTATAGTAATAAATGTTGAACGTGGATCAACTAGCGAAAAGCCAAGGGCAAGCAGTGAACCCATATTCCATAAAATGACAAGTAGCAAAAAAACAGCAAAAAACTGATTGAGTTCTTTGTAAATATCTTGCCAAAGAACGATGATTAAGAAACCTAACGCCAGCGCAAGCGTAAGAGCATTGGAAAGTAATGTAATAGTGCTAACTACCGACATATCCTATTGGGACTTAGGAGCACTTGGGAGTTGCTTCTCAAAGCGGTAACCAATCCGGTGTTCTGTCAAAACATAAACCGGATTAGCAGGATCGGGTTCTACTTTGCGGCGAAGCTGGCTGATGTAGACGCGAGGATAATACACATCATCAATATACTCCCTGCCCCAAACCTGTTCGAGCAAATCCCGCTGGGTAACAACCCTTCCAGCATTTTCCAGCAAAATCGCTAATAGCTTGAATTCGGTAGGGGTGAGATGGATTTTTCGTCCGGCAACATGAACATGACGGCGATGGAGATCAATGCTAAGGTAACCATCGTTATAACCCTGATCCGCTTCAGTCGAAACGATTTGTGAACGACGCAGCAGCGCATTGACCCGTGCTACAAACTCATTCAACCGAATAGGCTTGATGAGATATTCATCAGCACCTGCATTTAAGCCCTCGATAATATTATCTTCGGTTACAGCCTGTGCTGAAAGCATCATAATGGGAGTCTCTGCTATTTCGCGCACACGCTGGCAAACAGTTAGACCGTCCATTCCGCCTGGCATCACAATATCCAGAATAACAAGATCAGGACGTTCAGCATGGAAAGCACGCAAACCCTCTAGCCCATCACTGCACAAGATAACCTCAAAACCTTCGCGGCGAAGTTTGCGTCCTAACGCATCACGGATAGCTTGCTCATCATCAACAATAAGCACCTTCATGGGATTCCTCGCTGCCGGACTAGACGAAGTTATTGAGACTCATACGATTCGGGATTAGATAAATGTAGTGTAGCACTGCTTCCAGTTGGTCACAAGTAAGCTGGGAATAGACGCCTATACGTCAGGTTCGTTTAGGATAGACCTGATATAATCACTCTTAAATAACCGTAATTCATAGAGAGGGACATTCATGGCCCCCACAGGCAAATTCAGAGTTTTATACCTAGTCGTGTTTTTGATGCTGCTGCTGGCTAGTGCTTGCAATTTGACCAGCGCACCCGAACAGCAACAATCATTAACTCAAGCACCAACTAACACATCGCCACCAACTCGCACTCCTTTGGTTACAGGGGGTGTTCCTACAACATTGCCCCTGACGCCGCTCGCAACCAGTCCATCAATCCAATTTCCCCCAACCGCTGTGTCAGTATTACCTACTTTCGCAGGTTTCCCAACAAGCACCTCACTGCCAATCAGTATTGTTATCCTCTCGCCTATTCCCGGTAATGTAGTAGCAGGCAATGTACAAATTCTTGGGGCAGCGATTCACCCCCAAATGTTACAATACCAACTGGAATATGGACCTGATCCAAATCCCGGTAATCTGTGGTACCCTGCAACGGGTATTGTTCAATCACCTGTTCTCAACGGTTTACTCGGCATTTGGAATACAACCGCAATTCAGGACAGTGTTTATCAGTTGCGTCTGCGCGTAATCTTGCGGGATGGGACAAGCCTCGCGACGGTTGTAAACAACATTCGTGTGCGAAACCAATCCCCTACCCCAATCCCTTCGGCTACACCAAGTACACCCCGTCCGATTGCAGCTTTTACCCTTGATCGCTCATCAGGTCAGACCCCATTGGTCGTTCGCTTCACGAATCAATCCAGTGGTTCAATCACTACCTATAATTGGTCGTTCGGGGATGGGGGAGGAAGCACAGAAGCCAGCCCGGTCTATACATTCCGAACAACTGGTATTTATAATGTCACCCTCACTGTAAGCGGGCCCGGTGGTTCATCTAATGTTTCGCGTCAGATCAATGTACTGGGTGCATCTGCCCCAGTTGCGGCTTTCACCCAGGATTTAACCAACGGCCCATCGCCTTTAAATGTTCGGTTCACTAATCAGTCAACCGGACAAATTACTGCATATAGTTGGACTTTTGGGGACGGACAGACCAGCACGGAGCAAAATCCAACACATCAATTCACCGCAGTCGGAACTTACAACGTAATTCTTAGTGTGACAGGCCCAGGAGGTACATCATTTGTTACCCGCAAGATAACGGTTCAGGATCCGGTTATTCCTGCGCCTGACGCAGTTTTTTCAGCCGACAAAACCAGTGGAAACACTCCACTGACCATTCAGTTCACCAATCAATCTACAGGTCAAATCACCAGCTACAATTGGGATTTTGGCGATGGTCAAACCAGTGTTGATACTAGTCCCAGCCACATTTATACGGTCGCAGGAACCTATCGTGTGTTGCTAACTGTTATTGGCCCTGGCGGTCAGGACATAGCAGAAATTAGCATCGCGGCTAATGCGCCACCGAATGCACCAGCAGCAGCCTTCAATGCCACGCCTATTTCTGGCGACGCACCTTTAAATGTGAGTTTCACCAATCAATCTACAGGTAACATTACAGGCTATAGTTGGGACTTCGGCGATGGTCAAACGAGTACCGAACAAAGCCCATCTCATAGTTACACAACACCGGGCACTTACACAGTTAAACTGATTGTTACTGGCCCAGGGGGATCGAATGAGGCGCAAACCACCATTACGGCCACCCAGCCAATTGCCGCACCTGTAGCCAGTTTTACAGTCGTACCAACCAGCGGAACTGCACCTTTAAACGTGCAGTTTACTAATCAATCTACGGGCGAAAGTCTGTCATATGTTTGGAATTTCGGGGACAGTACTCCAAATAGCACAGAAATTAATCCGTTGCATAGCTTCGTCACTCCGGGGAGCTACACGGTGACGCTGACAGTGAGCAACAGTGCGGGTTCAACCAATGCCAGCACCGTCATCACAGTGAATGCGGCTCCGGTTGCACCAGTAGCAGCCTTCACCGCCAATCCCACAACAGGAGACGCGCCGTTGTCGGTGGTGTTTGACTCGTCAACCTCGACCGGGAGCATTGACAGTTATGCTTGGGACTTCGGTGATGGTGGCACCAGCGCCGAATCGAACCCGACCTACAGCTTCGTCACTCCGGGGAACTACACGGTGATGCTGACGGTGAGCAACAGTGCGGGTTCAACCAATGCCAGCACTGTTATCACAGTGAATGCGGTTACACCGCCCCCACCACCAATCAATAACCCAATTCTGTTTGTCTCTAACCGTGATGGGAACAACGAACTCTATATATTGGGGACAGATGAGACACTAACTAACCTGACCAACAATGCGGCTAATGACTTTAGTCCAACATGGTCACCGGATGGTAGCCAAATCGTATTCGTCTCGGATCGCGATGGCAACAATGAGCTTTATATCATGAATGATGATGGCGGTGATGTACGCCGATTAACCGATAATCCAGCAGATGACCTGAGTCCAATGTGGTCACTGACGGGCAATCAGATTGCGTTCGTAACCAATCGCGATGGCAACAATGAAATCTACGCAATGGATACAGAGGGCAATAACCTTATCAATATCACTAACAATCCTGCCAGCGACACGAATCCCGCGCCAGCACCCAATGGTAATTTGTTGGCCTTTGTATCAGATCGGGATGGAAACGCTGAAATCTACATACAGGCCGCCGACGGAACTGTAACGAACATTACCAACACGCCAGATAATGATTTCAGTCCCGTATGGTCGCCGGATAGTAATCAGATTGCATTCGTAACCAATCGCGATGGCAACAACGAACTCTACATTATGAATGCCGATGGAAACAATCCTGCTCGGATTACGAATGATCCCGGTGATGACCGATCACCCGCTTGGTCTTCAGATAATTCACAGCTTGCATTCACAACCAATCGCGACGGCAATGATGAAATCTATGTCATTGAAATAAATGGCGCAAATCCTGCTAATGTCACCAATAATGGAGCAAATGACATTTCTGCGATTTGGCGACCATAACAGCAATACACTGAGATGGTTTTTCCAGGTCTCACTAAGCAGTGAGACCTGGACATTTTTAAGCTAATTGCTTACAGATATTGTAGTGTGATAGGATTACACATCATGTTTAAAGTAACCCTACTCCTCATTTGCTGCATGTTGTGTTTTTCATCCTGTCAGCAAGAAGAGGAAGTGCCTCAAATTCGAGTGTCCCTAATTGCAGATGGACGAGAACGACAGTTTATTCTACCCGTTGCTACCACCGTTGAAGAATTTTTACGCGATTCAAAAGTTGATCTTCAACTCGGCGAACTCGATCAGGTCAACCCTCCATTGTTTACACAGATTAGTGATGGAATGCGAATTACGGTTGCCCGCATCATCGAAGAAACGCAGTGTGAACAAAGCGAAATACCTTATAAGCAAACCACAGCGTTAAACGAGGGCTTGCAACCAGGTGAACAACGGGTTGTTCAAGCTGGACAAAATGGAACACTCGAAATTTGTTACCGCGTCACAATCATTGACGGGGTATCAAGTGACCGGATTGAAACAAACCAAACGATCATTAAAGCAGCACAGGACGAGATTATCTATGTTGGGCCAACAGGAGAAATAGAGCCTGTTCCAATTATTGGAACACTCGCCTATATTAACAATGGCAATGCATGGATTATACGGGGAAGCAGTACAACAAAACGACCTTTGACAACCGATGGAGATATTGACGGTCGCGTTTTTAATCTTTCAGCAGATGGCCGCCAACTTCTTTTCACCCGTAAGGCAAATCCGGTTGAATCCTCAACTTCTTTTAACCAACTTTGGATTATCGCAGATGTAACACAGCCATCGAACCCTATCAGTCTTATTCCAAATAACATTCTGTATGCGTCATGGGTGCCAAATCAGGAAAATACGATTAGCTATTCGACTGCCGAGCCACGAGAAGCAGCTCCCGGATGGTTAGCATTTAATGATCTTTGGCAAATGCGTATTGATCCTGAAAGCGGAGAGTCATTAAGTGTAACTTCGATTGTTGAACGCTCTACCCGAGGTCTTTATAGCTGGTGGGGTACACGTTTTCACTGGTCGCCAGATGGTCAAAGATTGGCGTGGGCACAAGCGGATAGTATTGGCATTGTAGACCCTGAAACTGGTGATCTTGGCTCTCCATTATTGAGTTATGCAGTTCTACGACCAGTTGGTGATTGGTCATGGCGTGCAACACTTTCCTGGTCATCAGATAGCGCCTTGCTTTTGACGACCATCCATGGCCCAGCAATTGGAAGCGAGTTGCCAGAGAGTAGCCCTGCTTTTGATGTAGCAGCTACCGATACAACTGGATCTTTTAGCACCCAAATCATTCCTAATACAGGCATCTGGGCAGCACCACAATTTTCCCCATTGCTCTCAAACAATAGTGAATTTCCGGGTGGTTATCTCGCATTTTTGCTGGCGCGTGATCCATATAACAGTATAAACGGAGAATATGATTTGGTGGTGGCGGATCGTGATGGCAGCAATGCCCGCCTGATTTTCCCCGGAGAAGGACGACTGGGACTCAAGGCCCAACAATCTATATATCAGAACCAGGAATTTGCTTGGAGTCCAGATGGTCGCCAAATTGCGTTCATTTACCAGGGCAATCTCTGGGTTATTGATGTCTCATCCGAGATAGCGCATCAGTTGACCCTCGATGGTGGTGCATCAACACCGGTTTGGTCACAATGAGTCGGAAATTATTCATTTTCATTCTGACGCTCATTGCATTTTCAGGGAGTCTGGTTACTGTTTTTGCCCTAATTCAGGAGCGAGATTACCAGTTGCGTGGATATTCAGATCCAGCACGGGAAGCTGATCTTCCTTTTTATGTACCGCGATTCGGCGTTAATGCCGAACTGACACGCTACGAACCCGAAGAATTATCGGATCAAATTGATCGGATGCAGGAGGTGCATGTCAATTGGGTAAGGCAAGCCATTCGATGGGATGTAATTGAACCAAATCCACGAGATTATAAATGGGATATACTCGATCCCATTATTGCGGCGTTCAAGCCGAACCCCGATCTAAAATTGATAGCCGTTCTTGTGAATACCCCTCCTTGGGCACGTTCTGATAGAGCTATCGACAACAATCCTACAACTCCTCCTGAAAATCCGGCCAATTTTGCAGAGTTTGCAGCGGTAATTGCTGCCCGTTACGGAGATGTCATCGACTACTATCAGATATGGGATGAACCCAATTTAACCCATGCTTGGGGTGGTCAAGAACCACACGCTGCTAGTTACCTTGCTGTTCTTGCCGCAGCCTATCAGTCTATTCATGGGTCAGATATAAACGCAACTGTCATCAGTGCAGCGCTTGCTCCTACAGTTGAAACTGGGCCTGAAAACATCAGCGATCTCATTTTCCTGCGGGATATGTATAGACTTGGCGCAAAAGATTATATGGATGCAGTTGCTGCCAAACCGTATGGATTTCATACCCCTCCCGATGACCGCACTGTAGCTCCCGATGTACTAAATTTCTCTCGAATAATCGCTTTGCGGGAAGAGATGGTAAAAAACGGAGATGGTAGTAAAGCGCTTTGGGCAAGTAACTGGGGATGGAACACCTTGCCAGCGAACTGGGGTGGTAGTCAATCAATATGGGGGCAAGCATCTCCCACAAATCAAATTACATATACCCTCGAAGCCCTTGATCGTGCTGAACGGGAATGGCCTTGGATAGGAGGAATGACTCTTCAACACTGGCAACCGGATGCTAATCCGAATGATCCTGTTTGGGGATTTACGCTTATTGACCAGAACAATACCCCTACTCCGCTCTGGCACGCCCTTGCTGAACGTCAGCCATCAAACGCAGCTTACAATGGTCTCTTTCCAATGGTCAATTCATACACTGAGTACAGCGGGGTATGGACATTTGGGAAATTGGGTGCGGATATTGGTTGGGTGAAGGACAGTCAATTTAATTTTCACTTTTCAGGCACAGATGTTTCATTGCTGCTGCGGCAAGATAATTATTCAGCATATATCTATCCAACGATAGATGATCAACAAGCAAATGCCACTCCTCATGATTCTTCTGGTAATGCTTATATTGTCCTGAAAAGTGGCACTTTATTGCCAGAAATGGATCTTGTACCTGTAGGCCGAAATCTCGGCAACACAAATCATGTATTACACATTGTTGCGGATCGCGGATGGGATAGATGGTCATTGGCGGGTTTTGGCGTGAGCCAGGGTAACATGGCTGAACCCTATAACCGCCAGATCGTAGTCGCCTTAATAACTGCAATCACCGCAATCATTAGTGCCATGGTCGCCAGTACTCAATTAAATTGGACACCCTCGCTTAAATGGCTTTCATTTGTGATTCGCCGTTTCTCGCCGATTGCTGAGATAGCATTTGCAATTCTTACATCATTTGCCTTAATGATTGGCGTGCTCTTTACTTGGGGAGATAGCATACCCAATATCTTCCGTAAAGAACCCATTCATCTTGGCTTGGCAATTCTGACTGCTGGTTTTATCCAACTTGAACCTGGCGTTATGTTAACCATCATCGCTGGATTGATTTTGCTTATTATCATCTATAACCATCTTTATATCGGTCTTGTACTCACATTATTCTGGTCGCCTTTTTTCTTGTTTCCTATTGAACTTTACGACTTTGCTTTCCCCTTAGCCGAAATCACCATCTTGATTACAGCATCTGCTTGGGCATTCCAGCTATTTATCCAATGGAGCCACAATCGAAAAAATACAGATCCAGAGGATTCAGCTTTCATGTGGAGAAAAAACATCGGAACGCTCGATTATCTGGTGTTGTTATGGGTTGTTCTAGGTGGTATTTCATTGATCTGGGCTGAGCAGCTTGATCGGGCAGTTACCGAACTGCGTGTTTTGTTTATAGAGCCGGCACTATTCTACATAATCTTCCGAACCATCAGACTGAATAAACAGCGAATAATGTATATAGTAAATGCCCTGTTATTCGCCGGAGTCTTGGTTGCTGGTATAGGTCTGTTCCAGTTTTTTCAGGGACAGGCTGTTATTACAGCGGAGGATGGTGTTCGACGACTCGCTAGTGTTTATGGATCGCCGAACAACGTTGCGCTGTTTTTGGGGCGCTGTGTTCCTTTTCTGATTGCATTTATATTTATTCCAACAAGCCGTTTTCAACGTATTTTCTCGGCTATCGCTTTGATTCCTATAGGAATTGCATTGATCTTGACCCAAAGCGTGGGAGCAATCTTTATAGGAATTCCTATAGCTGTCATCAGTATGATATTGCTGATTTTCGGCAGTCGTGGACGACTGGTTATTTTTGTTTTTGTGGTACTAGCCTTTATTGGTTTTTTGTTCTCGCTTCAATCACCGCGTTTTGCGCGCGTCCTTGATTTCAACGAAGGTACGAATTTCTATCGTATTCGTGTATGGGAAAGCGCCATTAACATTATCCATGATCATCCTGTAACGGGATTAGGACTTGATCAATTCCTTTATGCATTTCGTGGACATTATATTCTACCTGATGCTTGGCAAGAACCAGATCTCTCGCATCCGCACAACATCATTCTTGATTTCTGGGTACGGTTAGGCATGATGGGTGTCGCAGTACTTCTGCTATTTCAGATCGCTTTTTGGAGGGCAGCGATCAAAAAGCGTGAGGTTTTTCAGCAACATAATCCGTATTTGTTGGCAATTATCATCGGGTCAATGGGAAGCATGGCAAACCTGTTAAGTCATGGCATGATCGATAACAGTGTCTACGTTCAGGATTTGGTGTATGTGTTTATGTTGCTACTTGGAATCGTTCAATTGAATACAGTGAACATCCGAGCTATTGACGCTCCCCCGGTATAATGGTGTAATTTGTTTCAATGGTGATGGGGAAGCAGGTGCGCGATGAAAGCGAAAGTGAACAAGGTCACGATCCAGATCGTGCAGGATGATATTCTATCTTTGCTGGTTGATACTGTCGTCACAGTAACCGATACAAATTTAACACTTCACCCTGCCCTCGCGGCTAAAGCTGGCGCACTTGTTCAACAGGCATGTAATGCAATTGGTTGGTGTGATATCGGGGAAGCGGTTATTACCGATGCAGGCAATATGCCTATATCGAAGATTATCCATGCTGTTGGGCCACGATGGGGTGAAGGTAGTGAACGAGGAAAATTAGCAAATGTCACATTGCAGTCGTTGCGACTTGCAGAGCAAAATCGACTAAAATCAATTGCTATCCCCGCCATTTCAACCGGAATATTAGGGTATCCTATTGAAAATTGCGCCAAGACTATTTTGACACAAATTATTGACTTTACATTCGAAGATCCTCGACACGTAAAAACTATTATCGTTTGTCTGGACTCATCAACTGCTTACCACATCTTTAAAGCTGAGTTTCTTTCGCAGATTGATGATCTTAAAGAAGCTGGTGATGGCAAAGTGAGCGTCTAAATCATCTGTCTTCCCTTTTTCAACTTGTGGTAAACTGAACAAAGTTCACTCATAATTACCTGAAGAGGGGTGTGATTTTGCGCGTTCTCATTACTGGTGGTGCTGGTTTCTTGGGTTCGCACCTGTCTGACCGATTCTTGGCCGACGGCCATACAGTTATTGCGATGGATAATTTAATCACAGGTAACACTCGCAATATCGCTCACTTAGCTGGCAATTCCAATTTCACCTTTGTCCACCATGATGTGACCAATTATATATACATAAATGGGGCTGTTGATGCAGTTCTCCATTTTGCTTCCCCGGCCAGTCCAATTGATTATCTCAAGCTGCCTATCCAAACGCTAAAGGTTGGTGCACTTGGAACCCATAATGCACTTGGTCTGGCACTAGCCAAGGGTTCAAGGTTTTTACTGGCATCCACATCGGAAATTTACGGGGATCCGTTAGAGCATCCACAAAAGGAAACTTATCCCGGTAATGTAGACCCCATTGGCCCACGCGGCGTCTATGATGAAGCTAAACGTTATGCCGAAGCTTTAACGATGGCCTACCATCGCGTGCACAAGGTCGATACCCGAATTGTACGAATTTTTAATACCTACGGTCCGCGAATGCGTTTGGCTGATGGTCGTGTTGTCCCTAACTTCATTGCGCAGGCACTACGAGGTGAAGCTCTAACGGTTTATGGAGATGGTGCGCAAACACGCAGTTTCCAATATGTGAGTGATCTGGTTGAAGGGCTTTATCGGCTGCTGATGTCAGATTTCAATGATCCTGTTAATATCGGCAATCCAGATGAAATGACGATTCTTGAATTTGCCAATATGGTCAACGAAGTAACAGGTAATAATGCTGGCATTATCTTCAAGAACGAGCGTATCAAAGGTGATCCTCAAACGCGCCAACCAGATATTAGTCGGGCAAGTTCTGTTCTTCGTTGGGAACCTAAAGTTAAATTGCGGGAAGGGCTTGAACACACAATCGCCTACTTTCGCGAGGTATTGTGACCCGTCTGCCCTACTATTCCATTCGGCAATGGGCTGTGGATCAGCGTTGGGTAACACGGATACTATTGCTGGTCGCAGCCATTTTGGGCGCTGGATTTGTTAGCATCCAATCTATCCCTGTTGTCATCATTTGTCTTCTAATTGGGGGAAGTGTTCTTTTAGCTGCGATAAGTCCAATCGCAGCATTCGCATTTTTAGCAGTTCTCTCGCCGATGCGAACATTGATTGCAACGGAAGCACAATTTCAGTTACCTCTAGATATTGGACAAATAACGCTGTTAGGAGTACTGGCGGCATGGGCAGTAAATCGTATTGTCTATAATCGTCAATTGGTATCAAAATTACGAACACCCCTCACGGTTCCCCTTTTGTTTTTCCTGTTCCTCATGGGTTTGACTTCTTTTATTGCCGTTTCCCAATCTGCTTGGTTGAATGAATGGCTTAAATGGATACAAATTCTGGTGCTGGTTACGCTTGTTTTCAACCTGTTCAATGACCGCCAGTGGCAATTGCTGGTATTTATCATCTCAGTGGCGGGTATTGCCAATGCTCTTGTGGGAATATATCAATTCTTTGGCGGCAGCGGTGCGTTACACCTTGTAATTGGTGGCCGTTTCTTCCGGGCGTTTGGCACCTTTGGGCAGCCCAATCCATTTGGCGGCTTTATGGGAATATTTATACCCCTCGCTGCAATGGTAGCGAGCGCTTATGGATTACAAGCTTTTAAAGCCTATCGCACCACAGGCAGCATTTTTTCCACTGCTGTGCTTTATACCGCATTCTACACATTTGCCTCAACCATAATGCTCATTGGGATTGTATTTTCCTGGAGTCGCGGTGCATGGCTAGGGTTAGGTGGTGCACTTGGAGTGGTTGTTATCGCAATTCCACGTAAAACGTCGCATGGGTTGCTTCTTTTTTTAGCCGGATTGACATTTTTCGTAACCCTGTGGTTTATGGGGCTAATACCAACTTCAATTGTCGAGCGATTGAGCACCTCAACTCAGGAATTTTTCGCTTTTGAGGATGTGCGTGGAGTAGATATCACCCCAGAAAATTTTGCCGTGGTAGAACGGTTGGCACACTGGCAAGCCGCGCTAAACATGACAACTCATAATCCTTGGTTTGGGGTGGGTTTAGGCAACTATGAGGCTGCCTATCCTTCGTATCAATTATTAAATTGGAACGAACCATTGGGTCACGCTCATAACTATTACCTGAATATTCTGGCCGAAACTGGTATAATTGGACTGTTAGGCTACGGCAAGGTATGGATTATCATAATCTGGATGACTTGGCGAGCACGACAGCACCCTGATCTGTTGGCTCGCTTTGTAGTGATAGGGCTATTGGGAAGCTGGGCGTATCTATCCATCCACAGTTTCTTCGATAACCTTTATGTAAACAATCTCTTCCTCCACATCGGTTTGATGCTAGGCATTCTTGCTGTGATATACAGTGAGTCCCGAAAAAGTATAAGGTTGTGACCTAATGACCAATACCATTCAAGGCACACGTCGCATGATTCGAAATCCTCTGGATGCACCCATCCTGGCAATTGCTGCACGTTTTGGTGATAAGTCGAAAGAAGTCGAACGTTTTCTGAAGTTTGCAGTCGTCGGTTTCATTGGTGCGGCTGTAGATTTTGGCACGGTGATCATGCTTCAGGCTACATTACTGCCCCCAACCAATGGCGCCGGCGAGCCAAACATGGTTAATGTGGCGATTGCAACTAGTGTAGCCTTTATTGCGGCTGTTATCAGTAATTTTTTATGGAATCGGTATTGGACTTATCCCGACTCACGCACACAGTCAGTCCGGAAACAATTGGCATTATTTGTTTTTATCAGTTTCATGGGTTGGTTTGCCCGCACGATCTGGATTAGCATCGCATTTAGCTTCCTCGGCAAGTTCTTAATGCCTGCACTGCTACCTGTGATTCACATTCTGCGTCCCACCTATATCCCATCCTACGCGGCTGAAGGTAAACTTGGAACACTGATGGCTCAGCTTATTGGAGTCGTCGTAGTCATGTTTTGGAACTTTTTTGCTAATCGCTACTGGACGTATAGTGATGTGAAGAATAAGTAACATGGGGCTGTCATTACACTTTGCCGACAATAGGAATTGATTACACCCCAGCCTATGAACAAGGGGGTGGCATCGGGCGTTACGTCCGTGAGTTGGTTAGGTCTCTACTTGAGCAACCGTCTTCAATAGATTATCGTCTGTTTGTATCAGGTGCTGTTGCTAGAAATCTTCCAAAACTCTCTAATAATGCGAATAGTCAGTGGCGAACTACCGCAATTAAGCCTAAATGGATGGCACGTTTGTGGCATCGGGTACACCTGCCGATTCCTATCGAGATGTTTGTTGGTCATGTGGATATTTTCCACGCAACTGATTTTGTCCTTCCCCCTACTCTTCCCCATACTCGAACGCTGTTGACGGTACATGATCTATCGTTTATACGTGTTCCAGAAGCAGCTAGTCCAAGTTTAAAGGCTTATTTGGATCGTGTAGTTCCGATTTCGGCTAAAGAGTCTGATCATATTTTAGCTGATTCTCAGGCTACAAAAGACGATCTTCTTGATCTTTATCAGATACCAAATGATAAGGTTACTGTTTTATATTGTGGGGTTGATGATCGATTTAGAAGAGTAGAAGAAGTTGGGGAAATAGTGACTATACGAAAAAAATATTCCGTCCAGCATGTTTCATATATCTTTGCTATCGGTACTGTTCAGCCTCGAAAAAACTATGGAAGACTGATTGAATCATTAGCAACACTGAGGAAGAGGGGGCATGATCTTCATCTGGTAATTGCTGGAGGCAAAGGTTGGCTAGAAGATGCTATCTACGAGACCATGAACAGAACCCATATGAATGAATATGTTCATTTCATCGGTTTTGTTGATGAAGCTGACCTACCCGGTCTTTATAGTGCAGCCACTTGTCTCGCGTTCCCATCACTATACGAAGGTTTTGGTTTGCCAATCTTGGAAGCTATGAAATGCGGAACGCCCGTTATAACCTCTAACATTTCCTCATTGCCGGAGGTAGCTGGAGATGCTGCCCTGATTATTAATCCCTATGATCAAGACGAATTGACCGACGGACTCGAGAAAATCATTCAGGACAAAGCCCTACGAGAAACATTAATCAAAAAAGGCTATAGTCGTGTCCAACAATTTACATGGGAAACCGCCGCTAAACAACTGATAAGCATCTACGAGGGTTTACTCAGCTAATCAATTTAAGTCATGCTAGAATTGATTTAAAATCAGGAAAACCTTGATGACTGAATCAGGTAAACACATCTCAGAATCGCGTATAACCTTAAGTGCCCTGATGGGGCCGCAGGATGCAAATACACAAGGAAATGTTCACGGCGGGATCATCATGAAAATGAGCGATGAAGCTGGAGCATTGGTTGCCATGCGTCATGCACGCACGCCAGTTGTAACTGTAGCCATTGACTCAATGACCTTCGTTGAGCCAATTTATGTTGGCGATCTCGTGCGTTGTACTGCTGAACTCACCTATGTTGGTCGCACTTCAATGGAAGTTCGGGTTGAGGTTATTGCAGAAAACCCCTTGAATGGTATATCACGTGTGACAAATATAGCCTATTTGGTATATGTCGCACTTGACCCTGGTGGCCATCCCACTTCAATCCGTCCACTCATCTTTGAAACACCTTTTGAGGAAGCCCGCGCCAAAGAAGCACAGGAACGCCAACAGCTTCGCAAACAACAAAGGCGTTAAGGATTAAAACTTTCATGACTGATATTCTGCCTCAGTTCAGAGGGATAGAAGAATCTACTCTGCTTCGCCTGCTCAATCAATCAGGTGCAAGAGCCATCCTCGCGGAAGACACACCTGATCTGGGATTAGCAGACCACTATCCATTTCCATTCCTTGCTATCGTCGGACAAATGGAAATGCGGATCGCATTGATGCTCTCAGTCATCAATCCAGCAGTCGGAGGGGTGTTGCTCATTGGGCCACGCGGCATAGGCAAAACAACAGCAGTACGCAGTCTTGCAGGTATCCTGCCGGATGTTGAAACAAGTGATTGCGAAGAAGGAATACTGCCACAAGAATTACTAGCGGAAAACGCCCGAATTCTTTATCCTGATTGTTATGAAAAGTATCATGCAGGCCAAGCTATATCGCATTTTGAACCTGTAAAATTAGTGGAACTACCCCTGAATGCTCGACTGGAAGACGTAGTTGGCGGAATTAACGAACGGGTGGCTATTCAGCAGCAACGGGTGCGTCTGGAACGTGGCATTCTCGCGCGTGCTGATAATAATCTTCTCTATGTTGATGAGGTAAATCTACTGGATGACGAGATCGTTGATGCAATTCTGGATGCCGCCGCACAGGGAAGTTATACAGTTCGACGCGGAGCGATGTCAGGCACATATCGCTCACGCTTTGTATTAATCGGCTCAATGAACCCGGAAGAAGGTCGTTTAAGACCCCAGATACTGGATCGTTTCGGCCTGCGAGTCAATGTTCGTGGTCTCGTACCTCAAGAGGAACGTCTTGAAGTTTACAATCGGGTACGAGCATACCGTCAAAATCCACGTCAATTTGTACGTGAATGGTTGCCAGTAACAACCGAAGCCCGCGAAGAAATTATCCTTGCACGTGAGCTATTGAAAGAAACGACACTCTCAAATGAAGCTGTTGAAATTGGGCTGGCGCTGGTGCAAAAACTTGACATCGACTCACACCGTGCAGAATACACCATGTTTGAAGGAGCGCGCGCCTATGCAGCCTCGGATGGACGTGATGTTGTTACTGTCCAGGATATTCGCGTAGTTGCCCCTTTGGCGCTTCGACAGCGAAGAAGTCAGTTTATGGTTAGCTTCTTTGAAAATCAGCGTGAGGAAGATGACCAAATCCGCACTTATATCGACGACCTCACTCAAATGAGATAAATGAAGATGTTCATAAAATCACATCAAAAGGTGTCTTATTTTTGGATTCTGTTCAGTTTAACGCTGCTGGCATACTGTTTACCCTGGATACACAATCCAGTGATTAGCCTTAGCCTGAATGCTTATGATTTAGCTGAATGGACAAGCCTCCACCCACTTGTCAGATCAAATACACCAACACTCTTAACGAGCTTTATGCTACGCCTTGCCCTCCCCTGTCTGGGATTAGCGGCAGTATTTGGAAACACAATCCAAAACAAAGTAATTAAAATTGCTCTTATTTCCATAATCACACTAGCGCTACTTCCGCCGCTCGAGTTTTTTACCAATGCGAATGGAGATTCCAATTACCGCCAGCAATTTATTTTGGTCGTGATTACCGCCATAGCCGCTATCGTTGGACTGAGCACTCTATTTCAAAAACATCGTCACATTATTAGCGCAACATTCATTGGCGTTGGATTGATAGGCACTTTAGTTGGCACAATACAGGCCTATAATCTGATGGTCGCATTTGCATTGCCAGTGCAATTAGGAATAGGGAGCTTGAGCATGATGCTATTGCTTATTGCTCTAATAATCCTTGAGATCAATTATTCACACTCAGCGATAACAAACTAAAACAGGGTAGTGCCATTGCGCTACCCTGTCCATTAGCTGATATAAACGCGAAAAATCTGCCTAGCCACCCATATTGGTATCGATATAGGCGATAGCCTCACCAACTGAGGTGATTTTCTGAGCATCTTCGTCAGTAATTTCGCCCCCAAATTCCTCTTCAAAAGCCATGATAAGTTCAACAAGATCAAGGGAGTCCGCTTCCAAGTCTTCGCGGAAGCGGGCTTCTGGTACAACGCGATCTGCATCTACACCGAGCAAATCCACAACGATATTCTTGACACGCTCTTCAGTTGAAGCCATTTTCTCCTCCCGATAGTGGGGTTTCGTGATTTTCAATATAGCAGGCTCACATTATACCCTTAATGATGCCGACTGCCAGTGCAATGTTATTGACAGTCGCCGACTTCTTCGGGTAGGATTACGTTCGCCCAAATAAGGAACACCACTGAATGACTAAAGTAACGGATATGCCAACCACAGAGAATCGCAAAGTCGACCACATTCGTATAAACCTCGAAAAAGATGTGCAATTCCCCCGCCTGACAACTGGATTAGAACGATATCGTTTTATGCATCAGGCACTTCCAGAAATGAATCTCTCTGATGTGGATACCCGCGTCACCCTGTTCGGCAAAATACTTTCTGCCCCAATCATCATTTCTTCTATGACTGGTGGCACTGATATGGCTTATCGAATCAACCAGCATCTTGCCAAGGCAGCTCAAACGCAAGGTGTGGCTATGGGACTTGGCTCACAGCGGGCAGGCATCGAAAAGCCACATTTAGCCTACACATATCAAGTGCGCGATGTTGCACCTGATATCTTGCTTTTTGCGAATGTGGGCGCAGTACAGCTTAATTACAAATATGGGGCAGAGCAATGTCAAAAAGCTGTAGACATGATTGAAGCAGATGCCCTTATTCTACATTTCAATGTTCTTCAAGAAGCCGTTCAGCCAGAAGGCGACACAAATTTTGCAGGTTTACTGACAAAAATTGAGCAAGTTTGCAAAAATGTATCCGTACCTGTGATTGCCAAAGAAGTGGGTTGGGGATTTTCCGAACAAAACGCTCGTGATCTGGCAAATGCTGGTATAGCTGCAATCGATGTTGCGGGTTCGGGTGGCACTTCGTGGAGTGAAGTCGAATATCATCGTTCCCCGACCGCCTTCCACGCACGCGTTGCAGCCAGTTTCGCCGATTGGGGTATTCCAACAGCCGATGCCATTCAGTATGCAGTAAAGGGCGCGCCAAATATTCAAATAATTGCCAGCGGTGGATTGCGGGATGGCATTGACATCGCCAAGTGCATCGCCTTGGGTGCTACCGCAGGTGGTCTGGCTGGCCCATTCTTAAAAGCTGCTGATGAATCTACGGAAGCTGTCGACCAACTTATTCGAGAAATTTCAACCCAATTGCGAATTGCGATGCTATGCAGTGGCGCAAAGGATATTATGGCATTGCAGAAAACCACCTTGCTGAGGAATGAGGATATACTCCGTTGTTAACCCAGTTTTTTCAACGTTACATGACTGAACTTGATGCATCAATGCGTCATACAGTTAATTCACGTCCCAAATTCTCATCTGACTTCGGAGTCATGTTGCGCTATGCACTTGGTTGGGTAGATGAACACGATACCCCCTACAATCTGCCAACAGGAAAACGCATCCGCCCTATCCTACTGTTACTGAGCACAGAAGCAGCAGGAGGCGATTGGCGCAAATCCCTGCCTTCCGCCGTTGCAGTTGAACTGCTCCACAATTTTTCGCTGATTCATGACGACATTCAGGATAACAGTTTAACGCGCCACAATCGCCCTACTGTTTGGCAGGTTTGGGGTACGGCAAATGCAATCAACGCTGGTGACGCGCTCTTTACACTCGCATACTGTGCACTGGAAGAACTGGCATCAAGGGATATCGAACCACAAACAATTATCAAAATCTGGCGTATATTCAACGACACAATGTTGGAATTGACCCGCGGACAGCACTTGGATATGAGTTTTGAGCATCAAGCCATAGTAACGACGGATGAATACCTGTCAATGATAGAGGGGAAATCAGCAGCATTGTTAGCTGCATGCGCCCAAATTGGAGCCTTAATCGCTTCCAATGATGATGAACTATCAGCCGCTTATATGGAATTCGGTCTCAACATTGGCTTGGCGTTTCAGATACATGACGATATTTTGGGTATTTGGGGGGATCCTGATGTTACCGGGAAGTCAGCAGCAACAGATATTCTCTCCCGCAAAAAATCACTCCCTGTACTCTATGGATTGAATAAGAGCGAAAAGCTCATGTCTATCTATCAACGGCAAACCTTCACAGCTAACGATGTGACAGAAGCAGTTAAAACGCTGGATGCTGTTGGAGCACGGAAATATGCACAGGAAACTGAAACAACTTTCTATAATCGGGCGCTTGCCGCCTTAGAAAGTGCTAATCCTTTAAGTGAGTCTGGAAGATGGCTTAAACAATTGGTTGAGGCGCTATTCGAACGCCAGCACTAGACCAGTTCACGAAAAATCATGTTACTAAGCAACCTGCCCTGCCGCGTAACTCGCACCCGTTCTCGGTTAATCTCCAGCAACCCATATCCAACAAATTTCTCAAACAATAATCGATGAAGGTCAACTGGGTCAACACCAAACCGTTCAGCAAAGTTTGCTCGATTTATACCCTCCTCTGTCAATCGCAATCCCATTAAAAGAGTATCTGCGATCTCGGTCTCACGAGTAAGTATGATGGATTGGTCAATAGCAGGTGTTCGTGGAAATTCAAAATGGCCGGTAGCTTCCTGCAATGCTCGAATATAGCGCTGTGGCGATAGAATTGTGGAATAGCGAATTCCGTCCGCCAGACCATGTGCACCTGGCCCTAGACCGGGATATGGCAGGTTACGCCAGTATTGTAGGTTATGTCGACATTCATATCCGGGTTTAGACCAATTGCTGATCTCGTATTGCCTATACCCATCTGCCTCTAGTATGTCAGATGCAATCTCATACATATCAGCCGCAAGATCATCGTTTGGAGCAGGTAGTTTTCCACTCTCAACCCAGGCTTTCATTGATGTGCCATCTTCCAAACCCAATGCATAAAGCGAAATATGTTCTGGCTGGTGAGCAAGCATCTGTTTTAAACTGGTTTCCCAACCATCAAGCGTTTGGGCAGGTATTCCATAAATCAGATCTAGGTTTAAATTAGTAAAACCGCCTGACCTCGCTGCAACCACCGCCTCACTTACTTGTTCATTATCATGTCGCCGGGCAAACAATTCCAATTCATGAGCATTTGCCGACTGCATCCCAATGCTCAATCGATTAATCCCAATGTCTCTGATCGCTTCCATATATTCCGGCGTTAAATCGCGCGGATTCGACTCCATTGAAATCTCAGCATCCGGTAAAACGACAAACTTGAGATGAATAGCATTCAGGATGCGTGCAATTTGTTCAGAAGAAAGCAAACTGGGCGTACCCCCTCCCAGGTAAATAGTATGTACTACTTGGGCTGCTTTACTTTCCCCCAGTATCTCAATCTCTTTGACTAATGCTTGCACAAATGGCTCAATCAAATGGTCAAGGTTGATATACGTGTTGAAAGCGCAATACGTACATTTTATGCTGCAGAAAGGCACATGTAGATACAACGAGAGAGGAGAGTTGGAAAAAGCCATATAGGTAATTACGTTAATGCTTCGACCGATTGCGGTATCGTGGGGACTTTAATATAATAAATCAAGATACTCATCTCATCCACCGTGATTGGTCATTATAGGAATCATATACTCATGCCTGAAACAACGCAGTTCGCCGGAATGGGCGGTGACGGGCCAACCGACAATTCCCTGCAAGCCAACACTGTTTTACAGCGGCGCTACAAAATTTTGGGCGTCCTGGGCGGTGGCGGTATGGGTACTGTTTATCAGGCGCGCGACCTCAATTTTCCAGATGTTCGCAAGTTGGTCGCGGTCAAAGAAATGCTTAACCCAACAACAGACCCGGCATTACATGCCTCTACCCTAAAAACGTTTCAGCGGGAAGCCAACATTCTGGCTACACTGAATCACCCTGCTATCCCCAAGATTTTTGACTTCTTTGATCAGAATGACCGCGTCTATCTGGTCATGGAGTATATCAATGGAAACGATCTGGAAACACTGCTCGGTAAAACTAAAGAATTACCGATAGAAAAAATCATCGATTGGTCAATTGAGCTTTGTGATGTTGTTGATTATCTCCATACACAGCAGAAACCGATTGTCTTCCGCGATATGAAGCCGTCGAACATCATGATAGATAGTTTCGGTAAAATTCGGCTGATCGACTTTGGCATCGCCAAAATATTTGATAGCGGCGTTAAGAAGCATACCATGATTGGCACAGAAGGTTATTGTGCTCCTGAGCAGTATAAGGGAGATGTTACAACGCTGAGCGATGTGTACAGTCTTGGTGCAACACTACATCATGTACTTACGCGTAAAGACCCCCGCTTGGAGCCGCCATTCAGTTTCCCGGAACGCCCGATTCAGGATTACGTGCCGAAAGCACCCGATCGTTTGGTAACTATTGTTGAAAAAGCTTTGTCCTTTGAACCCCAAAACCGTTTCCAGACAGCGGCAGAAATGAAAACCGAACTGGAAAAACTGCGTTATCAGCCTCAGGTAAATGCTGCGGCAGGGGGCGCAACTAAAGGTGGGAGTCTAACAGGTACAGACTTTTTCGCTGGAGTAGAATCCCAGGGTTCAATTGAACCCAAATGGAAATTCCCAACAGAAGACGAAATTCGATGCAGCCCGATTGTCCATAAAGAATTAGCCTTCGTCGGCTCATACGATACCAATATGTGGGCTGTAAACTTGGCGACAGGGGAGTTTGTATGGAAATACGCAACACATGGCGGGATAGCATCCTCTCCAGTGATTGATGAATCAAACCGACTGGTCATGTTCGGTTCAGAAGATAACACCTTCTATGCATTGGACTATCGTAATGGACGCATCAACTGGTCATATACCACACAGGATAAAATTCGTGGAACAGCCCGTGTCGCTCCAGAAGTAGATGCCGTGTTTTTTGGTAGCGATGACGGTCATCTCTATGCATTGGGGGCACCAAATGGACGTTTCTTGTGGAAATATCAACTCGGCGAATCAGTGCGTAGCCGTCCATTTGTATCCAATGATGTAGTCATTGTTGGTTGCGACGCCGGCGAAATTTTTGCGTTAGGGCTGGATGGAAAACGCAAATGGAGTTATCGCACACGACGGCCTGTTACATCGTCACCTATCGTTGATGTGGCTGAAGGAATGTGTTACGTTGGCTCAGGTGATAATTTTGTGTACGCGCTGGATGCGAATAGTGGTTACAGCTCATGGCGATTCCGCACAAATGGGCCGGTAATCTCCTCCCCCGTTGTGGATGGCGACCTATTATTCTTTGGTTCAGCAGACGGCTCAATGTATGCAATTAACGCCCAAACGGCGCGTGAAAAATGGAAGTTCACGATTGATAAACCAATCATCTCATCGCCTATTATTCATCAGGGTGCAATTTACTTTGGTGGAACAGATGAATATCTATACTGTGTAGATATTCAGACAGGCAAAGAGCGGTGGAAATTTAAGACAAACGGGGCAATTACGTCGACGGCTCACATTGCTGGCGATCTTATTCTCTTCGGTTCACTGGATCGGTCGTTATACGCACTGCCTCTGGTCGGCTAACCTATCGAAAGGGTACTGCAATCTGTTGTACCCCAATTGGAGATAATTTGTATGGATATTTTCCGCCGCCTCTTCACCCAATCCAATGCAAAACCAGAGGATACGGTGCAGCTAACTGCTGATAAAGCAAAAGAATCAACGACCAGACCAGAACCGGTGATTGTTGAAACCACTCCAATTTCCCCACTACCGCCAGAAGTCACACAAACGGTAGCTGATGGTGCAACCCGCCCCCTTCCCCCGGAAACGGTAATTACCTCAAACAACGAGCATATCATTTTCGGGCAGGCAACCGATGTAGGAATGGTTCGTACCAACAACCAGGACTCGGTTTATTCTTTCGTGGCGACAGGACGAAGTGCCGAACAACGTCCAGACTTTGGTCTCTTCATTGTTGCTGATGGAATGGGTGGTCATCATGATGGAGAAAAGGCCTCAGCATTAACTGCACGCTTGGTGGCATCCTATGTGACCAATAATATTTACATGCCGATCCTGAATGGCGATCATGATGCGGATCGCGTCCCAATTACAGAGGCAATGATTGCCGCCGTACAGAAGGCCAATGCTGATGTCATTACCAAAGTGCCGGATGGAGGAACAACCCTCACATCAGTTGCCGTTGTTGGCGACTTGGCATATGTTGCTCATGTTGGTGACAGTCGCGTATATTTAATAACAAGAGATGGCATTGAGCAGATCACACGTGATCATTCTCTCGTACAAAGACTGATCGAACTCGATCAACTAACACGTGAAGAAGCTAATGTACACCCACAGAAAAATGTTCTGTATCGTGCATTAGGACAAAGTGAAAACTTGGAAGTTGATGCTTTAACAAGACGGTTGCCACCAAACTCCAAACTGATGTTATGCAGTGATGGCCTTTGGAACATGGTGAGTGAACAAGAGATTGTTGAAATTGCAATGAATCATCCTAATCCGCAGGAAGCCTGCGATAAACTTGTCGCCCTTGCAAATATGCACGGCGGTACTGACAACATCACCGCCATTTTGCTGCAAGTGCCAACCAATTAACGACTTCAGAGACTAGCGTTTATATATGGTCACAAACATTGACCCGTATCTAACCCTCGGCATTGGACGTGACGCTTCGCAGGAGGAAATCAAATCCGCCTACAGACGTATTGCGAGGCGTTTGCATCCTGATGTCAATCAGGGCAATCCGGGAGCAGCTACTCAGTTTCAGGACATTACTACTGCTTACGAACTATTAATGGATAATGCTCGTAAACAGACCTATGACACACAAATAGCAAAGAAACCACATGGAGCAGACAATCAGATATTCACGCTCCGTGTAACCCCTAGCAAGCGCGCAATTGTGCCCCTACCAGAACCTCAGGTTATCTATTTACTTGCGGAAATCCTGCCGGATCCCCGTGCCCGTGACCAGTCCCAGAAGCGGGAGTCACGACTAAATCTTACACTTGTGCTAGACCACAGCAACTCAATGAACGGCACACGATTGGATAAGGTGAAGGTCGCGGCACATCAAATTATTGACCAGCTTAATGAAACCGACATCTTATCAGTAGTCAGCTTCAACGACCGTGCCGAAGTGATTATTCCTGCTACTCCGGTTACCAATAAACAAAGCCTGAAAGCGAAAGTCAGTATGATGATCGCATCAGGTGGAACCGAGATATTTAACGGACTGTCAACAGGGTTGGAACAAACCAAACGCTTTCTGGGGCCAAAACTGGTCAATCACATTGTTATGCTAACCGATGGCAATACATTTGGTGACCAGGAGAAATGCATGGAACTTGCCCGTACTGCCGCTCAGCAGGGTATAAGCATCAGTGCAATGGGGCTAGGGCAAGAATGGAACGACCAATTTCTAGACGAATTGGCCTCAGCCACAGGTGGAACTTCCTCATACATCAATTCCGCCAGCGCTGTCGTCAAATTTCTAAATGATCACGTCCGTAATTTATCCAATGCATTTGCCGAGAGGGTGCGTATTTCAATAGCACCAGACCCCGATGTGAAATTGGAGTCCGCTTTCAAATTAGCACCTCATCCCCAACCACTTACCGCCGACGAAAATTACATTCAACTCGGCAGTCTTCAGGCTAACCGCCTCATCTCTGTGCTCTTCCAATTCCAGTTGCCGGCCAATATGCCATTCGGATTTCGATCAGTGGCTCGCTTAGTAGCACAGGGCGATATTTTGGTTAATCAACAACAGATGTACCAATCACTAAGCGATATTTCTCTCGAAATCACAGATCAGCCACCATCAGAAGACCCTCCAGTTGCAATTTTGGATGCCCTGGGTAAACTCACGCTATACCGAATGCAAGAACGTGCTCAGGAGGCACTTGCCAGTGGTGATGTACGGGAAGCAACACGCCGCTTGGAAAATCTTGCAACCCGTCTATTGGCAATGGGCGAAGAGGAACTTGCTCATCAGGCACGCTCTGAAGCACGACGTGTTGCACATACCAGCAATCTATCTGACCAAGGACGCAAAACGCTAAAATATCAGACTCGTTTCTTGCTACTCGGTCCATCATCAGAGGACACATCACAATGATTATTTGTCCCTATTGTGGACATAAAGACCGCGAAGGTATTATGTACTGTGAAGAATGCGGTCAAAGCCTTCAGGGTACAGCTGCCAATGCAGTGCTCCCAACCCGCCAGCTCGATCAGTCCACTAATGACTTAGCAGCGAAGGCGACTTGGGGAACTGCACGTTTCGGTCAAGATGCATCCATTATTATTCATATTCGGGATGCCACCGAACCGGTTATCTTGCAACCAGCCAAGAAAACTGTACTTGGCCGAACCGATTCAACCAGCACACAAAGACCGGATTTAGACTTAACACCCTATGGGGCACTGGAAAAAGGTGTATCCCGGATTCACGCGGCAATCCATCGCAGCGATGATACATTGACACTTGTGGATATGGGCAGCGCTAATGGCACACATCTCAACGGCCAACGCTTGGTTCCCGACCAGCCCCGTATCTTGAGAGATGGCGACGAAATCCGGCTCGGTAAACTGGTTGCACATGTCTACTTCAAGTAATTGAAGGGTAAAAAAGGTCTCACATGATTACACTACTGCTTCACATCTCAAATTCTGAACCCGTTAAGATTGATGTTGATGATTTACCTCACCCTTCCGACATTATGATCGTTGGACGCAATCCTCGTGATCGTAAAGATAAAGAAGTTGAATGGCTGGATGAAGGCGTCACAACCGTCATATTCCCTTGGTCGCGCATTAGTCTTATTCAAGTCATGCCAGACCCGAACGCACAAACGGAATTCCCGCAATTGTGGCGTAATGACTAAGGCAATATGACCACTAAAGTTCCAAAAACCAATCAGCGCGATGGAAAACGAATTCTAGTCGTTGATGATGAGCCACGAATGATTGGCTTCATTCGTATGAATCTTGAGCTGGAAGGACATCAGGTAATCGAAGCGCACAATGGGCTGCAGGCGCTAGAGGCCATTCGTACCAAATTGCCAGATATCGTCTTGCTGGATGTTATGATGCCGGAACTGGATGGCTATGAAACGCTAAGAATGCTACGCGAATTCTCCAGCATTCCAGTGATTATGCTCACTGCCAAAGGGGAAGAAAATGACCGGGTTTACGGCCTTGAACTTGGCGCAGATGATTACATCACCAAACCATTCGGCCCTCGTGAACTGTCAAGCCGTATCAAAGCAGTTCTGCGTCGAGCCAATATGCCCTCCAGTGCACCAGAACAAGCCGTATTAGTTATTGATGATCGTCTCAGTGTGGATTTCAACCGACGTGAAGTAATCGTCAATGGCACTCACATCAAACTCCGACCAACGGAATATAGGCTGCTCTATCACCTCATCGAAAATGCAGGCTGGACGGTACCGCACGATCAGATACTTGCAAAAGTATGGGGGTATGAATATCGGGATGAGGCACATTATGTGCGCCTCTATGTCAATTATCTACGTGAAAAGATAGAGGAAGACCCTGCAAATCCAAAGTACATCCTCACAGAACGTGGGGTTGGATACCGTTTTATAGATTTCAAACACCAACCACAGATTTAAGCAGCACCAGCACGGCAGAACTTCTTTAGAGATTCTGCCGTTTCTCTATGCCTTGCGACCCATCCATTTTCAACGTACAATTGGCTTAAGTCATGATTGTGAACCCCTTAAGGAGGGTGGTGTGGCCTCATTCAAGATCGTTGTCACTGGCCCCTTCAATTCTGGGAAAACAGAGTTTATAAAAACGATCTCCGATATTCCAGTTGTGTCAACGGAAAAGAAAATTACCACCGAAGACAAAGGGATCAAAGCTGAAACTACGGTGGCAATGGATTATGGACGTGTCAATCTGGACGGTGATACCCTTTATCTCTATGGAACTCCCGGCCAGACACGCTTCGACTTCATGTGGGAAATTCTCTCTAGCGAGATGAACGGCTTTATCGTTCTGGTTGATAGCACTGATACCCCCTCTTTTCCAGATGCTGCCGAGTTGATCGAGCTATTTTCCGGTTTCGTTACTGTCCCGCATTTGGTTGTAGCCAACAAAACAGATATGGAAGGATCTGCCAAACTGGCTGAAGTCCGTCGTGGCACCCGAACGGGTAATGATGTAACCGTTATGCCATGCGTTGCCACTCAAAAATCAAGTGTCCGTCAGGTACTTCTCCAAATGGTCGAACTGCTCAAAAAAGAGCCATCCAATCAATAAGTCCACCTCAGGCTTGCTCAACAAAGGTCGCATAACAGCTCACTTTTGTTCTTACACTGCTCCTACACCTCTCTGATAGGGTTCTGATAGAACGTCTATAGACTCAGTAACATAACACTAATCATAGAGGATGTAGAGGTTTATCATGAGCAAAATCGTTGGTATCGATCTGGGAACGACCAATTCAGTTGTAGCAGTTCTTGAAGGTGGCGAACCCATTGTTATAACGAATGCGGAAGGCAATCGTACGACGCCATCAATCGTCGGATTCGTGAAAAACAATGAACGGCTCGTTGGGCAAGCTGCCAAGCGGCAGGCTGTAGTCAATCCAGAAAACACAATCTTCTCCATCAAACGCTTCATGGGTAAAACCTATGAAGAAAGCAAAACTGAAGTCAGGCAACTGCCCTATCAGCTAATTTCGGGGCCATCGCAAGATGCACAGGTGAAAATCCAGGGCACAGGGCGTAGTTACACACCACAAGAAATTAGCGCCATGATCTTGAGCAAGCTCAAGTTGGATGCTGAGGCCTATCTTGGTGAACCCGTAACAAAAGCGGTTATCACAGTTCCTGCTTACTTCAATGACAGCCAGCGACAGGCGACCAAAGATGCTGGCAAGATTGCGGGTCTGGAAGTCTTGAGAATTATCAATGAACCAACCGCAGCAGCCTTTGCGTATGGGCTGGATAAAAAGGCTGTAGAAACAATCGTCGTCTTTGACTTGGGTGGTGGTACATTTGACGTATCGATCTTGGAAGTCGGGGATGGTGTTATTGAAGTCAAAGCAACCAGCGGAGACACCCACCTCGGCGGCGATGACTGGGATCAGGCTATTGTTGATTGGGTAGCCGAAGAATTCAAGAAGGATTCAGGTATTGATTTGCGGGAAGATCGCCAGGCACTGCAACGTCTGAAAGAAGCAGCCGAAAAAGCCAAGATTGAACTCTCCAGTACGATTCAAAGTGACATCAACCTCCCGTTTATCACAGCCGACGCTGGCGGCCCTAAACACCTGAATCTGACGCTGACGCGTGCCAAATTTGAACAACTCAGTTTAAAGCTCATGGAACGGTTGTATGCTCCCGTAAATCAAGCCCTCAAAGACTCTGGCGTATCAAAAAGCCAAATTGATGAGGTAGTATTGGTAGGCGGCTCAAGCCGAATGCCAATGGTACAGCAGTTGGTTCAGGATATGTTGGGCAAAACACCCAACAAAAGTGTGAACCCAGACGAAGTTGTTGCCGTTGGTGCCGCTTTGCAGGCAGGTGTATTGGCAGGTGAAGTGAAAGATGTTCTCCTGCTGGATGTCACCCCCTTAAGTCTGGGCGTCGAAACAATGGGGAGTGTAATGACCCATCTCATCGAACGTAATACCACTATCCCGGTGCGTAAGAGTGAGATTTTCTCCACCGCCGCCGATAATCAAACAGCAGTAGACATTCATGTCCTTCAGGGTGAGCGTCCAATGGCAACCGATAATATGACGTTGGGACGTTTCAGACTGGAAGGCATCTCGCCAGCATCTCGTGGCACACCGCAAATCGAGGTCATATTTGACATTGATGCTAATGGCATCCTGAATGTGACCGCTAAAGACCAGGCGACAGGTAAAGAACAGAAGGTAACTGTTACCGCCTCCACCAACTTACAACGCGAAGATGTAGCGCGATTGATTCAACAAGCAGCCCAGAATCGCGCTGAAGATGAAAAACGTCAAGCGTTGGCCCAAGCTATCAATGAAGCTGATACAGTAATTTACCAGGCTGAGAAAGCATTGAATGATCTGGGCGACCGAGTACCTGCAAATGATGGTGCCGCAATCCAGGCACAGATTCAGACTCTCAAACAAGCCATAACAAACGCAGATACAAACAGTATTCGCAGTGCCACAGAAACTCTGCAAAACACAACGTATGCGTTATCGCAACAGGTATACGCCAGTACGGCAAAAACCTATGGAACAGGTGAGAAAGTTGGGCAAGAAGAAAGTGAAGATGTAATTGATGGTGAATACACGACCATATAGGTTCGTGTGCTAAAAGCGCCAGCAAAGACTGGCGCTTTTTATTTACATTCGCTAGACGGTTGTTTCAAGTTTGATATTGTACTCAGCGTGCAGTTTCTCATACTCGGCTTTGAAATTAGTGGACAGGTCTGTTTTTTCTTCATCCATCAGCAAACTGTTTTCAACAGCCCGTAGTGCCAATTCCTCTAATTCACCAATCGAAAAGCCACAATGTTCAACAACTGCAAGATACTCTTGAGATAAAGTTGTTTTATAAAGACTGGGCATTCCCGTCCCGATAACCAACTGAATGTCTTCATCATACAGATGTCGCAAAGGATAATTTGCGTAGCTCTCAACCCATCCCATACACAATGCACGAGCAAGACTAACCTCAAGTGTGATCGAGTGCTCACGGAGCAAACCCAGCACATCAGGTGCATCAGCCGTGCCCCACCCGTCTATGATGCGATTCGGCTGCAAAACATGAATGGCATCTAGCACACCTTCCGCCCCTAACCGATCTCCAGCATTTACAACACATTGTACAGATTTCTTCTGGGCAGTTTTAAAAGCTCGTTCAAACTGGGCAGAAGGTTGTGCATCCTCACGACCAATCAACGCCATTCCAATCACACCATTCTTCTTGGCGCTAGCACTGGATGCCCAGCGTACCACATCATCGGCACGACGGGGCTGATCACGCTGGACAGCCAAAATCCAGGCCATCTTCACATGCCAGCCACGCTCCACGCGATCACGCCCATCGTTAATGGCATTTAGGAATTGCTCGAAAGTCATCCCATTTTCTGTGTAAAGGATCGGATCAATAGTAACTTCAGCATACCGCACATTCTGCTTGGCCAACGAGACACCTAGCTCATAAACTAGGCGCGTCAAATCTTCAGGTTGTTTTATCCACTTACCAATAACCTGAATCAGTTCATCAAGACGCTGATAATCTGGTCGGTCAAATGCTTGCACCCACTGATTATAGTGTTTAAGGGAATCCGGAATATCATTCTGTTCGGCAATCAGCAGCAAAACATCTTTCTGCAACGCCCCTTCAAATTGAAGATTTAATTCGACCTTAGGCATCGCTTGAACAAAACGCTCAACAGACATCAGTTATTTCCTTGCTTGAGTTTCATCCGGCACACCAGATGTATGACCATTAGCCACCGGATTAATTAAATCACGATGCGGTGAGCTGGAGTTATATTCTAATGCAGCATTGATGAAAGCTTTAAACAGTGCGTGCGGCGCATTCGGACGACTCAAAAATTCGGGATGGAACTGACTCCCAACCATAAATGGATGGTCTTTGACTTCCGAAATCTCTACCAATTGGTTATCCGGGCTAACGCCGCTAAAAACCATTCCATGCTGCTCGAAAGCAGCCCGATACGAATTATTGAACTCAAAGCGATGTCGATGCCTTTCCTGAACAACTTCAGCCCCGCCATAAGCCCGACTTGCAACCGATCCGGGTGCTAGGCGACAGGGATATAACCCCAGACGCATGGTACCGCCCATTTCAGTAATACCGCGTTGCTCAAGCATCAGGTCAATGATTGCCTGATCGGTACCTTCAAATTCAGAGCTATTAGCATTCTCAAGTCCCAGCACATTACGGGCAAATTCAATACACATCGCCTGCATTCCCAGACATAAACCGAGATAGGGAATTTTGCGTTCGCGCGCAAATCTGGCAGCCAGAATTTTCCCCTCTACCCCACGATACCCAAAACCGCCGGGCACAACTATCCCGTCAACTGCTGCTAATTTGTCCCAGCCCTTGTCTTTCTCTAAATCGCCGGAATAAATCCATGCAATCTCAAGCTGACAATCCTGTGATGTGCTGGCATGGAAGAGTGCCTCTTTAACACTCATATAGGCATCATGTAACTCAATGTACTTGCCTACAACGGCAATCTTCACAGGTTTCGAAGCAGCACGCATTCGCTTGGTCATTGCCCGCCACTCATCGAGTTTGGAGGCTGTCGTATTAAGTTGAAGTTGCTCAACCAAATAGTCGCCCAAACCGGCATCTTCTAGCATCAAAGGAACATCATACAACAAATCAGTTGTGACCAACGGGATAACGGCTTCCGGTTCCACATCACAGAAAAGCGCAATTTTATCAGTAACATCCTTACTGACTGGATAATCAGTCCTTGCGATAATCACCTGTGGCTGGATGCCAATACCCCTTAAATCGCGCACACTATGTTGTGTTGGTTTGGTTTTCAACTCATCGGTCGCGCCAATGTACGGTAAAAACGTAACATGCACACATAGACAATCATGTCGTGAAAGGCTCATACGCATTTGGCGAATGGCTTCCAAAAACGGAAGTCCCTCAATATCACCAACCGTGCCACCCACCTCAACGATCACGACATCAGCATTATTTTCTTTGCCAACAAGCGCAATCCGCCGTTTGATTTCGCTCGTGATGTGGGGAACGACTTGAATAGTACCGCCCAGATAATCCCCACGTCGCTCTTTGTCAATAACATGGCTGTATACTTGACCAGCTGTTACATTACAGGTTCGGTCAAGATTTTCATCAATAAACCGTTCATAATGCCCCAGATCGAGATCGGTTTCAGCCCCATCAGCGGTAACAAATACCTCGCCATGTTGATACGGACTCATCGTTCCCGGATCAACATTCAAATACGGATCGAGTTTTTGAACGGCAACCTTCAAACCGCGCGCCTTTAGAATACGCCCAATTGCGGCGGCAGTTACTCCTTTACCAACGGAGCTAACAACCCCTCCCGTACAGAAGATGTATTTTGGTTTAGGCATGTATGGATACTCACGCTCACTTGGAAACAAAAATATCGGCGGGGAGAACTAGAGAAACCGAAACTGGTCGCTCCCCGCCGGTAGTGGTTAAACATGATGGGGGAATAATCCCCTACAATAAACGCATCTTGTCAGACCAATTTTTCGAGGTCGTCAGCAGTACGGCGCATATCCAGGAAGATAAGTCCTAGTTTTGCTCCCTCACGTACCAAGGTAGTCAATACCGCTTCCTCACCCACGGACATCAGGATAACATAACCTTCTTTACCACGAATATACACTTGCTCAAGCAAACCACGTCCCAATTCGGTAGAGATGCGTTCGCCCAGGGAGAGCATTGCCGCAGACATTGCTGAAACGCGGTCTTCTTCGACGCCTGCTGGAAGTGATGATGCCATAATCAGGCCATCTACGCTCACCACCGCCGACGCTTCAATCTCTGGCGTCGTGGACTGAAGATCACGCAAGCGATCAACCATTAATTCCGTCCGCGATTTTGCCATAAATCGTACTCCTCTCAAAAAGCACCCGGCTATGCAGGCAACCGGGCAGAAGAATCAGCAGGAAGGGGTTTGGGCTTATTTACTACACTATGAATTGTACTACGCTTTTCCCCAAAAGTGCTCACCGAAGTATAGAGCATAAATGAGGACTTACAGTGGATTTTCTACCCTTATTGCCTATTATACAAAACGCACGACAATCGGCAAGTAACCACAGGTTAGAGTCATGCAACTCGACATCTAGGCTGGTCACACCTTCAACTTTGGTTATACTGGTGGTAAGGCGTAGGGCAATCATACAGTCCGTATCCGCCCTTCAGGGACATAATTCGCCAAAATCAAAGAAAAAGCAGGTACTATGCCGGATTATCCACAGGACACCCGCCAGACTCCACGTGTCAGCGGCACGCCCCAAATTGGTCTCGCCCAGAATGTTGCCGAACGAATCGCTCAAAGTGTTGGGCAGGTTATCATTGGCAAACGCAACGAAGTTCGCCTTGCAGTCCTCGGCTTGCTCAGCAAAGGACATATCCTCATTGAAGATATTCCCGGTGTGGGCAAAACCATGCTGGCGAAGGCACTGGCGCGTGTCATCGGCTGCACTTTTAGCCGTGTTCAGTTCACGCCAGATATGCTTCCCTCAGACATAACAGGTGTTTCCCTGTTTAATCAAAAAACGCGGGAATTCGAGTTTCGGGCTGGGCCGATAATGGCGCAGATCGTCCTTGCGGATGAAATCAATCGCGCTACACCAAAAACGCAGGCAGCCCTCTTGGAAGCGATGGAAGAGCGACAGGTTACAGTTGATGGCGTCACCTATCCGATGGAAGACCCATTTCTGATCTTGGCGACTCAAAATCCTATTGAATATGAAGGAACATTCCCGCTGCCAGAAGCTCAGCTTGATCGTTTCATGCTCCGTATTCAGCTTGGTTATCCGAGTCCAGCGGAAGAACTAACCGTTCTCTCAGCACAACAATACGAGCATCCAATCAACAACTTACAGCAAGTAGTCAGTATTCAAGAACTTATCGGAGCTCAACAGGCTATCCGCGAAATTTATGTTGCCGACGAAATCAAACGGTATATTATTGATCTGGTGAACGCCTCCCGCCAGCACTCCGATGTCTATTTGGGCAGCAGTCCACGCGGTTCGCTCGCACTCTTCCGCACAGCCCAGGCACGTGCAGCAATGGCTGGGCGAAACTATGTCATCCCCGATGATATTAAAGCGTTAGCCGAAGTAACATTAGCGCACCGGATCATCGTTGGCCCGGCAGCCCGCATTAAAGATATATCCTCACGCACAATCGTGCAGGACATACTGGCAGCAACCCCTGTACCGGGGGCATCTGCGCGCTAATCCAACATGTCAAACCGTCGTAATGCTGTTTATGTGCTGCTTATCCTGAGCCTGCTGACCGGACTTTTTACAGGGCGTGCATTTTTCTTCAGTCTGGCATACCTGTTTTCCGGTTTACTTATGCTTTCCTTTATCTGGGCGTGGCTGTCAGTACGCTGGATTAGTATGGGTCGTAAAACCCGCGCACGGCGAGCGCAGGTTGGTCGTAGTCTGGATGAGGCCTTCATAATCCGCAATCGCAGCATCATCCCCAAATTATGGCTGGAAGTCCGCGATCATTCGACATTACCCAGCCACCGGGCCAGCCACATCGTCCCGGCTTTACGCAGCTATGGCAGTTATCGCTGGCAAGTCGAAACACCCTGTTTGGTGCGTGGGGAATTTCAACTAGGGCCTGTTACCATCATCAGTGGCGATCCCTTTGGCTTTTTCACCTCACCACGACGATTGGATGCGATATCAAAAGTGATCGTATACCCCCCCACCGTTCCCATAAATCAGGTTCATTTACCGATAGGTCAAATCTCCGGTGGCGAAGCCCAGCGTCGTCGTGCCCACTTCGTTACAACCAATGCCGCAGGTGTACGGGATTATGTTTCAGGGGATAGCTTCAACCGAATTCATTGGGCAACAACTGCTCGCAAGGATCGGTTAATCGTCAAGGAATTTGAAATTGATCCTTTAGTCGATACATGGTTGTTTACGGATTTTTCGGCTGGTTCCCTCGTTGAAGAACCCGGTCTACAGCGCGTGGAAGGCGTTGGGCCGGTTATTCCTACCAGCCAGACCATCCCACCCTCAACTGAAGAATATGCTGTTGTAATCGCAGCATCATTGGCAAAATACTTTATCGACTCGGAACGCGCTCTAGGATTCGCCGCCTATACACCACACCGCGAAATCCTTCAGCCAGAACATGGCAAACGTCACCTCACACAAATTTATCAAACGCTTGCCGTTGCCCGCAGTTTCTCAAAATATACATTGGGTCAAATGCTCACACTCGAAACGCCATACTTCACACGGGGAACAACCCTGATTATTGTGACGGCTTCGCTTGATATGGCTTGGATTACCGAAGCACAAATTCTCTCTCGGCGTGGCATCCGTCCCATGTGCATTCTGATCGATCCTTACTCATTCGGCGGCAGCAATCAAGCAGAAGAAACCATCGGCCTGCTCCGTTTAGCAAAAATTCCAACCATTACAGTTCGCAAGAATGACGATCTGAGTGCTGTGCTTGCACAGCGCCCAATGTAAATGGGATAAAATGATGCAAACCACTTATGATGCAATCGTTCTCGGCGCGGGTGCGCTTGGTAGTGCCGCTGCTTACCATTTGGCTAAAGCTGGGCAGCGCGTCTTGCTCTTGGAGCAATTTGAGATCGATCATCAGAAAGGCAGTTCCTACGGCTTTTCACGGATTATTCGCTACGCCTACGATCATCCCATTTATGTAGGTCTGATGAAAGCCACCTACCCTGCTTGGGCACTACTTGAAGAAGAAGCAGGCGAAAAGCTGTACACCCGCACAGGAGGTCTGGACTTTGGGGCTCCCGATCAAGTTAGCCTGCAAAATGTTATCAACTGCCTCACTCAAACCAGAATTCCCTACGAAGTCCTGAATGCTGAAGAAACGCACAAACGGTTTCCACAATTTCATCTGGATGAAAATTTCATCACTCTTTATCAGTCCGATACGGGCATCTTGTCGGCATCCAAATGTGTTTGGGCGCATGTCCGCTTGGCAGAACAATATGGCGCGACCATCCTTCCCAATACACCCATCACTGAGGTCATCCCGCATACAAATGGTGTCACAATAAAAACCGTGAACAATAGCTATCGGGCAGCATGTTTAATCGTTACGGCAGGCTCATGGATGAAGTCGATATTGGCAGGCTTGGGGCTGGATGTACCGTTAGAGCCAGAACGCTGTCAGGAAATTTACTTCAATACCGATAATCCTCAAAACTATCTATCCGACCGCTTTCCGGCTTTTATCGCCCACATGAAAGATACTTATGGTCAGATGCCCTATGGTATAGCCAGCCACCAAGACTCTGGTCTAAAAATCGCTTTTCATGGTGGCAAACGTGTCAATCATCCGGTTGATTACACCCCTGATCCTGCTGAAGTCAAGCGCGCTCAACAATTCGCCGGCCACTATTTACCAGATGTAACCACCCTGCGTTCTACCCGAATCTGCCTGTACACCATGACACCAGACGAACATTTCCTGCTCGACAAACACCCAGCCTATTCCCACATTGTCTTTGCGGGTGGCTGCTCTGGTCACGCCTTCAAATTCAGCAACCTGATCGGCAGAATCCTGACCGATCTCGCCCTGAATGGAACAACCAACCACGATATAAGTCTATTTAGACTATCGCGCTTTCTGTAAAATCAAGCATCCACCATTGATAATGCCCCACTAACTCAAGGTGATATACTTGTGCGACATCGACCGCTCCTCTTTCACCTAATGGAATCACAGCCCCAATAATCTGCCCGGATTGCGCTTGAGCCATCCCTAGCGCCATCGCAAATATTGGGTTTGTCCACGCATTCTCCACCCATAATCCGCGATAATTCAGCGTCGTGACCGGAATGATATTTCTCGCCAATTCGGTGTTGCTTAACGATCCCAATTCGCCCGAAAAATCACCACCCACATAAAGACCACAAACCACCTCATCACAAACATAACCACACCGCATAAACGTCCGCTGGCTGGCAACATTATCCACCGCCACCAAACCCCGCGCCTGCCCTGCCCCGGTATCGCGTCCTGCACCAGTATTCGCCCGCATCAAATCGCTTGCAATACCTCGCCCCTGAAATGCGGGATGTACTGCAATCAAATCAAGATTCCATTGCGGAACACCCTTGAGCGACAATGTATTGAAACCATCCACGAAACCAACAACACCGTCATCAACAATGGCAACCTGTGTTAGGTGTGCAGCATCCCAAATAACCTGTCGCATCAATGCAGCATCAGCCGCCTCGTCCGGCCAAACAGCTTGCTTGACCTGGATAATATCTTCAATATCCTGTTCATTTGCCCGACGGATCAATACCATATTCGAGTGCCCTCTTTATCCGCGTGAACATCTAGGCTATTATACGGACTCCGCTTAACGTGTGGAGTAAAATTCGGATTGAACATCGATACCAGACAAGGCGCTACCCCAAAATCCGTCAATAATTTTTATCTTTACCTCGCTGTTTTCACCAGTGGTATGGTAACTCTGGCTGTTGAGCTATCTGCATCTCGACTACTCGGTAACATCTATGGCACGAGTAACATTGTTTGGGCTAATGTTATCGGTCTGATCCTGCTTTATCTATCGGTGGGCTATTTTGTCGGCGGACGCTGGGCAGATCGTTCCCCTTATTTCAGGACTTTTTATCGTATTCTTTTATGGGGAGCATTTCTCAGTGCCCTTGTGCCACTCATCGCACGCCCTGTCCTCGTCACAGCCGCTACTGCTGTTGCCGGAGCTGATGCTGGAGTAGCATTAGGCTCTTTTGTTTCAGTGCTGCTCTTGTTTTCTGTTCCAATCACGTTGCTTGGTTGTGCTTCTCCATTTGCCATCCGCTTGGCAGTCGGCAATACAGGAAACGTAAAAGATGCAGGCAAAACCGCTGGACGAATTTATGCCATTAGCACAATCGGCAGTTTAATAGGCACATTCGCGCCAACACTTTTCCTGATTCCCGAACTAGGTACTATTCGCACATTTCTGCTCTTTGCAGGCATACTGTATCTAATTGCATTTATTGGCTTGTGGCGCGAACAGGGTGTATCTGCTTTACGTTGGCTCTGGATGCCTCTTGTAATCGGTATCATCGCGCTTCTGGTGCTAAATGGCCCCCTGCGCCAGCCAGTTGCAGGCGCGACCTTGCTATTTGAAGACGAAAGCGCTTACAACTACATTCAGGTGCAGGAAGACTCACAGGGTAATCGTTACCTGTACTTAAACGAAGGTCAGGGCATCCACAGCCAGTGGAGTCCCAATACCTACAGTGATAACCATCGCACATGGAGCTTCTTTTTAGCGGCTCCCTACTTCAATAATCCTCCCGTAATCCCTTCAGATGTAGAATCAATGGCGATCATTGGCCTTGCTGGGGGCACAATCGCGCGGCAATACACCGCTGTCTATCCCGATATTCCAATCGATGGTATCGAAATTGACCCCGGCATAGTCGAAGCGGGCGCACGTTTCTTCGATATGAACGCCGAAAAAATGCCCAACCTCAAGGTTTATGTGCAGGATGGGCGCTATATGCTCAACCAACTGGATAATCAATACAGCGTGATTGCGGTTGATGCCTACCGCCCGCCTTACATCCCTTGGCACTTAACAACCGTCGAATTCTTTCAAGAAGTCAAAGCTCGTTTGACCGATAATGGGGTGGTTGCCATCAATGTTGGACGCACCCCGACTGACCGCCGATTGGTAGACGCGCTCACCGCCACCCTGCTCCAAGTATTCCCCACTGTTCATGCAATGGATGTACCGCAGTCATTTAACACCATTTTGGTCGCCACTCAGCACCCAACCAACAGCACCAATCTCGCGGAGAATTTGAACCGCCTCCCATCTGATGCGAACGCGTTGCTTAGTGATGCACTCCTTTGGGGTGCAGCTCAGATTGTCCCAACCAATATCTCTGATTTGATTTTCACCGATGATCGCGCACCTGTTGAAACCCTCGTGGACTCGCTGGTAGTGAACTTTTTACTATCAGGTAGCACCGATCAATTGGCGGGTCAACCGTAGTGGACACCAATTTTATGACTGAAGCTGTTATCCAATCATCGCCGAAATTTCGATTACTGCCCTTCATTTCAGCACGCTGCATCACACTCATCACTCCCCTGCTGTTGGTGATGATAAGCATTCGTATAATAATGACCCCCTTGTTCCTGCAAATCGAATACAACCGCCCCGATTTTCCGGTCGATTTCTATGGCTTTACCACCCAGCAGCGCTTGCAATATGCCCCATTTGCCATTGAATATCTGATGAATGGTGAGGGTATTGATTTCTTAAGCAATCTGGACTTCCCCGATGGCTCGGCAATGTACAACGTCCGCGAACTACGCCATATGCAGGACGTTAAAATCGTTACCCAATATGCCTATAGTGCAGCAGTTGCTATTGGATTTATTGGACTGTTTGCGGCTTATTTCCTGTGGCGCGGCAGCAAACAACAGTTGCGTAACGCCCTGTTTCAAGGCAGCATTTTCACCCTCAGTATCGTTGCAGCCATTGTTTTAATCGCCATCCTCAACTGGGATACCTTCTTCACAGGATTTCACCAATTATTTTTCACCAGTGGCACATGGCGTTTTGAATACTCAGACACCTTAATCCGCCTTTTCCCAGAGCAATTCTGGTTCGATGCAGCCCTGGTGATTGGTGGCCTTACTGTACTTGGAGCGCTCCTTATCCTAACCATCACATGGCGCTGGAAAATAAAGCATGACGTTTGACCATCTGGCACATGAAGATTCGCTTTGACACTGTGAATAGCAAATGTTAATCTTCATAATTGTGTATATTTTGCTGGCATGAGATAAATGCCTAAACTTCAAGCCCTGACCAAATGGCTTACCCCCGGAATCGGAGTCAAGCGCTGGCTTATCATATTGATTGTCGGCATTGCTTTAATTGCTGTGGGTTTCTCCATCGTGATGCTTTTGTTTGTTAATATTCACTTATTGAAAAATCTCCCGCAGTTTAGTGAATGGGCAATGGGTATAGCAGCAATATTATTGGGATTTGATCTGGTCGGCATAGCCTTTCTAAAGCTCTCACGCAATCTGCTTGCGCCATATCGTAAACACCAGCAAGGCCGGGTTATCGATATTGTTTATGACCATAGCAAACGAAAAAAAGGCCTCAAGTTGGTTGCCATTGGTGGCGGAACAGGCTTGCCTTCTGTTCTGCGGGGTCTAAAGGCTTTCACCAGCAACATTACCGCAGTGGTTACGGTTGCTGATGATGGCGGTAGTTCCGGGCGCTTACGCCGCGAACTAGGTGTATTGCCTCCCGGTGATTTGCGGAATAACATTGCTGCCCTTGCCGATGACGAAAGCCTGATGACGCGCCTCTTCCAATACCGCTTTGACTCTGGCGATCTGGGAGGGCACGCTTTCGGAAATTTGTTTATTACTGCGCTGGCAGGTGTAACCGGAAGTATTGAAACTGCATTGATCGAGACTGAACGGGTGTTAAACATTCAAGGTCGTGTACTTCCTGCCACACTGGATGATGTGAATCTATCCGCGTCAGTGCGATTAGATGGGGCAGCCCGTGCCGTCCATATTCAGGGTGAATCGGATATTAGCAAAGCAGGCGGGCAAATCGAGCAAATTAGTCTGATCCCGGCCAATGTTCAGGCTTACAGCGAAAGTGTTCAGGCAATTTTGGAGGCGGATTTAGTTGTAATCGGGCCAGGAAGTTTGTTCACCAGCATCCTTCCCAATCTGTTGGTAAAAGGTATTGCGGAAGCGCTCCGTGCCACCAGTGCCTACATCATCTATGTTTGCAATGTAGCAACTCAACCGGGCGAGACCGAGGGCTTCACGGTTGCCGAACACGTTTTAGCGCTCGAACGGCACATCGGTCGCGGCTTATTCCATCTTGTTTTGGCGAATGACACCTACCCTACTCTGAACGCGGGCTTCAATACGAACTACGTCATAACAGCATCTCAACATCACGAAATCTTGCAGCGTTATGAAGTGCGTTATACCGATTTAACCGACCCGGATCGCCCGTGGCGACACGATCCACAAAAGTTAGCAGCAGCCATTTTAAAAGTGAGTGAGGAAGAACGAGTCGGGGCAAGCAGCCCCAAACTGGCGTTCACAGAAACTTAAAGAAAATATTATCGTTCTTTTGGTGCCAGCCTGTTAAATTAGCTGGATGTTTCCCATAACGATTCACAAGGAGTATTAAAATGGCTATTCGCGTAGGAATCAACGGTTTCGGGCGTATCGGACGCCAGGTACTGCGCGCAATCCGCGAGTATTACCCGAACGAGATTGATGTGGTTGCCTTTAACGATCTGGGTGACCTGCACACAATGGCGCATCTGTTCCGCTACGACTCGAACTACGGGCGTTATCCCGGCAACGTCGAAGTCAAAGACGGAGCGTTGGTCGTAGACGGTGACGAAATCAAAGCACTGGCGGAAAAAGACCCCACCGCCCTTCCGTGGGGCAGCCTCGGTGTTAACATCGTGATCGAAAGCACTGGCCGTTTCACCGACAAGGAATCCGCCAGCAAGCACATCGCGGGCGGAGCAAAGAAAGTAATCATCTCTGCCCCCGCCAAGAACGAAGACATCACCATTTGCTTGGGTGTCAATGAAGACAAATATGACCCAGCCAAGCACCATGTCGTTTCGAACGCTTCCTGCACCACCAACTGCCTTGCGCCGGCTGCCAAAGTCGTCAACGATAAATACGGCATCGTGCGCGGCTTTATGACCACCATTCACAGTTACACCAATGATCAGCAGATTCTCGATCTGCCGCACAAAGACCTTCGCCGTGCTCGCGCCGCAGCCCTCAACATCATCCCCACCACCACCGGCGCAGCTAAAGCCGTTTCGCTGGTCATCCCCGAACTGAAGGGCAAATTCGATGGCTTTTCAGTGCGCGTTCCCACCCCTACAGTTTCGCTCGTAGACTTTGTAGCTGAAGTGAAAACTGCCGTGGCCAAAGATGATCTTATCGCAGCCTTTGAAGAAGCCGCCGCTGGCCCAATGAAGGGTGTTCTCGGCGTCTCGCACGAGCCGCTGGTTTCAATGGATTTCAAGGGCGACAGCCGTTCAAGCATCATTGATGTGGAATCCTGCCAGGTGCTAGGTGGCACAATGGTCAAGGTCGTAACTTGGTACGATAATGAATGGGGTTATTCGTGCCGTGTCGCCGATCTCACCAAACTGATGGGCAGCAAGCTCTAAACCGAACCCAGCCTGATGATTGCTCTGAGGCGAGGTGCGAAATCTGCGCCTCGCCTCTTTCATGTATGGAGAATGCATAATGAATAAAATGACCGTCCGTAACATTGATCTGAAGGGAAAACGGGTACTGGTTCGCGTCGATTTCAACGTCCCGCTGGATGGCGAAACCATTACTGACGACACCCGCATTCGTGCTGCCGTACCCACCCTCAAATACATCTTGGATCAGAATCCCAAAGCCGTTATTCTGATGTCCCATCTGGGGCGTCCCAAAGGCGGCCCGGAACCCAAGTATTCGCTGAAACCCGTCGCTCCGGCACTCGCTAAACTGTTAGGCAAAGAAGTCCATTTTGCCGAAGATTGTGTCGGTGCAGTCGCCGATGAAGCCCTCGCCAAACTGCCAGAGGGTGGTGTACTGCTCTTGGAAAACACCCGCTTCTACAAAGGCGAAGAAAAGAATGATCTCGACCTCGCCCAGCAGTTAGCCAAACATGGCGATGTCTATGTCAACGATGCCTTTGGCTCTGCCCATCGCGCCCATTCCTCGACCGAAGGGGTTGCCCGCTATTTGCCTGCGGTTTCCGGCCTCTTGATGGAAAAAGAAATCGACTATCTCGCAACCACGCTGGAAAATCCCAAGCGCCCCTTTGTAGCCATTCTCGGCGGCGCAAAAGTCTCCGATAAAATCGAAGTGATCGAAGCCCTGCTTGGCAAGGTCGATAAACTGCTCATCGGTGGCGGCATGGCGAACACATTCTTTAAGGCACAGGGTCATGCGATGGGCAACTCGCTCGTCGAAGGTGAGGCGGTTGATACTGCCAAAACGCTGCTGGCAAAAGGCGAAGGCAAACTAGTATTGCCCATTGATGGGGTTATTGGCGACGCCTTTAAAGATGACGCCAATCAGAAAACTATCCCGATTACCGATGGTGTGCCGGAAGGCTGGAGCATGTACGACATCGGCCCGAAGACCATTGCCCTGTTCGGCAACATCCTGAAAGATGCCAAAACCGTCGTTTGGAACGGCCCAATGGGTGTATTTGAACTACCTTCATTCGCCAAAGGCACAAATGCCATCGCCCAAATCCTTGCGGATACAACCGATCACGGAGCAGTAACCATCATCGGTGGTGGAGACTCCGCCGCAGCCGTAGAAGGTTCAGGCCTCGCTTCCCGCATCACCCATATCTCAACCGGTGGTGGAGCAAGTTTGGAAATGCTGGAAGGCAAAGCCTTACCCGGTGTCGTCGCCCTCAAAGATAAACAGTAAACAATCACACCATTCTGTGATTGTTTGCGTATTCACAAGCAGGAGATATTCATGCGGAAACCAATCATCGCCGGAAACTGGAAGATGTTCAAAACGCTGTCGGAATCGGTAGCGTTTGTGCAGGAACTTGCCCCGAAGCTCGCCCCTTTCATCAGTGTGGAACGGGTTGTTTGCCCGACCTATATCGCGCTGGCTGCCGTCGCAGACGCGCTAAAAGGAACAGGCATTGGCGTCGGAGCGCAAAGTGTTCATTGGGAAGCGCAGGGCGCGTTTACGTCGCAGGTTGCCCCAACCATGCTGCAAGGCTTGGCTGAATACATCATTATCGGCCATTCCGAATGTCGTGCCTACTTGAACGAAACTGATGAAACCGTCAACAAGAAAGTCAAAGCCTCTCTCGCTTACGGCCTAAAACCAATCATTGCTGTAGGGGAAAGTCTTCAGCAGTATGAAGCGGGAGAAACCCAACAGGTCGTTGGAGGGCAGGTTCGCGCCGCCCTTTCCGGTGTCGATGCCGCCAACATGACCAACATCGTCATCGCCTATGAACCCATCTGGGCAATTGGTACTGGAAAAAGCGCCAGCGCCGAACTCGCCAACAGCATCATCGGTGGCACAATTCGCTCAACCCTGAACGATCTTTACGGAAATCAGGTTGCCCAGTCAGTACGCATTCAATACGGCGGCAGCGTAAAACCGGAAAACATGCAAGAATACATGTCACAACCCGATATTGATGGAGCGCTGGTTGGCGGTGCGTCCCTCAAAGTGAATGATTTCACACTGCTGATCGAGGCCGCAGCCAAAGCGAAAGGGATCTGATCTGGCGGCTCTGGAACTAATAACCCCTTGGCTCTTGCTGGGGGGCTTACTCTATTTGCTGCGGCAGTTGGAACGCTGGCTGCATCAGCACATATTCAAGGTGGGGTGGCTTGTCACCAATCAGTTTCAGACCACCACCATCTTGTATTACGCCTTTTTCCTGCCCGGAATTGTCCTCAACCAGTTCATCGTATGGGCAGTCGCCGGATTGCTCAACGTCCGCGCGGATCGCTCTATCGCTTGGCCCGAAAAACAGGAAATCGGCGAACTCAAACTGAACTTCATCAAACTCTCAAAAAATGTCGGCGCATTTCGTTTAGCCGTTATTAGTACCGCCCCACTGCTCATCGCCATCGCCGTCATCTGGCACATTGCCAACAACATACTCAACATCCCCGGCTTTCTGAGTATGATGCGCGACGGAACACTAACGAACTTAACAGAGGCCATCAATTCATTTACAGCCGCCACCGATTTCTGGATTTGGGTTTATCTCGCCTTCACCATCAGCAACACCATGATGCCGGATTTTCAGAATTTACGAGGCTGGCGCATCGTCGTCAGTGTCATTGCCATCATCATCGTAGTGTTATACATCCTCGGCGCGGGCAATGCAGTTATGTTAGATGTAATGCAAGGGCCGATTACCAATAGTTTGAACGCGCTATCCAGCATTTTTGCTGTGATTATCGGCTTAAATCTGTTTATGGTTGCGGTGTTGGGAACACTCGAAGCCATCATCGAACGCATCACCGGACACAGTGCTACCTTCGAGAATGGCAAGATGAAAACCATGCGCCGCAGCGAGATGTTAGCCGAACGCGCCAAAGCCCTCGCCATCACCCAAAAACCGACCAAAGCAGTAGCCGCACCAGCAGGCCCGCCCTCAATCTATAAACTGCAATTTCCAATTCCACCCGCCCCCGGCAAAGAAGCGGTTACCCGTGACGAGGGCGTGGTGGTTGCCTTACCCACTACCACGCCAACCCAACCCCAGACATCCATCTTGGAAGGACGCGGCGGCCCTACGCTGATTTCAGGAACAGCCGCCCCTAAACCACCATCATCTGCCCAGCCAATGACCATCACCCCTTCTCCCCTCATCTCTGGAAAACCATCCACCGATGATGAGGACGAAGAAGATGATGACGACATCAACTACGAGGATTTTGAAGACCCTGCCTGACTCGAACGGGTCACAAGCCAGAAACCGAGCATCACCAGCACCAACATCACACCCAGCGCCATAAACTTGAAAAATTGGCTTTCGATAACCAACGTTAAGACCCCAAAAAAAGCGCAGAAGCAGTAATAAGCCAGCACAATTTGCCGTTGACTGAACCCCATATCCAGCAAACGAAAATGCATATGGTCACGGTCGCCCACAAACGGGCTGCGTCCGCGGCGAACACGATTTAAAACCAACCAGAAAGCGTCAATCAGCGGCAAACCCATCACCAGCAGGATGGTTGCCATCTTCGCCCCGCCGATAATGCTCAAAGTACCCAGCAAGTAACCGAGGTAAACCGCCCCGCCGCCCATGAAAATCCGCGCCGGATAGAAGTTATAGCACAGGAATCCCAACGAACTCCCCATGAGCGCCAGCATCAATAAACTGACGCTTGTCTGCGGCGGATCAACCCGCAGCGCACTATTGATGAATAGCATTGTTCCTGCAATAAACGCCACCCCCGCCGCCAGACCATCCGCCCCATCCAGCCAATTCACCGTATTCATCATGCCGACCAGCCAGAAAAAACTCAGCGTGACCGTCACAATATGCGACCAGGGATCAATCTGTTGTCCCGTCAGAGGGTTATTGAATGTCTGAATGAAAATCTGGAATGCGATAGCAATAGCCGCCGCTAAAAACTGACCTAAGAACTGAGGGAAGGAACCAAAGTGAAAAATATCATCCAGTAAACCGAACAGAAAAATCACGAAACTACCCACCACCAAACCCGTCAACCGCACCACTTCATAAGGGTCAAGCCGGGGTACAGGCAAAAACTGGGCGACCAGGATGGTGAAAGTGAACGCCCCAAACAGGGAAATACTGCCCAATTTGGAAACGCCGCGTTTATCGCCCTCGCTCTGGCGTCGCCCACCCGCCACCGAGACAATGTTAAACCGTTTACCCAGCTTTTCTGCCAGCGGCCCCAATACCAGTGCGATGCTCAACGAAAGCGTAAAAACCAGCACAAAGGGAGTTGTATCGCTCAAAATCTTAAACTCATTTACGTACCAAATTGGCGGTCGCCAGCATCGCCTAAGCCGGGGATAATGAATCCAATTTCATTCAGTCGTTCATCAAGCGCCGCAATATGAATCGGCACATCAGGGTGTGCATTGGTCAGTCGCTCAACACCTTCCGGCGCGGCGATCAACCCCAGATATTTGATGCGTGTTACGCCCCACCGCTTCAAAATATCAATCGTTGCCACCGCAGAACCACCCGTTGCCAGCATCGGATCAAGCACCAGACAAACCTGAACCGTAGGTTCGGTTGGTAGCCTGTTGTAGTATTCCACTGGTCGCAGCGTCTTTTCATCCCGGTACAACCCAATGTGCCATACTTGCACATTCGGCAGCAGTTCCATAACCCCTTCAACCAAACCCAATCCTGCCCGCAGCACAGGCACAAGCCCGATTGAATCCTCAGCTTTATAACCAATCGCCTCCCCCATCGGTGTCATCACTTTCTTTGGGGAAAGCTCCAAATCTTGTGTTGCTTCATAACACAGCAGCAAAGCCAATTCGCGTACCAGTTCCCGGAATGCCCGATGATCGGTATCTTTATCGCGCAGTACCGTCAGCTTATGCAGCACCAGCGGATGCTGCGAAACATGCACCAGAGACATATGCCCCTAACTCCCTTTTAGATCAGCCCTTCCGCTTCTGCATTTGCCTCCTCGTTTACGGTTCACTGCACGACACTTTTTAGTAATTCATCCCATGCCCGCTGTCTTTGTTCCCCTCTCCTAGCTGTACTCAGCGGTGGGGAGAGGGGTTAGGGGTGAGGGCTAAAGCGAAACTCCCAAAACTGTCGTGTCCTCAATCGTTTACGGGGAGGGGTAAAGCGAAAGGCTTTTAGATAAACGACGCTGATTGTACGCGGCGCAGACTCGGCTGTCAAAACCACCGTTGCGCCCATCACGCGGTCGTATATACAATAGAACAGATTATTTATGACACCGGAGTACAACACAGAATGTCCGACGACGGGCGAATGGTAGGCGGTGGACGCCGCCGGGATGACCGCGAAAACCTCGCGTTACGTCCAAAATATCTCCGTGATATCGTCGGTCAGGACTCCGTGCGTGAGAACCTTCAAATCCTGGTTGATGCTGCAAAAAACCGGAGCGAACCCATCGATCATGTGCTTTTTTATGGGCCGCCCGGTCTTGGCAAAACATCCCTCGCGTATGTCATCGCCAACGAAATGAATGTTAACATCCGCATCACCGCTGGTCCTTCCATCGAACGGGCAGGTGATCTGGCCGCCATTCTCACCCACCTCAAGCAAAATGATATTTTGTTCATAGATGAAGTTCACCGCTTGGGACGTACTATCGAAGAAGTCCTTTACCCGGCGATGGAAGATTTTGTTTTGGATATTGTCATTGGCAAAGGCCCTGCCGCCAAAAATGTCCGTCTGAACTTGCCTCGTTTTACCGTGATCGGCGCAACCACCCGGCTTGCGTTGCTGGCTGCACCTTTGCGGGATCGATTTGGTGCCCAATTCCGGTTGGACTTTTATGATTTCGTGGCGATGCAGCACATTATCAACCGCGCCGCCGCCATGATGGGCATCGAGATTCAGCCAGAAGGCACATCAGAAATTGCCCGCCGTTCACGGGGTACACCGCGTGTCGCCTTGCGTTTACTCCGTCGTGTTCGTGATTATGCTCAGGTACGCGCAGATGGGATAATTACAGGCACAGTGGCGATGGAAGCCCTGGCATTATTAAACATTGACCAGCTTGGGCTGGATGATGTTGACCGTCGTATCCTGTTAACCATTATTGAAAAATACGGGGGTGGCCCTGTCGGTGTCGAGACCATCGCCGCCGCCATCAGCGAAGACAGCGCCACAGTCATGGATGTCTGCGAACCCTATCTCTTGCAGCTTGGCTTCTTGGCACGCACACCGCGCGGGCGGATGGCAACCCCGCTCGCCTATGAACATCTGGGAATTCCGCTAACTGAGGATAAACCATCCCAGCCACCTCTTTTTTAAGGAGCAGCATGATGGACTTACAATCAATCGGTCGCGCCTTGTTGGTGATAGGCATCATCGTTGCTGTTTTGGGTGGCCTGCTCATGCTGCTAGGACGGCTCCCCTTCTTGAGCAATTTTGGCATCGGCAGTTTACCCGGTGATATTCGTGTCGAAGGGCAGGGCTTTTCCTGCTTTGTCCCAATTGTGAGTATGATTCTCCTCAGCGTATTACTGACCGTCATCTTGAACATCATCGTTAGGCTGATAAATCGTCCATGAACGTGTCCGAATTTGATTACCATCTGCCGGAATCCTGCATCGCCCAAACGCCCCTCGAACCTCGTGACTCATCCAGATTGATGATTCTGAATCGGCAGACGGGCGAAATGCAGCATCAGGTCTTCAGGGACATCATCAACTATTTAAATCCCGGTGATGTACTGGTGATGAACACCACCCGCGTTATTCCTGCCCGTTTGCACGCTGTCAAAGCCGATACAGGCGGTAAGGTTGAAATCCTGCTTCTCCGTCAATTGGATGACACCCGTTGGCAGGTCTTGGCAGGTGGGCGCAGAGTCACCCCCGGTCTGCGCTTGAACTTTCCAGAAACATCAATTCATGCTGATGTAATCGAGGCTTTGGAAGAATCTGAACGAATCATCAATTTCAGTCAACCCGTCAACGACCTGCTGACCGAATTAGGCGAAACCCCATTACCGCCCTATATTCATGCTCGCCTCGATGACGACGAACGTTATCAAACCATCTACAGCCGCCAGCAGGGTTCTGCTGCCGCCCCAACCGCCGGATTGCACTTCACGCCTGAACTACTCCTTGCCCTGCGCGAAAAGGGCGTTCGCATGGCATCCTGTATTTTGCATATCGGATTGGATACCTTTCAGCCCGTGCGCGTTGAAAGAATTACCGACCATCACATCCACAGCGAACGGGCTTATCTTTCTGCCGAAGATGCAAAGATCATCAATGAAGCCAAATTAGCAGGTGGACGCATTATCGCTGTTGGCACAACCACTGCTCGAACATTGGAAACTGCCGCCATTCTCAGCGCAGGTGGTAGCCCATCCAAAGCCAACGAACTAGGTGATATTTGCGCTTGGCGTCCGGTGATCGCCTTTGAACGCGACACCGACTTATTCATCTACCCCGGCTACCGCTGGCGGGTCGTCGATGCCTTGATTACCAACTTCCATTTACCCAAATCAACTTTGCTCATGATGATTAGCGCGTTTGCAGGGCGTGAACATGTACTTCATGCCTATGAAACCGCCAAACAGCAGGGTTACCGTTTTTTCTCTTTTGGCGATGCCATGTTCATCGGCTAAAAAATGCCTAAACCATATTCATACCCCTTCTCTACCGTCTTAACAATCCCCGCCCCTCAAAATCGTTAACAACTTCCCCTTCAAAAACGTACCATTTGGTCACCCTTTTTCCCCTCAAACCTGCTACACTCTACATATGAATGAACATCCGTTTCCTGATTCGCAGGTAACCGCCGTTCCGCCTTTTCTGGTAACTCGTAACTGGCAACTGATAACTATTCCCTCACTGATTGTCATTTGCGACAAAACCAGTCCGCCGCAATCGCAATCGCCGCAAACTTCGCAAACCCGCTTCAATTTTCTGGAAACTGGAAACTCGTAACTGGAAACTATGAATGACTAACGATTGCACATTGTCAGCGCCAACTTCCCCTGTTCCCGCTGCACACCGACAAGACTGACAAAGCGGCGGCATCCTACCACGCAGCCGCTGCACACTACGGCGCTCCCCGTCTCAACCGCCGACAATGACAGTTGCGACGTGCCTCCCTCCCTCACTCCCGCCGACAACCCCTACGGCAATTTGCGAATCTTTTGCACATTTTGCATTTTTATGTCTTTTACTCGTACCTCATACCTCTCTTCGCTGAAACTGCACGTTGACGCTCGTATGCCCGCCTCGTATAATAGACAAATTGTTTCACGCTTGAATGCGTTTTATAGCTTAAATTCACAGCCAATTTTCCCCGTGGTATGCACTAGACCAGTGGTGTTGCGGCGGTGGCAAGTGAAGATTGGAGTTCACAGGTATGTACGCGATTATTCGCTCTGGTGGTCACCAATACCGCGCTGAAATTGGCGCGAGGATTGATGTCGAAAAGCTCCCCTACGACGTAGACCAAACAATTGATATTACTGAGGTTCTTCTAGTCGGTGATGGCGAAAACACCGTCATCGGCCAGCCGCTGGTTGAAGGCGCAACCGTCAAGGCAACAGTGGTTGAACAATTTCGGGGTGAAAAGATTATCGTCTTCCACTACCGCCAGCGTAATAACCTACGCAAGACCAACGGTCATCGTCAGTATTACACCCGCCTCCGCATTGATGAAATTTCGGTCAAGTAGTTACCGAGGAGTGATTACCAATGGCTCATAAAAAAGGCGGTGGTTCAAGCCGCAACGGTCGCGATAGCAACGCTCAACGGTTAGGTGTAAAAACCTACGGTGGCGAATTTGTTATCCCCGGCAATATTATTGTCCGCCAGCGTGGGACACATTTCCATCCCGGTGAAAATGTTGGCATGGGCAAGGATCACACACTCTTTTCAAAGGTTGAAGGAATTGTGACCTTTGAACGGATTCGTGGTCGCAATGGGCAGAAACGCATCAGCGTCTATCCCAAAACTGACGCCTAACTACACGTTTACCGAATCGTTCCCATTTACATGTGCGTTACGCCACTCTACCACGAGCCGTAACGTCGAAGAGGAAAAACATGAAAGAGTCCATTCACCCTGCTTGGTTTGCTGAGGCAACTGTTATTTGTGCCTGTGGTAATACCTGGAAAACCGGCGCGACCATCGAAGAAATTCGCACCGACATCTGCTCTGCCTGCCATCCGTTTTTTACGGGCGAACAACGTATCGTTGATACTGAAGGTCAGGTTGACCGCTTCCTGAAGCGTCTCCAGGTGCGTGATAATCGCGCCCGTGAGGCCGAAGCCCGTGTCGCTGCCCTCACTTCCCCGGATATAGCTATTGCCGAGTTCGATATTGGCAAGCGCTATGTGACCATTTTCAATGAAAATGGCATTAATATCGTTGGCGATTTCCTGAAGAAATTGGAAGACGGTGGCGAAGAAGCCATTCTAGAAATTCCCGGCATCGGACGCAAAGTTCTCGCTGACCTCAAAAAATTGCTGCGCGCACGCGGCTACGAATTACCAAAAACTAGCGAATAACCTTCGCTGTAATCGTCCAGCAAAGGCAGGCATATCCATTGATACGCCTGCCTTTCTTGTTTGATACCCCAAAGGACACCTCATGATTCATCATACAGGCTGTGTAGAAGTTATCTGTGGCAGCATGTTTTGTGGAAAAACCGAAGAGCTTATCCGTCGAACTCGCCGCGCGATGATCGCCAAACAAGCCGTTCAGGTTTTCAAACCCAATATCGATACCCGCTACGGCATCGAACATGTCACCAGCCACAACGGACAAAAGATAGATGCCCAACCCATCAACGGCTCACAGCAATTGCTGGAAAATCTTGCCTCAACCACCACCGTTGTTGTTGTAGATGAAGTCCAGTTTCTGGATGCAGGAATTGTACCTGTAGTCGAGCAACTTGCTGGACGTGGGTTGCGTATTATCTTAGCAGGCCTGGATACGGATTTTCGAGGTGAGCCATTTGGCCCAATGCCACAACTAATGTGCATCGCTGAGGATGTTACAAAATTACATGCCATCTGTGTGATTTGTGGCGAATCGGCTTCGCGTACGCAGAGACTCGTCAATGGAAAACCCGCCCGTTATAACGATCCAATCATTATGGTTGGAGCAAGCGAGTCTTACGAAGCACGATGTCGATTACATCATCAAATACCGCGCATATAAACTATTGGCATTTTGCGCTCATTTCGTTAAAATTACTTTGCGAGGCTAAATATCTCTGTTCAGTCAAAGCAAAAATGGGAGGGAACATCGTAATGAGCGCATCTAGCGTTAGCCTGTCGTCCGCGCCAGCAATACATCGAGATCATCCAACAATGTGGTTACGCGACCGCCGTTGGGATATGGTATTCATCATTCTAAGTGTGTTAGTGGTTCCATTGCCCTACTTCTTTTATCTCTTTGGAACCAATGTTTTGAACCAGGATGCCGATATGGTTCGAAATGTAATCAACGGATTTGTCGCCATCGCTGTTGGTGGCCCACACATGATGTCCACACTGCTACGCACGAGTTTCGATAAAGAATTTAAACAACGTTATCCAATGCTCGTTCGGTCATCAGCCATCATCCCAATCATTGTGGTATCGCTGGCCTTTCTGAATCTCAACCTGTTGTTGACTGTATTCTTTTTCTGGGCGATGTTGCATGTGCTGCATCAGGTAACTTACATCGTCGAACTCTACAACCATCGGGAACACAAATTCATTCGCACCAGCAGTGCCGTTAGTCTGCCTTCCCGCCTCGTCGACTACGCAGTTGTATTGACCTGCTTATTCCCAATGGCTGCCTACAAAATTAGCCAGGGAACGTTCGCTGTTGGCACCAATGATCTGACAAAAGTAATTCCAGAAGCGTTTCAGGAACCATGGCTATTCATTGGGGCAGCCATTGTTTTCTTCATCGCTGCGGCAGCATACATTGTCAAGACCATCCGGGAATATCAGCAGGGAATCATCAACTGGCCGAAGACCATCTTCATCACCTTAACAGTGATTGTCTTCTTCCCCTTGGCGGCTTTCGAAAATCTGGATACCGCGTTTCAGGGTGCAAACACTTGGCACTCATTCCAATATCTCGCCATCACCTTCTACATTATCAAAATCAAGCAGCAGTATGGCAATCTTGAACAAACAGCCCCACTCGTTTCGCGCTTCAGTAAAGGTAAAGACTCGCGCGGTCTCTTCGCCCTCAGCGCCTTGATGCTTTTGGGATCACTGGTGGTATTCATTATCGTCCGCTTCGTCGCTGGCTACATTGTTCCGCCGCTCATCAATTCAGCAGCCTATCCAAATGTTGCTGATTATCAACGTATGGTTGAATTATGGCGCTTTGATGTTGCCTATTACACCGCCATCCTGTCGTTCCTATGGATTCACTACTACCACGATCACTTCTTGTTCACCAACTTTGAAGTGCTGGACGAAGCTATAAAGTAAATAACTGGAATCAATCGGGGGATGATACACATCCCCCAACAACATTCTCTGCCTGTAAATTTTACCAGGGACGGCGTACGACCGTCCGATCAGTCGGAAGTGATTTCCGGGTAATTTCCATACGTTGGAAGCTATCAATCGTCAATTCCAAAAGACCGTCATCGTAGAACCATAATGGGGCACCTTGACGGTCAATCCGAATTTTTAATGGTTCTTCGTCAAATCCCAGGATTTCTATCTTAAGACTTTTATAGGTCGGAACATACCGTCCGGCAATCCGGCGATCAATGACGAATTTGCTATCATCCCATTCACAGGTGATATACACCCAGCGATAGTCGCCTTTCTCGTATTCCAGACCCTCACCCCGATCTTCATATAAGACCGTTTCAAAATCGCCGGGGTATATCCGGTACACAAGCGTCTCGACTTCTTTTTCACCCGTAAACTGCATTTCCGGCCAACAAGGAATAACAGCACCAGCCCTCACAAATAGCGGTAGCCGTTCCAACGGGGCGGGTACAGTAACATACTGCCCCCCTTCGAGTTCTTCGTTTGTCCAGTAGTCGTACCATCGACCCACTGGCAAATAAACTGTTCTTTTAACAGCTCCCGGAGTGATCACGGGTGCAACCAATAATGCATCTCCCAGCAGATAACAATCATCTATCGAACGAATCTCTGGATTATCGGGTTCAGCCATAAACAATGGACGTATAATCGGCCAACCATACTCCTTAGACAGCGCCACCACAGAATACAAATACGGTAGCAAGCGATACCGGAGTTCAATAGTCAGGCGGTTAATGACTTCATATGGCTGACCGAATGACCAGGGTTCTTGTGGTTGCGTACCGATAGCAGTATTTGAACGAAAAAAGGGCATCAGACACGCCGCTTGCAACCATCGGGTTAGTAACTCACCATTTGTATCTTTATGAAATCCGCCCACATCTGGGCCGGTAACAGGGGCACCGGAAAGCCCCATATTTAAAACCATACTGATGCTTAAACGCAGGTGATCCCAATCAGAGACGTTATCCCCCGTCCATGAGCTGGCATAGCGTTGTGCCCCGGCAAATCCTGCTCGAATAATGTTAAATCCCCGCATATCTGGACGCGATTTGTGAAACCCTTCCTGTGAAGCCCGTCCCATCAACATCCCGTATACGTTATGATTTTCCAGATGAACACTTCCCAAACCATCCTGATCATGAACAACATAATCTGGCAAAGTGCTTGTGCCATCCAGCGTAAAAATCGTCGGCTCACCCATACTATTCCAGATACCGTCCACGCCCGCCCGTATCAGGTTGCTGATCTGTTCAGCCCACCACGCACGTGCCGCTGGATTAGAAAAATCAGGAAAACAGGACAACCCCGGCCATGCAGCCGCATTTACAGGCTGCCCATCAGGAAATTTGAGAAAAATATTACGCTCTAAACCAGCTTGGTAAGCCTGATAACGAGGTTCAGCCTTAATACTAGGATCAACAACAGCAACTACCTTAAATCCCAATTCATGCAAGACATTTATCATTTGTCTAAAATGGCTGAAACGTTGGGCATCCCATGTAAAGACGCGGAAACCCTCCATGTAGTGAATGTCCAGATAAATGACATCACAAGGGATTCCATGTTCACGAAACGCCTTTGCCGTCTTCACAACAACATCTTCAGACTCATAACTGAAGCGGCCTTGGTGATAGCCAAGACTCCATAAAGGGGGCAATTTAATCCGTCCGGTAAGTTCGGTATAACGCCCCACAACACTTTTAACATCAGCCCCTGCGAACAGGTAGTAACGCAGTTCTCCAGCCTCTGCCTCAAAAATCATCTCGTCATGTTTGGATGATCCCACGTCAACTGTGCCGCGACTGGAATTGTCCCAGAAAACCCCATATACCCCATGACGATGAACCCCTAGATAGAATGGGATGTTGTAGTATAGAGGGTCATTCCCGCGTGCGTATGTAGATGGCTCAGCATTCCACAGGGTGAACTTCTTGCCACGAAGCTGTAAATTAGTCGCTCGCTCGCCAAGTCCAAAACTGGTTTCATCCGGTTGCATAGCCAATGACAACCGAGAACCACCATCAAGTTTCGACTGCATCCCCATCATATCAAGGCAAATCGCTTGACCATCCAGCGTCTCAAGCCCTATACGAAAAGGGCGTTTCCCAACCCTGCATACTAACGCTGTACTGCGTATTTCCAATGCATCAGGGCCTTCAAGAAGTTCAAAATCTGCCACAGGCCAATCAACTTTGCTCACAGCATACGAGAATGGCTCCATAAAATCACCGTCTGTTGTACGCAGCCGAACGCGTAGACAATCCACCGCAATCCAATGCAGTTCAACCCATCCGTTTTGACAAACCAGGCGAACCCCACGTTCATATGGTGTGACACGTTCCACAGCACCCACTGTACGCCAGGATGATGCACCACGTTTTTTACTGCTGTAACGCCTGTTGTAGCGATCCAGCAAACGTTCACTCGCCTTTATATCCTCAATCAGTTGTTTGCCGCCCAATTCAGTATAAAACCGGACGACCTCTTTCTTGGCCATACACTACCTTAAGAAAATGACATCTGAACCCACTGCATTGGATCAACTGGCACACCATTAACCCACAATTCCCAATGCAAGTGTGGGCCAGTTACCCGTCCAGTTGCACCAATCGTGCCAATAATTTGCCCAACAGTTACAATTTCACCAACCTGAACATACTGTTCGGTTTGATGCCAGTAGCCTGTAAAAACCCCCCAACCATGATCAATAATCGTCGACCTGCCCCGTACATTAAGCGTGTCAGCAAGAACTACGACACCGGAAGCAGCCGCCAGCACAGGTGTCCCCGGCGCACCAGCAAAATCTGCTCCACTATGAAAATGGTCAAATGGGCCGCCATTATAAGAGCGTTTACGTCCAAAAGGTGAAGTAACACTTGCTGCCGCTGGCAAACCCATCGGGCCATCAAAATAACGAGTTGATGTAAAGTTACTTATAACACTTTGTAGCAAGTTCTGTTCAGCAGCCTCAACATTGGGATCAAGCAAATCGGCACGATCAGAGAGTAACGTGATATATTCGCTGCCGTAATTACCCGAAAGTACCTGAATATTGAGATTCAGCACTGTCTGCTGCCCACCACCATCAACCAGTATTAAAGACAGTGGATACACACCTGCTTCTGTAAAAATTGGTACCCCAACCAGAATGTCATGCTGAGTGTTATCCTGCTCAGCCGCGCCCGTAATTGAACGATTCAAGAATGACCCACTGAGATTGACAGGTGCAGTAGTGCTCAGGTGAAAATGCCCTGTCTGGCCTTCAACCAAAAACAAAGGTGACATTTCCAGACTGCTGATAATAGTCGGTAAATCAGGCGCAAGTTGGGGTGGCTCAATGCCGGGAACAATGATTTGCTGCCCTGCATAAATCAGCGTGGGGTCAGCAATATTATTTACACGCGTCAGGTCATTGACCGATAATCCAAATCTTGTAGCAATTCGGAACAACGTTTCCCCAGCTTGGACTGTATAAACCATATTGGTTCCAGTCAGGATAGGTTGGGCTGGAATAACAGGTGGGGAAATTGTTGGAGTCGCCAAAGGTACGGTATTAGCTGAAATCACCAATACCTGTCCAACGTACAATGTGTTCACATCAACAATATTGTTTTGAGTCGCGAGTTGCTCAACAGTCAGTCCATAGATTTCAGCAATACTACGGAGCGTCTCCCCTGCCTGAACAAGATGTGTCTCTGATTCGGAGGTGGAAGTAACAGCCTCTAAAGGAATGAGCAGATTTTGTCCAACTTGAATATTGGTGGGGTCAGCAATACCGTTGTAACTTGCAAGTTCGTCAACCGTCAATCCATATTGTAGCGCAATACGAAACATATTTTCGCCACGTTGCACCACATGTACACTAACCCTTGAATCATTCTCTTGAGCAATAACAGAAGCGGGTAGCCAAAGCATACCCGCCCCAAAAATCACAATCACCAAGCGACGAATCATGCAACAACCTCATCAAAATGCAGAATGTCGCCTATTTTAACGCGTTGGAGGACGCTAGGGTTAGCCTCAAGATAATACTGAGCAAGTGCTTTTGGTGCATACAAAGGTCGCCAAGGTTTCGCGAGGCAAACATCTACCACTTTACCAGACGAATCCATCCACACGACTCCAATATTGAACAGCATAAAGAACATATGAATGCTGGTATTTGCCCGGCTCTCGGAATTAGTTACAAACAACAACCCCTCTTCTTCCGGCAAATGTGATACAAGCTGTAAGCCACGCAGATGGCACCAGAAACTCGCACACCATCGAACACGATCTAGAACGATTTCGCCAGTCCGTCCGTTCCGCAATATACGCCAACTCATGGGATAACCAATACCTGCCCAACATAGACACGATTAGGATCAGCAATTGCATTCGCCTGAACGAGGCGGCTGATTGGCACATTAAACCGGAGAGCAATACGGAACAGGGTATCACCAGACCGAACCACATAGGTTTGCACCTGCCCAACAGGTGTTGCTGTTGCAGAAGCAGGAGGTGGAACGGTTCCACTCGAACCGGGAGTCGGGATAGTCAATTGCTGACCTGTACGAATGATATTCGGATTGGTAATTCCATTCAACTGCGACAGGGTCGCAATCGTCGTATTATAACGGGCAGCAATGCGTCCTAAAGTATCACCAGATCGCACGGTGTAAACAAAGGTCGCAGGTTGAGACACAAACGGCGTTGCCGAAGGAACGGGTACATTGGGCGTAATTGTAGGAGTAGAAGTAGCGGGTGCCGATAAACGAACCGGAACAACCAGCGATTGCCCCACCCGAATAAGCGCGCTTTGGGACAATCCATTAGCAGCAATGACCGCATCAATTGTGCTTCCATAAATCCGAGCCAATTCCACTACAGTATCACCAGGCCGCACAACATGAATTACCCGTCCCGGAAATTGATCGTTGATCTGACCCGTCGGCGTAGCTGTCGGCAGAGATACAGTTGCCGTCGCAGGAATAATGATTTCCTGAGTTGGTGTGAATGTTGCTAAAGGTGTGAATGTTGGCTGTGGAGTCAGAGTTGATAAGGGTGTAAATGTTGGCTGTGGGGTGAATGTGGCTACCACCACGGTATTCGTCGGCAACGGCGTATTGGTTGCAACCGAAACAGGTGTATTGGTCAACACAATCCCTAGATCAGGGTCAGTGGGGGAAGCTGTTGGCACTGAAACAGTTTGAGTAGGGACAGGAGTATTTGTAGGAACTGGTGTGTTCGTAGGAATCGATGTGTTCGTTGCCACAGGGGTTGAAGTAGACAACGGCGTTGAAGTAGAAACTGTTCCTGTTGCCAGTGTAAGCGACGCATCATCAATATAAATGTTGCTGCTTTTGACAGGTGTGCTGACTGTTGAACGAACAAAAACAGTCACTGCATTACCGGAAGGGATAGATGTAACTGTGTACTCATTGTAAGCATCATATTGCACGACCCCAGTTGACCACACAATGCTACTACTGGTGCCATCCGTACCGCCGGCTGGATCAATACCAACCTGTACAACTACCCCACCATCATTTTCACTAAGATTCACATCATCAAATGAACTTGACCAGACATAAACATAAGCCCTGAAACGCAGTTCAGCGCCAGATGCAACACCTGTGACTCGCTGGAAAACACCGCCATCGTGAGTAGCAAAAAAAGTGTGATACTGTTGAGCATCTGTTCCGCTACGAATACGCGGAATACCCAACCCATTGCTGACGTCCGAAGCAGGATAATATTGAGGTTCGACATTCTCTGAAAGCGATTGCCCGCCGCTAATAAACCAGGAAGACCAACCCTGTGCCAACTGAACAGTCTGGCTCTGTGTCTGGAATGGCTTCTCAAAGCCAGGGTTAACCAGAAGGTTCTGACCCTGAGCATATACTGGCGCCCAAGCAACCAGCAACAAACACATAACAATAAAAACAGATTGTAAAAGTAGCTTTTTCATGGCGACTCCCCAGATTGGTTCGTGTCTAAGCGCCGAACCAGTAGCATGATGCACACATGAAGTATATAAGTTTTGTGCAAATCCGGCCAAATGGTTTTGAACTTAACGTTGATGATAGCATATCGGGACAATTGAAAACAAAAGGCGAGCCAATTTACTCGCCACCATTGCTTCACAAGCAATAAGAAATTAAACAATTGAATCAGGCTTTTTTGGAAAGCACTTTGGATACGCTTTTCAATAGCTCTGCCGGTCCAAATGGCTTGGTAATGTAATCGTCAACCTTCGCAATGTGCAATCCCAGCACTTTATCGATGCTCTGAGCACGTGCTGTAACCACAATTACAGGAATATGATTCGTGTGTTGGTTGGCTTTCAGCCGCTGATACACTTCCCAGCCATCCATATCGGGCATCATCAAATCTAGCAAAACGAGTTTGGGCTGCAAATCTTCAACCATCTGCAAACCCTCCATTCCACCCGGCGCACCAACCACCTCAAACCCTTCACGGGAAAGGATCAGTCTAACGAGATCAATCATCTCAGGTTCATCTTCAATGCACACGACACGGACTGATGCCATAATCCCCATTGCCTCCACCATGAATGGCCTGCCAGATAAGTACAAACTCAGTCTACCATAAGGAATTTCGCTGTGTCTATAAATGTTTTAACAATTCTTGCCTGATGAGAATCCATTATCATCGCAATCCTTTCCTAGTGACACGCCCTAAGCCGATGTATACTCATCAGAAGCATTTGTTTCTCTATAATCACGTTGTAGTCGGAGGTCAATCCGTGAATCTACACGAATATCAATCGAAATTCCGGTTTGCCGAATTTGGCATTCCCGTCCCGCATGGCAAAACAGCTACCACACCGCAGGAAGTCTATGAAGTTGCCCGCGAATTAGGCGGCCCAGTAGTAGTAAAATCCCAGGTACTCGTTGGTGGTCGTGGCAAAGCAGGCGGCATTAAAGTTGCTCAAACACCTGAGCAAGCTGAACAGGTCGCCAACTCTATACTGGGCATGAACATCAAAGGATTAATTGTCCGCAAAGTGCTGGTTGATCCAGCTTCTAACATCGCCAGCGAGATTTATCTTGGCATTACCAATGATCGGGCAGCTGGCAAACCAGTCATTATGGCCTCATCAGAAGGTGGTGTTGAGATCGAAATCGTTGCTAAAGAAAAGCCTGAAGCTATTATCCGCGAACATATCGACCCTTTCCTCGGCCTCCTGGATTATCAGGCACGCAACCTTGCAAGCGGAATAAACCTTCCCCACGAACACTGGAAATTATTCTCCAAAATTGCCAGTAGCCTCTATAAATGCTTCTTGGCGAGCGATGCTGTACTAGCGGAAATCAACCCACTGGTTATCACCAAAGAAAATCAATTACTTGCACTTGATGGCAAGATGATTATTGACGACAATTCGCTCTACCGCCATGTTGATCTGGCTGAAATGCGTGATACTGATGCTGAGCCAAAAGAGGAAACCCAGGCGCGGGCAGCAGGTATTAGCTATGTAAAGCTCAACGGCCAGATTGGGTGTATGGTCAATGGCGCGGGGCTCGCCATGACAACAATGGATATGACCAAGCTGTACGGCGGTGATGAAATCGGCCCAGCTAACTTTCTGGACATTGGCGGGGGAGCACAGGCAAATAAAGTCGCAGCGGCCTTACGCATTATCCTGGCTGATCCCAATGTAAAATCCGTTCTTTTCAATATCTTCGGAGGTATCACACGCTGCGATGAAGTTGCGCGTGGTATTTTGCAGGCACTGGATGAAGTCAAAACTACCGTTCCAATGGTGATCCGTTTAGCAGGGACTAACGCCGAAGAGGGACGCGCTATCATTGACTCAGCAACAATCCCTAATCTATCCAGTGCAGCAACATTGACAGAAGCAGCCAAGAAAGCAGTCGAAGCTGCACGAGGAGCGAAATAATGGCAATCCTGGCAGATAAGAACACACGCCTCTTGGTTCAAGGTATCACAGGGCGTGAAGGTAGTTTTCATACCAAGCAAATGATCGAATATGGCACCAATGTTGTCGGTGGCGTAACCCCTGGCAAGGGTGGTGAATGGGTTCATGGCAAACCCGTTTTTGATACTGTGAAAAAAGCGATTGACGCTACAGGAGCAAATGCCAGCATCATCTATGCACCAGCAGCCTTTGCCCCCGACGCAATTTATGAGGCGGTCGATGGTGGCATGGAATTGATCGTCTGTATTACCGAAGGTGTGCCCATTCTGGACATGATGCGGGTATATGCTCATGTTGCACAGAGCAAGAGCCGTCTTGTCGGCCCTAATTGTCCAGGATTACTTACCCCGGGACAGGCTAAGGTTGGTATTATGCCGGGCTACATTGCTCAACCAGGAAACGTTGGGGTTGTTTCTAAGAGTGGTACACTGACTTATGAAGTCGTATTTGCCCTCTCCCAAGCTGGGATGGGACAATCTACCTGCATTGGGATTGGTGGCGACCCAGTAATTGGCACAAACTTCGTTGATGTACTTCGGATGTTCGAAGACGATCCAGAAACCGAAAAAGTGGTTCTGATCGGTGAGATAGGTGGACGTGCCGAAGTTGATGCTGCTGAATTCATTAAGGCACACATGACCAAACCAGTTGCGGCATTCATCGCGGGCAAGAGTGCCCCGCCCGGCACCCGTATGGGACATGCAGGCGCAATTATTGAAGGTGGTGAAGGTACAGCAACCGAAAAAATCAATGCATTGCTTGATGCAGGCGCTAAAGTTGCTGACAATCCCGAACAAATCCCCGGTTTGCTCAAGTAAAACACTGGTCATACAGGCGCGTCGATCTAACGCGCCTGTCATTGATTTATAACTTCAAGAGCACTTTCTGGTATCCACCCCTGACGACCGTCTGCAACTTCAAACCACATCCACTTACCTCGCACCTCTACCAGATTAACTTCTATGACTGAGTGCAGTTTAAATAATTCAAGATAATCTTCATTTGGGGCGGGCAGTGGTTCACCTGACATCCGATCCATAATGACCCTTTCTTCCGCCCGATCAGGATACTTGACAATCACTTTGAGCATAAAACGGTCAAGCTGAGCTTCTGGTAGCGGATATGTTCCTTCTTGTTCAATCGGGTTTTGAGTAGCCAAAACAACAAAAGGGGGTTGAAGAGCATATGTTTGACCACCAAATGTAACCTGCCGCTCCTCCATTGCTTCTAACAAAGCAGATTGTACTTTTGCCGGGGCACGATTGATCTCATCTGCGAGAACAATGTTACCAAAAATCGGCCCGGGGCGTGAGGAAAATTCACCTGTGCGGGATTATAAATTTGGGTACCAATAAGATCAGGAGGAAGTAAATCTGGCGTGAACTGAATACGCTGGAATTGGCACTGATCGTTGACGCTAAGGCTCTGACAACAAGTGTTTTAGCAAGTCCAGGAACACCTTCAATCAGAATATGCCCGTTAGATAACAATGCAATCAAAATCCGATTGATAAGCTGTTCCTGACCAACGACAATACGGCTAACCTCCGTAACCACATCTTGCAAAAGTCGGCTTCACGCTTAATTCATTCGTTGAGCTGCTGAACTGAGTTTATTTCTATTCCCTTGAAAGCCGTGTTATTGTACCGCGAGTATTGGGTCGAAAATGAGAGTTGTCCAGATAATTTCATTGCGCCTAATGCTCATCCTGTGAGTTTGCAACCATAAACTGTATAATAATCGGATTATATGAGCAAGAAACCGCTTGAGTTGCCATTCCATCAATTACGATCCACACTGCTCACGCGAAAGATTCCTGGGGAGGCACAAAATGAATAATCTCCGGACACGAAATGTGCTGCTTTACGTCTTTATCATTGGTCTGATATTGGCTGTTATTCTGCTTTTCTTCAATGGCAGCAACCCGCAATCTAGTGAAATACAATTTACTGAGTTAGTACGGCGGGTAAAAGAAGGTGATGTTGCCAGTATTCGAGTAATTGGTGATCGTCTCACCATCACATTCTCTGATCGGGTCGTATCCGCTACTTCAAAAGCGACAGAATCCACTGCCCAAGAACAACTGCTTCAATTTGGTGTGACGAGTGATCAGATCAACAAAATTAATTGGTCATTCGACGAGCCAAGTAACTGGCCTGCACTAGGTCTGAGTTTACTTGCCACATTACTACCATTTCTGTTGATTGGTGGATTGATTTTCTTCATGCTCCGTCAGGCTCAAGGCAGTAACAATCAGGCAATGGCGTTTGGCAAAAGCCGGGCACGCATGTTCAGCAGCGATCAGCCTAATATCACATTTGAAGATGTTGCAGGTGCTGAGGAGGCTAAAGAAGAATTAGCAGAGGTTGTCGAATTTCTTAAAGAACCTGAGAAGTTCATCCAGCTTGGCGCACGCATTCCTAAAGGGGTACTGCTCATTGGTAGCCCTGGTACGGGCAAAACGCTTCTAGCGAAAGCAGTTGCGGGGGAGGCTGGAGCACCATTCTTCAGTATCTCTGGCTCAGAATTCGTCGAAATGTTCGTCGGTGTTGGAGCATCGCGTGTTCGTGACTTGTTCAATCAGGCCAAACGTCACAGCCCATGTATCATTTTCATTGACGAAATTGATGCCGTCGGACGCCAGCGCGGTGCGGGTTTAGGCGGCAGCCACGATGAACGCGAACAAACCCTGAATCAGATTCTCGTCGAGATGGATGGATTCGATACTGACACAAATATTATAGTCGTTGCTGCTACAAATCGACCAGATATTCTCGATCCTGCACTCACTCGTCCTGGTCGTTTTGATCGCCGTGTCGTACTGGATCATCCCGATGTAAAGGGACGCGAGGCGATTTTAAAAGTCCATGTGCGAGGCAAACCTTTGGCCTCTGATGTTGATCTGAATATCCTTGCCAAAGTAACACCTGGATTTGTAGGGGCAGATATTGAAAATATGGTCAATGAAGCGGCTATCCTGGCAGCCCGCAAAAACAAAAAAACCATCAATGACCGTGACTTTCAAGAAGCTATTGAGCGCGCATTGTTAGGGCCTGAGCGCAAAAGCCGAGTTATCAACAAACAGGAGCAAAACATTACAGCTTATCATGAGGCTGGTCATGCTCTCGCTGGTTATCTGCTTCCTCACAGCGATCCAGTCCGCAAAGTGACTATTATTCCAAGAGGCATGAGTGGTGGTTCCACACTATTCATTCCTGAACAGGACATCGGCTATGTCAGCCGTTCACGAATGAAAAACCAACTCATCATGGCATTGGGAGGGCGGGCAGCAGAAGAAATTGTCTTTAGCGAGATTACAACAGGGGCAGCAAGTGACCTTGAGCAAGTGACCCGAATTGCCCGCGCAATGGTCAAACGTTTTGGGATGAGCGACAAACTTGGTCCCATGATGTTTGGACAAAAGGAAGAGATGATTTTTCTAGGACGTGAAATTTCCGAACAACGTGATTACAGCGAAGCTATCGCAGAGGAAATCGATGCTGAAGTACGTTTGCTCATTACAAATGCCTATGATGAGGCCAAGCGACTATTAAATGAAAATCGAGCTAAACTCGATACATTAGCGCAGCGATTGCTGGAAGTAGAAACCATTGATGCTGATGAATTTTTGGTGTTGATGAACGGCTTAACATCCGCTTCCTCTACAGAAAAGCTTCCCCCTACTACAGCAACATCAACCCGTTCCACGCCTACTGATTCGAAACAGCAATCAGACGATAATAAGCTCGGCAAATCTTTAGGCCCAGCACCCACCCCAGCCTAGCGCTCACTATTGGAACGAAGGACAAGTTGCTGATCAAGACAGCTTGTCCCGTTTAGATCAGAATAACTGACAAAAATTCATCGCATAGGGATTCGCATTACAACTGGTGATAACCCATACCAGAGTTGCAATCCCACCACAAATGAACAAAAACACCAAACAGCCACACCATGCGGCCGGGCCACCACCAATAATACTGCCGAAAAACTCAAAAATTCCCAAGAATGTCGTCAAAGTCGTTCCAATCAGTTGCAGACCAAACATGACCAGTAGACCAACAACACATAAAAAAACACAGCCTATTGCCAGTAGAAGCATTGTACCTATATCGACATTCTGCAAAAATTCCATCATGAACTCCAAATTTTCGACTGGCAGATAAAAATCAAGCTATTCGGAAGAAGGACAAACATCCGAATAAGTTGTTGTTAATGTCCATTGATTGCCATTATATGCATAACAATCGCAGTAACGTGTTGTAGTCCCCTGTCCCATCCATAATACAAAACTCACATCAGTCTGGAGACAGACATTGTTGGCATTTCCTAATAAATGCAGCGTAGGATGCGCAATTGCAATACCGCGTTCACGCGATTCGTTGATCAACCATATCCGTAATGACTGTCCTGGAACGTCACCCAAGTTGATAGTAATTTCGCCCTGTGAAGCCAGCGTCAAGCAGAAACAGGGGGTAAGAAGCAAAATGATCCAGAATGCTAATCCAATGAAACATCCTGCCCGGTGCACAATCTTTTGAGGCCCTGATGGTAAAGTAAATAGTGTGGACGGAGTAGATTTCAGTTTTTGTTCAGACATTCAATGACCAATCACATGGGTGGGAGGAACCTAACCTGGAAAGGTTGAATATTATCCATTATCAATACTCGAAGATGGGCAAACTGAGGTAGAGCGCAACATATTTTATTAAAGCCGCCTAATGACGATAGCCATAGCCAAACCAACCTGCACCAAAATCACGGACGCACCATGAAAAAATCCGTGATAATTATATCGTGCGAGTTCCAGGTTGAACAACAACGCCGCTACTATCAATCCGCTAAGCCCAATAAACATTATGCATCAGACCTACTCTGCAAATCGCATCCGAATACAATCATCACTATCGTAGCTGACATGCACAAATAGAGGATGATCCATCGGTTTCATTTCCAAGATACGAGGCAAAATAAACGGTAAATCTTCTACCAGATCAAATTGGTGTGCCTGATTTTTCGGAATCCAATACAATGTGCCTTCATCATTAGCAACCACTATCCGACTATCGCTGATTGCGGTGAACACAAACAACACAATGCCTGTCGTCTGATTCGCGTCAATATTGTAAATTGCTCGCAACCATAAGTTGCGAACATTTAGTCCTGTTTCTTCGAAAATCTCTCGTTTTGCACTACCTAAAGGCTCTTCGTCTCGCTCAATATGACCACCAACTCCATTATAACGATTCGGGAATATCCGCTTATGAGGTGACCGTTTCATTAAGAGCACATCATCGCCATTCGTCACAAAACAAAGCGTCCGCGGAATGGTCAACCATCGCCCTTGTGTAGCGTTTGCGCCCTGCTCAGATGCTCCCATATTGATTTCTCCTAATTTTTGTGCAACTTCAACACGCATCTTTGTAGCAATTGTCCGATCACTTGGTTCATGATAATCTACGATTAGCCAATTCGGCACCGTTCAACTAGGACATCACCCATGTCGCACACACCAAACGACGCACCACCACCTGATCTGCGTATTGTCCTGACCGATAGTTTACGTCCCCATGAAGAACATGATTCCCAGCGTTCATTACCATTAATCGAACGTCTCCAAACGGAAGCAATCGTTATCAACCCGCCGATTGTCAGCCAAATGGGTGCAAGCCAATATGTTGTTCTGGATGGCGCAAATCGCTTCCATGCCTTCTCCCATTTGGGCTATCCACATATTTTGGTGCAGGTGGCCGCATACGAAGGTGGCTACGTAGAACTCAAAACCTGGCGGCATTTAGTGTGCGACTGGGAAGCAACAATATTTCTTTCCCATCTCAACAAGATTCCTGACATAGAAATAATTGATGGCCAGAACATAGATGCTATCGCTCATATTATTTTCAAAGATGGTCGTATTATGGCAATACGGACAGCAGTAGAAAATACACATGAACGGAATGCGGCTCTACGCAAAGTTGTAGCAGTTTATCAACGTAACGCTACCCTGCACCGGACGGCACTCACTGAACCTGATGATATTTGGCCGCTATACCCAACATCCATTGCCCTTATAGCCTTTCCTGATTATCAGCCAAGCGATATCATCGCCGCCGCCCGTTACAAAGCCTATCTACCACCGGGAATCAGCCGTCACATCATTCACGGGCGTGCCCTCCGACTAAATTATCCTCTCGATGCATTACGTGACCCAAACATGCGGCTAAGCGAGAAAAATCTTCAACTCGCTAGATGGACACAACACAAACTGGAAAATCGGCACGTTCGCTATTATGCTGAAGCCACCTACCAGTTCGATGAGTAGAGAGTGGCAATTTCATGCAAACAGTTGAGCAAGTGCTTGCCCAGACAAAGCTATATACTGATGAAACAGATTATGCTGTATTGCATCTACCTGCTACCGCCATCATGGTAGCCGCAGGGATCATTGCAGAAATTAGCGAGCCTTTCTGTACACTTGTGGTAGACAAAAATGAAGTTACCCTGATTATCCCTAATGAAGCAATAGGTGACTTCGCAAAACGCTTGCATAAACACGATACAGCAGAAAAATTATACAGACTCATCACATTAGATATTGAGCTGGACATGGATCTGATTGGCTTTATGGCACGAATAAGCACAGCTTTAGCTTCAAATGGCGTGTCCATTCTACCTATCGCTGCTTTCTCGCGCGACCACATCCTGGTCCCGGCCCCTCAATTTTCGATAGCAATGCAGACACTCGAAAAACTCATATCAGGCCAATAACGTACCTATGGAAATTCCAATTTTCCCAACTGACCGCGCCCCTCTTCCCAAAGACAAGGTGCATATCGAAGAAGTAATCATTACACCCTACCCGGATCGATTTCGGGTTCACATTAATGTTGTTATCACTCCTTTTATGGAACGCCCCAATCTACTGCTGGTTGCCCATAATGAAGAAGATCAGATCGTCAGCGAACTCAACATCATCGAAACTATGCATCATAATATGGAATTTACACTCCACATCCGCAATGTGAGTGATCCAGCGGGCATTTACACACTGACGGTTGATTTATTCTACGACACACGCAATCCCCCCCATGATCAGCGAATTGAAACATTCGTTATTCCCGATGGTGAAAGCTAACGAGATACCCTTATGTACCTCTGGTTAAGTCGTGAACATGCACAAACCATTCAGCAACATGCCCTTGATGCATCCCCATGCGAAGTGTGTGGAATAATTGCCGGGCTTAATCAGCGAACGTCAAAAGTCATTCCCCTACCCAACATCGCCGATAATCCACAACAGAACTATCATATCGATGACTGTGCATTTTCAGAAGTTTTCTTTCAACTCCAGCGCGAGGGTCTATCGCTACTGGCTTTTTATCACTCACACCCAACTGGTGACCCCATTCCGTCACCAACTGATATTAAACAGGTGACTTATGATGATGTCCCTTATTTAATCATTGGTCTTCGACGGGAACCAAGTTTTGCGGCTTGGTCGATTCAATGGGATAAAGTTACACCTGTTGATCTATATATAGGTAATCAGATACCATTTCAGGCTGAACCATCGTTCTCCCAAGTGCAACGGATAGCAATAATTATGGCAGTAGCAATTGCTTTTGCGTTTATGATAATTTTATCTTTATCGTTGCTTCCGCCAGCACCTATTATTATCACATCCGTGCCTTAAAGAAAGTTCAGTCCAAGTCTATGCTTATCACATCCATTCTCGTCATGATTATTGGTCTGGTTACAGGTGGCATTGTCAATGCCTTAGCCGATGATTTGCCCCACTACCGTCGTCCAGGTTTACCCCGTTATCCAGATGGCACCCCTCGGCCTATTGGGGCATGGCTTGGAATAACTGCCTTTTTACTCAACCTGCGCGCATCGCCGAGTGGGGTAAAGCTTTCCTGGCGCTACCCACTGACAGAAATCGCAACCATTTGTGCCATGCTCTTAACAACAATCACCAAAAGTGGCACTCCGGATGTTAGCAGCACACAACTTGTTTTCTGGCTAGTCTACATGGGAATTTTTGTGCTTATTACGGTCATAGACATTGAGCACAAATTAATTCTGTTTTCGGTAATCATTCCATCATCCATACTGGCTGTTCTGGATGCAATCATCACACCAGTGCAACATGAACCAAACTTGCAACGCGCCCTATTGGGTGGTGCGGTGGGTTTCGGGACATTTTTCCTGCTGTATGTAGGCGGAATACTGTATGTATATGTTGCTAATCAGCTTCAGGGGCGAAATATCACAGAAGTCGCATTTGGTTATGGAGATGTGATGATGGCAACACTCAGCGGGCTTATGCTAGGTCTGGAAGCTATCATTTTTGCTATGTTCATCACTATATTTCTCGGAGCCCTTGGGGCACTCATTTATCTAGTTGGACAACGGTTAGCTGGAAAACGTTATAACATGTTTACCGCCTTACCCTATGGCCCCTACATCGTACTAGGGACAGCTATCATGCTTCTGTTCAGCAGTCAGGTACGAATCCTGCTCGTCGGGTATTAGACAGATGTAGCGGGCTTTTCACCTTAAGCAACTTGATGAGATGGACGCTCGATAATTCCACCACCAAGCACAACATCGCCATCGTAAACGACCGCACCCTGCCCTGGAGTGATATCACGCAATGATGCATCAAACTGTACCGACATACGAGAATCAGGTAAAGCTTCAATCCAAGCAGGTACAGCAGATGCCTTATAGCGAATTTTGACCTGTGCCTGAAACAGCCCGGATGGTGCCTCACCACTCACCCAATTCACCCGTTTGGCTGTCAGATGATCTCGTCCCAATTCATCAGCAGTTCCAACTATTACTGAGTTTTCCTGCGGATTGATGCCAACTACGTATAATGGCTCATGGCTGTTAACACCCAATCCCTTACGTTGCCCAATAGTGTAATTCACAATGCCGTTATGTTCCCCCAGAACCTCACCATTGCGACTAACGATTGGCCCATCAGCCATCACATCGGGCGCATGATCGCTCAGAAAACGGCGATAGTTATTGTCCCCAATGAAGCATAAATCCTGACTATCTTTCTTACTGGCGGTTGGAAGTCCAAACTTCTCAGCGAGTTTTCGCACTTCCGCCTTTGGGTACTCACCAACTGGAAACAAAGCATGTGCCAATTGCTGTTGGCCTAATACACTCAATACATAGCTCTGATCCTTATGATCATCCACTGCCTTTTTAAGCAAGTAACGCCCATCCTCGGCTTGTGCCACTCGTGCATAATGCCCGGTTGCCAGATAGTCCGCATCTAGTGCCAGCGCATTTTGTTGCAGAAATTGAAACCGAATCTGGCGGTTACATTCCAAGCAGGGATTCGGTGTAACACCCTGACGATGCTGGTCGATAAAAAACTCTACAATTGTGTTCCGAAAAACTTCTTTTGTGTCCAGCACATAAAAAGGAATACCCAGTTTAGCCGCAATCCGACGTGCATCAGACATCTGGTCAGGTGTACAGCAGCGGTTATGTGCTCCCCCAGCCATTGTTTCCTCAGACCAAAGGCGCATCATCATCCCGACTACATCATAACCCTGTTCCACCAACAGGGCCGCCGCAACCGAGCTATCCACCCCGCCACTCATCGCAACCACAACCCGAATATCCGCTTTATTACTCACAGTACCATCTCGCTATTCAATTTACGCACTTTTTCAACGACTTCAACCAGCACATCAATTGCATAGTCAATATCTGATTCGGTCGTTTGACGCCCAACCGTTAGGCGCAAACTACCCAGTGCTTCTTTCGGTGTATAGTCCATTGCCAAGAGCACTTCAGTCGGTTCGGGATTTCCGGTTTTGCAGGCAGAGCCACCACTGGCAGCTATACCTCGCATATCCAAATGCATAAGCAATGTATTGCTTTCCACGCCTTCAATTATAAAGCTGGCATGACTGGGAAGCCGCTGTTCAGGATGCCCTGTCAATATACAACCCGGCACACGATGGAGAACACCATCAATCAGTTGGTTACGACGTTTCTGATAATGGTCAACATGAATTGGAAGTTCTTCATAAGCCAGTTCCAATGCCTTTGCCATTCCGACAATAAATGGCACATTATGCGTTCCAGCGCGGCGATTTTCTTCATGGCTTCCACCACTTTGGTTTGGAACCAGATCAATCCCTTCCCGCATGTACAGTGCCCCTACCCCTTTCGGGCCATAGAATTTGTGGGCAGAGATACTCAATATATCAACCCCAAGGGCCATTACATCAAGGGACAACTGACCTGCGGCCTGAACAGCATCGGTATGCAACAATATCTCCTGAGCTTTTGCCGCTGCTCCCAATTGTGATATTGGCTGAACAGTACCCACTTCATTGTTGGCATATATGACCGTTGCGAGAGTGGTGTTATTCCGAATTGACTGAATAAAATCTTCAACCGAAACTGCTCCAAATCGATTCACAGGCAAAATAGTATCCTGGAAATCCATGATTGTGGTCAACTGCTGAATGGTTTTGATGACCGCCGCATGTTCAATCGGTGTTGTAATCAGATGTTGTCCCTTACCATGCTGTCGTGCTGCCCAAGCTACCCCTCGAATCGCGAGATTATCGCTTTCTGAGCCACCACTTGTGAAGACGACTTCGGATGGCTTGCAATTGAATACACCCGCAATCGTTTCGCGCGCAGACTCAACCGCTGCCTCAGCCTTGCGACCAAAACCATGCATCGATGATGGATTACCATACACCTCAGCAAAATAAGGCAGCATGGCTTCCACTACACGCGGATCAGCAGGAGTCGAAGCTGAATAGTCGAGGTAAACGGTACGCCGGGCAGGCATAGGTCTTTCCTAAAATCGATTTTGGGCGAACAATAGATGTTATTTTACTGGAACTAGTGGGGGAGTGTTAGTCTGAGGGCATTTCACACCTGATAAACAGGCAGGAACAGGTTATATTACGTTTAACGTTTCGCTTATTTGGTGTCCTGATTTTGTTCTTGATTTTCATATTTTCGACATGACGTGCAGGCGAAATGGGTATATCATTAGGGGCGGCAATTCTCAGGCCAATCCAACTCAAGCGTTACATACAACGCTTTTAAGTGTTTGTAAATCAACACAGGAGAAACACTATGTCAATCATTGAGCACATCTATGCGCGCGAAATCCTAGACTCACGTGGCAATCCAACTATTGAAGTTGAAGTCCACCTTATGGATGGGGCGTTTGGTCGCGCGATGGTTCCCAGCGGCGCATCCACTGGCGAACATGAAGCACTGGAACTCCGCGATGGCGACAAGAAACGCTATGACGGAAAAGGGGTTTTAAAGGCTGTCCAGTCGGTCAATGGGCCGATTGCAGAAGCACTGACGGGAATGCCAATCACCCAAAAGGCGGTTGATGATCGTTTACTGGAACTTGATGGCACCCCTACAAAGTCGAATCTGGGTGCAAACGCGATCCTCGGTGTATCGCTGGCAGTTGCCCGGGCAGCGGCTGACAGCTTTGATATGCCGTTGTACTCCTATCTTGGCGGCGTCCATGCCCATATCCTGCCCGTGCCTATGATGAACATTATGAATGGAGGCAAACACGCGGTCGGCAGTACCGATTTTCAGGAATTTATGGTGATGCCAGTGGGTGCTCCCAGTTTCCGCGAGGCTTTGCGCTGGGGTGTGGAGATTTATCACACCCTCAAGAAAATCCTTCATAAAAAGGGGCACAGCACCACCGTTGGTGACGAAGGTGGCTTTGCGCCCAGTTTAGGTTCAAACCAAGCCGCACTTGACGTGATTATAGAAGCCATCCAACAGGCTGGTTATACACCCGGAGAGCAGATTCGTATCGCGCTTGATCCTGCTACCTCAGAACTCTACAAGGATGGCAAATACCATCTGGAAATCGAAGGTCGTGTGCTGACAGGCGAAGAAATGGTCGAATTCTGGGCGGATTGGGCAGCGCGCTATCCGATCATTTCACTGGAAGACGGGCTGGCACAGGATGACTGGGAAAACTGGTCAAGACTGGTTGCCCGTATTGGTGATCGGGTTCAAATCGTTGGTGATGATCTGTTGGTGACGAATGTTGATCGCGTCGAGCGTGCCATCCGTGAAAAAGCAGCGAATTCCCTGCTGTGCAAGGTCAACCAAATTGGCACATTGACCGAAGCAATGGCTGCCAGCCAATTGAGCCAGCGTCACGGCTGGACAGTTGTTGCCAGCCATCGCAGCGGTGAAACTGAAGACAGCACGATTGCTGACCTGGCGGTTGCCATGAATGCTGGACAAATCAAAACCGGCGCGCCAGCCCGTTCAGATCGTGTTGCCAAATTCAATCAACTGCTGCGTATTGAAGATGATCTGGGCAGCGCTGCCATCTACCCAGGCATTAAAGCCTTTACCAATCTGAAAATCTAACGGTTAAAGCGGCGAACAAAACGAAAGGGAATTCAGTTGGCTAAGAACATCAATGACAAACGGACAAAAATTGTCGCCACTATTGGCCCAGCATCTCGCGATGAAGAAATTATTCGCCAGATGATTCGCGGCGGCATGAACGTGGCACGCATTAACTTCTCACATGGCGACCATGACACACATGGGGAGACGATTGACCGTGTTCGCCGCATCGCTCGTGAAGAAAACGCCGTAATTGCAATCCTGTGCGACATTCAGGGGCCGAAAATCCGTATTGGCAAAGTCGCCAACGAACCCCTTATGCTCAACAAGGGAGATCGGGTTACATTCACGCTGGATAAAGTACCCGGCGAGAATGGCTTGATCTCCCTGCCCCATCCAGAATTTGTACGCGACATCAAAAGCGGAATGCAGCTTCTTCTGGATGATGGCAATCTGGAACTTATAGTTGTCCAAACCATATCTAATGGTCTGGTGTGTGAGGTTGTGGTAGGCGGCCCTCTGAGTTCCCGTAAAGGGGTAATGGCACCCACAGCCCGACTTTCACTCTCGGCGATCACTGAAAAAGACCGTCAGGATATCGAGTTTGCTCTCAAGAAGGAAACCGAATATCTGGCAATGTCTTTTGTTCGCTCGGAAGAAGACATCCGCGAAATGCGCTGGTTGCTGCGGCATCTGGGTGGAGAAGTAGCGGTTGTCGCCAAGATCGAAAAACATGAGGCGCTGGAAAATATCGAAAGCATTATCGCTGTTTCGGATGCGATCATGGTTGCGCGTGGTGACCTAGGCGTGGAAACCCCGGCAGAAGAAGTTCCGTTTCATCAGAAACGCATCATCCAGCTTTGCAATGTCGCCAGCAAACCGGTCATCACTGCGACACAGATGCTCAATTCGATGGTCGATAATCCACGACCAACACGTGCGGAAGCCAGCGATGTGTATAACGCTATTCTGGATGGCACGGATGCGGTCATGTTGAGCAACGAAACCGCGGCAGGCAAGTATCCAGTTACAGCGGTTGAGACCATGGCTCGCATTGCAGTGATTGCTGAACAAAGTGTTTGGGCTAACCGCACCGGGCCAAACCAGATCTATAAACCAAATGCAGAGGGCCACGAAGCAATTTCCGACGCAATCAGCCAGTCAACCTGCCAGATTGCAGAAGCACTTGGATCAAAGGCCATTGTGACTTCAACATTGACGGGTTACACAGCGCGCCGGGTGGCGAAGGAACGCCCCAGAACGCCAATTCTCTGTGTAACACCAAACGAACTCACCTATCATCGAATGGCACTGGTTTGGGGTGTTCAACCGCTTCTCATCCCTGAGTTTCATACCATTGATGAGATGATTTCCACTGTCATAAAAGCGGCACTGGATGAGAATCTCGTAGTGCGCGGCGACAGCCTTATCATCATCGCAGGTGTTCCGTTCGGCATTGGGGGACAGACTAATTTCCTGAAAATTCACACCGTCGGGGAAAGTTCCGAATTCTAATCAATTGTCCTTATGAACACGCGCACGCACATTAGTATTCGTCCCCTTCGACGAATTCCAGTGCTTCAGCCGTGCGCGTGTTATTCCCCCGCACAGATCGCGGTTCTTCTGGAACACTTGCCGGACGCACCTGACGAAGCACCCCGGCATGTTGTTCGGCAGTATGGGCGGGTTGGGGTGTTGTGCAGTATGGGCAAAGCTGCCACGAAAGTTCGAGCATTTGACGGCAGTGAACACAGGATTTCTTCAATCGCGTGAAACAATTTGGGCAAGCCTGCCAATTTTCCTGAATACGTTGGCCGCATCCCGGACAGGTTGGTTTCTCTTCAATTTCCTGAAGCAATGCTTCTTCTTCCAACGACCGTTCGTAGGCTTCCCCTAATGTCTCACGAGGACGCAAAAACAGATAGATGAGCAGCCCCGGCACGGTCAAGACCGCCACCATAAAGGCTACACCAATCTGTGCCAGCGTATCCCGCGAACGGGCGCGCATATCCCGATAAGCCCAGATAATCATCGCCAACCAGAATGCCGCCAAAACAACAACACCATAAATTGTGATAAGCACAATGGTATCATCGGATAATCCCAGGCCAGCGAGTACATCGTTCATGCTGCAAACTCCCGCAAAATCAGATGTCTAAAAGTCAGTATAGCAGTCGGATTAGGGCTGCGCCACTTGCGCTTATGATACAATCAAAGCAGTGAAATCTTACCCTGAAAGCCACATCCAGATGTCAGCCGACCCATCTAAAACGAAACGTTCGCTCCACGATCTCCCCCAGAGCGAACGCCCTCGTGAACGATTGATGACTTACGGCGCAAAATCTCTCTCGACAACTGAACTACTGGCAATCATCCTTCGCACAGGCACGGCAAGCGAAAATGTATTGCATATGGCAGAGCGGATTTTAGCCCACTTTAAAGGTCTACAAGGAATAGCACAAGCATCACAGGCTGATCTGGAACAAATTCCCGGATTAGGGGCAGCAAAGGCAATGCAGATTATTGCAACAGTTGAGCTGGCTCACCGTTTCATGACCAGCCCACCTGATGAACGTCCGGTTGTTCGGACGGCAACAGACGCCGCACGACTTGTGATGGATATGAGTCATCTTCAACAAGAACACGTAAGAATTATTCTCGTCGATACCGGACAGCGAGTCATTCACATCTCGCCGATTTATATTGGGACATTGAATGCTTCAATTCTACGCACTGCCGAGATTTTTCGAGAAGCCATCAACCGCAACAGTCCAGGATTTATTCTGGTTCATAATCACCCGTCCGGCAATCCAGACCCTTCGCCAGAAGACATTGAATTTACGCGAAATTTAATCGCTGCTGGTCAATTACTGGATATTCAGGTGATTGACCACATTATCATTGGGAATCCTGGCTGGTTTTCGATGCGGGAGGCCAAACTGGCATTCAAGTAAACCTCACGATAGAGCATCCGTATTCCCAACCAGCAACGCAACTTCCCCAATATAAACATCATACTCATGCCCAGATGCATAAAACTGCACATTGATAATTGAAACCGGGCGTTCACCCGGCGGAAACAGATTCAGCAAATTGCCACTGTCATAGGTGTACCACGATTGGGGATTGATAATTTCGTGCTCCTGGAAGCAACTGTTACATTGCAAGGGATAATTTGACTGGGGATTATCACGTGAATAGAAACCGTGAAACCAGCGGCGGAACTCCCCTTTTTCATCGAGGTAATCCATTTGAATCATGAGCGGACATTCACTACCAGCCTGCCCACAGGTGTCCAATGACTGAAAATTGATGTTAAAGGTTGTCCGTAAGCCCACATAATTGTATTGGCTTACATCCTGTCGGTCCTGCCCAAAATAACTTAAACAGCGTGTTTCACCATTAGATGTAGCCCCATCACCACGCACCAACCGCATCGTCCAGCGACCATCTTTAATTTCTGGATGGTAATCGCCGCGCGGTGATGCATCCTGACGGTTGGAACACGCCCATGATAACGCCAGTGTTTGCGAAATCCCGCCATCATCCCCAACAGTACTAACATCCTGAAAGGTGCTATTCGCCAGCAGGTTGGTATAAGCATCGCTCACTGTCACCTGCCTGGAGTCGAGTTCATAAGTGATTGTGCCCTGTGAATTCACCGGAATACTGCGCCCTTCGTTCTGATTTGCGGGCACTATCGAAATTGCCCCTTCCCGATTGATTACCTGTAACCGGGTATCCGAAGCGCTGATGAAATACTGACCGCTGGTGCTTAAATCGATCAAATCACCCTGCGCGGTACTAACCGTCAGTCGAAACTCACGACTTAAATCTTTGGTCACAAAAATATCGACCTCACCACGCAAATTCCGCAACTCAATTCCATAAACACCATAACCCCATTCAAAACGGGGGCGCTGCGTCCGGCGCACGACCAGTGATGTGCCCCCTCTAACCGTCACTGCTGCGATGAGTTTCTCGTCACGCTGATTATCGCGAAAAAAGAGGACAACCTGTGATTGGCGATCAGTTGCCAATTCATCGCCATTGGAAAGGGTACGTTCAGTATAAATAGCTTGTCCGGTTATGCTGCCCGTTCCGCGCCCAACACGCAGAGTCGATTCGAGCGGCACCGTGGATTGAAACAGGAAATAACTTACACCAACACCGGTCACTACACAGATCACACAAAATGCGGCAAATGACAACAGCAAGATTCCCCAGGCACGCCGCTGCGGATCCATACGAGGGTGTTTCAGAATTTCAGCCGTTGCGGTAATCGAATCAGCCACGAATTTAACCTTACACTTGAACGTCTTTTACGGCGCACATTATAACATAGCTGGATTACAACATCCGCCGCACCCATCTCGACGGGTCTGCCGCGCTCAGGTATAATAAAACGTACATTTTTACAGCGAGTTTATGGGAGTAAGCGGCATGTCCGGGCACAGTAAATGGTCAACCATTAAACGAAAAAAAGGGGCAGAAGATGCCAAACGTGGAAAAATTTTCACCCGGCTGGCACGCGATATCATGATGGCTGCGCGCGAAGGGGGCGGCGATGAAAACGGCAATCCCAGACTAAAAATTGCCATTACCAAAGCTAAAGCCAACAACATGCCCAAAGACAATATTGAACGTGCTATTCAGCGCGGCGCAGGCGGTGGTGATGGCGTAGAAATGGACGAAATCACTTATGAAGGCTATGGGCCAGAGGGCGTTGCTTTTCTTGTGGATGTCCTCACAGATAATAAAAATCGGGCACTGGCCGAAGTAAAACGTGTTTTCAATCGTGCCGGTGGCAGTCTGGCTTCAGCGGGGTCGGTCGGTTGGCAGTTTGAAAAGAAGGGACACATTGTCCTAAAGGGCGAAAATCTGGACTTTGATGCCGTGTTTATGACTGCTGCGGAAGCAGGCGCAGATGATGTCGAAAATAACGATGGTGTTGTTGAAGTTTATACTCCGCGTGAGATGTTCGCCGCTGTTGAGCATGCCCTAACTGAAGCAGGATATGAGGTCGAAGAATCAGAACTGCGATGGGAAGCCAAGAACGAGAGTGAACTGGCAATTGAAAAAGCCCTCCAGAATATGCGTCTTCTCGACTCGTTAGAAGAACTAGATGATGTGCAATCGGTCGCATCCAATTTACTCATCTCGGATGAAGTCATTGCTGCTTTAGAGACTGCCTGATGATCAGTCTGGGAATAGACCCTGGCACAGCAACCATAGGCTATGGTCTGGTGGAAGAAAACCAAGAAGGTTCACTTCATGCTATAGCCTATGGGGTTATCACCACACCAGCAGGGATGCCAATGTGGGAACGGCTGAAAATTATTTACGATAGTATCACAGCACTCATCGAAAAATATCAGCCTGATCGGGCAGCTGTCGAAGAATTATTCTTTGCCAAGAATGTGACCACAGCCATCACTGTGGCGCAGGGACGAGGTGTTATCTTGCTGGCACTGACCAATGCCGGATTACCCATAGCAGAATACAAGCCAAACAACATCAAACAATCACTAGTTGGATATGGTGGCGCCCAAAAGCCACAAATGCAGGAAATGGTGCGTATCCTGCTCAATCTAAACGAAATACCTCGACCAGATGATGCCGCTGATGGACTGGCTATTGCCATTACTGATATTCACAGTTCACAATACAATCAATTGATGGAATAGGGATATTCATGATCGCCAGCATACAGGGAAAAGTCGCGGCAACTGGACGCGATCATGTTATTATCACTACCGGTGGAATCGGCTACCGGGTATTCGTCCCCTTCCCTACTCTGGAACGTGTCGACTCCACTGGCGAAACTTTCCTACATACAACCCTTATTGTCCGCGAGGATTCCCTAACGCTGTTTGGTTTCGCAACCACTGATGAACGTGAAGTCTTCGACATTTTACTCAGCGTGAACGGCGTCGGCCCTAAACTGGCACTGGCAATCCTCAGTACCCTGAGTCTGGACAGTTTACGTAATGCGGTTGTTGGCGAACGGGCAGAAATTCTTACACGGGTTCCCGGTATTGGCAAAAAAACTGCTCAGAAAATCCTGATCGAACTCAAAGATAAACTCAAATTTGGGCTGGATACTGCGCCTGTTTCCGCGTTTGACGACATCAACAGCGATGTGCTCGATGCCCTTGTGGCACTTGGATATAGTATCGTGGAAGCCCAAACTGCTATACAATCTTTACCAGCAGATGCGCCTCAAAATGTTGAAGATCGAGTGCGGATGGCGCTCGGATATTTTGCATAAACCGGAATATTTTATATGACATCTTCACTGGATCAGTATCCACAGCGAGACGGCATGTACAGTATCCTGCCAGATGGTGTTGCCGTATACAATCGTTATAACAAACGGGTCATCATGCTGGATGGGTTGACCAGTGAAATCTGGCTACGGGCAGATGGTAAAACGTCCCTTCGCACGATTGCCCTGGATATGGCTGGCTGGGTTGGTCATCCGGTTAAAACCATGCTGCTGACTGCCCCAATGATTCTAGTCATTATGAACAGTGAAGGGGTCATGTATCAAGTTGACCACGCCGTTGAACTCCCCTATCATCTGGCTCTGCCACAGGAAGACCAGGAAGCTGACCAGACTCATCAAAGCATGGTCGCCGCCGGGTGGATTGACCAATAGCCCTTACAGATTCTGAAATATGGAGTGAATTTTGAGCAATGACTTGATTGGGAAACGGATCAATGTTCTGGATAAAGGCTGGGTCGAACTCGTGGATATGCTGCCCCATCCCCTCACCGGGGTTTCGGGCGATATGGCGATTGTGAACGCAGCCCGTGTCAGCTTCATGGGCGAAAGCAAAGGGGAAGAAAAAGATAAAAAGCTGTTGTTCTACCTGCTTCGGAACAAACACACCAGTCCATTTGAAATGGTCGAATTCAAGTTTCGGGTTCATGCGCCGCTGGTAACCTGGTGGCAATGGGCGCGTCATCGTACATGGAATTTCAATGCCCAATCTGGACGTTATACCCCCTTTGAAGAAAGTGATTTCTATGTGCCGGATGTATGGCGCAAACAGGCTATCAGTAACAAACAGGCCAGCGAAGGCCAGGTTGACTCCGAAACCAATGCCCACCTGACCGAAAAGCTAGAGGAACATTACCAACAAGGCTTTGCGCTTTACGAAGAGGCTTTAAAGGTTGGTGTCTCCAAAGAAATGGCTCGGCTTTTCTTGCCGGGATTCAGTGTGTATTACACCTGGGTCGTCAAGGTCGATGTTCACAATTTGATGCATTTTCTCAAACTACGAATGGCTTCAGATGCACAGCATGAAATCCGTGTGTATGCCCAAGCTATCTATGAGGCATTCCTCAAACCCGCCCTCCCCTGGACAGCAGAGGCCTTTGAGGAATACATCCTAAAATCTAAATGAAAAATCAAAAGGGGGCAAGCAAGCCCCCTTCAGTTTTATTGAGGGAATAATTCTAAGCCCACTTTGATCAGGCACATCTGCTGGTTCAGCACATCTTCTGGATAGACTTCCCAAGCGTAACGCTGGTTGCGCTCAAACAGATCAAGACGAAATGTGTAGCTGTTTTCAAGCGAATAATCAGAGAAAATTTCCTCACCCTTATCATTCAACAGACCTATTCGGTAACGGGCAGCAGTTGGAACGGCTGTCCAGAAAACCGTCGGTGGTGTATCACGCGTAAATGTTGTGACCGAACGTTCACGGTCAACCGTAAAACCACCACAAGCTACCAGTGTTGGCAGTCCTTGCGGTTGAGATTGTACATTGACATCGGTAGTAGGTTCACCGGGAACAGCCGTTTCGACAATCTGAACAGCGGGTGTCCAAGTCGGTGGCAACGTTGGGCGATCTACCAGTACGGGTGTTGCTGAAGGTTCGACTGGAATAGGTGTTTCAGTGTCAATCGCTTGAACTGGAGTAGGTATCAAAGTTGGTAATGATTGTTCAGCAGGTTGACCACATCCCGCCAAAGCGACCAAAACAACCAGAACAGCAAACCGTTTCTTCATTGGATTCCCTCCACCATTTAAGGCATCGACGCAGTTGCCGACGAATAACCATTTATTATCAGGATAATCACCAGAAACACAGACAGCATCCCAATCCCAACATACCACAAAACCGCCTTACGCGTAGGGGCTGTTTCACCAACTGTCCCAACGATCAGCCACCAACCCAGCAGGTACATAATCACGCCCAAACCCACTGATACCAGTGAGGGTAGAACTACTGTTTGTTCGTTGAATAGATACCGCAGATAAATATTATCGACCAGAGGGCTTGCCGCAATCGTAACAGCCAAAGCAAATATCCCGACAACCAGAAATCGAACAAAACGCGGCAATTCCAGAATCCAGCGTAGAAGGCGATTCAAAATGGGTTCTGATGGCACTGATTTTGTTTTGGAAGCAGGCTTTTTGGTTGATTTTCGCGCGTGTCGACTCATCATTCACCGTTCTTGGTCTGATTCCAGTGCATGAGATTATCAGCATGCGACTCGGCATTAATCATAAAAGTTGAACCCCGCTCAAAATAATCGCGCATGACAGTACGGGCTGGTTCGACAATTCCAGCAGCATCAATCGCATTCAGCATATGTGCTAACCAGTGATCGCGCGACACCTGATCAATCGGGAACGGCGTATGACGCATTCGTAACCGAGGATGCCCGCGTTCCAGGTTATAGCGGGCTGGACCCCCAAAAAACTGCGTCAGAAAAAGGAACTGCCAACGTTTACCCGGTTCTAAATCCGAAGGGAACATTGGGCGTAAAAGTTCATCTGCTTCTACGCTGGCATAGAAAGTGTCAACGAGAGCCTGAAAGGTGGCATCACCGCCCACCATTTCATAAATGTTCAAGTTTTGATCAGCCATAAGTCTTCCTGTTTTTTATCTCAACTTTATCATAACCCGCCCATTCAACCGTTAAAAGTCTGGCTGGACAATTAAACACCTGCGGGTACAATCGTCCCGGCAAAGTACAATACGGAATTCGCCGTTTCGAAGGAGCTTTCAATATGAAACAAGTCCAGCGCCGAGTTGGGAGTTTAATCCTGCTTGCGCTTTTATTCACATCCCTTATGGTTTCGGCTCAGGATGATGCAGTTAAGGTCGTCGGTTCCGGCATCGTAAACCCGGTATTTGAAGCCATTCGCAGTGCCAGTGCAGCCACAATTACGGTTGAAGCCAGTGTTACCGGTACACGCACCGGTTTTGAACAATTTTGCGGCGGACAATCAGATGTTGCAACCGCTAATCGTGCAATTAATGCTGATGAAGCCAAAAACTGCACCGGCAATTCCATTGACTATCTCGAATTATTGGTTGCTCACGACATTATTGCATTTGTCACCAGTCCCGATGCCGCATATGCCCAATGCTTGACGGTAGCGAATTTGAACCTGGCCTTTGCCCCCAGTTCGCAGTCGGTCATAACCAACTGGAACCAAATTAATCCAGTTTTCCCGGATACCCCTCTAGCTATCATCGCCCCTAATGATTCTCTGAGCAGTTTCGCAGTGCTCGACGGTTTAATTGAAGGTGACAATATCCGTGCCGATGCCGTGCGCCAATCGAGCGATGCCGATATTGTGACAGCAGTTACACAAACTCCCGGTGCTATTGGCATTGTGAGTCTGTCTGTCGCAAGTGCAGCAGGGGAAAGTGTAAAAATTATCGACGTTGATGGTGGTGTGGGTGGTTCCACGTGTGCCGCGCCTTCCGCCGAGACAGTTGAGCAACGCCTGTATCCGGCTGCCAACCAACTGTTTATCTATGTAAACCGCGCCAGCTTGAGCAAAGCGGGATTGCAAGATGTGTTGAATTTTGCGGTTGGGGAAGCAGCACCGGGGATCATCGGCGGTTTGGCCTTCACCCCGCCCACCGCAGCTATCTATGAAACCAACCGCGTTGTACTTTCTGGCACAGGTAACACCCGCCCATTTAGTGAAGCATCCACTTCCTTCAGCATCCCTGCCGATGCTAATGGACAGGTTACGATTGGCGGCGTAGCCAGCGCACGCAGCTATCTGGACACACTTACGGGCAGTTTGGGTAGCCTGTATCCCGGTATCACCTTTGACATTAATACCATCGGGCAGCCTGCGGGTGTGCGCCGTCTGTGCAATGGGGAAATCGATATTGCTGTCATCAGCAAATCCTTGACACCAGAACAAGAGCAAAACTGTCAGGCTAATAATATTTCAACGCTGCCAATTGATCTGGGCAAACAGGTTGTTGTGCTGGTTGCCAACGCTGCCAGCAGTCATCTCACCTGTTTGACAAATGAACAACTGGCGACGATCTGGCTAACGGAATCGGATAGCAAGATCACCAATTGGAATCAGGTAGATAGTACCTTTCCTGACCAAGCCTTGACTTTGTTCACGCCTGATGCAGGAGACAGTCAAACTGGCATTCTGCTGATAGCAGCGACAGGCAGTGATGTTCCTGTTCGTTCGGATACTGAAGTCAACAGCGATCCATTGTATCGCGCAGCAGCGACTGCCAATGTTGAAGGCGCGCTGACGTACATGAGCTGGCAAGATTATCAGGCTGTACTTCAAAATAATCAGGAACGCATTCAACTTGTGGGCATTAAGAACGGTGATGCCTGCATACAGCCCAGCGTGGAAACTATCGCTAACAGCACTTACCCACTGACTCAGGGTGTTCAATTACTGGTCAACAAGGCCTCATTGACGAAAGTGCAAGTTCAATCCCTTCTGTGGTTCATGGTCAGTGACGAAAACTTCTCCCTGATCGAACAGTCCGGCTTCGTTGGCTTGAATTTTGGGATGTTGCCGGGTTTGCGTCAAACGCTACAATCGGCCTTCGTTGAGGCTGCCGTTGCTGCATCCCAAGCTGCCGAGGCAACCCCAGAAGCCACCGCCGAAGCGACAAGTGAGGCTACCGCTGAGGCACCTCCAGAAGCTACCAGCGAAGCAACTTTGGAAGCTACGGCTGAAGCTACAGCAGGTAGTTAAACACCTGTAAATTTTACCTCTCTGCCCCTGCCCTTACGGGTGGGGGTGTTTTATTTTGGTTTGTGATATACTGCACACTCAATCTAATTTTCACGGTAAAAACGATGCCGCAGATTGGAGCCAGCAACTATGCGCGGCGAATTGGTCGCTATTGACCTGGAAACTACTGGCCTTGATCAGGAACAAGATGCCATCATTGAGGTGGGTGCTGTCCGGGTTGTGAACGGTCAGATTATAGATGAGTATTCGACGCTGATTAATCCAGGTCGTCCAATACCTGAAAATATTACATTTCTGACTGGCATTCGGGACGAAGATTTCCTCGCTAAACCGCATAACCCAGGAGAACCAGCATCCCGCCCTGCACCTTCAATTGCCGAGGTTCTGCCCGCTATCCGAACCTTTGTCGGAGATGCAGTGGTGGTCGGACACAATGTGAGTTTCGACCTGAGTTTTCTGAATCGTCACGGTATCCTCCAGAACAATACCTCGGTGGATACTTATGATCTGGCTTCTGTATTGATGCCACGTGCACCACGTTACAGTCTGGGTGCACTCTCTACATTTCTGAACATTGATTTGGGTGAAGCGCACCGCGCACTAAATGATGCGCGAGCTTCCGCTAATTTGTATTTGGCCTTGTGGCAAAAAGCACTTGCCCTGCCGCAAGCAACTCTTGTGGAAATCGTGAATGCCTCCCAAGACCTGGACTGGAGTGCCCGTCTGGTTTTTGAGGCTGCTCTGAACGAAATCACCAAATTGCCTAACCCTGAAACCGGGCCAATAGCAATCTTTAAAGCGGCGCCACAAGAAGATCGACCGATTTCATTTGATGGCATTCGTCAACCAATCAATACTGAGCAGTTAATTGATTTGATGAGTGAAAATGGTGCGCTGATCAACAAACTGGAGGGTTATCAGCCCCGCTCCCAACAGATCAAAATGACACGAGAAATCGCGGATGCTTTCAATAATAACGACCATAAAATGATTGAGGCGGGCACCGGAACAGGGAAATCGCTGGCTTACCTGATTCCTTCCATTAGTTGGGCAATTAACAATCATGAACGGGTCGTTATTTCCACTAATACCCTTAATCTGCAAGATCAATTGATTTTTAACGATATTCCCAAGCTACAACCCGTTTTTGATGTCCCATTCAAAGCAACTGTACTCAAAGGGCGAGACAATTACCTGTGTCCAAGACGGTTAGAATCGGTTCGCCGCCGCCGTCCAACCCATGTGGATGAACTGCGCCTCCTGGCAAAAATCTTTGTTTGGCTATTGGAAAGCGATAGCGGTGACAAAGGGGAAATCACAGTTCGTGGTCCAGCAGAACATAGTGCCTGGTCACGTCTCAGTGCTGCCGATGAGGGCTGCACAATGGAACGATGCGAAACTGCGATGGAAGGCAGATGTCCTTTCCACAAAGCCCGCAAAGTGGCAGAAAACGCGCATTTGCTAGTGGTCAACCATGCACTGCTGGTTTCCGACGCCCTATCAGATAACAGCATACTGCCAAAATACAGTCGTTTGATAATCGATGAAGCTCATCATCTGGAAGAGGCCGCAACGAATGGATTAAGTTTCCGAATTGATGAAGCTACCCTGCACCGCCGTCTAGCCGATTTGGGCAATACACGACGCGGACTTTTGGGTGAACTCCTCAACAGTGCTCGTACCCTTGTGCCAGAAAAAGATTTGACACGACTCACTGCCTTCATCAAAAATATCAGTGCCGCCATAGCCGCAATGGAATCGCATATTCAAGCATTATTTGGTGGATTGCGAAGATTTGTCGATGATATGAGTAAACGACTTCGGGCAGGGGAATATGCAACGCAGATACGCATAACCGTCGATATGCGATCCGATGGCAGCCTTGGAATAGTTGAACAAAAGTGGCGGGAACTAAAGGAATATTTTGAGGTCATCGGTGATGCGATGAGCCGTCTGACAGAGGGCATGGAACGTATCAAAACCTACAACATTCCAGCTTATGACGATTTATTAAACAGCGCAGGTGCAGCCGCCCGTTATCTGAACGAAGTAAAATCCGAACTGCATACTATCCTCGCAGAACCCGCTGATAACGTGATCTATTGGGTAAATACCGGGCAGGCGGGCGGATATGCGTCACTGCATCGTGCACCACTGCATATTGGCACAATGGTCGATCAGGCTTTGTGGCAGGGCAAAGACACTGTTATCATGACCAGCGCAACTCTTCGCACAGATAATAATTTCAATTTTATCCAACACCGTCTTCGTGCCGACGATTTCGAAACAATCGAAGTTGGTTCGCCGTTTGACTATCAAACATCAACACTGCTTTATATCCCGAATGATATACCCGATCCCAATGACCGAGTGGCTTATCAGCAAGCTGTTGAGCGTGGTCTTATTGAACTGGCAGCTGCCTTAAATGGACGTGTACTTGGTTTATTCACCAGCTACACCCAGCTTCGCCAGACGGCGCAGGCCATCACGCCGCGTCTTGCATTAGGCAACATCACGGTTTATGATCAAATTGATGGAAGCAATCGAAACGCTATGCTGGATGGCTTCAAGGCCAATGAACGGGCTGTTCTTCTGGGTACTCGGAGTTTTTGGGAAGGCGTGGATATACCCGGCGACTCATTGAGTGCCCTGGTCATTACCCGCCTGCCCTTCTCGGTTCCCACCGATCCTATTTTTGCGGCACGTTCAGAAACTTATTCCAACCCATTCAACGACTATAATCTGCCTGATGCTATCCTGCGCTTTCGTCAGGGTTTTGGTCGGCTCATCCGAACCCAGACAGATCGTGGCGTGGTAGCTGTTTTTGATCGGCGCATTCTATCCAAATCCTATGGTCCTAATTTTCTAGAGTCTTTGCCGGATTGCACGGTACAATATGGTGCGCTGCAAGCACTTCCCAGCGCCGCGCAGAAATGGGTGGAGCGCGCTTAACAGCTCATTTTCGATTAAGCCAATTTTGCTATCTTAGCCATCATCACAAGATAGAAAGTTAGCATCATGCGTACACCAGCGGGCAAAGAGTGCCCACACTATTACGAGGATTTTCATCGAGGGCGCAATGCACAGGAGTGTCGCCTCATTCAGGATAACCCTGATTCACTTCGGTGGCGCATCAGTGATTGTGCTCAGTGCCCTGTGCCTGAAATCCTGAATGCCAACGCCAGCCAATACCTTGAGCTCAAGGTTATAGTCAAATCGCGCTTGCTTGGATTGGGGCGGCGGATTGAAGTCAGTGCCTCATGCATCAAACATCGCGTAGAAATTAAAGATGCCTATGTAGGATGCCCCAAATGTAATGCTGAACGCCCCGGACTGGATATTTTTTGGCAGGCATTGAGCCAGGACAACGATGATTAAAGCTGTTCTGCTTGATCTCGATAACACGCTACTCCACAATCCCGATATGGCGTTTGCGACTCAATATTTGTCGCTGGCAGATCACTATTTTGAACAGTGCTGGCAGTTTCCAAAACTGTCACAGGTGATTCTCAAAACCATTCAGGCAATGAGCATGCAGCACCCACCCTTCTTGACCAATGCGGAAGTTGCAATTGCACTCATTGCCAAGGCAGTCGGGCGTCCATCCAGTGACGTTCAGGCAGTGTTTGACAACTTTTACCAGACCGTTTATCCGCAGTTGCAATCCTGCATCGACCCATTAGGTGACATCGCAGCAAACCTTGTTCATCATTTACAGGAGCAGGGATATGCGCTGGTTATCGCCACCAATCCAATTTATCCAGCAGAAGCTGTTCGGCAGCGATTGGCATGGGCGGGCGTGCCGGATGATTTCAAGTTTTATTCACTCGTCACCCATGCTGAAAATATGCATTTCGCCAAACCAGACCCAGCCTACTATGCCGAGATTGTCGCACGGGTCGGGGTTGAACCAGATGAAGCCATTATGATCGGCGATAACTTGAAAAATGACATTACGCCTGCACAACAGGCCGGGTTGCAAACCTATCAAATCGACCCGCTGGCGCTAGAAGGCAGCCTTAAAAACTTTTGGGTGAACTATTCAGCCAGAGAAAAGCTGGATGCATTACCAACCAGACCGCTCAATCCCGTCATGATTGAACCTGAACTGCGCGGCAATATTGGCGCGTTGTTCGGCACATTTTCCTATGTACAACCTCATTACTGGAATCAGCATCCTGACCCAAATGAATGGTCACCTATACAAATATTGTGCCATCTCGTGGAAAGCGAAAAACAGGTACAGCGCCCTCGTCTAGAACGCATTCTGGCAGAAAACAATCCTTTTCTGGTCAGCCCGCCATCACCTGCTGGCCCACATGAAGCGATTCCCTGCGACCAGGATGGTACGAGAGTTGCCATGCAGTTTGCCGAAAATCGGGAGCAAACCATCCAATGGCTTCAAAATTTGCACCCACGGGACTGGCAGCGGACAGCACGACACAGCATCTTTGGCCCAACCAGTCTGTTAGAAATGGCGCACTTCACAGCTCAGCATGATCGTCTGCACATCAACCAGCTTTGCCAGACACTTGGCAAATGCGAATGAGAAATTACTTTCACGGGACGTGATTTCCGTGTTAAGATTAGTTTTGAGCATGTATCCCATACACTTGAGATTTTCCAATGGTCTATACCAATGGTTACACCCCCAGCATCGTGATGTTGTTCGCCTCAGAAAAGCAACCGCTGCCTGCATCTGTCTCCGATTCATTAGCACAATTGGATTACACACAAGTGCGATCGGCTGAGGATGCCCAACGGGCACTCAAATCAGCCCATCCCGAAGCAATCATTATTGTGGGCAGCAGCAGCGAAATGGATACATTTATTCAATCTATTAAAACAGCGAACGAAATTAGCCCGCTGCTGATTCAGTTAACGGATACACCGGTGCACACTAATCTCAAAGATTCAGCAGATATCATTCTGCCTACAGCATTAGCTGACCAATTGCACGTCTTGTTATCAGCTTTCATCAAGCAACGCACTGAAAATAACCGTTTGCAACGTATTAACAACTCGCTGATGCAGGAAAATGAACGGTTGCGCGGCGAACTTCAGCAGAAAGCCTCTTTCTCCGCTGAGATTGACATCCTGCGAAATGCCATTGTTCATAACGTTGCCCACGAATTGCGTACCCCCCTGCTTCAAGTTAAATCAGCAGTGGCTTTGCTATCAGAAGATGCGGGTGACAATACCACATTGGTTGAATTAGCAATGGGTGCCACCACCCGTTTGGAAGCTGGCGTCAAAAATATCACCGTTCTGAATGAACTTATCAATGAAAGTTTTGAAGCCCCATCTTTTGAGCCGGTTCTACTGCGCGATGCCTATGAAGCTGCCGTCCGCAACTTGAGACGCAGTTGGGAACATAAAAATAATGTGGAACGCATTCGCCTTCACACCCCAGACATTCTGGCACCTGTATTGGGAGACAAGCATCGTCTCTCCATTGTGCTGCAATTGCTCATCGACAATGCCCTGAAGTTCAGCAAAGAATCTGTGGATGTTATATTCCGGCGTATGGGCGACGAAATTCATATCGCTGTGCGCGATTATGGCATTGGTATTCCTGAAGATAAAGTGAACAAGATTTTTGAGTCCTTCTATCAGGTTGATACCTCATCTACGAAACGTTATGGGGGTATGGGCATAGGACTTTCCATCGTTCGCTTTATCCTCGACCGCCACAAAACTCAGGTTGCAGTTGAAACCGAGGTCGATAAAGGCAGCACCTTTGCGTTTAGCCTCCCCGTAGCCAAGACCAACTAATTACCACTTGGAAATCCTGATCATGCCAACAAAATGGCGATTGTGCATTTCTTGACAAACGAATCGCCAAAATTTATACTTGAACCCTGATTTCAATCCGCAATCTACCTCTGTTAAAAAATCCGAGGCTATCAGTTGGTAGCCTTTTGTCGTGAAAGAGAGCCTTTATGGTTGAATTAGTACGCAATTATATTGGCGGAAGATGGATCGAATCTTCCTCCGGCGAGACATTCGATTCGTACAACCCAGCCACAGAAGAAAGTATTGCGCCCGTTGCGAAAAGTGGTGTTGAGGATGTCAATGCAGCCGTCCAGGCTGCCAAAGAAGCCTATAAAAACTGGCGACTGACCCCTGCCCCCCGACGTGGTGAAATCCTGTTCCGCGTTGCAGCACTTTTAACCGAACGCAAAGAAGAAATAGCCCATTTGATGACTCAGGAAATGGGCAAAATCCTCACAGAGACCCGGGGCGATGTTCAGGAAGCCATCGACATGGCCTATTATATGGGCGGTGAAGGGCGACGGATGCTCGGTTATACTGCCCCAGTCGAAATGCCCAATAAATTTGGGATGGCGCTCAAAGACTCAGTGGGTGTGGTCGGTCTGATTACGCCCTGGAACTTTCCGGTTGCAGTTCCCAGTTGGAAAATGCTCCCAGCATTGATTGCCGGGAATGCTGTCGTCTGGAAACCGGGTGAAGATACCCCCGCTGTCAGCGCACTGTTTGTCAAGGTTTTTGAAGATGCGGGTCTGCCGTCAGGTGTCCTCAATCTTGTTACTGGTGCGGGGGAAACAGGTGCTGCGTTAGTCAACAATCGAGATGTGAGGGTTATTTCCTTCACAGGTTCAACCGAAACGGGCTTAAAAGTCTATTCGCAAGCTGCGACCATGGGCAAGAAAGTTACCCTTGAGATGGGTGGCAAAAATGCCATCATCGTTTTGGATGATGCTAATCTTGATCTCGCCGTTGAGGCCATCACATGGAGTGCTTATGGCACAACCGGACAACGCTGCACAGCCACCAGTCGTTTGATTGTCCAAAAAGGTGTCAAATCTAAACTGGTCGAGGCGCTGGTCGAAAAAGCCAAAACTTTGAAGCTTGGCAATGGTTTGGATGAAAGTGTCAATATGGGCCCGCTGGTTAACCAGAAGGCACGCGATAAAGTTGAAAAATATGTTGAAATCGGTAAAGGCGAAGGTGCCAAACTGGCAGTAGGTGGACACCGTTTAGACACCAAAGGCTATTTCTATGCCCCTACTCTATTCACAGAGGTAGCCCGTGAAATGCGGATTGCTCGTGAAGAGATTTTCGGCCCAGTGCTTTCAGTAATCGAAGTGAATGACCTGGAGGAAGCGGTCGAAGTCAACAACGAAGTGGCTTACGGCCTTTCCAGCAGCATCTTCACCGAAAATGTCAACGCAGCCTTTAAAGCCATCCGGGATTTAACAACAGGTATCGTCTATGTTAATCACGGCACAACCGGAGCAGAGATTCAATTTCCCTTCGGTGGGACACGTGGCACAGGCAACGGTATGCGTGAGGCCGGATTAGCAGGACTGGATTCATTCACCGAATGGAAATCGGTTTATGTGGATTATAGTGGTCGCTTACAGCGCGCACAGATCGATACAGAGGCTGTTCTGAAAAGCGAGTAATAAAGAAGATATTGGTCATACTTTTTTGTCGTAATTCATGGCACTTTGCGGTAAGCTATAGCATATGAATCAATTTTCACAATCAGGCGGTTTGCATTGGGATGCCACCTACGAAATCGTGCTGAGTTTGTGTGAAGTACATCCTGACATAGACATAGACTCTATTGGTTTAGAGCAGCTTTATCAATATATTGTTGCGCTCCCTAACTTCACGGATGACCCCAGATTGGCTAATGAAGGTATCCTGAACGAAATTCTGCGGGAGTGGTATGAGGAGGTTAATCCCTAATGGCACAGCTCGACTTGCGCGAGTTACACAATACTGAGTTCCCAATTCCGAATGAAATGCAGGGCAATGTTGCCATCACCAGCTTAAGCAAAATCTATAACTGGTCACGACGTTCAGCCATGTGGCCGCTGTTATTCGGCTTGGCCTGTTGTGCGATTGAAATGATTGCTACTGCTGCTGCACGCTATGACCTTTCTCGCTTCGGCATGGAAGTCATGCGTGCCAGTCCACGCCAATCAGACCTGATGATTGTCTCTGGCACAGTCACCAAGAAGATGGTGGTTCCGATTGTTCGTCTTTATAACCAGATGCCTGAGCCGAAATACGTTCTGGCAATGGGTGCTTGTGCCAGCGGCGGCGGCCCATTTAAAGAAGGTTACAATGTTGTCTCTGGCATAGACACGTATATACCTGTAGATATTTATGTCCCGGGTTGCCCACCAACCCCGCAGGCACTTCTGTATGGTTTGATCGCGCTGCAAAAGAAAATTGACGGTCAATCTCTAGCAAACCTGGACGATGTACCTTGGTATGGTGTCGGACCCAACGAGCCCACACCAATTCCGATTCTCGGCCCGGATATTATTGACCCGCGACAGATGGATCTGATTCGTCATCAGGCACAGTTGGCGGCGCAGGGGCTACCCTATGGTACCCGCGAAGTTCCAGCATTGAAGCCTGTTGCCCCATCGGTTCCTAAAGTCGCAGCCAAAGCTCAAGCCGCCCCGGCAACCGACGAAGACCCAGCAAAAGCCGAACGGCTCAAAAAACGTGAAGAAGCCTTGGCACGCAAGCGTGCTGCTGAGGGTGGCGCTGCCCCTACGGCAGTAGCAGAAGCCGCACCGGTTGTTGCTACCGCAACAGCGTCTGAAGGGGAAAAGAAGAAATTTGACAAACAGGCCATGCTGGAAAAAATCCGCCAGCGCAAGGCAGGGGGTTAGCCTAAGATGATCGATAATGCCACCATCGAAACAACCGATGTGCAGGGCGCAATTGCCCGCCTGAAAGAAAAATTTCCGAATGCCGTCAAGGATGACACCCGTCAGGGTTACAGCGGCGTAATTGTAGATAAAAGTCATCTCGTCGAAGTAGCAACCGTCATGCGCGACGAATTTGGCTTTGATTATCTTTCCAGCGCAACCCCTGTTGATTATCATGGGATTGCTGACGAGATGGAGATGGTTTACCACGCTTACCGCACCAGTGGTGGCCCAGCACTGGTATTCAAAACTCAGACTGCACGCGATAACGCTGAAATCCCTTCATTAATTGAAGTATGGCCGGGTGTTGATTTTCAGGAACGCGAAGCATGGGACTTGTACGGTATCAAATTCCCCGGGCACCCCAATCTCAAACGCATCCTGATGTGGGAAGGCTTCAACGGCCATCCCATGCGTAAAGATTGGCATGAAGCCTACTATGAGGAAGATCACAAGCCATTCGAAAGCCGCTGGCCTGATGGGTGGGTGCGTCGCGCAGAAGAAACCAATGTGTACGGCAAAAACGTCAGCTATCCAGCAGATTTTGATCTATCAAAACTCAACGACAGGTCTGAAGAAACCCTCTACAAAGATCTTGGTCTAGGTGTTGGTGTACAGGCGCTTGACAGCGATGACAACCTCAAAACAGATCGTCTTGTCGTCAACATGGGGCCGCACCATCCCAGTACACATGGCGTGTTCCGTATGATCGTTACTCTCAATGGAGAAACGATTGAATCACTTGAACCGGTGATGGGTTATCTTCACCGAAATCACGAAAAAATCGGTGAACGTAATAGCTTCCTGCACAACATGCCCTTCACTGACCGCCTCGATTACATCAGTAGCATGGGTAACAATCATGGCTACGCACTGGCAGTAGAGCAGTTACTCAGCCGAGGTGCGAAGTATCAAAAGCCAACTTACCGGGCTGAAGTCATCCGCGTGTTGATGGTTGAACTCACTCGTATTGTCAATCACTATTGGGCCATTGGCTTCTTGCTAAATGACCTCGGGGCGTTCTTCACTCCGGCACTCTATGCTATCGCTGAGCGCGAGAAAATTCTTGACTTCTTTGAAGCGACCGCTGGTAGCCGCATGATGTGTAACTACATGCGTTTCGGCGGCGTGTTCAAAGATATTCCAGACCGTATTCGCGGTGAAGCGGTCAAGGTCAATGACATGGTGCGCGACTACAACACCATGGACTATTTGACCGAACTCATCAACGAACGTATCCCGCGCTCGATTGATGAACTTGATGAATTCTTAACAGCAAGCGAAATCATCAGAGAACGCACGATTGGGGTGGGTTATCTGCCACCAGAGATGGCAGTTGCTTATAGCGCCGCTGGCCCGCTGCTGCGCGCAAGCGGTGTGCCGTATGATGTGCGTAGAGCTGAACCCTATAGCATCTACCCAGAACTCGACTTTAATGTGGCTGTTCGCTATAACGGTGATATCTACGATCGTTACCTTATTCGGTTAGACGAAATGCGGGAAAGCGTTCGCATTCTCAAGCAAATTCTCCCACGTCTGGAACGCACAGCAGGTGAACCGATTTTCGCAGGCACAAAGCAGCACACTCCACGCGTTCCTGTGGGCGAGTCATATGGCCGTGTTGAAAACCCAAAAGGCGAGCTTGGTTATTATGTGGTTTCAGCAGGCGACGAAAAAGGCCCACAGAACCCTTGGCGTTATCACGTTCGTGCGCCTAGCTTCATCAATTTGACCGCACTAGGGCCAATGTGCATTGGCCACAAAGTCGCCGATGTGGTGGCAATCCTCGGCAGTATTGACATTGTATTGGGTGAGACGGATCGTTAGGAGTCACTATGTTCGGACAAGGCATTGCCAAAGGCCTTTGGGTAACTTTCAGGCATTTCTTCAATACCTATGTTGACGATATTCGCTATGCCGGGCGTAAATATCTTCGTCAGGACAATTTTTCTGTACGGCAAGGTTTGCAAACGCAGGGTGCATACACTGTTCAGTACCCAGATGAAAAGTTAGCCGTACCGGAACGATTCCGATTTGTGCCTTTTCTGGTTACAGAAGATCAAGACCCGGCGCGCATGGGCGAAGACTGGTGTACAAGTTGCGGCATCTGTGCAAAGGTCTGCCCACCACAATGTATCTGGATTGTGCGCGGCAGTGACCCTGTAACCAAGCGGCCTGTTCCCCAACCAGAGGCCTTTTTCATTGACATTGACATCTGTATGAACTGCGGTTTCTGCGCGGAATTCTGCCCCTTCGATGCCATCAAGATGGATCACGATTACGAACTAGCAAGCTACGACCGCACCATGCACCACATTCACGATAAAGAACATCTTTCCAAGCCTCTCAGCTATTGGAAAAACATTGCCCCTACAACTGCGTTAGAGGAAGCTATTGACCGGGGTGGTTGGGAACACACTGATGTACTGAAGACTATGAAGAAAGCTGGTCAGACAGCGACACCACCAACCAAAGAAAATATGTATCCGCAGCACGCGCCAGTGCTGACCGAAGCTGTTGCGGAACCCGTGGCTGAAGCTGTCGCTGCGCCGGTCGAAGCTGCTCCAGCGAAAGTCGAACACCCCAAAGCTACGCAGGGTACGGAAGCCAAGCCTACAGGCGAGAAAAAGAAATTCGACAAACAGGCGATGTTGGAAAAAATCCGGCAGCGCAAAACCGATAAGTAAACACCATGAGGGGCGGGGAAACTCGCCCCTTTTCTTTAGAGACAAAAGTCACTGACCAATTTTTATCATCCGCGTTATACTTATTCTAATCTATGTCAGTGTAGGAAAGAGGAGATTTAATGAGTGATATAAACCAACAGATCATGGCTGCCCTCAGCACTGTGATTGAACCCGAACTTCACCGTGATATTGTTTCGCTGAATATGGTGCGCGATCTTAACATTCAGGGCAATACGGCGCACTTCACAATTGTGCTGACCACACCCGCCTGCCCCCTCAAGAATGTATTCCTGGAACGCTGCAACGCGGCAGTTATCGGTCATGTTCAGGGCATCGAAAAGCTGGAGATTAGCTGGGATGCACAGGTTCCAACAGACCGCAAGATTCACGGACGGTTGGATGTACCTATGCGGAGCTTGATCGCAGTGGCAAGCGGCAAGGGTGGAGTCGGCAAAAGCACCGTTTCCACTAACCTCGCAGCAGCGCTGGCGGAGGCAGGAGCAAAAGTTGGGTTAATTGATGGTGATATCCTGAACCCTAACATTCCTGCGATGACCGGATTAGGCTATGGTCGCCCCACTGTTGAGAATGGCAAGATGCTGCCTCTGGAAGCCTATGGCATCAAAATTATGAGCACGGGTTTTTTCACCAGCCCGGACAAACCCATGATTTTGCGCGGCCCGATGCTGCACAGTGCTATTCGGCAGTTGTTCACGGATGTCAATTGGGGTGATCTGGATTATATGATCGTTGACCTGCCTCCCGGCACAGGCGATGCCCCTCTTTCGCTGGCACAGTCATTCCCATTGACAGGCGCTGTTATCGTCACACAACCGCAGGATGTAGCAGTATCCGATGCACTTCGCAGTATCGCTATGTTCGAGACCCTTAATGTCCCCATTATTGGTGTGGTGGAAAACATGGCGGGTGATTTCTTTGGCGAAGGTGGTGGTGAGAAACTGGCACAGGAACGCAGTGTACCCTTCCTGGGTCGCATACCGCTTAATGCCGAGGTACGTAAGGGCGGAGATTATGGACACCCCATTGTAGTCACAGACCCGACAAATCCAGCAGGTGTGGCCTTCCAAAGTATGGCTCAGACAGTTGCAGCCCGCATTAGTATGCTCATGCTTCAGTCACCCGACTTTATTCCATTGAGCATCATAGGCTAGTAAAATCAATCAAGGGCGTGAGAGTTTTTGCGCCCTCGATTTTCGTTTTGGTCCTAAACAGCTGAAACAAATAACCTTCTACTAATCATCCATGCCCAAAACACGAATGCTATCGCTACTGCCCACCGGGTTGTAACGACCGATCAACAACCAGAACAGGAAATTCAGAATCAGTGCTACCAATAGCGCCACAACTGCGGTTCCCCATGACTGTCGTAATCCCACATACCACAATATGATAGGCACAAACAGGAACATGAATATGGCTACACCGCGGCGGCGTTTGGATTCTGTTCGCTGAATAATGAAAAGGATAAGGGTAAACAGGAAGATAAGGAGTAAAATCGTCCCACCATCCATAAAAACCTCTCGTAAATGTCTGTAAGTAGCTGATTATAACCTGTATCTAAGAATATCTTCCAGAATTAACATCCCACCGCTTTTGCGGTATACTACGGCGAACATACAATACGCATATACACTCAATCTCGCCAGCAGGTTGTGAAATGGCGTCCGAAGCGGAGGTTGCCAACGATGAATATCAATATCTCCAACCAGAAAAATATTACTCTCGTCGAAGTCAGTGGTCGGATCGACAGCTCGAATGCCAACCAACTGGGTGAGGCACTTTCCAGTCAGATTGACGACGGACATAAACAGATGGTACTTGATCTGGCACAAGTCGATTATATGAGCAGCGCCGGACTGCGGGAAATTGTCTCTGCCCTCAAAAAGGTACGCGGGTCGGGTGATCTCCGTCTGGCTCAACCGTCAGTACGGGTTCGTGAAGTACTGGAAATGGCCGGACTAGATACCATATTCCAGATTTTTGAATCCCAAGATAAAGCCCTCGGAAGTTATTAGAATGTACATTAGATAAACGGTGGCGTAAATGAGCCAGGAAAGCCGCCTGACAATTGTTGGTATTAGCGAACAAGTGCCACTTGCTTGCGAATTTGTAGCCAACGCCGCCCGCACAGCAGGATTGGACGAACGCGCCGTTTATCATTGCCAACTTGCGGTAGATGAAGTTTGCACTAATATTGTGGAACACGGTTATGGTGCAGGGGGCGCCAACCGTGTCATTGATTTGATCTGCCAGATAAATCCGCAGACCTTTACGATTACTATTATCGACGACAGCACCCCTTTCAACCCACTCACCCGACCTGACCCTGACCCTTCGGCCTCATTGGAAGATCGTAAAACAGGAGGGTGGGGCATTTACTTCGTAAAGCAAATCATGGATCAAGTCTCATACTTCCAGAATGGGTCGTACAACCATCTGGTCATGATAAAACGTATCAATACCACTGAATAACACTATTGACCTGCGGGGGTCGAGATGTCTCCCTCGCGCCATCCATTGATATTGTTCAAATCAACCGCGTCTGGCCCTGGCGGCAGGAAGTTGCCCTCACATTCCTGAGCAGTTACAGGGAGATCAGTACGCGGTGAAACCAGTGGATTCTCTGGGTTGAAATAGTTCCACGCAGCTCGTGAAACACCTTCAATCAACGGCCAAAGTTTTTCGTAATCCTGAAATTCGGATTGTTCCCATAGATATACAGCGATGATGTAGTCACGACCATTCGGTGAAAACACAATTCCAGCGTCTCCACTCATATCGCTCACCCAACCATTCTTATGGGAAATTCGCACCCCTTCAGGAATCCCGCCCTGAAGCAGGCGTAGCAGATCATTTGCACTCATCAATTCCAACATCTGGCGACATTCTGTCTGTGTGAATTCGCCATCTGGATAGGCTGCCATCAAGCCAGAACCGTAGAATGCACAATCGTAAATCATACCGAACAATGTTCCCATATCTTCGGTAGTGGTTTGGAGATAAGGATCAGGATTAGCGTTAAAGTTCGGATTGGGTGAAGTCTGTGGAGCAGGAATTGATCCCAGTTGTTCACCCTGGACGCCGAGAAACAAAGGAGCCGTGATGTAGGTATTGCGTGCTCCCACATAAGCTGCCGTTTCCGTGACATTTTGAATACCGACAAAAATATCCTGTGTGCCGGTAATTCGCTCGCTCACAATTTGCATCATCAGGTTGGACGATGCATTGTTGCTACACAGAAGTGAATTCGCCATCAACCAGGCTTCATCCTGTGGAACAGCAAACCACAAATTACGAAAGTAATCCATCAGGATAGCGACTTTGATGGTGCTGGCTGCCGAAAATGCAACATCGCCCAGAATATTCACCTCTTCGCCAGTCTTCAAATCCATGACGAAAACCGAAGCAACTGTTGTTTGGCCATCATAGATAAATCCCTGCGAATCCAGATAGTCTTCAATCATCCGTCGCAAAGTATCAATATTGCCCACATTGGCGCTGGAGGTAATAACCGGCAGATTTACAGTGCGATTTGTTGGATTGCGTAATGCTGCATCCACTAGCTGAGTCGCCACATTTACATCCAGTTCATATCCCAGTGAGCCTGAACGAATAGTGAGGGTTTGCAAATCATAATCGACTGTACCTGAATCACGATCGTATCGGGCCGCGATGTCTTGAATAAATTGATCGAGCAGATTTTTCTGATAGTCGGCCGTCAGTGGAATTTCGACCGTTTGCTGCGATTCGCGCCCCAGCAGAAAATTAGCAAAACGTGACCAAAAACTGCCCTGTACATCTCCAGCAGCTCCAGCCGAGGCCAACATCGCCTCGCCACTAATACGAAATCCAACGGCTCCAGGGTCAAGCACAATCGGACTGTTTTCATAATACAAAACCACAGGTTGGGCAAATGCACTTTCCAAACGTGTAAGCGCCTCGCGGGAGAGTGATCCCCCTACTGCAACACCTGCTACTGATACATCGGCGGGCAATCGTTCCTGCTGCTGACTGAACCGCACCAGATAAAAAACAAATATCCCAACCGACGTCAGAATCATGAGAACCGAAATCAGTTGGACGATAGGCAACCGACGACGGCTACGCTTCGTTCCCAGGCCAGTAACTGTCATAGTGGTTTATCGCTGTGAAATTGCTAAAGCGGATTGGATGGCTTGATAATGAAAACGGTGGAGTTTCGGCAAATGATTTAAGTCGTACCAATCATAATTCAACAATTCACGACTCAGTTTGCCTATCGGGCTGCGTGCGTGGCACAAGTAGGCCACATCCAGATGATTGCGATCAATTTGAACCAGCAACACAGAACCGATATCAATGGTCAATTCAAGTTCTTCCAGCAATTCACGTTGAACCGTTTCCCAAGGATTTTCGCGGCGGTCAACCCACCCACCCGGCAATCCCCAAGGAGCATAAGGATGAAAAACATGTTCAACTAACAGAACTTTTCCTGCTTCATCAAAAATGACCCCCACCGCCCCGGCAGAAAATTTAGGTCGTCCCAATCGCCAGATTGACTGTGCGAACCCGGCTATCCAGGGCGCCTTCTGTAAGAGGATTGAGACTTGCTGCATGAAACTCAATGACCATTAGCTTTCAGTATAAAATAAGCCGTGAGAGTGTAGCTAAATCCTATTAGCGCGTCAACGATGCTTCTACATTCTCTAAGGTTAATTTTACGAAACCATCGCAAGTACATTTGTTTTATCATGCTATACTGAATGCAGTTCAACATAGGCTTTCAAGTTGCAGTGGGATTGGGAATTGTCACAGGTGCCATTAGATTTTCTCAACTTGTTCGTGCATTCGCCGGGTGATGTAATTTACTTCATAGTATTGATTGCCATCAGTCAGGCGGCTCTCTTTATGGCTCTGGGCGAACGCTGGCGTCAACCAGATTCACGCAGTTCAGGTCGTTATACACTGGCATCGCTGGGTATCGTATTGACCTGGGTTGTACTTATGCTGGGTGCACTTTATGCAGTAATTGCCAACCAGAATATTGATGCCATTCTGCCACCATTAGAGCGTACTGCCAATGTGGTCATCCTTTTATTTGTAGGCTGGGCATTCTTAACGGCAGATCACGAACGATGGGGACGAACACCTAATATTCTGCTGCTCCTATTGTTAGCTGTCGTTATCGGCGGGTATGTCTTGACGGGGTTTAATTGGCTTGATGCCCCGGATCAAAGCAGTTTTAATCTCAGTTCCTATGGAGTTGCCTGGGCATTTATTCCAGCAGTATTTTCCCTATTAGGCATCATTTGTATGATCGCCTATTTTCGCTATGTCGCAGATGCCCCTTTAAAACTCCTGTTTTTTGTTATCCTGACATTTGGCTATGGAGTTACGCTGTTCCAAATCAGCCAATACAATCTCATTGGTAACTATGCGGGTACGGCTCGATTGGCGATGCTGGCATCATTCCCATTACTGCCCATTATCGTTTATCGGATGATTATCAATCATCTACAAAATGAACTTACGCTTCAAGCTAATGCCTTACCTAATCCATCTATTGAGCCTAATGGGATTTCGTTCATTTCAGATTCAACTCCGGTTCCAATGGGCAGCATCTTGCCACCTTCTCCAGTTGGGCCAAATCTCTCTCCTGTCCAGCGCGATAACGTTCAACTACTCAAAACACTGGGGCTCATTCTGGAAGACGCGACCCCGGGCAGCATTCCCCAACGTGTTGTTACTGCCGGTCTGGAAGTGCTGAAAGCTGAAGTTGGCGCGGTGCTAACGCTGCAAGATGCGAATTATGCTGATGTCTCTGCTGCCTTCGATAAAGCCTCCAATCAAATTATTTCTGGGATGGCACTTAACCTGGATAACCAGCCCACCCTGGTCAACGCGGTTGAGCGCCGTCTACAGCGTCCAATTTACCCTGATCGCAACGCAGATGAACTGCGAGACCTTTACAACCGCTTAGATATTAGTCAGGTTGGCCCAACTTATTTTCAACCTCTCATGAGCGGCAAAGAATTAGTTGCCGTTCTCATGATTGGAATGCCCTATAGTGGGCGAGAGTTGGAAGAAGCCGAACGAGAGTTACTAAAAGGTATCGGTATCATCGCTGGAAATCTGCTGGCGCTTAGTTATGCTGCTCGTGATTCCCGTCTGAAGGCTGAAGAACGGGCTATTCAGGCGCTCGTACAGGGTGTCCCACTTGATGATATCAGCGATACCGGTATGTTGGCCGCCCGTCAGGAAATGCAGGCCAGCCTTCAGGCATCTCGTGAACAGGTAAGTGATCTCACAAGGCAAGTAACCCAGCTTCGCATCGAACTTGATCATGAACGCAATCGTGTCGCCTCAGCTATTGGGGACACCGAAGAAGGTTTGAGCGTTTCACAGCGAATTCTGGCGCTCAATGACGAGCACGACCGCTTGCGACAGGAACGAGATCGCCTGATGTTCCGTTTGCAGGAAGCAGAAACAGCACTGGCAGGTGCAACCGCTACCCATGATGATTCAGTCATGAAAACTATGATTGAGGTACTCCGACGCGAAAAAGATGATTTGCTCAGCCAGCGTGACAATATGCAAAACCAGCTTGCCCAGCTTCGGTCAGGCATACCCATCGCCGAGGCACCACAGGCTGTTCAGGAAGTCCTGGAGCGCATGAGCCAGGAAAAAGCACATTTGGAAATTGAACGGGAACAACTAAGCAGTAAATTGACCGACATCAATGCTCAACTCAATGCATTAGGCATTGAAAACGGTGTCAAAGGGCTGGCACAGCTTATTGCCCAGCTAACCGAACAGCGTGCAATTTTACAGGCAAAGGTCGAAACACTCGCACTCGAACGAGATGCACTTTTTAATGAACGTCATCAACTCGAAGAGGGTATTAAACAGGAAAAGGAACGCGCGGCCCGTATTCAGGCCCTTGAAAATGAGCTTAAGTTTCTGGCTTCCGACCGCGAAGCCCTGACCAAAGAACGTGAACAGCTAAGAGGTGAACGAGATGATCTGGTTGCCAAGCAGGAAACCTTCAAACAGCAGCGCGCCCGCCTGATCGCCGAGGCAGCCGGCTATCAGGTTGAATTGGCAGAAGCCCATCAGAATCAGGCCAAGCTGCGTGTCCAGTTGCAACAGTTAGCAGACGAAAAAAGTGAATTTATAAAAGCACAGAATCGTCTAGTGGCTGAAAAACAGGCAGCAGAAACCGAACATAATCTACTGTTGGCCCGAACGGAAGGTAATCGAGATCGTATCTACCAGCTTGGAGAGGATGGCATTGGTTCACTGACCCGGATGATTGAAGAAATCTCCGAACAGCGGGCACAGCTTGAGCGCCAACTAAACGAAGCCCAGATGCAGCTCGCAAGCTCACAAAACAAATTAGACGCCCTGCAAATTCGTTCCAGCGCCGATATGTTGCCCCCCATTGAACGCAGTTTCCAACGATATGATCCTGAATTATTCCTAGGTATGGTGCAGGAACTTCGTACCCCTCTCACTTCTGTCGTCGGCTACCTGGATTTGTTGATCGATGAGAGTGCCGGTATTTTGGGCGAAATGCAGCGCAAATTCCTGCAACGTGTGGCAGCAAATGTGACCCGAATGACCTTTATGTTGGAAGATTTGACTCGTATGACAGCTTTGGATGGCGATCGTCTTATTTTGATGTCCGAGTCGGTTGATGTCATCAACCTGATTGAAGATGCTATCAGCAATTCAACTTACGAATTCCGCGAGAAAAATCTGGCGGTCAATCTGGATTTGGACGACACGCTGCCATCCATACGCGCTGACCGCGATGCCATAACTCAAATCATCAAACAACTGCTCACCAATGCTTATCTTGCTGCCCCAACCAATAGCCAGATATTCATCACTGCCCATCGTCAGGAAGTACAGCTATCCAGCAGCGAAAATTTGGCTCAACCAACCGACTCCGTGTTGATTTCAGTGGAAGATCGTGGAGGTGGCATTCCCCCTGACGAACTGCCACGTGTTTTCGCCCGAAAGTACAAAGCTGAAAATCCTCTAATTCCCGGATTGGGTGATACAGGGGTCGGACTCTCAATTGCCAAGACACTGGTAGAGGCACATGGCGGGGGCTTGTGGGTAGAAACACGCCTCGGTATTGGGAGCATCTTCTACTTTGCACTCCCGATCAAAACGGCGCTTGAGACCGTGAAGGATAACTAATGCAGCGGGATATTGGAAATGAAGTTATTGTCGCCATAGCCGCTATTGGCGTGTTGGCGTTCGCTGTAGCTTTTGCCATTATTCTGTCACTCTCTGGTAGAACATCAACCCCGCCCACAATGACTCCTTCTCTTACTGTGACAACGGAAGTTTTATTCATACCAGAAGCCAGTGCCACATCCCCAACAGCAATTATGCCTCTGACCGAAACACCAACGCCGTTACCAGCCTCACCTACATTGACACAACTCCCGACAAAAGCATTGTCAACCGATACACCACAGCGACCTTCCGCAACACCTGTTCTGGCATCGCGCACACCCAAACCAACAACAGCAACCCGTACCCCGACGAATGTGCCAACCCATACACCGACTTTGACCCGAACACCTATTCCAACAATAACCCCTTCAGCTACCCGAACACCTTCGCCAACAACAAGTTCAACGCCCACACCCACCCCATCAACCACTGTTACGTCAATTCCCGCAACCATACCACCCGTTACCCTCAGTTCGATACAACTACAACGCGAAGGTTGCACCGATCCCAGCACCCAAATCACCTATCCAGTACCCCGGCAGATCGTTAATGGTGTCCTAAAGTTATCTGGAACTGCGTGGCTGGAGGACTTCGCATACTACAAGATTGAAACCCGACCGGACTTTGCCACCATCTACAACATTTATAGCCGTTCGGAAGCAACTGTTATCCAGGGGGAATTGGGCGAAATCGATACCCGCATTTTCGGTTCAGGAATTTACTGGCTTAAATTGACGGTTGTCAACAAAGACGGCCTCTCGCCGATATCCTGCGCTATCCCTGTGGTGATCGAGTAAGTATCGCCTGAATGCCCTTTGTAGGTTAAACTTGCGGTGTTTATATAGATAAACTCTGCAGGAAGTATTCATGACTGTTAGAAAAACCTCGCGCATCAGCCGCTTTTTCGGATTCATTCTGTTCCGGTTGGTGCCGTTTGTTCTCATCATTGGAATCATCTGGTCTAGCTATGGGGCTGCCCAAGCCATTGCCCGCCGTATTGGCGAACAGGTTGAAGCAGGAGAACGCCTCGCCTCATATGAATCGACTCTAAGTGCCATTCTACCAACGCTGACCACTCATACAGCCGAACCGACAACCACATTTACGGCGACTGCAACCCCAACGATCACATTTACTCCAACGCCATCATTTACTAATACACCAACCTCAACCGCTACAGCCCCAAACACCCCAACGCTTATACCATCAGCAACATTAACCGCTACCCCTTCACCACAACCCACAACCGTTGCTCAAGTGTTTGCAACCAATACAGCAAGACCAATAGCTGTTACTCTTCCAGCCATGAATACTGCTGTACCTACCAATACGCCTACAACGGAGTCGTCACCGACAGCAACTTTTACAGCCGAACCAACCGCTACACTGCAACCTGCCTTTACAGCAACACCACGCCCCCTGCCAACGGTCTTTCTACCAGAAAATGCCGATCCCGGTATCGTTGCGGCAACAGCTATACCAACTGTGGTTCCGCTGATCGACCGTCAGGGTTACGATCTGGTCAACATATTGCTGTTAGGGGTTGATGACGAAATTACGGGTGATAATGTTCAACGTACCGACACGATGATCGTGGTCTCCATCAACCGAACGACAAACACAGTTTCAATGCTAAGCATTCCGCGTGATTTATATGTTTTTATCCCCGGATGGACAATGCAGCGCATGAATTTGGCCTACTTCCGAGGCGAATCGGGTGGTTGGACAGATGGCGGGTTTGGTCTGATGCGCCAGACTATACTCTACAACTTCGGCATCAATGTTCATTATTATGCGCTCATCAACTTAAGCGGTTTCAAGCAGATTATAGATACTTTAGGCGGAGTAGATGTATCTGTTGACTGCGCCATTCAGGATTATGAATTAGTCGGAGCACCACCACCACCAGAAGCCATCAAGAACGAAGAAGATGCCCTTTATACCCTTCCAGTTGGCTTCTACCATTTTGACGGCGGCAGCGCGCTCTGGTACGCCCGTTCACGCCACACCAGTATTGAATTTGATCGTGGACGGCGGCAACAGCAAATCCTGCGTGCCATGTGGCGGTCAGCCCGCAGTCAGGGCATCATCACCCAGTTGCCCGAACTCTGGTCACAGTTGACCCAAGTCTTGGAAACTGATTTAAGTTTTGAAGATATGCTCGGCCTGCTCCCCTATGGATTATCGCTCGAACCTGATCGCATCGAGAGCTTTACCTTCTCTCGTCTATACCATACAACCCCTTGGACGCCGCCTGACGGTGCCAATGTACAACTGCCGAACTACGAAGCTGTGCGTGAACTGATGACAGATTTCTATCAGCCACCAACCGAAAGTCAGGTACTCGTCCAAAATGCTAGTATTGAGGTTTATAATGGCACAAACAACGCTAATTGGGATCGCGTAGCCGCTGATAGTTTAGCCTATAACGGTGGATTTACCGCTGTAGCATCTGGGACAGCCGATAACAATAATTACCTCGACACCATCCTGATCGACTATACAGGACAAACTAAAGGCAGTAGTACCGCCGAAATTGCCGAAATTTTAAGTGTAAAACCAGAAAATGTACGTGTTGAACCAGACCCCAATCGGACAACAGATTTCAAGGTCATTCTCGGTAGCAATTACACATCCTGTACTTCGAATGCAATTCTGGAAGTCGAAAACACAACTGGAGAATGATATGGATCTTGGAATGATGCGACAGAGGGGGATATGGTTGTTGGTGCTGCCAATTCTGCTGGCAGCTTGTGCGATTGGGGATGTGCCAAATCAGGTTACTGCACCGCCACAACTCACTATTCCTGCTGCCCCAACTTTGAATCTTGCGGGGAATTGCAACAATACACGTGAATTGGAAATGTGGTTACAAATCACTACACAATTGGTGTCAGATTTTCAAACAACCATGAATACTGCTGCTGCCAAAACAGCCAGTAATGCCTATGAAGATGTGCTTAGACTCAGCAAACTTCGTGAGTCAGCATATCAAGTTGCAGCACCAGACTGCGCCGCTGATGCACAAGTTCAACTAACCGATACCATGAGTAAAGCCGTTGACGCTTTTCAGGCTTACGTCAACGGCCAATCCACAAGTGTTGCCACCATTATTACAGAGCTAAACGGACAATTCGATCAAGTCATTACCGTGCAGGACGATCTTTTAGCCCGAATGAATGCTCAAATCCAAACTCAGATCGCGCCAACCACATCACCCTGATTATTCAACAGTCGTTGGGTCGAAAGCATCTCGGATACCGTCTCCGATAACATACAGGCACAGCACGGTTGTTACAATTAACAATCCGGGTGCAATGACCAGATGAACACCTTTTGTAAAAAAGGTTGACGAATTGGTGAGCATATTGCCCCAACTGGCTAATGGTGCCTTCACACCCAGCCCCAGAAAGCTCAAAGCCGATTCAACCAGAATGAGGCCGCCAATATCCAACGCCAGCGTGATGACCACAATGGATAGCAAGTTGGGGATGATGTGAACGAACATAATGCGAAGCGGCGACGAACCAATCGCCCGTGCGCTGATAATGTACTCCCGTTCGCGCAGTGACAAGGTTTCACCGCGCACCAACCGTGTTGTGCCTGTCCAACCTAGCAAGCCCAGGATCATGACCAGCGCAAATGGCCCACCCAGAATTGAACCGGAAAGATTTGGATTTTGCAAAACAACTGCGGAGAAAATCAGCAGCAAAAACAGACTGGGAATCGAGTTTAAAGTGGTGATAATCCAATTGACAATATCATCAACAATACCACCATAGTATCCCGTGATGACACCCAACGAAACACCGATTAAAAGCGATAAAGCCGCTGCTGTAAATGCAATGCCCAGCGAAATCTGCCCTGCATACAACAAACGTGCCAGATGATCGCGCCCCAAATCGTCGGTTCCCAGAATGTGTCCATCCACACCGGGAGGGAGAAACGCGCCAGCAATATTTGTTCGCGTAAAATCGACATTGAGAATGTACCGCTCAATCCATGGGGCAGTAATCGCCAGCAATGTCAAAATACAGATCACCGCCAACGCCAACAGCGTGAGTTTATCACGGCGCAGCCGTCGCAATGCCAGCGTAGTCAAAGACTCGCCAGTTCGCTTTTCCTCTTTAACCGCCAGTTTGACGACTGACGCGTCCTGTGATTGGGATTGTGTTGCCATTTCCCCACCGCCCTAATTAAAACGGATGCGCGGGTCGATCAGCGCATACAGAATATCCGAAAGAATGAAACCCAGAATGGTTGCTACTGCCGATATAATCACTACTGCCATAACTACTGAATAGTCCAGATTAAGCACCGATTGAACAGCTAATCGTCCTAACCCAGGCCATGAGAATATAGTTTCAGTAATGGCAGCACCACTTAACAAACCAGTGATCGCTGGCCCCAGGAAAGTTGCCAGCGGAATAAGCGCATTTCGGGCACCATGTTTAAACCACACCTGCCGCCCTGAAAGCCCCTTAGACTTGGCAGTGCGAATATAATCCTGACCGATCACGTCGAGCATCGAAGCGCGCATATAACGCGAGTAACCTGCGATGCCACCTGTCGCCAGTACAAAAGTAGGCAGGATCAGAAATTCAAGGCGATTATAAATGGGAGGGCATTCGCCTGTCAGGCGTGTAGGACAGCGGCTTCCCATTGGCAAAAGAGGGCTTGTGGTGGGAAACATGGTTGGATTGGAATTATGCAGCCAATTGGGGAGCAAATTCCCAAATAAAAGGATTAAGATAAGACCGAGCCAGAAAACAGGCACCGCATTGAATAAAACAGCCATAACCCGCGTCATGGTATCGAACCATCCTCCGCGTCGCACTGCCGCCAGAATGCCGATTGGAACACCCAGTAACACACCAAACATCAAGGCTGCAAAGCCAAGTTCCAATGTTGCTGGAATACGTTCCGCAATGATGTCCAGAACCGGACGACGCTGGTAAAATGAAGTCCCGAAATCGCCACGGAGAATTCCATACCGCACCCGCGTCGGCCCGGATACTGCACGCTCATCCTGAACACCATCCCCGTCATCATCAACCCATTTCCATTCATCGCCAATGAGCCAACGCACATACTGAACCGGCCAGGGATCATTTACCCCCAGTGTCGCAGCAATACGTTCTTTTTGCTGAGGCGTCATTTTCGGGTCAAAAGTTAATGCGGCAACCGGCCCACCGGGCGCAGCAGTCATCAATAAATAAGACAGGATTGTAATCCCAAATAAGGTGGGAATTGCCTGAATCAGGCGTCGTAAAGTGTATTTAACCATCTGATTTTCCTTCTGCCGGAGCGCATCAACTATGACAGCCTCACTCCCCCAACAGTTTTATTGGGGGAGGAGAGCCTATCAGGATGATGTTACTCACCCTGATATTGCATACATTTATCGAAATATTACGGAGAAGCGACAGTCCAGGTCTCGACATTCCAATACATCTGGCTTGGATACGGCGAGAAACCAGCAACTTCATTCTGAGCCGCATAAGTACCATCAATCGCGAACATCGGGACGTAGGTCACATCGTCCTGCATGATCTTCTGAATTTGATGATAGATTTCAGCACGGGCCGCCGGGTCACAACCGGGCAAAGCACGAGCCTGATCCATGAGGGCTTCAACTTCTGGATTGTTGTAGGAGTTATTGTTGCTGCCGCTGCCCACGATGTCGCTGGTGCTGCTGAAGAGCTGGGTACCATCTGGATCATCCGGGTAACCATTACGCCAACCGAGGATGAACGCATCGAAGGTCTGGCCATCCATAATGTCCAACAGGGTGTTGAAGTCAATCGCCTGGAAGTCAACTTCCATACCGATCTGCTTCAGGGAATCCTGAACAATGGTACCAATTGCACCACGACGAGTGTTACCTTCGTTGGTATAGAGGGTAAAACGGAAGGGTGTGCCATCTTCGGCATACATCGCGCCACTCGCAACGCGCGGGGTCGCGGGATCATTATCGTCGTCAACCCAACCAGCTTCTTCCAGCAGAGCCACAGCAGCTTCTGTGTTGAAAGCAATTGGAGCCAGTTCAGTGTTATAGGCCCACGAAGCAGGGATGATGGTCGAGGCCATGCGGGTGCCATAACCAAAGACCGCACCTTGGATGATCGAATCTACATCAATCGCCTGGGCAATCGCCTGACGGACGCGCACATCACCGAACAACGGGTGGTGACCCTGATCGATCGGATTGCCGCTTTCATCGTAAGCATTCTGCGGGTTGCTGGGGTCAGCATAGTTCAGCGACAGATAGTCCCAGGCATTGCCAGGGTAGGAGTACGCCTGAACGTCACCTGCATCAGCCGCAGCGAACAGATCGGAACGACGGTTGACCGCCGGATTGTCGATCACATTGGTTTCACCAGCGAGGAACTGCTCGAACAGAACGGTCTGATCGGGCACAACCTTGTAGACGTAGCCTGTGGGCAAAACTTCACCATTGATCGCGCCACCAAAGTTCTGGTTGGCAACCAGGCTGACCTGTTCGCCCGCGCTGAACTGACCGAAGCTGAAGACACCGCCAGCAACCGTTGGGTTCAGGTTGAATTCGGCTGCATTCAGTTCATTGAAGTCGGCAGGCAGAACATGCGAAGGTACAGGCTGAAGCACACCAGCATTGTTCAACGCCGTGCAGTCCGCAGTCCCAAACTTCACGACCACGGTGGTTGCATCTGGAGCTTCCACACTTTCGATCACGTCCAGCAGATAAACGGAGGGGGTATCAACCACACCACTGGTAACAGCATTCCAATAGTACAGAATGTCTGCCGAGGTAATCGGCGTACCATCCGACCAAGTCCAGTCGTCACGCAGCGTGAAGGTGTAGGTTAGACCATCTTCCGAGATCGTCCAATCCGTTGCCAAAGCAGCCGAATCTTCACCCTTGCGGAACAACGCGGTAGCCGGGTCTACACCCAGAAACGCGGGGAACAAGAACTGCGTAATACGAGTTGAGCTGGTATCGCTGGCGAGAATGGGGTTGAAGGTTGCTGGATCGCCACCGAAGTTACCTTCGATGATGATGCCGCCCTCGCCGGGGACAACATCTTGCGCCACAGCCGGAACAAGCAATGCTGCTACCAGCACCACTGCCGCGCCGAGGACGAGAAAACGAATCAAATTCTTCATGCTTTACTCCTTACTAATAACGAAAACTAACTAGACTCCCCAAAACACACTTTGGCGGAGAGTCCATATGAACCTTTGCGTTCGTATGGACGTTCGCTATATCACATACTTCGTATTGACGCGAAAGGTTCAAAACACATGGTAAAGATACCACGAGGCAAGTTTAGCAGGTCGTTGCAAAATAGCAAAAAAAACGCCTCTTATTTTGGACATATTGCCAGAAATAAGAGGCTTTGGTTTTTGTAGATTCTGCCTGATTGTCGGGGCGGCGGGACTCGAACCCACGACCTCTTGCACCCCATGCAAGCGCGCTACCAGGCTGCGCCACGCCCCGCAATATCAAACCAAGTATATATGACCACCCAACGGGTCGCAAGGCCAAAATCGAATTTGTCAACATATTGTTGTGACACCGCCTCGATAGTTGCACCCTGCTGCACGATACTACTATACTGAGAGATAGAGTTTATACATCTCAAAGGATTCCAAATAATTATGAAACCCATTAAACTGACTTCACTGGCAGCCTGCGCAGGTTGAGCAGCCAAACTCGGTCCTGGTGACCTGGCGCAAGTTTTGCGTCCGCTGAACGGGTTATTTCCGCCAACTGCATACCCTGCCCTGCTCGTTGGTCTGAATGCGCCCGATGATGCGGCGGTTTATCATCTGGATTCTGAGCGGGCAATTATTTCGACGATGGATTTTTTTCCACCAGTTGTAGATGACCCCTATGCATTTGGGGCAATCGCGGCTGCTAATGCTTTGAGCGATGTGTATGCAATGGGCGGCGAACCATTGATGGCAATTAATTTGGTCGCATTTCCAGACGGGCTCGGTATGGAAATATTGACTGAAATCCTGCGGGGTGGTGCTGAAAAGGTGAAGGAAGCCGGAATTGCAATTGCAGGTGGCCATACGGTGACGGATAAAGAACCCAAATATGGACTTGCTGTGACTGGGCTTGTACATCCTGACCACATCATTACTAAAGGTGGGGCACATTCAGGAGATAAGCTCATTCTAACAAAAGCTCTCGGCACAGGGGTGATTACCACGGCCCTCAAACGCGATCAAGCACATCCTGACCATGTTGAAACCGCTGTTGCCAGTATGAGCCGGCTGAACCGCGATGCGTCGCGTATTGCCCGACAATTTACAGTCCACGCCATGACCGATATAACAGGTTACAGCCTGCTCGGTCATGGGCACGAGATGGCACATCTGAGCAATACAGATTTTGAAATCAAATTTGACGCACTGAATTGGTTGCCTGGCGCGACAATTTATGGCCAACAAGATATTTTTCCCGGTGGAATGTGGCGTAACCAGGAATATTTTAACCAGTGGGTACAATTTGAGGGAATTTTTACCGAGGCACAGCAGGGGTTGCTCTACGACCCACAAACGTCAGGGGGGCTTTTGATAGCTGTCGCACCTGAAGACGCCGATCAATTGCTGGCAAAACTCCATAATGCGGGTGAAACGGCAGCAGTTATCGGTCAGGTAAAATCTGGAAATGGCTTCTTGCAAGTGGCAAACAATTAAATTATGTTGAGTAAGAGTAAGAGAAGAGGAAACGGATATGCCTAACGAACCCAAGAACGCTTATGGCTACTCCACCAACTTATTCGTCAGCCGTAAAGCCAGTGGCGACTCTATTGTCATGGGCGGTACAGCCGAAGATTCAGCACGTTGGACGCGCGTCCTTTCGCAGCGTGCAGCTCAAATGCTTTGGTTTCACCTAACACGCTTCCTCTTTCCAGAAAAATCCGATATGGTAACTGCTCTCGTTACCACTGCCCCCCTACGCGCACTGGATATGCCGACTATAACTACCCATATGACCGTCGATAAGCTCGAAGATGGCGGCTTTGAAGTGACCGGATGGGTAGGTGAATACAACTGGCTGGTGCGCCTCCGTGACCATGAAGCCCTCCAATTTTGGACGGCATTGGATATCGCCCTTTATCCCGTCGGCTGGCAAGGGCAAAGTACACCTAACAAATCATCCTAAATCGCCCATTACCTTTTATGGAATCCAAAGGACTGCCTTCTCGCAGTCCTTTTTGCTTAGAATTGCAAAGTGTACTAGTATGCAAAGTGTTTACTGACAGTTGGTTTTGCGCTAAAAATCGGGAGGTTTATGTATGAGCACATTTCCATCACCAGTCCCCAAACCGACCTCCGCCGGGCAAGGGCAGTTGGCACTTGCCCGCACCCAGGCTCCTTATATCAATCTCCGTAATGGCCCGGGAACAAACTATCGCGATATTGGCGACATTCGTAATAACACTATGCTAGTTCATTATGCCGCCTCACGCACACGTGAAGGTTGGGTTTGGATTGAACAAGGCACAGTCGGAGGCTGGGTTTCCAGCGGAGTAATCGGCTTTGAAAATATTGCTGGCCCCGCCCCCGTCCCACCTCAACAAGCCACCCCTTATGATGGCAAAATCGCCGTCTGGCACTGGAAAGGCGATGTACTTCCCGAAAACACCATTGAAGATGTGGTACGGAATATTAAAACTGTTGCCCCTAATGTTTCACAGATGTGGATAAAAATCTGTGATGCAACTGGCACCAATGGCGCACAATGGCAGGGATTTTGGGATACAAAACGTGCACTTGCAATTGATGGCCCGCAAAGCATCGACCGTTGGGTACAGGTACTCAGTCGATATGGTATGGAGTTTCATGCTTGGGCAGTGCCCAAAGGAACCCATGTCGAAGCCGAAACCAATATTATGATTCAGGCGTGTACCCGTCCGGGCGTCAAATCACTCATCTTGGATGTTGAACCATATGATGGTTTCTGGCAAGGAGGACGCGACGGTGTTCGGCCTTACATGACCCGCTTGCGGCGCGCCCTTCCCGGTTCATTTCACATTGGTATGTCAGTTGACCCGCGAAAACACCACTTCGCTTCCATCTTTCCCCAAGAATGGTTTCCCTTTGTCAACAGCATTCACCCACAGGATTATTGGGCAACCTTCCGACGACCGCCAGAAGAAGTGCTTCAGGAAACTTACGAAGTCTGGGGTAGTTATGGGCGACCGATTATCCCTGTCTTAGATGGTGATGCTCAACCGACAGATATGAGTACGGCTGTTACCCTTGCAACCCAACGACATCGGGCAGCAGGGTTGAGTTGGTGGCGTCTTGGAACATTTAGCCCTGCTGGTTGGAAAGTTATCAATACACCCATCAGTGTCGGCAACCCCACCCCTGTGCCCGGCCCTGAACCAACTGATAACACAGGTCAGGAAATTATCATAAGGCCTTCGGATGCAGGCTTTGCAAATGGAACATACACTGGAAAACCAGAACTTCAGGAATTTCAGGGGACTTGGGGGTGGAAAGTCTTCTACAAAAATACCGAGCCACAAACCAGCAAAGTCTGGGCACGCTGGTCACCCGGCATTACCATATCAGGCCGCTACGAAATCGCTGCCTTTGTGTCAGCTCGCCACTCCACCACAACCAATGCCCGATTCAAAATTGCGAATGTTAAAGGCAGTACAGGCGAAATTCTGGTCAATGTTGACCAATCACGACAGGGCAATCAATGGGTCACGCTTGGCGTTTTCGAGCTTGATCGTGCTACTAACGGCGCGGGAACAGTGCTACTGAATGATTTAACAGGTGAGACTGGGAAAGAAATTGCTTTTGACGCGCTCCGCTGGCGACAGATCACAACTCCATCCACGCCCGGCGGCGGACTGCCACCCGGAACCAATCTGGCTGATGGCTATGATTCACCAGTTGGTACTGATACTGAACGACGCGGGACACAAGTTTGGCCGAGCCAGTGGATTGATGCCAGCCCCTTCGCACAAGTTTACTTCGTTGGCACACCCAGCGAGGCTTATCATACAGGGGCAGATTTGAACCTCCCGCGCGACGCCGACGCCCATAGCCCGGTCTATTCCTGCGCTAACGGCGTCATTACCTTCGCCAGTCGTCTGCCCACGTGGGGAAATGTCATTATCATCAAGCATGATCCATTAGCAAGCAATGGCAAAGTCCTCTACAGTCGCTATGGGCATGTTGAAAACCTGGTGGTCAAAGTAGGAGAGCGTGTCAAACGTGGACAGCAAATCGCTAAGGTAGGAAACGCCTTTGGTCGCTTTGCCTACCATCTGCATTTCGACCTCAGCCCCACTACTATTCTGGAAAATCATCCTGAACATTGGCCTGCCAAAAACTTGAAGAACCTGCTGGCGAACTATATTGATCCCCGCAAGTTCATTCAGGAAAATCGCCCCAAAGCCTAACCACAAAAAGGGGAGAACGCTCATGCATTCTCCCCTTTCAGTTTATTACATTCAACTTTGAACTGTTTTAGAACAGTCCCCAATCATCTGCCGCCCCTTCTTCCATCATGCTGGGATCCCACATCTCCAACCCCATCTCAATCGTTGCCGGACGCCGCAGATAATTCTGAGCACTGCGCCGGGTCTGCTCCAGTAGTTGCGGCGCATATGGACAGAACGGAGTCGTCATAATCATGGTCATGTGTGCCCGGTCTTCATGAATTTCAATGTTGCGAATCAGACCAAGCTCAATAATATTCATCCCGATTTCGGGATCAACTACTTCGCGCAAAGCCTCGCGCAATCCTTCTTCTGTTACCTGAGTTTGTTCTGTCATGGTTATTTCTTCTCATCTTGCAAACGAATGTGATTGTAGCGTAACACAACGCTGTGTACCCTGTCAATTTTGACGATGCGGATGATAAATATTCTACGCGTTACATAGGCTTAACTCACGTTAAATTTATATTTCGCAATCAGAACATAATGAATAGCTGAGAATATTTATGATGTTAATCATAAATATTGACTCGGTCTCCTCGGACTGCTATACTGAGGGGGATTTTAAACCTTTGGGTACACAGAAAATTTAACCAGCATAAAACCTCAGGAGGAAACCGCTGGAATGGGTGCAGCACTCGAAATTCGCAACTTACACGCTTCCATTGAAGACAAACCTATTCTTCGTGGAGTCAATTTAACGGTCAAACAGGGCGAAGTTCACGCGCTCATGGGGCCGAATGGTTCAGGCAAAAGCACACTTGCCAATGTTCTGCTGGGTCATCCAGCATATCAGGTAACAGCCGGTCAGATCATTTTTGATGGTGTCGATCTGCTGGAATTAGATGCCGATGAACGTAGCCGAGCAGGCTTATTCCTCGCCTTCCAGTATCCGGTAGCCATCCCCGGTGTGACCCTCGCCAACTTCCTGCGTCAGGCCATTAATTCCCGTATGAAGGCCACTGATCCAAATAGCAAGGGTATTTCCATACCGGAATTCCGCCGCCTGCTCAAAGCCAAGATGGACTTTTTGCAGATAGATCACAGCTTCGCCGGACGCTACCTGAATGAAGGTTTCAGTGGTGGCGAAAAGAAACGGGCTGAAATTCTGCAAATGGCGGCTCTTGAGCCGAAAATTTCCATTCTGGATGAAACCGACTCTGGCCTGGATATTGATGCACTTCGCATCGTCGCCGAAGGCGTCACCAAACTTCTGGGGCCAAATCTGGGAGTGCTGGTGATTACCCACTATCAGCGCATCCTGAACTATATCAAACCCGAATTTGTCCATATCATGTTCGAGGGTCAGATCGTCGAAAACGGTGGCCCCGATTTGGCGCTCCGTCTAGAAGAATCCGGTTACGACTGGATTCGTGAGAAGTACGGCACAGCCTAAGGAGAAACCACATGGTTGACTTTGAAGAACTGATTCCTAGTGATAAGCAGCTCACCGATGCCGAAACCGCCCTCAAAGGCTTAGGCAACTCGTATGAAGAAACCTACGGGTTTCACGATGATGATGTGACCTATTCGTTCAAGAGCCAAAAGGGTCTGAATGCCGAAATTGTGCGCCAGATCAGCGAAATGAAGGGCGAGCCTGCCTGGATGACTGATTTCCGCCTCAAGGCATACGAAATCTTCCTGAGCAAGCCCACCCCCACATGGGGCGGCGATCTCACTGGCATCAATTACGATGATATCTACTATTATGTCCGTGCAACTGATGAGTCAGGACGCACATGGGAAGAAGTACCTCCAGAAATCAAAGACACATTCGACAAACTGGGTATCCCGGAAGCCGAGCAAAAATACCTCCAGGGTGTCAGTGCCCAATACGACTCTGAATCGGTCTACCACAACATCCGTCAGGATCTGGTCAATAAGGGTGTTATCTTCCTGGATATGGACTCCGCTCTCCGCGAATATCCCGATCTGGTGAAAGAATATTTCAGCACTGTAATCCCGGCAGCAGATAATAAATTTGCCGCACTCAACAGCGCTGTCTGGTCAGGCGGCTCGTTCATTTACGTCCCCCCAGGTGTGCATGTCGAAATGCCGCTACAGGCATACTTCCGCATCAACACCCAGAATATGGGGCAGTTTGAACGTACACTCATCATTGTAGATGAAGGCGCATATGTGCATTATGTCGAAGGCTGCACAGCTCCCACTTACAGCTCGGATAGCCTCCACAGCGCTGTCGTAGAAATCATCATCAAAGAAGGTGGACGCTGCCGTTACACGACCATCCAGAACTGGTCGAATAATGTCTATAATCTCGTCACCAAACGCGCCGTTGCTCACAAAAATGCGACGATGGAATGGGTAGATGGCAACCTCGGCAGCAAGCTGACCATGAAATATCCAGCCGTTATTCTGGCGGGCGAAGGTGCACATGGCGAAGTCCTCTCCATCGCCTTCGCAGGTAAGGGACAGCATCAGGATGCAGGCGGTAAAATCACCCACCTTGCTCCCAATACCAGCAGCCAGATCATCAGCAAATCCATCAGTAAAGATGGAGGCCGCGCCAGCTATCGTGGTCTGTTGAAGATTGTCGAAGGAGCGGATAACGTCAAAAGCAATGTGGTCTGCGATGCACTCCTGCTCGATGACCGCAGCCGTTCAGACACCTACCCCTCTATCGAAGTAGATGCCAAGAACGTCACGATGGGGCACGAAGCCTCGGTCAGCAAAGTTGGTGAAGATCAACTTTTCTACCTGATGAGTCGAGGATTGAGCGAAGACGAAGCCAATGCGATGGTCGTCAACGGCTTCATCGAACCGCTGGTGAAAGAACTGCCGATGGAATACGCTCTCGAACTGAATCGCCTGATTCAAATTCAGCTTGAAGGCACAATCGGCTAATATTCTGAAATGAATGGGTAGCCGTTGGGGTAGGTTTGAACCCACTCCACCTACCCTTAAAACCGATATTGAGGAGACAAACGGTGGTTGTTAGACAACGGCGGCGTTCAAATGCGTCTACCGCCCCAGGTTATAGCTTGGAAGATGTAAAAGCACTGAGTGCGGCCAATCATGAGCCAATGTGGCTTTTGGAAAGCCGGCTGGTTGCTTGGGAACTTTATGAAGATATGCCTATGCCGGACCTCACTGCCGAAGAATGGCGACGTACAGATTATCGCCACATTCGTTGGGAAGAGGCCGACAAAATCATTACCCCGAATGGTGCAACGCTGGAAACTGTGCCAGAAGGCAACCGTGAACCCCTGATCGCTGGTCAGCAAGGCGGTTCGCTGGTGTTCGTGGATGGCAAAGTTGTCCATTATGAAATTGCTGATGAACTTGCAAGTCAAGGCATCATCTTTACGGATTTACTCACGGCCTGCCGCGAACACGAAGACTTGGTGCGTCATAACCTGATGACTAAAGCAGTTCACCCCGGCGAAGGCAAATTTGCTGCGCTGCACGCTGCTCTCTGGACGCATGGTGTATTCTTGTATGTACCCAAAGGCAAAGTTGCTGAACTGCCGCTGCATGTGGTGATGTATAACACCCATTCCGGCGCAAGCCTCGGTCATGTTTTGGTTGTTGTGGAAGAAAATGCACAGGCTACTGTTGTAGTTGATTATGCCTCATCAGAAGGCAAAACCCACTCCTCCTACATTGGCGCGACTGAACTTTTGGTAGGCGATACCGCCAATCTGCGCTATGTCAGTTTGCAGGACTGGAATCGGGAAACCTTCGAGTTCAGTTACCAGCGCGCCCGTGTTGGCCGTGATGCCAATCTCGATTGGATCGTCGGCACGATGGGCGGTCAATTGGTCAAAGCCTATCTGGAAATCGAACTGGATGGCAAAGGCGCGAATGGTCGCATGTCCGGCTTCTTCTTTGCCGATGGTGAACAGCTTTTCGATCACGACACCCAACAGAATCACAACGCACCATTGACCAATTCCGACCTTCTGTTCAAAGGTGCTGCCAGAGATACCGCCCGCACCGTCTGGCAGGGCATGATTAAGTCGCTGCCCAAAATGCAAAAGATCGATGGCTATCAGGCCAGCCGCAACTTACTCTTGAGTGAAGATGCCCGCATGGATGGCATCCCCGGCTTAGAGATTGAAGCTGACGATGTTGCCTGCTCACACGCCGCCACTTTCGGGACGTTGGAAAAAGAACCCATCTTCTATCTCATGAGCCGGGGCATTGAACGGCCTACAGCCGAACTGATGGTGATTGACGGTTTCTTCGACGAACTCTTGCAGCGTATACCTTTCGAGCGTGTGCGTGAACGCCTTCAAGCGGCAATGGAAAGCAAAATTGTTGGCAGCAGCCGAAGCTAGAGGCTAAAACAGTGTAGAATCGCAGAAGGCGCGCCATCATAATAGACGCGCCTTTTGTTAAACAAGGACTGCTCATGACTGCTGATACACAAATCAAAACGTATGATGTTGAAGCTGTTCGTCAGAACTTCCCAATCTTGCATCAGGAACACCACCCTGGTGTACCCCTGATTTATCTGGATAACGCTGCTTCCAGTCAAAAACCCCTTCAGGTAATCGAAGCATTGGACAACTACTATCGTTTATACAATGCCAATGTCCATCGGGGCATTCACAAACTAAGCGAAGCCGCAACTTCGGCCTATGAGGGAGCACGGCTTAAAATCCGCAAATTCATTAACGCATCCAGCAAGCGCGAAATTATTTTCACACGTGGCACAACCGAAAGCATCAATCTCGTCGCTCAAACTTGGGGACGCGCGAACCTAAAACCCGGAGATGTCGTCATCTCAACCATTATGGAACATCATTCCAATATCGTTCCATGGCAAATTTTGGCTGCCGAAAAAGGGTTTACTATTCGTTACATCCCGATTTTGCCTGATGGCACATTGGATATGGAAGCCCTGACTGCCCTGCTCCGGTCTGAGTCTGTTAAACTCGTCACCGTGATGCATGTTTCCAATGTCCTCGGCACAATCAATCCAGTTGAAGAAATCATTCAAAAAGCCCATGCAGTCGGCGCGCTTGTGCTTATCGATGGTGCACAGAGCATTCCGCACATGCCTATCGATGTACAAGCCTTGGATGCTGATTTCTTTGCCTTTAGCGGGCATAAAATGATCGGCCCAACCGGAGTTGGCGTACTCTACGGCAAACGCGCCCATTTGGAAGCCATGCCCCCTTGGATGGGCGGTGGCGACATGATTTCCAGTGTCCGGTTGGAAGGCAGTACATGGAATGACTTACCCTACAAATTTGAGGCTGGAACACCTGCCATTGCCGAAGTTATTGGCCTCGGTCATGCGGTGGACTACCTGACCGAACTCGGCATGGATAAAATTCACGCCCATGAACAGACCATCACCGAGTACGCCCTTGATCGCCTTACAGAAGTTCCCGGCTTGACTGTCTTTGGCCCGGATGCTTCAAAGAAAGGTGCAGTAGCCGCTTTCCAATTTGGGGATATTCACGCACATGATGTTGCTCAACTGCTGGACGCACAAGGAATTGCTGTTCGCGCAGGCCACCACTGTGCCATGCCGCTGCACGAACATCTCAAAGTTAGTGCAACAGCCCGTGCCAGTTTCTATCTCTACAACACAACATCTGAGGTTGACGCCCTCATCGAAGCGTTATATAAAGCCAGAAAGACATTCAACGTATAAGATTGTCTTCGCCTCTAACTGTGATGTAGATGCGGATTGAAAAGGAGTCCAATCATGGACATGTACCGCGAAATCATCCTTGACCATGCTCGCAGTCCTCGACATCCCGGCATACTGAACCCAGCAGATGTTGACCATGAGGAACACAATCCGCTTTGCGGCGACCGTTTGCGCCTCACACTGCGATTAGACGAAAACCAATGCATCACCGATATTGCATGGGATGGCGAAGGCTGCGCTATCAGTCAGGCGACCGCCTCCATGTTAAGCGAAGAAATTCTTGGCAAGACACTGGAAGAAGTCCGCCAGCTTACCAAAGATGATATTTTGGAACTGGTTGGCATTCCTCTAACCATTAATCGCGTTAAATGTGCCCTGCTCTCTCTCAAAGCGTTGATTGTTGGAACGCAGGGTTTGACCGAATGGCAAGTAATTGAAGATAAGGAAGATTGATGACTTCTGAATTCATCACAGTTGCGACCACCAGTGAAATTCCACTTGGTGAAAGAATAGTTGTTGAAATTGGACGGCGATGGATCGCCATTTTCAACGTTGACGGTCAATACTATGCGATTGAAGATCGCTGCACCCATGATGATGGCCCGCTGGCGGAAGGTGAATTGCACGATTGCATCATCGAATGTCCTCGTCATGGTGCAACCTTCGACATTAGAACGGGCAAAGTGCTTAGCGCCCCTGCCCTTGTAGATGTTCCCGCTTTTACCGTGCGTGTTAACAATGATGAAATCCAGATTGGGCCGCGCAAGTCATAGCTCATGCAGTTGTATTTTTTGAAAGCTGAAAGCCATTTATGAATCTCGATCATATCTATCAGGGACAAACCCTCATTCTTGGTCATAGAGGAGCCAGTGCCTATGCCCCTATGAACACAATACCTGCTTTTGAATTGGCGGTTCAGCAGGGTGCAGATGGTGTTGAACTGGATGTGCATCTTTCCAAAGATGGTCACTTGATTGTGCTCCATGATTTCACAGTTGACCATACAACTGTTTCAACTGGCTATGCGAAAGATATGACACTTGCCCAGTTAAAAGAACTCGATCCGGGAAATAAATTCAGCACAGCATTCGCGGGAACACGCATTCCAACGCTGGATGAAGTATTTGAAGCTGTCGGACAAAATTTCCGCCTTATCAATATCGAAATCAAATCGGTGAATATTGAAAATACAGACGGTGTGGAACAAGCTACTGCCGATTGTATCCAACGCCACAATCTACAAAACAGCGTAATTATTTCCTCGTTCAACCCCTATGCCTTACACCGTTTCCGTGCCATTATGCCCGAAGTAGCCATTGGCTACCTTTATGAATCCGACACCACCCATACCCCGGCAGGCAATGTTGCACTGGCCCTTATGGATGGCATTTCCTATCAAGCCCGCCACCCACACCATGCCATAATTGACGCGGCTTACATGGAATCAGCACATAGTAACGGCTATCGTATCAACACCTGGACGGTGAACGATCCCGCACGCGCCCTTGAACTTCAACGGATTGGCGTTGACGCCATCATCACCGACAAACCAGACCTGATGATTGAGACATTGCGTGGCGCAGTTGGCTAAACTCTGGTGGCGCTTGGTGCGCTTTGGTTTCCATCTCCTTTATAACGAGCTTGCCTTCACCTATGACTGGGTAAGTTACATTGTGTCGCTTGGAGAATGGCGTTCATGGGTACGAGCATCGCTCAAATATCTCACCGCGCCCTCCGATGGCCTCATTCTGGAATTAGCGCACGGCACAGGCAATCTTCAACTTGATCTGAACGCGGTTGGCTACCACACTATCGGTTATGATCTCTCGCCCAATATGGGGAGTATCGCCCAACGCAAACTCATCCGCGCCGGATTTACACCTCGGTTGGTGCGCGGAAGAGCACAGCAGTTGCCGTTCCAAAATGCAACCTTTAATGCTGTCATCAGCACTTTCCCGACTGAGTTTATCCTCGCCCCGGAAACCCTCCGCGAAGTTCACCGTGTATTGCGGTCTGCTGGTCAGTTCATTATCGTACCAAACGGCGTACTAACAGGCAGGGGAGCAACTCAGATGGGATTAGAATGGCTTTACCGCATTACAGGGCAGCGAGAAGGTAGCGGCTTTGATATTGTTGGCTATTTCGCCATCCATGGTTTTGATGCCCAGTTTATCAACGAACCCTGTACCCATAGTATCGCGCAGGTCATTTTGGCGCGTAAACAGGACTAGATTTCAAAAAAAGCCTGTGCTACACTACTGGAAATATGGTGGCTATAGCTCAGTTGGTTAGAGCGCCTGGTTGTGGCCCATGAGGCCGTGGGTTCAAGTCCCACTAGCCACCCCAAAATAAACGCCCTTAAATGGGCGTTTTGATTCAATATTTCTGGCTTTCTCAGTACGACGAATTCATTGTCCCGGACGCCGCACCTTCGCCCGTTTGCGGCGCAAAATCAGCCGCAACCCCATTCTATAGTACTGGATTTCGCGTGCAATCTGTGATGATGGCACAGCTACAGGCTCATCTAGCGTTGCTGTAACTGCCTTCATCTCCTGTGTCTGGCTGGGTCGTGGCAATCCAAACAGATCGAACACACTGATTTCCGCTGTATCCATTGAAGCAATGCTGGACGCTGTAACCAGTGGTTGATCAACCTGTGTGGTAGTAAATGAAGTCGGCTTCTCATCTTCAATCAGTGGTACACTGACCTCTAGCATCTCACGTGCAATATCTGGCTTTTCAACCAGTGGAGAGTGAGTCGGGGTTGCTTCATGCACAACTGGAGGAACGGAATATTCGTCTACAGTTGATGATTCTGAAATCGGCTCTGCAACTGGATGTATGTCAGGGGAAATTTCACTATTAGATTGCGACTCATCTTGAGGGATTGAAGATGACTCAACAGGAATAGCCGGGGCTGAAACTTCTATTGTCTCAACAAATGCTGGTGTAATGATTGGCTTCTCCGGCTCAACCACAACAGAAGTTTCCAGTACAGGACGGCGGGGACGGGTATCATCATCCGAAACTGGTGGCTCAATAATCGGGATGGATTCCACAATATCTTGTTCAGCTTTTGCTGATTTACTCGATGGATGACGCGGTTTGTATTGAAGCCGTCCCTCATAATCCGGCGCATCCCGCATAGCAGATTTCGCCTCATATTTTTCACCCGGTGCGACTTGTTGAATGACTTTCCACAAAGTCCGCAGCCCATCCATCATCGCATTTTCAACCTGCCGTTTGGTGCTAATTGCATTCCGTACACCACTTAGCACGCCGCCGAGATCATAATTGAATGTCCACTGAACGATTGTACCTTCGGGGATTTCTTGTAACCGGATGCGCCCTTTGCTCTCACGGTACGGCGCACCATCCACAAAAGTGTACTCGTATCCCAACCCTTCATACCAAGCAGTCGTTTCAGCCACATACTCGCGTCCGCCCGCAGTGGTATACCGCCAGCGCACACCCACCCCCTCGCGACGTGAAGGAGTCAGGATAGACACGTTGTTGCAATCCACCTGCCAGTTTGGGTTCTTGCTAATGTCGCTGATGTATTTCCAGACGGTTTCTGGTGATTTGGGGATCAGAATGCGGTGGTCTAAAATATTCATCAGAAGTCAGGTTTATTATACGTAGTTCAATAACACACTTTATGTTACACTGGCTCACATTGTACCATACTGGGAATGACCGCAAAAGGCAAACCGATGCCCGGCCCAACGACGGTTTTTGGTTTTATCTTGGCAACTTTGTTTGGTGCAGTCTTCCATCTGATTATGGGTGGGGATGCGCGGCGTTTGGCTTTGTTTCTCCTGGCTGGATGGTTGGGCTTCGGTCTGGGGCATGTATTGGGTGCGATCCTTGACATCAACATCTTGAACATTGGTACCCTGCGGATTGTTACCGCCTCGGTCGGGGCAGTTGTCGCCCTCATTGTTGCCCATATTTTAACCAGTGATAGAAAACGTAAACAATCAACGCGCTAAGGCATTGTAATGACTGAACAACAAACACCTCCTGTAGGTGAAACCGCAACAGACGAATCGAGTAGCAAATGGACTATCCAGCGTGTCACTGTACTCGCAGCAGGCGCTCTGGGTGGCATTCTGGTGGTCATTTTCCTCATCGGCCTCGCCCTTGCTTTATTCGCCGATGTACAACCAACCGCTGCCCGCATCCAGGTAATCCGCGACATCTTCGTTATCCTCATCGGTCTGGAATTAATACTGATAGTTGCTGCGCTGGCAGTGCTCGTTGTTCAAGTCGCCCGTTTGATCACCTTACTAAAATCGGAAACCAAACCCATCCTTGAAAATGCGCAGGAAGCCACCCGCAGTGCCAAAAACACGGTTGATTTTGTCAGCAGCAATGTGACACAACCCATCGTTCGCGTCGGCTCATTTATGGCAGGCGCACGGGTACTGCTGCGCGATGTCGGAGGTATCCGTCGCGCCATCCGCAGAACAACCACAAAAGGAGAGAAGAATGGCGCAGGAAAATCATGAATCGGGGCTAGATGGCGGTCTGCTGGTTGGCGGATTTGTCATTGGACTAACGGTTGGGGCTATTATGGCGTTATTTAATGGCGGCAGTCGTGCCCGTCGAGGCTTAGCCGAAACAGGTGGAGTATTGCGCGACAAACTCGAATCAATCGTCCCCACAGACCCAATTGCTGAAAGTCTGGCCGAGGGCAAAGCCGCTGCCCGCCGCCGCCGTGCCGAATTGGGATTGGAAAAATAAGCCTCAAGAGCCAATCATCGTAATCGCCTCTCCAATCGCTTCTAACACATCCCCAGCGATCACACTTCGCGTATTTCCCTGTTTTACTGCCGCCCGCAAGCCGGCTAACCCATGCACATACGTACCTGCAACGGCTGCCTCGAATGGTGCTAATCCTTGTGCCAGCAAGCCAGTAATGAGTCCCGCCAGCACATCGCCTGTTCCAGCGGTTGCCAGAGCATCTGTCTTGAATGGCAGCACAACGACTCGCCCATCAGGATCAGCAATCAGTGTATGTGCCCCTTTCAACACCAGCACCACGTTCCATTCAGTCGCCTTTTCGCAAACAATCGCCCAACGATTCGCCTGTACCTCCGATATTTCCATTTTCGTTAAACGTCCCATCTCACCCGGATGCGGCGTGATGATTGTCCGTTCAGGTAACAGCTTGTGCCAATCTTCAATCGCACTCAACAGATTCAGCCCATCTGCATCCACCACTAAGGGTGGAAGTTTTAGCGTTGTGGAGGTTTCGGTTTCTGTTTGCTTTCCCCCTGCGAAACCGATTGTTCGCTTTGTATGGGATTTAGAAACTTGAGCAGGCTCAAGCAGTTTGAGCAGCAAATCGCGGGTTGTTTTCTCTTTCCCCCACCCCGACCCCAACAACAATGCATCATATTGATTCGATTGCTCCACAATGACTGTCGCCGCTCCCTCAGCCAGCGCCCCCATATCATGTGGCAGCAGTAGCCATGTCGGTTCAAGAAATCGTCCACTTAATGCTATGACCACCGGACTTGGAGTACCTACTGTGACCAATCCCACTCCAGATCGGTACGCCGCCATTGAAGCTAAACCCGCCGCGCCGACATAATTGGCTGATCCTGCCACAATGAGAGCCTTGCCAAACGTGCCTTTGTTCGCGTTAGTTGAACGCTTTGGCAGCATTGCTCTCACAGTTTTTCCATCTGCCACGGTCCATTTTTCATCGTTTAACTCAGGTAGATCTTCCGCTACACCAACTGTAGCGACATGTAATTTGCCCACCATCTCCGCGCCGGGAAACGTAAACAAACCCGGTTTAGCTGCAATAAAAGTCACAGTTTCATCCGCTGGAATCGTGTTTTTATCAACCGCCCCACTGTCACAGTCCAACCCACTAGGACAATCCACCGCCACCACGTAAGGCCGAATTAGCGCAGACTGAGTCATCGGATCATCAGGATTAATCGTTTCTCCCTCCGGGTGAATCGGCTGCTGATTATCATGAAGTGCCTGCTGAACATTCCGCAGCACCTTTGCGACTTCACTCCGCAAAGGCAATTTCACACCAATACCGAAAAGCGCATCTAATACCACATCTGCGCTGGCAACCATATTTCGCAACAGTCGTCCATCTTTATCGTGGTCAGCATAAGCTACAAATAATCCAGCATCCTGCACTGCCTTGAAATTTACATCATATGTTGGGCGTGTTTTCAGCAGGTAAAAACGCACCTGAGCCGCCTCTGCCAGCAATCGACCAGCCACCAACCCATCCCCCCCATTGTTGCCGGGCCCAACCAGCACAGTTACACATGCATCGGGACGGTTAGCAATGATCTGTTTCACCCGTTCGGCCACTGACCGACCAGCATTCTCCATCATGGTTGCATAGCTCAAGCCGTTTGCATCAGCCGCAGCCTCAATTTTCCGCATCTGTTCAACCGAAACAACCTTAATCACACCTGCCTCTTTTCACCAATTTCGCCAGAGTATAACAAACAAAAATCCAGCGAGGCATTTCCCCGCTGGACGTTACTTGGAAACTACTTTTAATTTACCAATCAGCTTCTGCTTCGGATCAAAAGCTGATGGCTAAACGAACGACTGCTAATGATCGCGATTCACGACCATCCAGGCTAGGTCAATGAGTTCCTGCTTGGCGTTGGATGCTGGTAGCACATCCAAACTCGCAACCGCCATATGAGCTAACTGCTGCGCTTGAGCCTGACCTTCCGCAACAGCATCGCCTTTCAACAGCTTTTTCTTAATCGTCTTCATCGGGTCGCCATCATCAGCTTCCACAACATCAGCGACCGCAACCCCGTTTGACGATTGTCCATTACCTGCATAAGCCGCCGCATAACCACGCCCCTGCGCCAGATCAATGCCAGAGGTTTTACCAAGCTGAGATGTATCAGCCGTCAGATCGAGAATATCGTCAACAATCTGAAAAGCCAGCCCCACGTTGTACCCATACTGCCCCAACGCTTCGACGGCTTTTTCGTCTGCCCCGGCCAACCGCGCACCCAGCACACCCGCCGCCCGAAACAGAGCAGCCGTTTTGCGTGCAATAATCTCGTAGTACACCTGACGCGTGAAATTGTTCTCTTTCACAGCGCTGGCCTGAAGTGTCTCGCCTTCCACCAGTGCGACGGTCGCCTCTGCCAGTACAATATTCAGGTCTTTATATGGACCCATTAACTCATAGACTTTTGTAAACAGAAAGTCCCCCGTCAGCAGTGCGAATGTACGTCCCCAGATCGAATTGACCGATGGCCGTCCGCGCCGCACCACCCCGTGGTCGTTAATATCATCATGAACCACACTGGCCGTATGAACGAGTTCTACTGCTGCTGCTACAGGTGCAGCGGATTCGATATCTGTACCACCCAGAGCTTCGTAACCCAACATGAGCAAACGAGGACGGACGCGCTTGCCACCCGCCTCCAGAATGTGATGGCTGGCATCACGCAGGGTCTTTACATCGCTGTTGATGACCTTCAACATGACGTTTTCTACGGCCTGCATTGCCTCGTGAATAGTCATTGGGGGGTATACCTCACCGTTGGTAGCACTTGGTTTGTTACTTTCAGAACAATCTGAATTTATTGTATACAAAAAGGGAAAAGGTGTCAATTAAACTCATTTGATATTTAGCACCCTTGCGCCTGTCTTGGCAACCGGGGTAAATTGCCCCATACTGCTGATGCCTGCTTCTTCATAAACAGCCTGCATTGCTGCTGCCACTTGCCTTGCATTGGACTCACCAGAACACACAGCACATAACGTCGGCCCTGCCCCACTGATAACCATCCCTAACGCCCCAGCCCGTTTAGCAGCGAGCCGGACTTCGTATAACATCGGCATCAAATGAGCTCGTGCGGGTTCAACCACACTGTCATTTTCCATCGCCGCTGCCATCGCTTCCAGATCTTCCGTGTATAAGGCGTGTATCAATTGGGCAACCGCCGCTGTCTGCGCCACCATTGCCTTCAACGATACCTGTTGGGGCAACACCGAACGCGCCATCACTGTTGGCACTTCCACATCAGGCGTCACCAACGCAAGATACAAATTTTTGGGAATTGGCAGATTATGAATCTGGCCTGCTTCAACGCCGGTCACCAGCGTAATCCCACCAAACAGACATGGCCCAACATTATCTGCATGATAACCACTTACAGCGGCCTCGCCATCCAGACATGCAGGCAGCAGCCCGGCGAAATCCAGCGGTTCGCCCAGTAAGGCATTCACCGCCACTGCACCTGCTACCGCGCTGGCTGCACTGCTCCCCAAACCACTCGCCAGTGGCAAATGTTTCTCAATATGAATTCCTATCCCAGCATCCGAACCAAGCAGTTTAAGCACACTGTTAGCCGCCACGCATGCCGTATTTTTCTCGGCTGCATGTGGCAGCTTCCCGCCATCACCTGTAATGGTCAAAATACGCGCACCGGGTTCATCGAGCCATTCAACCCGCACTACATCACCGGGTTCGCACAGCGCCAGCCCCAGAATGTCAAACCCCACCCCTAGGTTTGCCACCGTCGCCGGGGCAAAAGCCTCTGCACTGGTATTCAGCATAAGAACTTGCTATCCTTGCACAATTGAATATTTCACTGGATGACGACAAGATGCCGAGCATACTACAATGCATGGATTGCAGCCAGCAATACCCAGTTGATAAGATTATTTATAATTGTGAAATCTGTGGCGGTTTGCTGGATGTCCAGCACGATATGGACAAGCTCCGCCACACTATTACGCGCGAGACTTTCGACCGTCGCCTCGGCACATTGGATGCCCCCTACAACAGTGGCGTCTGGCGCTACAAGGAACTGGTCAATCCGGATGTACCTGATGGGTTGATAGTCTCCCGACCAGAGGGAAATACCAATCTATACGCCGTTCCAAAACTGGCGGAATGGGCTGGTGTCGCCAAACTCTATTTGAAACACGAGGGGGAAAACCCAACGGGGTCGTTCAAAGATCGCGGCATGACAGGCGGTGTAACACAGGCGCGTGTGCTCGGTGTCGATCGTGTCGCTTGTGCCTCAACTGGCAACACCTCGGCTTCGCTGGCAGCTTATGCAGCTTGGGCAGGCATTGAAGGTATCGTTTTTTTCCAGAACAAACAAATCGCTTTCGGCAAACTGGCACAGGCCATTGCCTATGGTGCAACCGCCATCCAGATCAATGCCGATTTTGACCGCAATCTCGCGCTTGTTCGGGAAGTTGCTGGGGCACTAGGCATCTATGTATTGAATTCCATCAACCCATTCCGACTGGAAGGTCAGAAAACCATCATAATCGAGGCTATTCAGCAGTTGCGCTGGCAGGTACCGGATTGGATCGTCTGCCCCGGTGGTAATCTGGGCAACAGTTCCGCATTTGGCAAAGCCTTGCATGAACTCTATGAGATCGGTTTGATTGACCGTTTACCCCGGCTGGCAATTATTCAAGCTGAAGGAGCTAGTCCTCTCTTCAACAGTTTTCAGCGAGGCTTTGATCGTCTCGAACCCATCCATGCAGAAACCATTGCGACAGCAATAAAGATTGGCAATCCGGTCAGCTACCCGAAAGCTGTCCGCACCATCCGCTGGTCAGATGGTGTGGTCGAACAGGTCAGCGATCAGGAAATTATGGACGCCAAAGCACTCATCGACCGTCAGGGAATCGGTTGCGAACCCGCTTCTGCCTGTTCGCTGATCGGCGTTCGCAAATTGGTTGATAAAGGGGTTATCAAATCCAGTGAAACGGTGGTCGGCATTTTGACAGGCCACATTCTCAAAGATGCAGATTCGGTAATCCAGTACCATAATGGAACGCTGGAAAATATTCATGCTCAGTATCCAAATCATCTACATCAGTCTGAAGCCAGCATCGAAGCCCTGAGCAAGATTCTCGAATCACGGCAGCCCACTCATGCTTGATACTCGTTGGGGGCGAACGGCTCGTTCGCCCTTCTTGCCAGTTAAATTAAATTCCCGCCAATGCCTGTTCCAGATCATTTAGAATATCGTCTGTGTCCTCAATGCCAATGGCAAACCGAACCAGATTGTCCTTAATGCCCAGCGCCAGCCGTTCTTCTGTTGTCTTCTCGTAATAACTCATCAAAGCCGGTTGCTCAATCAGGCTTTCCACCCCACCCAGACTCGGCGCGATATAAGGAATCTTCAGACGATCAATGAACCGGCTGGTCGTCTTCAAATCACCTGCTACTTCAAAGCTCACCACCCCACCAAAACCACTCATCTGTGCCGCCGCAATCGCATGGTCGGGGTGCGATTCCAATCCCGGATACCACACCCGTTCAATGCGAGGGTGCGATTCCAGAAATTGTGCTGCTGCCAACGCCGTTTTATTCTGCTGCCCCACTCGAACGCCTAATGTCTTAATGCCACGATCAAGCAGATAAGCATTCTGAGGATCAACAATCCCGCCCAGCACCCCACGGGCGTCCCGTAACCCCTTGATACGGTCGGCTCGCCCCGTCACCACACCTGCCAGCAAATCGTTGTGACCAGAGAGATATTTGGTCGCGCTATGAACAACAAAATCAATCCCCCACTCCAGCGGACGTTGATTAATAGGAGTTGCAAATGTGCTGTCGATCATCGTCAGCACACGATATTGTTTACCTAAACGCGCGATTTGTTCCAGATTAGCCGTTCGCAGATAAGGATTCGTCGGGCTTTCGGAGATCAGAAAGCGGGTTTTCTTGGGAATAATCGCCGCTTCCATTGCTTCATAGTCACCCATATGCACGACCGTCGTTTCAATACCCAGCCGTTTCAGGAAAGTCAAACAAAACTGTCGCGTGCGGCGATAACAGTCGTCTGTCATCACGATATGCGCGCCTGAAGGTAGCACCGAAAGCAGCAGCGATGTAACCGCTGACATTCCGGAAGCATACAGCACCGCATCTTCACCGGAATCCAACGCCGCTAACTTGCGCTCAACGGCGGAAACCGTCGGATTTCCATAACGTCCGTATTCTTCTCGGTCGTCACCGTCACCCCAGGTTTTACGCTCCATGAAGTCAATGAGTTCTTGTGTATCTCCAAAGGTATAAGTCGCCGTTTGTACAATCGGAGTATTCAATGAGTTGAATGCTTTGCGCCGCTTGGTTCCACCATGTACTGCTCGCGTGCTGCTTCCCTTGGGTGTAGTTGCAGAATCCTCATCCACAATCGCTCCCAGACCCTTTTCGATATTATCCTGTAAAGTCATCGCGCCTTGCCTCCTGATGGCAAATAAAAACCCGGATATGGGACGACATACACCAAGTCCGGGCCAGATTGCCAAGAAAAAAGACTTCGGCTTGAAGTCTTCGAGTTTATTCCCAACCAATGTTATTGGGCGTTCGCTCTCATTTGCCAGCCACATGCTGACGGACTTGGCACCTTCCCGTGCTCGGGGGTTGCCGCGGTTTCAAAGGGCCGTTCCCTCAACCGCTCTTCATAAGAGTGTTTCAGTATACAATTGAGTTTAAAGCGTATCATAATCTTTCCAAAAGAGCAAGATTTCAGCCAGCGCAGCATCAGCGACGGCTGAACGTCGATTTGGGGATATATTTGAACTGAGTATAATGAAATGCAGGTGGGGTGTGCTGCGGGGGAGTATTACGGTTGAATCGCAAACTGGAAATCATGATCATGAGTGGCGTTGACGATGGTCAACAGTTGAACTACAGCACCGACAATGGTGACGGTCAACTAAGTGCTGATGGCAGTAAATGGTCAATCAGCGTCGGGCGACGCGAAGATAGCGACATCTGTTTGCGAAACGATACCTTTGTTTCCCGCCTCCATGCCTACCTCATTTGGGAACGAAATCGCTGGTGGTTGCAGGATTGCGATAGCACCAACGGCACTTATCTGGAAAACGGCCCCAGCGATGCCCGTGTACAGGGTACCATTCCAATTAACCCCAATGATCTGTTCCGCATCGGCCATACATGGATGCGAATCCAGGAAACAGGCGAGTGAACCATGTCAAACATTCTTCTTCGCGACATTCTCATCAGCGCCCGCCAGGAATCTGTCCAGATGCGTCATCATTACATCGGTGTTGAACATCTTTTTGTCGCCCTGCTCACCATTCAGGGTGGACTCGCCAGTGGGATTTTGGAAACACAGGGACTCACCACCGAATATGTGATCGACGCCATCCGCCGTAAAATGGATAAAGGTACACCGCAGCGACTATGGGCAGGCATTCCCTACACCCCACGTGCCGAAATCATTCTGGACATCGCCAACGATATGGTGTTGGATAACGGTAGTGAGGAAATTACCGAGCGAGAACTGCTAAACGCCATCATCATCGAAGGAGACAGTCTCCCTATTCGTGTCCTCAAGACCCTGAACATCAACATCAACGCTCTCGAAGAACATTCCCGAACCTACACCCCTGCAAAAGAACCCCATCTGCCAAATCTGAACGTAACTTTCAGCGCTGATTTTGATCGGCGGGATGCCATCCAGCGCGAACACTTGTTCATACTACGCCGCATGTTCTCCTCACACGCCAGCATCCGTGTTGAACGGCGTCTGACAGGTTTCCGTGATGCGCTTATCCTGGTAGTTACACCCATTCATGCCGATGGCCGCGAAGATGCCTCTGTCGTCGCCAAAATCGACATGGCTGATAATATTCTGGATGAGGTGCAGCGTTACGAAGCGCACGTCAAAAATGCCGCACCTTTACAGGCTGCCCGCTTGGAAGACAGCCCTACCGTCCCCGAATCATCTGATTTGGCAGGAATCAAATATACGCTCGTCGCTGGTACTAGTGGTGTACCGCAGGATTTACGAAATCGTGTTCAACTTCAAGGTACCATCGGACTTGGCGAATTGATTAAAAAGGAACTTTATACCCAGTTTAACAAAGCGTGGTGGCAGCAGCGACGTGCCTTCCGTTTTCAGGTCTGGCAGGAATACGATTGGTTGCTCCCACCTGTATTGACGCTGGATTACGTCCCTGACCGTGATTTACCACCCAACACCCATCTGGTGAAAGTCCCTATCAACCGTGCCCGTCTCAAGACCAAATTGCACGAAGAAATACAGTTCGGTGATGAGGTCATTCTGGAAAACTTTACCGTCCACAAAGTAGATCGCGCCAATAATGTGCTCAAACTGGCAATTGGCTACGGCAGCGAAGCCGACAAACGTGCTTATCGCATTGATGTGCGCGGATTGAATCTATCCCAGACTCCTTTTTATCGCGGTGAGGTTGTCGAACGTTTGGTAGGCAAAGTCTGGAAAACGCGCCATGAAATGCTTCTGGATGCCGCACGTGATCTTGAGCCGGATTTCGACTTGCGCGGACGTTGGATCACAATTGGTGATAACCGCATCCCTAACCCGCTACTGGCCTACGAGGATTTATTGGATCGTCATGTCAATGGTTCTGTCAGCCGTATTCATGGGGACTTACACATGGGCAATGTGCTTATTGGTCCCAATAATACCATGTGGCTGATTGACTTTGGGCACACACGTGATGGGCACACGCTGTTTGACTGGGCAAATCTGGAAATCAGCCTTCTTGGGGATGCCCTGATGTCACTGACGGATGGTAGTTGGGCAACCGCCAATGAGATCGTCCAATATGTTGCCAAACTGGATTCGGAGAATCGTTCATCTTCGATGAATGCCCAGATCGATAGCACCATGAATGCTGTTGCCGCCGTTCGGGAGATAGTGCAAGAATGCTTGACTGTCAAGGATAACTGGTACGAGTATTATGTCGCGCTGTCGTTGTGTGCCTTACGCGGCATCACCTTCAAAAGCATGACCATCGGCGGGCGACGCTTAATGTTCCTCATGGCGGGCATGGCACTGCTGGAACTGAACCGTAAATACCTCAACAATCCGACGATGGAAACCCCATCCCCCGATGCGACCGAACTCACCGATCACCTGCCGACAGTGGTTTCTGCTGATCGCCGCGCGGATACGCTCGACCGCCCAACCCCCTCAGAAGAATTTAATGCACTGACAGCAGACATCAAGGCTAATGACCTCAAGCGGGAGCAGGAAATGGATATCATTAATGAATTTGCGGATGAATCACCCACCCGCCTTGATAAACCTATTTTTCCAGCCGATGACCTGCCCCGCTAAGTCAATATCAGGCGTGTATTAGAGTGCTGCCAGAACCGACTCTGTGAATTCGCTAGTGCTGATGTATTCACCGCCGCGTGGAGCAATATCTGCCGTGCGCGCCCCGGATTCCAACACTTGCTCAACAGCACTCTCAACCGCCTTCGCTTCGGCTTCCAGTCCAAGGCTGTACCGCAGCAATAATGCCGCGCTCAAAATTGTTCCTGTTGGATTGGCTTTTCCTTGTCCGGCAATGTCGGGCGCAGAACCATGAATCGGCTCATACAAACCAAATGTTCCCGCACCCAGCGAAGCCGAAGGCAGCATCCCTAGCGAACCTGCCAGCACCGACGCTTCATCACTCAAAATATCCCCGAACATATTGCTGGCAACTAGCACATCAAAACTCGCCGGACGTGTCATCAAATACATGGCACAGGCATCAACCAGCACATGTTCCAGTTCCACATCCGAATAATCTTCATGTACCCGCACCACTGTTCGACGCCACAACCGCATCGATGCCATCACGTTCGCTTTGTCAATAGAAGCAAGTTTCTTACTACGCCCCTGTGCCGCCCGGAAAGCCACATGTGCTACCCGCTCCACTTCTGGGACAGTGTACAACTCAGTATCATACGCCGAGTCGCCATTCCCCTGTTCCTGCTGCGGCCCAAAGTAGATCCCGCCCGTCAACTCACGCACAAACAACATATCCACATTTTGCAATAAATCTGCCCGCAGCGGGGTATGCTGTGCCAATGCTGGATAAGTCTTCACTGGGCGCAAATTGGCGAACAACTCAAAGTGTTTGCGAATCCGCAGCAAACCTTGCTCAGGCCGTACCGGGGCAGTCGGATCAGACCACTTCGGCCCACCCACGGCCCCCAGCAGAATAGCATCCGACTGTTCAGCAGTTTTAATCGTCTCTGGCGGGCAAGAATCCCCGGTGGTATCAATCGCAATCCCACCCATAATTGCTTCATTAAACACAAAATCATGCCCGAATTTTGCGGCCACTTTGTTCAACACTGCAACCGCTTTTGAAGTCACTTCCGGCCCAATGCCGTCACCCGGAAGAACCGCAATTGTCGCTTTAACCATCATATCCTCCCCAAGAAAACGGGCTGTATGTACATCATCAGCCCGTACCACTTCACAAATTTGCTTTTCTGCTTACTTAAATCCGCTTCACATCTGCTACCGTGCGCTCATTTTGCACATTTCCGGTATTCAATGTTGTTTTAGGCTCAAACAACAGCAGGTGAACTTCCTCTGGTGCAACTGGCATATGCTCCACCCCATGTGGAATAATCACAAATTCGCCCTCGTCCAGCCATAAATCCTGATCGCGCAGTTTCATCAGGAGTCGTCCCTTCAAAATGAGGAACAATTCATCCTCAGTTTCGTGATGATGCCAGACGAACTCACCCTTCAATTTCACCAATTTGACTGCCGAGTCGTTCACCTCGCCCACCAGTTTAGGACTCCAGTGTTCGCTGAACAAGCTCAGTTTCTCAGCCAGATTCACCTTTTCAATCACCATATCACCTTCTGGACTAGTCAGAGGATGACCCGGAAACTGCCGAAAGCTGATCGCTAACTGTGGATTGTTGTTCGCTCAAACTCAATCCATATTCCACGCTGTCAACCAGTGCCAGCCAGCTTGCCTGAATAATGTTCGTTCCAGCGCCCACACAACTCCAACGTTGGTATCCGTTTTGGGTGTCGATCAATACCCGCGTCAGTGCCGCTGTGCCATTGTTCCCATCCGGGATACGTACTTTATAATCCGCGAGTTGGAAATCCGCCAATTGTGGATAACGAGGCAACAATGCCTTCCGCAGCGCCAGATCAAGCGCGTTCACCGGCCCGTTACCATCTGCCGCCGTATGCACAAGATCGCCGTCAATATCCAGTTTCACCATCGCTTGTGCCAGTTGATGTCCCTGTCGTTCCGCAACTAAAACGGTAAAATCGACTAGCGTAAAAATGGGTTTATATCCCGGCTTGGCGCGGTGAAGCCGAACCGCAACCGAGGCTTCTGCCCCCTCGAACACAAACCCCTCATTTTCCAGATGTTTAATCTCGTCCAAAACCTTTACCGCTTCCGCGCGGGAAACATCCAGTCTAAACTCTTCTGCCTTACTCAGCAGATTCCCCTGCCCCGAAAGGTCGGAAACCAGCACTCGCATTTCGTTGCCCACCAGTTCCGGGTCGATATGTTGATAGCTGTTCACGTTCCGCCGGATAGCCGCCACATGAATCCCACCTTTGTGAGCAAACGCACTCTTGCCCACATACGCTAGATGATTATCCGGCGCGAGATTAGCGATTTCCGCTACCGTCCGCGAAAGCGTAGTCAAATGACGCAAACCATCCACATTTGGCAGGCAGCGAACATTCATCTTCAATTCCAGATCAGGGATAATGCTGCATAAATTGGCATTACCGCACCGTTCCCCGTATCCATTAATCGTTCCCTGCACGTGAACAGCACCAGCCTGTACCGCCGCCAGTGTATTGGCAACCGCCAGTTCACCATCATTATGTGTATGGATGCCCAGCGGCATATCGGGGAAAGCCTGCTGAACTGCTTTGACATACTGTGCGATTTCCCACGGCATCGAACCACCGTTGGTATCACACAGCACCACTACATCCGCCCCGCCCTCAATTGCAGCCTCGATGGTATCTAGCGCATATTCCATATCGAGCTTGATGCCATCGAAGAAGTGTTCGGCGTCATAGATCACTTCTTTGCCCAGACTCTTGAGATAGCGCAGACTTTCTCGAATCATCCGCAGATTTTCTTCTGGCGTCGTTTGCAACACATCCGTGACATGCAGCATGGAAGTCTTACCAACCACCGTCACAACAGGTGTTTTAGCGTCCACCAACGCCATAATATTGGGATCAGTCGCCGGGTCGCCTTGCTTACGGCAGGTGGAGCCAAACGCCGCAATGCGGGCATGTTGCAGTTCAATCGACTGCATAGCCTCGAAATAGGCTGCATCTTTAGGGTTCGACCCCGGCCATCCACCTTCGATGTATGCCACACCCAGATTATCCAGCAACCGGGTCACTTTCAGCTTATCCGCAACCGAAAGCGATATTCCCTCGCGCTGCGTACCATCCCGCAGCGTTGTATCATAAACGGCGACACTCATAACGCTAATCCCTTGGTACAATTTCGATACTTGGTTATCGATAACCCCCTCTCCAAATTGGAGAGGATGAGTGGCTGACACTGAGGCCAGCTCGGTCAGCCACGAGGAGGTTTCTTATGCAGTTTTTACGCGCCCTGCATTTGCACCTTCATAAACCACAATTTGCTCATCTAGCCCCAGAATGAAGCCTAATTGGTCAACACCATTCAGTAGGCAGTACCGTGAAAATCCATCAATCGGAAAAGTCACTCCGCGTCCATCCGGCAGGATAAGCTGCTGCTTTTCCAGATCAACTGCCACTTGTGCCGTCGGGTCTTCTTCTGCCAGACTGATGAGTTGCTTATGCGTTTCCTCGTCCACAATCACAGGTAACAGGCCGTTTTTCAACGCATTACCCTGGAAAATATCTGCAAAATACGTGCTCACTACCGCCTTGAACCCTGCGCCAAGCAGCGCCCAGGGGGCATGTTCACGTGAGCTGCCACAACCGAAATTATGCCCGCCAACCAGCACACTGGCGTTCTTATATTCCGGCTTATTCAGAGGAAAGTCCGGCTTCGGTGTCTGTCCGTCGGCCTCATAACGCCAATCGCTGAAACAGGCTGCGCCCAAGCCGTTTTTATCCGTCACCTTCAAGTATCGCGCCGGGATGATCTGGTCAGTGTCAATATCATTGTTCGCTAACGCCACCATCGTCCCGCTAAATTTCGTTATGGGATCCATGTTAATTCACCATCTCTCTGGGATCAGTCACCACACCATTCACCGCTGTAGCCACTGCCGTCAATGGACTGGCGAGGAAAGTACGTCCACCTTTGCCCTGCCGCCCTTCAAAATTACGATTGCTGGTGCTTACAGCATACTGTCCCGGTTGTAGCTGATCGCCATTCATAGCGATGCACATCGAGCAGCCCGCCTCGCGCCATTCTGCCCCAGCCGCTTTGAAGATTTCATGCAGACCTTCAGCTTCGGCCTGTGCCTTCACCTGCTGCGAACCGGGCACGACCATCATCCGCACACTCTGTGCCACCTTGCGTCCTTCAATCAGTTTGGCCGCCTCACGCAAATCCGAAATGCGCGAATTAGTGCAGCTTCCGACGAACACCACATCAACCGGCTTACCCAGCAGCGATTGCCCCGGTTGTAAATCCATATACTTCAGCGCCTTGTCCAGCGCGATCTTCTGGCTGACATCGCTCATCTTATCCGGGTCGGGCACATTCGCCGTGATCGGCATTCCCATACCCGGATTGGTTCCGTAGGTAATCATCGGCGTGAGTTGATTCGCGTCCAGCACCACTTCATTATCGAAGACTGCATCTTCATCAGAAGGCAGTTGACGCCATGCCACAATCGCTTTGTCCCACGCCTCACCTTGTGGTGCATACGGGCGTCCAGCCACATATTCAAATGTCGTTTCGTCAGGGGCAATCATGCCTGCCCGCGCGCCGCCTTCAATCGACATGTTGCAGATCGTCATGCGGCCTTCCATGCTCAAAGCGCGGATGGCTTCACCCATATATTCAAACACATAGCCTGTGCCACCGCCTACGCCAATTTTAGCGATCACCGCCAAAATGATGTCTTTCGCCGTTACACCGGAATGCAAACGTCCATTCACACGGACAGCCATCGTCTGCGGCTTATTTTGAAGTAAACACTGCGTTGCCAGCACATGTGCCACTTCGCTCGTTCCAATCCCGAACGCCAGCGCACCGAATGCCCCATGTGTGCTGGTGTGGCTGTCGCCACAAACAATAGTCATTCCCGGCTGGGTTAAACCTTGCTCCGGCCCGATCACATGCACAATGCCCTGATTTTTCGTGCCGAGGTCATACAGCGGAATGCCGAAATCAGCGCAGTTCTTCCGCATCACATCCAATTGTGCCGAGGCCATCATGTCCGTCACCGGAATAATGCCTTGGGCGTTGCGCGGTGTCGTCGGTGTGCTGTGATCCATCGTCGCCATTGTGCGGTCAGGCCGTCGCACCTTCAATCCGCGTTCACGCAACACAGTAAACGCCTGTGGTGAAGTCACTTCATGCACCAGATGCAAATCAATGTACAGTACCGCCGGAGTATCCGGGGTTTGTGGACGAACCAGATGGCTATTCCACACATTCTCGAACAAAGTCCGAGGGGTCATAACATCTCCCACCTTCACTTATATCCCAATTTATCCCAAAAATTTGGGAATTCTAACACTCGCAACAATACATTTTTGAGCTAATTTTCTTTATCAGGGCGAAGTTTCCCCCGCCCCTTGCAAAATGTACAATCCTGCTAGGGCTTGGCTTTATTCCATTCCCATGGAGGCAGACCAAGAATTCCCCTATGCACTAAAAACTTAGCACTTTTTACCTAGCACCTAGCACCTATTAGCTTTTAACCTGTACTGTCGAAACCTCACCCTCTGGCTTTCGGTCACCAAGTCCCATCACTGCCACCATCCGGTTCACAGCCGCCAGATATGCTTTCACACTGGCGACCACAATGTCCCGATGTGCCCCGTAACCACCAAACGAGCGTTTGTCTTCTCCGTCAGGCGAAATCCGTACTGTCACCTCACCCAGCGCATCAATACCCTCGGTGACGCTGTGAACGCTGTATTCAATCAGCGTGTTGGGGGCTTTGACAATCGCGTCTACCGCTTTGTACGAGGCATCCACTGGCCCAGCGCCAACCGCCGCATGGATAATTTCTTCCCCATCAGCGTTCTTCATCTTCACTGTCGCGGTGGGCATACCCATCGTCCCACAGGTAACTTGAATATCCACCAGACTATAAATTTCCTCTGGGCCATGAAACTCATCTGCAATCAATGCTTCCAGATCAGCATCCGTGACCGTCTTCTTGGCGTCCGCCAAATCTTTGAACCGTGCGAAAACTTGGTTCAGTGCATCACCCTCAATTTTGTAACCCAGTTCCTGCAAACGGGCTTTTAGCGCGTGCCGGCCACTGTGCTTGCCCAGCACCAAACGGCTCTGATTCAACCCCACCGTTTCCGGGGTCATGATCTCAAAGGTACTGGAATGCTTTAACATACCATCCTGATGAATACCCGCCTCGTGAGCGAAAGCATTTGCACCCACAATTGCCTTATTCGGCTGGACGTGCATCCCCGTATAATTGCTCACCAGTCGGCTGGTCTTCATAATTTCGCGGGTATTGATGTTGGTGTACAGATTGTAAAACTGCTTGCGAGTATGGATAGCCATCACCACTTCTTCCAGACTGGTGTTGCCCGCTCGTTCGCCAATCCCGTTAATAGTGACTTCCACCTGCCGCGCCCCGGCCAGCACCCCAGCCAGCGTATTCGCTGTCGCCAACCCCAGATCATTGTGGCAGTGTACCGACCATGTAATCCCGCTTCCCGGCCCGCTACCCGGTGTTTCAGCAATCAGATTGCTCAGAAATTCGCCCCACTCGCTTGGCGTCACATAACCAACCGTATCAGGGATATTCAGTGTCGTTGCACCACATTCAATCGCCAACGCACAGGCTTCCACCAGAAATGACAGATCAGCACGTCCAGCGTCCATTGGGCTGAATTCCACATCCGGGCTGAGGCTGCTCGCCAGCGTCACCCCTTTCCGCACTACTTCCAAAGCCTCTTTTCGGCTGATGTTGGAAATGTGCTTCAGGTGAATATCGGACATACCTAGAAAAGTATGGATTCGGGGTTTCGCTGCGTCTTTCACACCTTCCCAGCAAGTCACAATATCCTTTTCAACCGCCCGCGCCAGACCGCAAATCACTGGGCCATCCGCAGTGCCCACTTCGCGTGCGATTCGTTGCACCGCCGCCAGATCATCAGGCGATGCCGCTGGGAATCCCGCTTCAATAATATCCACGCCCAGCCGTGCCAGTTGGCGGGCGATTTCCAGTTTTTCGGCGCTGCTTAGGGTTGCGCCGGGGCTTTGTTCGCCATCGCGCAGAGTGGTATCAAATACGCGAACCAGGTTGTTGTCAATCTGTACAGACATGTTAGGGTGATCCTCTCTTTAATCGGGTCTTGGTTAAATGGCTGAAGGTCAACAAGGCCATCTTCCGGCATCAGACCACCCCCTTTCGGACTGCGCTGCTGTCATCATCCATGATTACACTATCCTCAAAACCATCCACTCGATGTCGAAATACCTATCGCCTAAGCGGATGTAGCGTGGATCAATACTAAATGGCGTAAATCCGGCTTTGATGTACAGATTTCGCGCCGTGTCATTACCAACCGTTACTGCCAACACCACATCTTCTAGACCATCCAACGTTCTCGCGTAGGACAGCGACACATCTATCAACGCCTTACCCACTTGCTTACCGCGTGCTTCGGGCGCAACGTACATCGCGCCAATAATTGCACGATGTCGCGTTTTCATCCGTGTATAGCGCCCCAGATGTGCAATCCCAACTAATGCATCTCTATCAAATGCACCAAACATCACACTATCCGGTGGATTAAACCCTTGAGCAACCTTATCAAGCGAAAACTCTCGTTCTTCTTCATAACTTGCGCCGAATGCTTCAGGATGTTCTTGCAACGCCCGCAGCCGAATCGCTTGGAAAGCTGCCGCGTCTGCTGCCTTCAAAACGCGAACATCCATCATGCTGACCTCTCACCAAAGCGATATTCATCAACATCACTCACTGGCTCATAACCAATCGTCTGATAGATATGATTGGAGGTCGGATTGCTCAAATCGGTGAACAGAAAGCAGAATTCTCGTCCCCGGTCAAGCAGTTCTTGGCTCATCACTGCCACTAATGCACTTGCATAACCTTGTTTGCGTACCTCTGGCGGCGTATAAACAGGCCCGATCCGAATACCGTGCGGGGTTAAACCTGCATAACCTGCAAGCGATACCACCTTAGCCTCGTCATACCACAACCTAAAACCCCTCACCATTGGATCACTGCTCAACCGCACATCGACTATCCGTTCGGCCTGTTCGCGCGTATCTTTTTCTAGTGCCTCAGATGTAAATGCCAACATCCATTCGATTAACAATTCACGGTCATCTGTAGTTGGTGTCCGCATTTCACCGCGAACGCCATCGACGGGTTTAACAGTTTTAAGCTTATAAATCCGTTCCGAAAGACCCGGTCGCAAATGCTGTTTGTTAATCCGTTCCCAGCATTGGGCAAAGGTTTTACCGACAGCCTTTGGTGCAAGTACCCCCGGCAGCGTTTCATAAACCTGCTGTGCGTCATTAGCAATAGCAGAAACCACAGTCTGCATATCGGCAGTATCAACCTCGGAAATGACCATGTTATAGGGCGGCGTTCGCAGTGCGACAGCCACAACCGCCCCATCTTGTTCAACATAAGCCATATAAGGCGGTTCCCGATAAATATCGGAATGAATCAGAGTGGATAAATTACCCAGCAGCAGACAGTGTTCAGCTTCCTTCCGAAGCAAAAACGCCTCTACCTGCTCATTAAATTCGGCCACATCCTCAAACCGCCGCAGTTCCAATTTGCTCTCCTAACCCCAAGCACAACCAGAGGTTTAAAACTGATAACTGACAACTGGAAACTGATAACTATGACTCTTGCTTAATCCGTTTTGCGTGCAGGAACGGCATCATATCCCGCAGTTCCGCCCCCACCTGCTCAATCAACAGGTTATGTTCAGTCTTGCGGCGTGGCGCAAAGTTCGGACGCCCATTCTTGTTCTCAGCAATCCATTCCCGCGCGAAGGTGCCATCTTGAATACGGGTCAGAACGCCGGAGAGTTCTTCCTTAACCAGACCTTCAATCTGGTCGCCCACCACATAACCGCCATATTCCGCCGTATCGCTCACGCTGTACCACATGTAGCTCAAACCGCCCTGATACAGCAGATCGACAATCAGCTTCAGTTCGTGCATACATTCAAAGTAAGCGACTTCCGGTTGATAACCCGCCTTCACCAGCGTCTCAAACGCCGACCGGATCAAACCCGTAACACCACCGCACAGGATAACCTGTTCACCGAACAAATCGGTTTCAGTCTCTTCCTTAAAAGTCGTTTCAATAACGCCTGCCCGTGTGCAGCCAATCGCCCGCGCATAAGCCAGACCCAGTGCTTTTGCCTGTCCGGTCGCGTCCTGATAAACCGCCAGCAAACCCGGCGTACCAGCACCTTCCTTAAAGACTTCGCGTACCCGATGTCCCGGTGCTTTTGGCGCAACCATCGTAACATCCACATTCGTGGGTGGGGTAATTTCACCGAAGTGAATATTGAACCCATGTGCGAACATCAGCATCGCACCCGGTTTCAGATTCGGCCCAACCGCCTGAGCATAAACCTCAGCCTGTTTGGTGTCAGGGATGAGGATCATCACAATATCCGCTGCTTTGGTCGCATCAGCCACCGAATGCACTTCCAGCCCATCCGCCTTTGCCTTTTCGACACTCTTGCTCTCTGGGTGCAGCCCGATAATCACCTTCGCACCACTGTCTTTCGCGTTCAGCGCGTGCGCGTGTCCTTGGCTGCCATACCCAATCACGGCAATCGTCTTGCCGTTGAGGAGGCTCAAATCTGCATCTTTGTCATAGTAAAGCGTTGCCATTATCTCTCCGTAATTATGTCTTGTAGTTCTGACGGGCCACCCCGCCCTTCCCAATTGCTCTGTGTTCTCTGCGTTCTCTGTGGTTCAAATCTTATTCCCCACCAACAACGCCCCCGGTATCGTAAACCGGTAATTTGCCTGCACATCCATCGCTGTTCGCACCTCGCTCGGCGCACCATCAAACAACGATTTCAGTGCCTGAACATGCAGTTCGGGTGTGCCAATACGCTGCACCCATGCATCGAATTCCAACGGCAGTTCCCACGTAAAAATCACTGAAGCATCAAACCCGTTCTCTGCCAGCATCGTCAGCCATTGTGACGCGCTGTGGTCACGAACATGTGAAGGATCGCGCAGCAGTTCAATCGTTTGCAGGAATGTATCCAGCGTCGGATCATCTGCGGCCACAATATCGCTCAGGATAAATCGCCCGCCGGATTTCAGGACGCGCCGGAATTCACGCAAGGCTGCCATCGGATGAGGCCAGTGATGGGCGCTGTACCGCGAAACCACCAGATCAAATGTTGCATCCTCAAAAGGAAGCTGTTCAACATCGCCCAACCGCGTCTCAATATTACCGATGCCGCGTTCTGCTGCCAACCGTTCAACCTGTTCCAGCATTGCCGGGGTAAGATCATAAGCAATCACCTTCCCTGCCTGCACCGCAAATGCCAGTCCAGTATGCCCCGCGCCGCATCCAGCGTCCAGCACCATTTCTGTACCCTGCAAATTTGCCGCCAGCACCATCTGGTTAAGGTCTTCGCCCGCCGCATGAACACTACTGTTGCGGTAGTTCACCGCAACATTTCCGAACTGCTTTTGTACCGCCGCCTTCACATCCTGCATCACATAACCCCATCTCGTCGCTCAAATTCATCGAAATTGCTAGGCACTAAAAATTTAGCACCTAGCACTTCGTACCTGTCACCGATTAAACCCCATACACCTGATAACTGCCGCTTCCATTCACCGGAACATTGACCAGTGGATCATAATCCTCCGCGTCCAGAATGCGGATGCCGCGTCCCATCGCTACCACACCTGTTCGCACCATTTCCTGAATGCCAATCGGGTCAAGCTCCTGAATGAGCGACTCGACAATATCCTCTTGAGCCGTAATCTCGACAATCGCCACCATCGGCCCAATATCCACAATGCGCGCCGGATAACGATCACAGATTTCCGTCACAGCATTCCGTGAATCGGCATCATCCGTTCGTACCTTGATGAGCGCCAGATCGCGGCTGACATGCGGCTCATCCGAAACCAGCTTCACATCAATCACATTCACCAGTTTGAACAAGTTGGAGGCAATACGCCGCCCATTCACCTTCTCTGCATCCACCACAATCGTCATGCGTGAAATATGGGTATTGTGTGTGCGCCCAACAGTCAAACTATCCACGTTGAAGTTGCGCCGCCGCAGCAGGCTCGCCACCCGGTTCAGGACACCCGGCTTATTCTCCACCAGTGCCGCCAGAATTTGTTTCGCCTTACCCATGATTATTCCTCACCCGGTTTCGGACGGCGCAGCATCGCGTGCAGATCAGCCCCCGCCGGAACCATTGGATACACAATTTCTTCTTTTTCGATCATGTACTCAATCAGCACTGGCCCATCATGCCGCCGTGCGAACTCGACCGATTCTTCAATCTGGTCACGGTGCGTAACCCGCATCGCCGGGATGCCATAAGCCTCAGCCAGTTTTACGAAATCCGGGCTGAACATCGGCGTCGCTTGGTAGCGTTCTTCATAGAAGAACTCCTGCCACTGCCGCACCATGCCGAGGAAAGCATTATTCAGAATAGCGATGTTCACCTTGATGTTTTCTTGCTTTGCGGTTGCCAGTTCGCACAGCGTCATCTGAAAGCCGCCATCGCCCACAATCGCCCACACTTCTTCGTCTGGTCGCCCGAACTTCGCGCCAATCGCCGCCGGGAAGCCAAAGCCCATCGTTCCCAGGCCGCCGCTGGTCAGCATCGTTGCCGGGCGTTGATGCGGATAGTATTGTGCTTCAAGCATCTGGTGCTGCCCCACATCGCTGACGGTGATTGCATCGCCGCCCGTGTGCTTCCACAGATCATTGATAACCTGTGCCCCTAGCAGTTGGTTGCCCGTATCCCGGTTGACAATATCGCGCTCGTCGCCATCTTCCTGCCAATCACGGATGCGTCCAAGCCACTCAGCATGGCTGATCGATTTCAATCCCGGCAGCAGTTGTTTTAAAACTGCCCGCACATCCCCGGCAATCCCCACATCAACCTTGACGTTTTTGTTGATTTCCGAAGGGTCAATGTCCACATGGATTTTCTTCGAGTTGGGTGAATAGGTTTTCAGATTACCCGTCACCCGGTCATCAAACCGCATACCCAGCGCGATCAGCAAGTCCGCTTCCTGGATTGCATAATTGCAGGCCGCCGCGCCGTGCATCCCCATCATTCCAACCGTCAGCGGATGGCTTTCCGGGATAGCACCTTTACCCAACAGCGTCAGTGTAACCGGAATTTGTGCGCGCTCGACTAACTCCTGCAATTCCTGCGATGCGCCCGCCATAAGGATGCCGTGCCCCGCCAGAATAACCGGCTTCTTTGCCTGAGCGATCAGTTCCAGAGCCGCCGCAATTTCATCATCGCTGCCTGTATTCGGTGGGTTATACCCCGGCAAACGGATTTCAGCTTCAGGATAGATAAACTCGGTTTTTTCCGTTTGGATGTCTTTTGGAATATCAATTAGCACTGGCCCCGGTCTCCCCGTCCGCGCGATATGAAACGCCTCGCGCACGATATACGCCAGTTCCCGCACATCCGAAACCAGATAATTATGCTTCGTGACCGGGATCGTGATGCCCGTAATATCGCACTCTTGGAATGCATCGGAGCCAATTGCCCCACGCGGGACTTGCCCCGTAATGCACACAATCGGTGACGAGTCCATCATTGCCGTCGCCAGTCCTGTGACCAGATTAGTCGCACCGGGGCCGCTGGTCGCAATCGCCACGCCAACCTTCCCAGTCGCCCGTGCGTATCCATCCGCCATATGTGAGGCACCCTGTTCATGCCGTACCAGTACATGCCGGATTTGTGGATACTTGGTCATTGCATCGTAGGTCGGTAAAATGGCCCCACCCGGATACCCGAACATCACCTCCACGCCTTCGCGGAGCAAACACTCCATCAAAATCTCAGAACCTGTGAGTTGCATTTAACTCGCTCCTCTTCTTTGACCTTCTGCTGCCTTCATCAGGTATAGCCCGGAGGCGAACACATCCAACATCCTCAAACCCATCTTTGCTCTCACTAAGAAGTGAGCAATCCTACCAGTAACGAGGTAACTACTGTGTGAGTATTTTCACTCATACCTCATTACTCATCACTCGTTATGCTTTCAACGCTTCCCGAACAGGTGTCAGCCACCCATAACGATCATCCTTCTCACCTGATGTCAGTGCGAAGAACTCATCCTGAACAGCTTTGGTGATCGGCCCACGTGAACCTGAGCCGACTTTTATGCGATCTACCGAACGGACAGGTGTCACTTCTGCTGCCGTCCCGGTAAAGAAAATCTCATCCGCAATGTACAGCATATCGCGCGAAAGGGTCTCGAACCGCACTTCGTAACCTTGATCTTTGAGCAGTGTCAGCACCGTATCGCGCGTAATGCCCATCAGAATGGATGACCCGACACCCGGCGTATACACCACACCATCCAAAATCACGAAGATGTTTTCGCCCGCGCCTTCGCTGACGTTTCCAGCATAATCTAGCGCAATACCTTCGTTAAAGCCGTTGTCATGGGCTTCCATCGTAATAAACTGGCTGTTGACGTATTGCCCGCCAATCTTCGCTAATGATGAAAACGTATCCGGTGCAATGCGTCGCCACGAACTCACTTGCACATCAACACCCTGCTCAATCGCTTCAGCACCCAGATAGCGTCCCCACTCCATTGTGATAATCACTACATCAGTTGGATTCTGCCGTCCCTCAACACCCAGCCGATTCACACCCCGGAACGCCAGTGGTCGTACATAGCATGAGTCGTGTCCATTTTTACGGACGGTTTCTAGAATCGCCTCGTTCAATTGCTCAACGGTATAGGGCACTTCCATCCGTGCGATTTTGGCCGAGTTCAACAGACGGCGTGTATGCGGCTCTAGCCGGAAAACCGCTGGCCCTTGCGGGGTAGCGTACGCCCGCACACCCTCAAACACGCTCGACCCATAATGCAGCGCATGAGCCGTAACATGTACTGTCGCGTCTTCCCATTTGACAAACTCGCCATTTTTCCAGATGAATTCTGCGGGCATAGATGCACTCTCCAATTAATTAAATAAAAACGCCTTCCTGTCATCCACCGTTGTAAATGTCGGAAAGCGCGTCATGAGTCGGGGCTTGCGCGTCGCTGTCAAATGGACGCTTGGGCATGGCGCTCTCACTTTGGGCAGCCATGCTGGCATGGAAAGTTTCCGTCCACGGGCTGGTCGGAAAACTTTGCTGTTTCACCTGTTGTTTCTGCCGGAAATCCTGCTGTTGTTGTGGAGACATGGTTCGCTACCTCGGTCTGTTTGCGTAAAATAAAAAAACCCCCGGCTTGGGGGGTTTTGTACTTTCAACTTTGCTGCGTCTGTCGTCAGTTACCACCCAAGCCGTTATACCCCGCCAATAAGGACGAGTACAATAATGCTAATAAGGATGATGACGACTGACGGTTTGTGCGCGTTCATTTCACTTGCTTTGCTAATGAACAAATTTCATTGTTACATAGCCTAACAATCTTCAACAAACTTGTCAACACCTGCGCGTGAATTCTTTCACGGATTTGCCAAGTTCGTTTACCTTATCCGTTTACGTTTGGGCAACTTGCACACCCATCCATTCCCGCGCCGCCACGATCTGTCGCCGCACTGCTTCCGGCGCAGTACCGCCATCTCCCGCCCGTCGGGCCACTGAAGCATCGAAATCAAAAACGGATACTACATCTTCCGTGAACAGATCGGATAAACCCGCCAGCATATCGGGTGTCAAAACCGAAAGTCCAACGCCTTGCCCCGCTGCCAATTGAACCGCCTGCCCCACAATATGATGCGCTTGCCGGAAGGGTAAACCTTTTCGCACCAGATAATCCGCCAGATCAGTCGCCAGCAGATCATCCCCCAGCGCCGCCCGCATCTTTGCCGGATTAAGTTTGAGCGTTTTGATGATGGCAATCACGACAGGCATTATGATGGCAAGAGTATCCACTGAGTCAAAGACCGCTTCTTTATCCTCCTGCAAATCCTTGTTATAGGTACTCGGCAACCCCTTGAGCGTTGTCAAAAATCCCGTCAAATTACCAATCAACCGCCCCGCTTTGCCCCGTGCCAGTTCCATCGGATCGGCATTCCGTTTTTGTGGCATCAGGCTTGAACCTGTGCTGTAACGATCATTTAGCGTGATATACCCAAACTGCGGATTGCTGTAGAGAACGATGTCCTCACCTAATCTGCTCAGGTGTGTACCCAGTAAAGCCAGCACAAACAATGTCTCAGCCGCAAAATCCCGATCGCTCACCCCATCCAAACTATTCTGACTATACGAACGAAACCCCAACTCCTGCGCTAATGCCGCCCGATCAATCGCTAGCGGTGTGCCTGCCAGTGCCCCAGAACCCAGCGGTGAAACCGATGTGCGTTTGTAAGCATCTGCCAAACGTTCCCGGTCGCGTGCCAGCATCCAGAAAAAGCTCATCAACCAATGTGCCGCCGTGATCGGTTGCCCCGGCTGCAAATGGGTATACCCCGGCATCACCGTCTCAAGATGTTGTTCTGCTTGCTCAATCAGCACAAATTGCAGCGCTTCAGCCAGTGCATCAATCTGGCTCATGGCATCCTTCACCCATAACCGGAAGTCTGTCGCCACTTGGTCATTCCGGCTGCGTCCGGTATGCAGCTTACCGCCCACAGCGCCGACCAATTCCGTCAGCCGTCGTTCCACTGCCGTATGGATATCCTCATCCTCTGGCTTTAATGCAAATGTTCCGGCTTCAAATTCCGCCAGCACCTGCTGCAACCCGCCGATAATCGTCTCAGCTTCTGCATCCGTCAGAACCCCAACCTGAGCAATCGCCCGTGCATAAGCCATGCTCCCGGCAATGTCCTGCTTATACATCCGCTTATCAAACCCAATGCTGTCATTCAGCGCCTTCAGATCAGCATCCGTCGGCTCACTAAATCGCCCGCCCCATAACGCCATACCTCATCCCCTTCCCATCAATCCAAATTCATAACTTCCCCTCGCCCCGACAAATACTGCATTTGCTCCCCTCTCCAGTTTGGAGAGGGGTTGGGGGTGAGGTTAAATACAAACCCTAAAGGTATAAGTTCTCTTCACCCATACCTCATTACTCATCACTACCCTACTAATCCCGCTTGAACTTACTGTAATCCGGGCTGCGATACCGACTCTTGCCGCCGCCGTCGATTTGCAATAGCGCCTCAACCTTCAAAGGCAACCCAAATAACTGAATGAATCCTTCAGCATCCTTCTGGTTATAAACATCTTCCTCACCGAACGATGCATAATCCTCACGATACAAACTGAATTCGCTCTTGCGCCCGGCAATGATGATATTGCCCTTATACAGCTTCAGCCGCACCACACCGGTCACCGGTTCCTGCGTCGCTTGGACGAATGCATCCAGCGCCTCGCGCAGACGGGTATACCACATGCCGTTGTAAACCAATTCGGCATATTTCACCGCCACGAAATCCTTGTAATGCATCGTATATTTATCAAGGCACATCGCCTCTAATGCCTGATGCGCCCGCCGTAGCAGTGTCCCGGCTGGGGTCTCATACACCCCATGACTCTTCATCCCCACCAGACGGTTCTCCACAATATCCGCCCGTCCGATGCCATGTTTCCCGGCCAGCTTATTCAACCGGATAAATAATTCAACCGGGGGCAGCGTCTCACCATTGATGCTCACCGGAATGCCTTGTTCAAACCCAACTTCGACGTATTCCGCCACATCTGGAGCTTTCTCCAGATCGGTCGTAATCTGGTACATATTCGACTCTGGCTCATTCCACGGGTCTTCCAGCAAACCACCTTCATGGCTCAAATGAAATAGATTGCGGTCGCGGCTGTAAATCGATTTCTCAGATGCCGTCACAGGCACATTGAATTCCGCCGCATACGCCAGTGCATCTTCACGGCTGCGGATTTCCCACTCACGCCACGGAGCAATAATTTTCAGCTTGGGATTAAGCGCCATCACCGTCAACTCAAACCGCACCTGATCGTTACCCTTGCCCGTTGCCCCATGAGCAAGACCATCTGCGCCTTCCAGTTCAGCAATTTCCACCAGATGTTTGGCGATCAGTGGACGTGCGAATGAAGTTCCCAGCAGGTAATCCCGTTCATAAATTGCTCCGGCCTGCATTGTCGGAAACACAAAATCCCGCAAAAATTCTTCCCGCAAATCACGGATATACAACTTGCTCGCGCCAGACTTGAGCGCCTTCTCTTCCAGGCCGTCCAGTTCTTCCTCTTGCCCCAGATCGGCACAGAAACACACCACTTCGCAGTTCTTGTAATTGTTCCGCAGCCATGGGACAATCACCGAAGTATCCAGCCCCCCGCTGTAGGCCAGAACCACCTTCTTCACATCATGCTTCTCAGGCATCATTCCACCTTTTCTGTATATACAGAGTTGCCCATTATTCGCCCTGTCTTAAGACTGGCAACTGGCAACTCGTAACTAAAATAAAAAACCCCGAACTCACGACGAGTCCGGGGCTGAATACACGAAACCGCTAAAACTACCTGACCGCAGCCATGCGCCCACCACCGGACTCGAATCGAGTACGGCGACGACGGATGCGGCGGTTGAACAGATTTCCTTTATTCATGGAGCACAAGCATAACGCACGATTACAACTTGTCAAGTTTCCCTTCCCACCTCTCTGTGTTCTCGGTGATCTCAGTAGTTCCAAGAAAATACTGCGAAAATTATGCAGCCCAAGTATTGATT
>JAIOHM010000003.1 GCA_019912965.1 Anaerolineae bacterium
CCCAAACCCCCTCCCCGTACAATAGGGAGGGGGCTTTAAAGACCATTGGGGTCAGATTGATTGGTTTTCGCATCAAAAATCTGTCTTCACCGTTGAGTGTGGTGCTACCCCGATGAGCATTCTTTCAGCTATGGGTGTGGCACTCCGGTTGGGAAGGTCGATGTGGGCTGGAAAGGATCAGGCAGAGTTGGGAACGGCAATGGGACATCGGTGGTAGGCGTCGGTGGTATACCACCCGGAATTACAGTTATTTGTGGGAATGAAGTTGCGATAAGTTGGTTGTTACCTGGAGCCCGGGTTGCTACCACCAGCGGCGGAACAGTGACACTGGTCAAAAAACCGGCCACATAACCCGTCACATTATTGGGCAGCGCGATGCTGTGCCAGCCATCCACAGTTGCAATAACCTGAATCGCATCCCGATAATTGTAGGTCATAATCACATTACAACCCGTTGACGGACAAGCGCGCACATTTGCCCCTCCCGCATTGTTGATATACCAAGTGGTCAAACTGATCTGGGCCGATGGTTGGTTGGGTGGCAAATCGGTTGAGGTCGCAGTCGGTAGTGGAGGCGGCGCGGGTAGATTACCGCTTGGTTGGCTAAAAGTGGCTGTAACAATAATGATTTGTGGGGCAGCAGTAGGTGTAACGACGCTGCTTGATGTTGTGTTGAGGTTACAGGACGCGATAGCTGTCCCCATAAATACGAGGATGAGCAGGGCAAAGCTGCCCCGCTTCGTTTTCATGTTCCCCCTCCTTTGATCTGATTCAAACGCTGATCGATGTCTGATTTGAAATCCGTGTTGGGGTCTAAAGTTAATGCCTGATTGAATGCTATCTCGGCTGCCGCATCATCATTTTGCTCATCGTAAATCACGCCTGACCAGTAATATCCGATCACCGCCAAAGTCTTGAGCACCTCATCTGGCGACGCTTTGTATGAGTCGATGGCAACCTGATAATAAGCAATCGCTTTTTGCGCCAGATCAGCTTTTTGCGCCAGATCAGCGATCAAATATTGGATGGCGTAAATATTGCCAAAGCCCACATTGGCTTTTTCAGTAACATGAGCACCATAAGGCTGATTTTCCAAACGGAGCGCCTGACTAAAATACGAGAGCGCGGTAGCAAAGTTCTCTTGCGCGGTAACGATATCTCCCGCAGCATAATCGTTTCGGCCTCTGTCGTAATACACATTCCCTTCCGCCAGCACCGCTCGCCCATAATTAGGGTTAATTTCGAGCGCCTTTTCTGCGTTTTCTTGCGCGCCATCCAGATCATTGTCCAACCGTGCAATGGTTGAACCGAACAGATAGAGGATTTCTATACCCTGTTTTTGATCAGTAGTCTCGGCGGTTTTGATAGCATTATCGATAGTGGCATGAGCGCGTTGAAGATCGTTTGAGATGAGATAAGCCAGTGCTTTTGTAAATTCGATCAACACCGAAGTGCGCTGTTGCAGAACAGTATAAAAAATGCTGCTCCCCGCCGAAATATCCTGAGTCGTAAAATCAATCGGCTGGTTCAGTTGATACAACCCCACCAATTCACCCACTTCGGAGCGGTACCGTTCTGCAACGTAGAAGCGAGGGGAAAGCGAGGCGGTATTGCCATCGCTGCTGACGATCACATCCCCATAAATCACCACATGCGCGTTGATGTTTTTCGCCAGTTCTTTCGCCTCAGACGCATTGTTAATCACGCCGATGCGATCACTGGTCACCTGTACATCAAAACCGAGGATGTCCGATTGGTACTCCGTATCGAGGATGCCCAACAATCGCTGCCGAACAGCGTCTGAGACGGCAACCGGGGCGTTTTCCGGTACTTGTTTGAAGGTCGCCACCGCGACATTAAACTGCCCGGTCATATACGGCGGCTGCGACAAATACCAACTTGCTCCGGCTGCTCCCACAATGCCCAGCACGAGGAATAACAGCAGTAGGCCAATCAACAACGGACTGAATTTCCGCTGGGTCGACACGGGTTTCGGATGGGCATCTTCCCATTCGTCAAGCGCCTGCATCAGCTTGACTCGAAAATCATCAACACTGGTGAAGTAAATGCGAATCAGGTCTTTGCTGATTCGGTCTTTAAAAGTTTGAACACGTGCGGGGTCATCGCGGTATTGCGGGGTATTCGGCCACTCATATTGCGGGTGAACGATGAAACATAACCGTTCCAGTTGCCGTTCCCCGGCATAATCAAATTCAATTTCGGTGACGCTTTTATCGTAGCCGTCCTCGATGTAGCCGTAGCGGTGGGCAAAAATCCCCACATACAGATCGGCTTCATCCAGTTTGCGTTTGCTGCCTTCGGTCGCGCCTACGCCCATCGGGCCGAAATATTCCATCCCAATCGGCAAAAACCCAAGCCGGAGGCAAACCTCAATCGCGGCCTTTCGATATTCGGTTAAGTCCAGACTGGTGCTGCTGATGAAGACGTTAGTCATTCAGCACCCCCAATTTTCATGTTATTTACATAGTAACATTAATTGAGGGTTTTGTGAATTTATCCGATTCAAAAAACGCCACATTGCTGCGGCGTTTTCATTTTTTGGGGAGTTCAGTTAAGAAAGATAATCGCGTAACTGGCGAGCGCGGCGCGGGTGACGCAGGCGGCGTAAAGCGCGGCCTTCAATCTGGCGGATGCGTTCACGCGTCAGGCCAAATTTCTGCCCAACTTCTTCCAGCGTGTAACAGCGACCATTTTGCAGACCAAAGCGCAGGCGCAGGATGCGGGCTTCGCGCGGGGTCAGGGTGCTCAACACGGCTTCAATCTTCTCGCGCAGCAGATTGTCGTAAGCATACTGCGTCGGGGTTGGAGCACTGTCGTTCTCGATAAAGTTGCCAAGTTCGCTGTCTTCATCTTCGCCTACCGGATGTTCCAAACTGAGGGGCTGCCATGATACCCGCAGCATCCACTGGACTTTGCGCGGCTCGACCTGCATTTCGGTGGCGATTTCGTCGGGGGTGGGTTTGCGCCCATATTCCTGTTCAAGCTGGCGGGCGACACGGTAAAGGCGGCGGATGCGGTCGCTCATGTGGACGGGTACGCGGATGGTACGTCCCTGATCGGCAATCGCGCGGGTGATGGTCTGCCGAATCCACCAGGTCGCGTAGGTGCTGAAGCGGAAGCCCCGGCGGTAATCAAACTTCTCGACGGCTTTCATCAGCCCCAGATTGCCTTCCTGAATCAGATCGAGGAAGGGGACGCCGCGCGACATGTAACGCTTGGCGATGGAAACTACCAGCCGGGTATTGGCTTTAATCAGGTGGTCGCGGGCATTGATGCCGTCTTCGACCGTCAGCCGCCATTCGAGGGCATGGGTGCTGCCGGGGTCTTTCAGCAGTTTGGTCTCACAGCCCAAACCCGCTTCCAGCCGGATTGCCAGCGCAATTTCTTCTTCGGTGCTGAGGAGGGGAACGCGCGCCATTTCCTTTAGATACAGCCCAACCGTATCGCTGGAGGCCAGCGCGTATATGTCGTAGTCTTCTTCGTATTCTTCGTCTTCCAAACTCAACTCATCATCAAAATCATCTTCCATAAAATCATCTTCAAGCCCAAAGTCCTCACCTTCACCCATCGCAAACAACATATCATCAAAAGGTTCGGCATCGGGCGCATCCGGGATGTCATCCTCGAAGAAATCGGCCTCCGGTGCGAAGTCCATCTCGGTATCGTAATCATGTTTGTTATAGTCGACCATAACTACCCCCTAAGGCGCAAAGTAAAACCGTATACATTATTCGAGGAATTTCTTGAAACCGGCGAGGCGGGGATCAACCGCTTCTTCGGCACAGGTGCAGGTTGTGTGATTCCAGTTCGCGCCGCATTCCGGGCAAAGCCCTTTGCACTCCGGGCGACAGAGGAACCCGCGTGAAGATACAATCAGCACTTCAGCGCGCAGCAGCGGTGCTAAATCCAAAATGCCATCATCATGCAAACTAAACTCGGCAGCAGTTGGGGAGGGGTAGGCAAATAGTTCTTCGACATTGACTGTGACATTTCTTGTCACAATATCCAGGCAGCGATAGCACTCCCCGGATATGCCCACCTGCAACTGCCCCTGTACCAGGATGCCTTCCGCCGTGCGGCTGAGGCGAATGGGGCCGCGAACGTAATTAGCGGTGAGATCGTCGGCGATCCTGACTGTTGGTACGTCGAAAGTCGAGTCATGATTGTGACCGGGGCCGCTGCTTAACAGAAACCCTACGTTGATCTTCAAAACCCGATTACTAACATACCCACTATGAGACTGATTCACCGCGTGATGCCCTGGTTATAAACCGCTTGTATGCGGTTTCAGACATTTGATCTTTACAAAGTATATGAAGTTTCATTTGTTTGTGTCAAGATTTGAGACAACGACTAAACTAATTTCCTACCGAATTTTTCGTATTTTTTATCAGTGTGACCATTTTTGTCACAACATTACGGTGTTCATAGACACACTGTCTATTAAATTGAGAGTCTTAATCCTTTGTAAAGGCGACCTTTACGTTTATTCAAGAATCATTATGCGGATAAACCGAGACAGTATGAACCTTCATAATTGGGGGATTGGCGGTGCTGTGATTTCAATTACGTGTTAATATATTCACAGTGCCACACCTCTCCACCGGATGACGGTTATGATCGGAACGCGGCTCGGCCCATACGAACTTGTAGAAGAAGTCGGCAAAGGCGGCATGGCGACGGTTTACCGTGCCTACCAGCCCGCTATGGATCGTTATGTTGCTGTCAAGATTATTCACCGTTCGATTGCTGCTGATGCCCTCAGTCTGGAACGGTTTCAGCGCGAGGCACGTTTAGTCACAAGGCTGGAACATCCGCACCTGCTGCCGATCTATGATTACGATGGCGCACATGACCCACCCTACATTGTCATGCGCTATCTGGAAAGCGGCACACTCAAAGAGGTGCTGGATCATGGCAGCGTCCCCCACGAGGAAATGATCTACATGCTGCGGCAGATCGCTGCGGCGCTGGATTACGCACACCGACGGGGCATCATCCACCGCGACATTAAACCGTCCAATATTATGATCGATCAGGATGGCAATGCTTTCCTGACGGATTTCGGCATCGCCCGCATGACCGAGGCGGGACAAGGTTTGACACAAACCGGTTACACGGTCGGCACACCCGGTTACATGTCACCGGAACAGGGCATGGGGGCGGAGGCGGTCGATCATCGCGCTGATATTTATTCGCTGGGCGTGATGGTCTATCAGATGCTCACCGGGCAAATGCCCTACAGCGCCGAAACCCCGTTGGCCGTTATCCTCAAACATTTGAATGATCCCGTGCCGCGCGCCTCGGCTGTCAATGAATCGATTCCGCCCGCAGTGGACGACGTGCTGACGAAAGCCATGTCCAAAAAACCGGGCGACCGTTATGACACGGCAGGCGATTTTGTGACCGCGCTGACCAATGCCATCGGCGCGGCAATCATCAACACGCCAGTGAATTTACGCCGTGCGGCACAGCAAAGTATCGACGGCGCGGCGACCCTGCGGGAACAGAAACGCGAACAGATCGAACGCACGATGGCTGAATTGGCTGCCAGTCGTTCCTTGACGGCTGCGCCTGCCCCGACGCCACCCGCTGCGGCGGTCATCGAAGATGGGCCAACGCTGCGAACGCCGACCGATCAACGTGCCGTGCAGCCGCCCACAACCGTTATTTCATCACCACCACCGCGTAATCAACTGCCCATCATTATCGGCGCAGTTGTCGGGCTGATTGCCATTGTCGCCCTGATCTTTTTGCTGATTAACAACGATGGGGACATTGAACCCACGCTGACGCCTACCCTTCAGCAGCAAATCGCCGCTGCCCCTACCGACACCCAAGCCCCAACGGCTGATCTGAGCACCCCTTCTGGTGGTGGGTCAGGCGATGCCGAAAGTGCGACGCCCGCTTCGAGCGATACGGCTGCACCAACCCACACGCCAGAGCCGACCAACACATCTGAGCCGAGCAGTACACCGACGCCATCCACCCCGGCGGCGCAAAGCCTGCGAAGCATTATCGCCCGCAGCGGCCCCGGTTCGCAGTATCCCAAAGTGGCTGATGTACCCAGCGGTCTGGAATTGGAAATCGTCGGCATCAGCGAGGATGGCGGCTGGTTGAAGGTGATTTTGCCAGATGGCGCTGAAGGCTGGTTAGCCGCATCGGCAGCTTCGATTATAACGGTGGGGAATTTGCAGGCCGTTCCGGTGGCGTTGGCTCCAACGGATACACCAACATATACATCCACGCCCACCGATACCCCCACCGATACGCCGACCCATACGCCGACATCGACCTTCACGCCGACAGATACACCCACCAATACACCAACGGACACGCCGACCAACACGCCAACGGATACACCAACGGCGACCAATACACCCACCGCAACACCAACACCAAGCGCGACTTCGACGCCCAGCAGCACACCGACATATACATCCACGCCGACTGAAACGGCGACCCATACACCGACCAGCACGCCCACGCTGACGCTGACGCCCACTTCCGAGTCCAGTTCCACACCCCTGCCACCACCGCCACCGCCGACGCCTATCCCGGCTGGTCAGCTTCCTTATGTAGCCGATTTTGAAGGCGAAAATGCCGTCACAGGCTGGGACTTTGACCCGGCCATCTGGCAGGTTGTGACCGAAGGCGGCGAAAATATCCTGATCGGACAGGGACGTTTACAACAGCCATTGGTCGTCCTCGGTCTGGAACGCCCGGAATGGCTGGAAGCATCGGTCAACGATCTGGTCATCAGCTTCAGCATCCGCTTTGATCCACAGACGGGCGGCGCGCGGATTATCTTCCGCTGTGCTGATGCAGGTGGATGCCCCGGCGGTTACAATGTGTTAGAGATTTTCCCCGGCCTCCTGAGCCTGAAGCGCAACGCCCCCACGCCGGATATTTTCGGACGGGAAAATGAGCGCGTCCTCAAGACCGATAACGCCCCGATTGGCGAAAACGAATGGCATAATCTGACCATCTGGGTGCAGGGCAGCCGGATTTTCATCTATCTGAACCGCCAGTTGGTGATGAATCATGAAGACCTGATTCCGCCACAGTTAGGCGCGGGCGCAATCATCCTGCAAACCAACAGTGCCCAACGTGCCGTCCGATTCGATAATTTCATCGTTCAGCGCCCGGAACCCGCCAGCGATCATTTTCAGGGTTCGGGTCTGCCGCCGAACTGGCAGACCACCAGCACCACCAATACCACCATTGGGCAGGAAAGCGGCGGCAACCAATATCTGCAAATGCAGGGCGAAACGGTGGTGACGCCCAATGTGCTGCCCATCCGTGACCTGAATCTGGCCTGCCGCGTGTGGGTTGAACAGGGCGGCTACCGGCTGACCATTCGCCAGAATCCCGGCGGCAGTTTTGTGATGGCCTTCGATGCGGGCGATGTAACCATGACTCATCTAGATGGTGCGGGTGGCATCGTCGCGGAAAACCGCATTCGCAACTTCTACAACCGCAACCGCTGGGAAGATTTGAATATCCGCTTTATTGGAGATCGGCTGGAAATCTACCGCGATGGGGTCAGCCGTTTTGAAGAAACCCTGCCCGGTTCGCCCGCTGCTGGAGGCATCACGCTGGAAACCCGGCGTAACGACATCCTCCGCCTCGACGACTGTCTGATTGTTGAAACCGCCGCCAGTCGCAACGCCGGGGCGCGTTTTGCCATCGACCTTCGCCAGCAGGTCGCCAACCGTGATTTCCGCGAACTCCGCAGCGATTTGACCGAAGATTTTGCCGATCCCTTCCGCACCGATGATTGGTGGGGCGAAGGCCGCAACGCGCCGGGGCAGTATTTCGAAGATGCTGGATCGCCGAATCATCAGCGTTTCTTGCGGATGACCTACGACCCCCGCGCCAGTCATCGGCTGTTCCGTCCCAACATCGGCGTCGAAATTTTCGGCCCCGGTCAGGACATCCGCAATTTCCGCGATTCAACCGATGTTTTGGTATCGGTGGAAGTCCGCTTCCACGAATCGGTGGGTATCGCATGGCTCGGCGTCCGTTCCACGCCCACCATCAGCGGGGCGGAAATCAACGGCTATCGAATCGAACTCCGCCGCAACCCGGACGGCACAACCGATGCCATCGTGCGTTATCAAGATCCGAATGTGCAGGAAGTCTACTTTGAAGGGCCAGTCCCCGGCGAGGCAGGCGAGTGGATCACGATTGAGGTCATCACGTTCAAAGAGAAAGCCGCCTTTTTCGTCAACGGCCAATTCGTCGCCGCCATCGAAAACACCCTGACCTACGGCGGCACAATCGCCCTCGGCGTCGGTGAAGGCGTCACTGCCGACTTCGACACCCTCATCATCCGCGACACCACCCCGCATGACCAATAGGGGTATACTATGGTTTTCTCTTTACTAGATTCCAGCTAATGTTACCACAATCACATCGCATACTTTCAGGTGATATTTTCTTATCAAGACGTAAAAGTTGATTGCAATCTGGGCATACAAACAAACTATACAAATCCTTAAAGGCATTAACAAGAGGCCTGAACTCAGAAACAGACAAATTTTCCCAGTTATTGTAATGAATCGTTGCATTTACCTCCCATTGATCAGCCTCTATTCTGCTGTAGATTGACTTTTTCATATTTATTTGATCGGTTAAGTAAACTTTAAGTTCTTCTTTTTTCCATGATTCGGCGGATTTTATTGCGCTATTTAACCATTTGTCATACTGACTTACCACTGCTGGTAGAAAATCCCCTAGAACATATTGACCATCCAAACGAAACATTACTTGCGCAGCTAGGTTATCGCACATTTCGCGAAAGAATTCTTCAGCCCATCGCCTTAACTTTCCTGATGCAGAAGTGATATTATTCTCATCTAGGTCTTTGTAGATTCGATCCCATACATCAATCTCAGTATTTATTTTGGGGCCAGTGGCGATATGCCAACCATACAACTCATATGTCCCATTTTTATCAACGACCTTTGCTCCTTTTAGCTGGTTGTACCATGTTCTGTCGTGGGTAGCAATCAATAATTGGTTATCTTTAAACGTCGTAGCTAAAACTCTGCACAATTCTTTTCGGTGTCCTGCATCTACCGACATTACGACATCATCAAGAATAATTAACTTCATACGATTTTGTGTAAGTCGCTCAGACAGTGCTAAGAAAAGACATACTCCCATACTATCTTGATGACCTTCACTATGCAGAGCATGAGGGGGATGCATACCGCGTCCATGAAAATCTACTTCAAGATTTAACCCTGCTCCGTCAGGTTCAAGGAGGGCTGAGAAATCACCTTCGTCTTCTTGATGCAATTGACGATATAGCTGTTCAAAACGTGTTTTTATTTCTCCATAAAGCTTGCCTAGTATTTCATCCCTTGATTTCAGAAAAACAAATTCCAGTTTAGTTGCTCTTTCCGATGCACTTTTTGCTGTTGCATAGGTTTTATATTCTTTTTCCCAAGTTGACAAAGCTAATTCAAGTTGAGTTAAGCGGTTATAGGCTGTTTGTTCAGGGCTTACGGATGGATATGCCTCTGATACTATTTTTTGGGCCTCATTCAGTATTTGAGAAACATCTATCGGGGAAAATAATGTGTGTACTTTTTCCTCATCAAGATTTTCATCGAGATAATTTCCCTTAGATATTGCATCTGTTAATCTTATTAAGTTATTCTGCCATCTTTTGAGAGTTCCTACTATGGTTTGAGAAGGCATATTATCTATTGCCGCAATTATTTTTTTCAGACTGGCTGTAGCGAAAGAAACTATATCAGAGATCGTTTTTGTCCCTTGGGCAATCCGCCCTTCATATTTTTGAGCTTCTTCTGCATTTAATATCTGATTTTCCAGTCGTTGCTTCAACTCGCCTAAAGGCCAAGGGGTATCACATAATGGACACCATCCTGTTTCATCAAGCAATTCTAGCCCAAGTGTAGCAAGTCGCTGATGTTTTAGTGCATGTGATAAAACAGAATTATCTCTTATTGTTGCCAAATCTGATCGCAATGTGCGATCTAGATTGGCAATATTCTGTCGAGTTTCTGAGGTCAATGCTTTTTTTAGATTAGCAATATCACCTTCGATAATTGACGGATTGGTAAATCCTTCTTCTGATGCCTTAATAGAAAAAGCGATGTTGGACTTAATGTGACTTGAGTTCAGTGAAGTTATCGGCTCTGCACCTAACAAAATTCTGTTTTGATTCACGAACTTCAATACCACTTCTTTGTCAAACGACATTATTCCGACAATACTATTTATCTGTCCCTCTACAGCACTAATACCGCCTTGAGCATTTTTGAGATTTTTTTCAAGATCGCCTTGTACTTTGCCAAGAGATTTTCGGGCAACTTCGACTTGGCTCAAATTTAGAAGTGATTGGATTTGCTCGGCTCTTTCACCGGGCTTCGAGGTAATGTATTTAAGAAGCTCTCTTCGGGTTAAGATGTGCTGACCTAACCTCGCCAGCGACAGGACATCCTCAATCTGTGAACGCACACCTTCATCACATTCGAGTTTTTCAGGATTTAATAGTGAACGCTTTATTTCCACCTCTTTATTGTTAACCAGTTTAACGCGCGCTCTGACGAAAGAATCTTCTAATTTCGCATCAACATGCTTTCCGTGTTTCTTGAGGGTGATATTTTTTGTTCCAGCTCCAGTAAGGCGAGTTATATTTCCAGTGAGTAGGAAATCTATAGAATCTATGATAGAGCTTTTGCCTGACCCATTTGGGCCACTAATAACTATATTGTGGCCTGCAGGTCGTAATAGAAGATGTGAGACACCCCGTACATTACTGATTTCAAATTCAAGTAGTTTCATTCCGTTGTTTCTCCAGATAGAGAAACGATTATGTGACTAATTTGTTTTGGATCAGATAGTTGATTTTTGTTCATAAGTAACTTTAATTCGCTAATCAACTGTGTGTTAAAAAGCTCATCTTTTTCTAGTTGAGCCAACATGTCATCGAAAATTTGCTGAATAATCGATTCATTAGGTTGTATGGTCATAGCCCTTAAGTCACTTAACTGCCAATAATCGTGTTGTGTATTCCTCTTTATTTACTATATAAGTGTTTGGAAATGTGTGCAACACATGTTACGGTTTTCATATGATGATGTACTTAACAATCCCGCCTCCTCAAAATGGTCGGTGAACTCGTCCCGAAAAACGTACCAAATGATTACCCTATCTTCGTCATGATCCGGTACGCTGTTCGTCTTTTTATCTATTTGCTTCTTTATTCATTTCTCCTCAACCTGCTTTGAGCGAACCGCCCGCCGCCCCGGATCATCGCGCTGCGTGACCACTATCCGGCGGACTTGCTGATTTTCAGACACGAACGTGATGCGAACTGCATCCTGTCCATCCACATAAAAAATGTTGGAGGCTATGGGCAGCAGCCTGTTAAGCGTATGCTGGTAGCGCAGATACAAATGCCCATCGCGCAGCACAACTTCCCGTCCGTCGTATTGGCCGATGCAGTCGGTCAACAGCGCTTCATCCAAAATCGTCGGCTGATAATGAGCCTTGACCGTCTCCATATCCCACTGCAATCGTTCCTTTTGAGCTGGATCAGATTCCTTGTGCCAAATCGTCTCTAGTGCATGAAGATGGGCGGTTGCCAGAGCCGTATCCGATGAGCAGACCACATCCGGCGTTATGCCTGTGCCCTGCCAGTTCCCACCTGTAATCGGATTGATGATTTGCGCGACAGGGATATTGAGGATGAAACCGTATCCGGTTGCGTGCTGCTCGGTCAAATGTGCGCCGCCCCCGGTTTGTTCCCCAACCACCACCGCCCGCCCCATCGCCTGCAAATCGTAAGCGAATTCTTCGGCTGCTGAAAAGGTGTTCCTGCTGACCAGAATGTAGGTAGCGGTTCGGGGATGTCTAACCCCCGGCACAAAGGCATGTGTCCAAATCTGAGGTTTAAAATCAATACGCGGGTCAGCATACAAATGCAGCAAACGCGGCTGTTCATCAAACAGATAGCTTGCCAACCACTGAACCATGCTCACTTCGCCGCCGGAATTATGCCGCAGATCAAAAATGATGGCCGTGCAGCCAGCCATAAGCTGCATAGCCGATGTAATGGCACTGCCTGCGCCGGGGGTTGCCAAAAAATCCCGGATGTCGATGTAACCCACCTTGCCCGTTAGCATGGCCGCTTGTCGAATTCCAGCAGCAGGTAACCCTCCCTCAGCTTTTGCATCGGGCAGATGGTCTTGCAGTAAGTTATTCTGGAATCGTTTGAGTTGTTCTGCCTGCTCTGGATCATACAGAAGCGAGAGGTGTCCGTCGCCTGTCAGTCTGTAGAGTTCATCCGTTAATGCGGATGCCCATTGTTCAGGCTGTTCTGTCTTTGGCAGGCGAATGCGCTCCAACTGGCGAAGCAGAGCATCAACCTGTTCGCGCAGCACATAATTTTGCTCAATCAGTCGGTTGATATTTTTGAACAGTCGGTGGGCAGTTTCAGCATTTAGTGTGGTTTGCATCGCTCAAAACTTTGTCTGTGGATTAACATCATCAGTGATGACAATAACGCCTGTAAGACGCTTCGCAATTCCCCTGCATTGTAGCATCAAACCCCGTCGAAATGCCCCATACCCGCTACCAACCGCCCTCCAATCCGCTTAACAATCCCCGCCCCTCAAAATGGTTGGTGAATTCGTCTCGAAAAACGTACCAAATGGTCACCCTATTTACGTCATAATCTGGTACGCTGTTCATATGAATGAAGCATAAACTCCCTGTTTGCGGAAAGCTGTTTCGTAATCGCAATCGCCGCAAACCCATCCTGTCTTTTACCCATAACTAAAAACCAACGACAAGGAACTGACAACTGTGAACTGACAACTATTTTTGCAATTACAGCGGTCCTTCCCTCATGTCCGCCCGCCAATGACAAGACTGACAAAGCGGCGGATGCTCCCGCATTCCCGCGGCGTGCAGTGGCGCTCCCCGTGCTTCCCGCCGTTCACTGACAATCGCGCCGCGAAAACCTCCCGCGTTCCCGCCCGCCAATGCAGCGGCTTTTTTGTCACCTTAACTGCATACAGGCTTTCTGCTCAATCCTGATGACGCTCCACGCTCAAGCCAATGCCGCGCATCGCTTCCGCATACGTCGCCCAAGCTGCTTGGGTAAGCGACTCGATCTCGGTTAAATCGCGCAGTTCCGGCTGCGGCTTGGCCTTCGCCCGTTCAATTGCCTGTTCTGCTTCGAGCACCTGCCGCGTCACCCGGAACAACCGTCCCACGAATGCCGCCCCGCCGAACTGCCGCTCCGACCAGCGCCAAGCCGAAACCGTCGCCGCGATCATCACCAGCGTCACCGAAATCGCCGTCAGCAGGCTCACGCCGCCGCCCGTGCCGAAAGTGCTTTCCACATACCGCAGCGCCGTCACCCCCACGCCGCCCACTGCCAGAAAAACCACCAGCGGGGCAGCAAAGGTCTTTAAAATCACCAACAGCGCCCGGTTGCTCTGCTGCTGGGAATTCCGTTTGATGGTTTCAATCAGTTCCCGTTCCCGCTGAATACTCTCATCCAATGTCATCGCACATCACTCCAAATAAAAACACAGAGCAGTATTCTACTCTGTGCCTTATACAATCGTAGGGCGGGTTGAGGAAGGTGTTGACTCGTTAGGTCACCGTCATCCCCCGGCTACAAAACCCACCGACTCCTCAATCAACGCCACATCTTGTTCATAAGCCGCCGCGTCCGCGTGCTCGATGGAAACCCATGCCTTCCAGACGATGCCATCGGCAACCTCAAAGGGTTTGATGTCGCCCGCGCCCGCGATAAGTTCCTGAACCCGTGCTTCGGGCAGCTTCAGGCTGATGCCCTTCCCGCCCACAAAGGCGAATACCTTGCCCGCCACTTTGTAGGCCGGGTAGCCAAAGGCTTTTCCGCCTTTAACCCCCGGCATCCCCAGCACCATCTCATCCATCATGGCCTTCACATCGGCCTGATATTTCGCTTCCATTTACATCTATACCGTTGGGGGCAATCCGTGATGTGCCCGGATAGCGTCCTCGATTTCATCCGAAACCGCTTTATTTTGTAACAGGAATTGCTTGGAAGCCTCGCGCCCCTGACCGAGCAAACCATCGTTATAGCGGAAGAACGCACCGCGCTTCTCGATGACGCCCAATTCGACGCCCAGATCGACGATTTCCCCGACCTTGCTGATGCCGCCTTCAAAGAACATGATGTCGAATTCAGCTTCGCGGAAGGGCGCGGCTACCTTATTCTTGGTGACGCGCACTTTGGTACGGTTGCCGATGGAGTCGCCGCCCTGCTTGATGCTCTGGATGCGCCGGATGTCCAGCCGCATACTGGCATAGAATTTCAGCGCCCGCCCGCCAGAGGTCGTTTCCGGACTCCCAAACATCACGCCTACTTTTTCGCGGAGCTGGTTCGTGAACAGCACCGTGACGTTAGACTGCTTGATCGCGCCGGAGAGCTTACGGAGCGCCTGACTCATCAAACGCGCCTGCAAACCCACGAACGCATCACCCATCTCGCCTTCGATTTCCGCACGCGGCACGAGGGCAGCCACCGAGTCCACCACCACCACATCCACCGCGCCAGAGCGCACAAATGCTTCAGTGATTTCCAGCGCCTGTTCACCCGTGTCCGGCTGTGAGATGTAGAGGGTATCGACATTCACACCGATACGCTCGGCATAGGCTGGGTCAAGCGCATGTTCCATATCCACGAACGCGCATAAACCGCCGCGCTTCTGCGCCTGACAGATGATGTGCAGGCACAGGGTCGTTTTACCCGAACTTTCCGGGCCATAAATTTCCACAATACGCCCGCGTGGGACACCACCCACCCCGGTCGCAATATCCACCGTGAGCGAACCCGTCGGGATGACTTCCACCGCCATGTGCGCCGCATCGCCCAGCCGCAGCACAGTACCATCCCCAAAGCGCCGGGTCAGGTCAGCCAGCGTGGCTTCCAATGCCTTCTGGCGGCCATGATCTTCTGACGAGCCACCGCCTTCATCGACTTTTTCCTTGCGTTTGGAGGCCGATTTTTTGCTTTTCTTTTCCGGTTTACGAGTGGCTTCTTCGTCTTCTCCACCTTCGATTTCGAGGAAATCTGAGTCTGTCACGGTTGTTTTTTCCTGTTATCATTCTGGCGATTATAGGATGAATAGTTTAGCACTAAAGTTCTAAGATAGCAAGTCCAAAGGTCGTATGCTTAATGAAAATATACACCAAAACGGGGGATGACGGCACTACCAGCCTGTTTTCCGGCGGGCGAGTCTCCAAGACTCATCTTCGTGTCGAGGCTTATGGCACGGTCGATGAACTGAATTCGGTCATCGGCGTGGCGCGGGCGCATCAACCCCATCCACAGACCGACGAGTGGCTGGCACAGGTGCAGCGCCAACTATTCAACCTCGGCGCGGATTTAGCGACTCCGCTGGATGTCAAAGCCGACTGGATTACGCGGATGGATGCTGATACCGTCACATGGTTGGAAACCGCCATTGACCAGATGACCGCCGAACTGCCTGCCCTCACCAGTTTTATCCTTCCCGGTGGTTCACTCGCCGCCGCACAGTTGCATGTCGCCCGTACCGTCTGCCGCCGTGCCGAACGCATCGTGGTCGCGCTTCAATCACACGAACCGCTGGGCGATCATGTCCTGTTGTACCTCAACCGCCTCTCGGATTTTCTGTTCACCCTCGCCCGCTGGGAAAATCTCAAAGCCGGCATGTCCGAACACACATGGTCAGGGCGCTGATCCCCCACAGACGTTCATTTAACACTCAGCAAAACTTTAACCTGAACTTCTAATACCCGTAATACAATAGCCTTGATCTTAATTTTGCACTCTAGTTGAGGATTTATCATGCCTGCCGCTGACTCTGCCATTATCCGTAACCCCAACCGTCTGGATATTCTACGCCGACTGCAACTACTGGACACACCCACCGAACGCGCGTTTGACCGTCTGACCGAACTCGCCAGCAAGATTCTCCAGACACCGATTGCGCTGGTGTCGCTGGTCGATGAGGATCGACAGTATTTTAAGAGTCAGGTCGGACTGGGCGACCCCCTGGACTCCGCCCGTGAAACGCCGCTGTCACACTCGTTTTGCCAGCATGTAGTGGCTACCAATCAGCCTTTGATCGTGGATGATGCCCGCAATCACCCGCTGGTGCATGATAACCTCGCCATTCCTGATCTGGGCGTGATTGCCTATCTGGGGATGCCGATCACCATTTACGACGGCACTGAACTTGGCTCGTTCTGTGCCATCGATACCAAGCCGCGTCAGTGGTCGGACTGGGAAATCGAGGTTATGCAGGAATTAGCTGCATCGGTCATCACCGAAATCGAACTGCGTGGCGAATTGATGGCACGTCAGGAAGCGGAGGCACGGCTCGAAGCAGCCAATAAAGCACTGGATGACCGCAACCGCAAACTGAAGCGTGTGACTTCCTTCTGCCGCACGACCATCACCCACATGCATCAGGTACTGGAGCGGGATGCATCCAAAACGGAGATGCTGCAATACCTTCAGGCCGCGCAGCGCGAACTGGAAAAACAAGTCTAGCCTACCGCATTGGATTAGGTGGGGGAAGCGATTCACTGCCCCACCTCAATCCCCTCATAAATCCTTACCCATAGCCGCTCAGACCCGTTATGTTATCATTGGCTTATCCACTAATCGAAGGATGTGCCATGAAATCGTTCAAAATCATTGTCGAAAAACATGATGATGGTTATGTTGCGTATCCGGTTGGACTGAATGGTGTCATCGTTGGCGAAGGCGATACCTACGAAGACGCCCTGCGCGATGTGAAATCCGCCATTCAATTCCACCTTGAAACCTTCGAAGCAGAATTGCTTGAAGGGTAAACTCAATCACAGTATGCGGGTCTTCACCGTCTGAGGCTAAATATTGATGAAATACATAATCGTGTTTCTATTTCTACAGGTCATACTGTCAGCCTTTGCCGAACGTTCAGACCGAACAACTCGTACCCAAATAAACCAGTGCAATGACGCCGAGTTGAGATTAGTGTATGTTTCCGATGAGCCAGATCGTTCCAACATACACACAGTACTTGCAGATGGATCATCAAATACCGAATTGACAGCCGACGAAAGCTATAACCAATCCCCTATGTGGTCGCCAGATGGTCGGCGAATCGCCTTTACATCTGATAGCGAGGGCAATTGGGATATTTTTGTTGTTAATGTAGATGGCAGCGACCTACAAAACTTGACGATACACGAAGCAGAAGATACTAATCCCGTTTGGTCACCAGACGGGAAGAAACTTGCTTTTGTATCGAATAGAGATGGCGATCGTGAAATCTATGTTTTGGATATGGCTGAATCTGAATTGACCAATGTAACTGAAAATCCCACAGATGATTTTCTTCCAAGATGGTCGCCGGATAGCAAACAAATTGCCTTTATCACCAACCGGGAAAGCGAGTATGGTATTGCCATCTTGAACTTGGACAATGGAAATATCCTCAGTTTTGGAAGCACATCTCAAGTCAATGATATTGCTTGGTCACCTGATGGGTCACAACTTGTCTTTGGCTCAAATGCTAGTGAAAACTGGGAAATTTACACGATTGATACAGATGGTCAAAATCTTCAAAATTTGACCAATCATTCCGCTAATGATCTGGAACCGAGATGGTCGCCCGACACTTCAAAAATGTTATTTTGGAGTGGGCGAGATGATAATCTAGAAATTTTCGTAATGAACAAAGACGGCTCAGATGTACAGAATCTATCCCGCAATCTAAATACCGACATAGGCGGCACTTGGTCGCCCACTGGTTCACATATTGCATTTGAGTCGACTCGTCTGCAAGATGGCACTGATTTGTGGGTCATGACCACTGATGGACTAGATGCTCAAATGGCTGCCAATGATGTCGTAAATTTCTCTTACCAATGGCAGCCATGCCCGATTCTGTAGAAACTTTATGGGGCAGATGATGGGCAACAAATAAAGCCCGAAAATAGGAACGCAGTTACCCCGGAAACCGTGCCGCCCAATCTTCCGGCTGCACCCGCGCCGCATTCGCCACAAATGCAATCGTGTGATACCACCCCACCAAAACCAGCAGTTCCAGAATTTGTGGAATGCTCCACTGTCCGGCCAGTTCTGCCCACAACCCATCCGAAACTGTTGATTGATCGTGTAACTCATCCACCAATCGGATGAGCAGCGCATCCCGCCCTGACCATAATGCATCCTCAGCCGATGCCGTTTTTGTCCCGGCTAATTGTTCGGGCGAAAGACCAACTGCTGCCCCAAACGCTGCGACATGCACACCCCACTCATATTCACAACCGCAGCGAGCACACACCCGGTCAATCACCAACTCCCGTTCGCGTGCCTCCAAGGAACCTTTACCCAATAAACCTGCTCCCAAAGGCCGCATCCGGCTCATCAATTCCGGGTGATGTGCCAGTGTGCGGAACAATTTCAATGGCTCGGCTGCTCCACCCGGCGGCATCCACTTTGCCAGCATATCAGCGGTTTCGGCATCATAGGGCGGTTGTATGGGTCCAATCCGGCTGTTCATGGTTGACCTCTCATTCTTCGTCATTGGGTACTAAAGTCTGCAACTCGCCGTTATTTTCCACCGCCCAGCCTTCCAAACCATCCGGCGTGCGAACACGCCACCATGTAAAGCCCTCGGCTTCAACCGGCCCTTCCAGCAGAATCAGCGTTAAATCATCTTCCAGATAAATCAGGATTTCCGACTCGCGGGTGGGTTCTGCCCGCAGATTCAGGATTTCGCCTTCGGTGGTCTGCACCGTGACCGTCATCCCCACATGAAAAATCGGCTCTGGCGTCGGCAGGGCTGTGGGCTGGATGTCAACAGCGGGCGCAGTAATTGTCGGGGCATAAATCGGCTCATCCAACTGCCCCCACGGGATGAACGGGCCTAACGGCGCGGGGTCATCCACCCATGCAATTTCCAGTGGGGCGTCACCGCCCGATCGTTCCTGATATTCCGCTATGCTCAAGTGCCACACTGTCCGTCCGGCATCTAAACCGTCGCGCGTATTGACCTCAAGCAGTGCTGGAACATTCAGTAACACCTCATGATCTGCTGAAACAAACTGGGTCGTGTATAGAAATCCCTCTGCCGTACCCGCAATCGCATCCCATACAATCTGGCTAGGCGGCTGCCACTGACCGATGTTCTCCCCGCTGCGTTCCAGCAGCACCCAATCGCGCATCTGATCTTCAAAATGCCGCAGTAAAATCCGTTCACCATTCTGAACGAAATACGGCGTATACTGTCCTGCCGGACGATAAATCAGCGATTGCGACTGATTAATCGGGTCATACGCATATACCCCGCCATATGCAGGGTCATCTGGATCACACAGCGAAAACACCACCTCACCTGTGGGCTGAAAAATAGTTGGCCGTTCCGACCGATAGGCGATGGTCGGCTGAACCTCCTTCGTGGTGATGTTCCACATAAACGCCACCCCATCCATCCCGCCACACCTATCTGCCCCCAAATTCAGCAGGCTGAACCATAGCTTATTATCTGAAAACGCTCTCACTACTGGCACATGCTGCTCGCGCGGGATGCCATCCTGAACCGTTAGGCTGTCGATTTCCGCTGCGATTTCGCCTGTTTGTATATCCAGAACGATCAGCCGCCAGCCATGCTCCGGTGTGACGAAACCATATGCTGCCAGATTTTCACTAAAGAGATTCTGGCGCAAAACGGTTTGAATGATCGTCCCATCAGGCAAGGGATAATTGCTGATGACGGCTTGCTGTTGCAGGTCATAAAACAGGAGCGATTCTGCCTGTCCAGTGCTCCCTTCCCAGACCTGAAAAGCAGCAGTCTTACCATCCGGCGAAACGCTTAAAAGGGTATGGGCATAACGAATATCAAGCGGCAGTTCCACTTCTTGCAGCGTCTCGCCCGCCGCGTTCACCAGCGTCATATGCCTGCCATAACGCAGCCACGCTGTCCAGCCAGAATCCTCCGCCTGTGTAGGCGAGATACCTATCACCAACATCCCGAACGTAATCACCCACATCCAACGCCACACGCTATTTCACGCTTTCTCTGTGGTTCAAATTTCTGCTTATCCCGGTATCAGCGTTTGCAACCGTACCCCGTTATCTTCTACGCTTTCGACTACCCAGCCTTCGATGCCAACGGATGTACGGATTTTCCACCATGCAAACCCATCGGCGGCGCGCGGGCCTTCAATCAGCGTCACCCGTTCGCCGTCGTTCAAACGCGCCACAACATCAAAATCGCGTCCCGGCCCCAACCGCACATTCAATTGGTCGCCCTCGGTGGTGTTGACGGTTGCTAGTCCGCCTGTCGCCAGTACACCCAACGCGGGCGCGGCCTGCGGTGTGGAGACATCGCCGGGACTGACGAACATCGGCTGACCGGGTGCGGGCGCAATACCACCGCCCTGACCGGAGGCAAATACGGGTGCAGCCAATTGTGCCCAAGGGGTGTACGCGGTTTGGGCGGAAATCACATCGCCCCCTGCCCAAAGCAGACTTGGGGTTTCGCCGGGTGCGCTTGACCAGACCGGAACACCCGCACCCAGCCCTGCCCGCGTATCCACGAACATCAGCGTGACTACATCTGGGATGAAATCGGTTGAGGTGTAGACAAAACCATCCGAAATGCCATGCACATCGAGAATGGAGGTAGCGGTGGATACGCTGCCCACCAACGTGCCGTTTCGCTCCAGCACAATCCAACTGTAACGCTGGGCAGAATCAACGCTATCCACCAGAATGCGTTCGCCGTTTTGGATGAAACGCGGGAAGTAGAGAGAATGGTCGGGCGCGTTATAAAATGGGTAGCGTGCGCCTGTCAGCGGATCGTAAACCTGAATGGTGTTGGACTGAAAAAATACGAATTCAGTATCATTATTTTCGAGGCGTTCATCGCTCAAAGCCATGATAACTTCACCTGTTACCGGAAATGTGTCGCTATCCAAACTAGCGTAGACCGGATTGCTGGTCACTGCTCCGGTATCCAGATTCCAGTCGTAACCCTCGTAGCTGGCTGAGCCTTCTGTGCCCGTCTGTACCAGGTTAAACGCCACCACACTCCCGATGAAGCGGCGTACAACGGGCGTTATGCCGAAGTTATCCGGCAGACCCAGCACCGAAATCAGCGGGTCATTATGGCGAATGGTTTCTACCACCTGCCCGGTGACGATATCCAGCACCACCAGACCCCAGCCGCCCCCATCCAGCGCAAAGCCCAACGCCACCTGCGAATTATCTTCTTTGAACACCGATTCGTCGGCTACAAGTTCAAAACTGTCGCTATAAGTCAGCGGCAGGGCAAACTGTGCGACAATCTGGTCACGGTTGCTGACCGTCAGCACACCCTGAAAGGTCTGGCTGTTGTAGGCTACATAAGCCAACGGCCTCCCACCATATCCAGCGGCGATGCTCAGGGGATAACTGTCTGCGCCTGCTGGCAGCGGCAGTGTAAAACTATCCACGACCACCCCAGCCTGATTAACCTGAATCATCTGCCCGATGCTCTGGTTATACAGCCATGCCGTCCAGTCGTTATTCTGCGCCCCGGCTGGCATAACCCCTGCCAATACTACCAGTAACATCACTGTGATTTTCCGCATCCGTTCATCTCCTCCGCCAAAAGACGGATAACCATCCGCCAAATGGACGCTGTATCGCAAGCCATATTCTGCCATCATTACTCAGTGTACGCATGGGCACACCAGATAGCAAAAGCGCGTCCAAGATGAGAATTTCGGCGCTTCATTTCGCATATCCTGTTTCTCGTATATAGTGAGGGATAACAGCGTCTTCTTCAGGAGGAAGTACGAATGGTTAAGCCAAAAATAATTTTTTTCGCGCTGCTGATGTTGTTAAGCATTCCGCTGACAGCAGTCCACGCGCAAGACGTTACCCCCTTAAGTTATGGCGATTCCCTGACCGGGCGTATCACCGATAGCGATGAGGGCAATCTGTACTCGTTTGAAGGCCAGGAAGGCGATACCGTCATCATTTCAGCCTTCAGCAACGATATTGATGTGTATATCCGTCTGGGCAATTCGCAGGGTGAAATCCTTGAGGAACATGACGACATCAGTTCGGATAACCTCAATGCCGAAATCGAATATGAACTGCCAGACGATGGCATGTATATTATTGCCGTGCTGGGCTACAGCGAAGGGCGTTATACCTTGTCGCTGGAGAGCGAAGGCGGCAGCCAACCACCCAGTCAGGGTGGAACAAATGTCAGCGATGAAGGCGGTCTGAGTTATGGTGATGCCGTCAACGGCGAAGCCATCGACATGGAAACGCCAGTGGTTTTCACCTTCGTGGGCAGCGCGGGCGATACAGTCGCCATCAGCGTATCCAGCGATGATGTAGATACCTATATCGTGCTAGCGGATTCGGATGGCAACAGTCTGGCCGAAAATGACGACATCAGTCAGGATAATTTGAATTCGTATGTCGAAGCGGTGCTCCCGGCTAATGGCGAGTACTTAATCGGCGTGTTCGCTTATGACTCCGGCCCATTCACGCTGGAACTTACGCTGGGCGGTGGCAGCGGCCCGACGCAGCCCGTCACCGACAGCGGACAAGGCGGCGAGGTTCTCACAGGTACGATTACCGGTGATGAATATTTTGCCCGTTTCCCGCTGGATAATGTTCAGCAAGGGCAGACCGTCACGATTGATGCGCGACGCACCAGCGGCGATCTTGACCTGTATATCGGGCTGCTATTGGGCGACGAAGTGGTGGCGGAAAATGATGACCGCGACCCGTCCAACACGGACTCCTATCTGGAATATCCGCAGGCAGAAGCGGGCGATTACACGGTGATCGTTACCCGTTATGGCTACGAAGAAGGCGAGACTGAGGGCGACTTCGAGGTCGAAATCAAGGTGAGCGCGGGCGGTACGACGCTGGTTTCTGACCCCGGCACAACCACATCCAATCCGGTCGCCAGCGGTTATCCCAACACAGCGCCGACCGCCAGTGTAGCCGATTGGACGGTACTGGCTTATATCGGTGCGGATAACAATCTGGAAGACTTTCTGGAAAACGATCTCAACGAATTTGAATTGGGCGGTGGCAGCAACCAGAGTGTGCGTATCATTGTGCTGCTTGATCGTTCCGACGAATTTTCACGCTCCAACGACGACTGGACGGATACCCGTCTATTTGAAGTCACCGCAGACGAAAGCGGCGACGAACGCCAGAACTTTCCACCCACCATCGACAGTGTGGAAATCGTCAGTCTGGGTGAACTGGATACCAGCTACGGTCAGAACTTGCAGGACTTCCTCGTATGGGGCGTTCAGGCTTATCCAGCACAACACTACGCGGTTGTTGTCAACGATCATGGCGGCGCGTGGTATGGCACAGTGACGGACGATACTACTGGACGCGGCATCCTTGGTTTGCCCGATCTGGCAGAGGCTTTTGATGGGGCGCTGCAAACTACGGGGGTCAATAAATTCGACCTGCTGATTAACGATGCCTGCTTAATGAGTGGCGTCGAACACTATGCGGCGGTTGCACCCTACTTCGACTATGCGCTTGGCTCGCCGGAAGTTACGCTGGCTGTCAGTTTCGATATGACCCTGCTGACACAGGTGTTAAATCAAGACCCCGGTATCGACATTGGGGAGCTTGGTACGCTGATGTCTGATAAATATCTGGCTGATATGGAAGCCATTGCCCCGGATACGGTTCCGGTGCTGGGTGCAAACGTCACCGATTTGCGCCAGTTTGATGATGTGGTGACATCGCTAAACGGCTTTGCAAGCGTTATTTCGGATAATCCCAGAGCTTACGGCTCACTGCTGGCAGATGTTCGCGCCAATACCTACACCTATTCCTTCTTCATCCCGGAGGAACAGGGCGGCCCCGCCACGAACATTGATGTGGGTCACTTCATGCAGGGTATTATCGAGAACAGCAACGATCAGGATTTGACGGGCGCAGCTCAAGATGTGATCGATGCGCTGGATACCAGTCTCATCTATGGAACCGCCGGGCAACAACTTGCACGGGCAACCAGCTTCTATAACATCTACTTCCCCGCCCGCGCTACGGATTTTGATCCGAATTACTTCGAGAAAACACCCCTGCAAGACTGGGCACAGATGCTCCGTGATTATTTCACCAGCGTCAACCCACAGTCGCGCTCCTTCTCGCCAGTAACATCAAATGTGGTATCTTCCCCGTTGGCCGCGCCCAGCGCTATCCCGCAGGTGAATATCACCCACATCTTCCCGGAAGAAACCAGCGTCGCATTCCCGATCAAGGTGTCGATGGAAGTCACCGGACGCAACATCGCCTTTGGCAATTTCACCGTCGATCAGGTTCAGCCCGATGGCACGGCCATCCGTCTGGAAACTTCCCGCATTGTGACTGAAATCGTCGAAGATAATGTGGTGGACTACATCAACTTCTGGAATCCCGGCGTGGATGACAGCGACTTCACCTGGGATGTGGAAGTGCCGCAGGTAACAGACGGCACGATCAGCGGTTTTGAGCAGGTCAGCACCCAGGACAGCGTATCCTCACTGGCCGGGCGCTATCGTTCCCCCGGTGAAGAAAACTGGAATGAGGTCACTGTGCTGTTTGCCGATGACGGCACGACCGAAAGCGTCGTCAGCAGCAGTGACGGTGCATTCGCAGGTGTTCGTTTGGAAGCGGGCGGCGAATTCCAGACTTATATTCTGCGCGTGACGGCAGATGGCCGTGTAACCACCGAACCCGGCACAATCTTCACCTGGCCGGAAGATGGCTTGACGTGGGAATATGTCCCCGCACCATCGGGTCAGTATAACCTCGGCTTCCTGGTAGAAGCGGCAGGCGGTACAACGGGTTTCAACTCGGCTACCATCACCGTCAACAATGATGGTGTAGATACTTCCCTGCGCGGTTATGCAGACGACGATTGGGGCTTCATCTTCCAGCGTCCGGCGGACTGGTTCGGCGTGAACTATTTCCCGGAGAGTGAATTCCTGCAAACCAGCGACACGGACAGCACCGAATTCATGTTTGTCTATCCGGTGTATGAAACTGAAGATGATCTGAAAGGCATCGCCAACGATGTCTTAAGCCGCTACGATGTCGAATTCGATGGCAAATTCACGCCGATCACGGTTGCTGACAAAGAGGCTGTTGAGTTCGAGTTCACCTATGGCAATGACGAAACCGGCATATACACCTCACGCGCTTTCGCAGTCTATATCGATTATCTGGAACTCGGTCTGGTGTTCTCGTCCGAGGCACTCGACCCAGCCAACACGGAATCGAACTACGCACTGCTGCGCGATACGATGCAGTTCTTCAATGCGACCGAGGTTGAGGCTGAGGATGCTGGCTTCTGGACAGCAGACATCTACACTGAAAATACGCGCTATCCGGTACCGGAAAACTGGATGCCCGGTTATGAAAACGGCCTGTGGTGGTACTACACCCCGGAAAACGCCGAAGACAGCGCGGTCTTTGCAGCGGCTACCGTCCTCAATACGATGGATGAAGACGCACCGGAAGTACTTGATCTGGTGCTCGAAGAAGAAATCGAGTCATTCGATAACTACGAACTGATCTCGAAGGAAACCTACTACGGTGAACAGCATACCTGGGAAACCGCCCTCTTCACCCATGAAGGGCCAAATGGCGAGGAAGTTACCGGGGCAGTGTATGTCACTGTTATGGACGAAATTCCTTATGTCCTGTGGTTCGAAGCGCCCTCCGATGAATTTGCGGATACCTTCCGCAATATCTTCACGGTGATGCTGGACGGCTACAAGATCGACGAAGTCGAGGAAGAATAGTCAAGTATCCTCCACAAGAATCAAAAGGGCATCCCGCAGAGGATGCCCAAATCAGCTTTAATCAAGTCGGGGCACATACAGAATGTGCCCCGTAGTATTTTAAATTGTTGACAGGATAATGAGGGGGATAATCCCGCCGACCAAACTGCCCGCGATCACCTGCGCCAGCGTGTGACGATGCAGTTTGAGCCGTGCCGCGCCAACTAAAGGAACCAGCGGCGAAATCACCAGTGCCGACACCGGGCCAAACACGATTCCGGTTGCGACAATTGCCCCGGTGATGCTCATGGTATGCATACTAATCTGCCATACCAGCGTGATAAGCGTCATAATCGCCAACTGGACAACCGAGAACACCGCGACCATCGGCAGCATAGCAGGCGCACCCATCATCCGCAAAATCTGCCAGGCTACTGCTGTACACAGGATGGATACGAGGAATGGGCGCAGGCGTTCATGGCGTTCCTTCATGTGAATATCGCCAATTTTGCCGCGTCTCACCATCCAAACGATGTACAACACAGGCAGCAAACATACCAGCACGCCGAAGGTCAGCGCCCAGGTGATGGCCTGCCCGCGCGAGGCGGCATAACGGAAAGCGATTGGGAAGACCAGCACGGCCCAGACCATTGGCGGGCTGCACAAGTCTGAAACGAGGCGTGCCCATTTACTGTTGATTTCATTCACGGGTTCCACCCTTGCTCTTAATAGTTTTCACCTTAGCACAAGTTGACCATCAAAGTTTTAAGTTGGGATTAGAGGCTTACTATGATTACTTGAAATTTAGTCGATATAAATAAGCATCACCCTCAAAAATGGCGCGGGTAGCCTGTGCTTCTGCTAATTCATCCGGCGTCAATAAACCATAGGCTTCACGGGCTGCGGCGGCCATCCGCAGCGACCCGGATATGACCGTCAGCGGTTCAGGTGCGGTCAAACTTTGCTGCAATGCGGCAGATAAATCCGGCACGATTTCAACATTGGCCTGTTGCAATTCCGCTTGTTGACGCAGCGCATCCGTCGGCAGGGCGCGGTGTCCGGGCGCGGTGGTCAGGATAATCCGAAAGCGCGGTGAATCGAATAAGCGTAAATAATCCCGCACGGATTTATCGCGCAGCATTCCGACCACCAGACATACAAGCCTATCACCCGCTAACTGGTCGATGTAGCTTCGCAGCCGCCGCCCCGCCAGTACGGTATGCCCGCCGTCAATCACAATCATGCGTCCATTCAGGCTGATGGTTTCCAATCGTCCGGGCAGCTTTGGCGCATCGGGTTGATAGGGCGTTCCAGCCAATCCCAACATCTGACGCGCTGCGCCGGGAATGTCATCGGTAAAAATCAGCTTTGCGTTCTTCAAATCGGCTTCCTGCTCCAAAACTTCCGCCACGATGGGATGCTGCACGGCTGAAATAACCTGCCCATTCGGCTGGATAATCCCGGCTTTGTGATAGGCGATGGTTTGCAGCGAACCGCCCAACATAGCCACATGCTCCATCTCAATCGGCGTTATCACAGCCAGCGCATTCTGTACGACGTTCACCGCGTCCCACCGTCCGCCGATGCCGACTTCCAACACGGCCATCTGTACACCGCGTTCGGCAAACCACCAGAATGCGAGTGCTGTTGCTCGTTCAAACGTGCTGTAAGCCCATTTTGTTCGATTTTCAGCCACCAGGATGATGTCCATCCCGGCGCAAAATTCAGCTTGCGTTATCATCGCGCCATCGATGCGAAAACGTTCCCGGAAGCTGTGGAGATGCGGGCCAGTGTATAGACCTGTGCTAAGTGCTAAGTGCGAGGTACGAGGTGATGAGTTGGATAGCGATTCGGCTTTTGGCTGATAGCTAACAACTGACAACTGATGACTGGTCGTGCCTTTGCCGACCGAGCCTCCAACCACGATAGATTGAAAACGGGTTTGGGGATTGCCCAATTCGCGCAGCAAATGGCGCATCGGTTCGAGCGAACGCGGCATGTCGGCGGCGTGGATGGGGCGGGCGATGGCTTGTAGCGCGTTGAAATAAGGAGTCGTCAATCCGAAAATCCCAGAACAGCCTGCTCCAGTCGGCGCACAACGGCGGGCAGTTCTTGTAATGACTGGATAATGGCATCGGCCTGCACAGCTTGATTATCCGCATAGGGATAGAGCAGCGCACGGGCGAAGGGGTCTTTCGCGGCTAAACGCGAATCGAGATTCGGGCGCTTCCATACCGTCTTAAAGCCATGTCCGGCGGGGTACTGCACATCATCATCGTACATATCCCCAACCATAATTTGCAACCGGGTACGGTCAGGCCAATCCCCGAAAAATGCGCGGTGTTTTTTCAAGGCGTGGTGGGTATCCGGCGTCAGCGCAGCGGCAAACAGCGGCATAAGACCGAGCGCAGCCAGCACCGGAATCTGATATTTTGCCAAGCCTTTGGTCGCCACGACTAACGCGCGGTGTCGGGCATTGAGTTCGCGCAGCACATCCGCGCCGTTATCGAGGATGGATGAAATGGCGACGTTTTCGCGCACAAGCGACTCAACATGCGCTTCTAACGATATCCCCAAACGCGCGGCAATAGTCTGGGTGATGTCGTCCCAATCCATCGACAGCACCGGAGAACTGGACTCGTCACGCTGGCGCGCCGCACTTTCCGCCACCAGCAGCTTGAAGATTTCGCCTTCATCGAGGCCGGATTTTGCAGCGATTTCGCCTAATACCACCGGCCACACCGCACGGTCAAAGGGATTGACCATAAGCGTGCCATCCAGATCGAAGAAGATTACGGTTTGTTTAGCTTGAGTCATAGAATTTCAGTATAACACAGGACTGAATGGGCAAAGTATAAATCCTGTCCGGCACAGGGAAGTGTACCGGACAGTAAAAAGTAGAGGATTAGCTGTGGCGCTGACCGCCGAAGCGCATTTTGAACTTTGACCCCGGATTCGGCAGGGGCATGGTGTGGACGCGCACTTTGTAATCCGGCGATTCGAGCGCGAACTGCCCGTAGTACAGCAGCGCGGCCATCGTTACTAACATTTGAACTTCCGCCAAACCCGCGCCGAGGCAGGTGTGCGCGCCCAACGAGAACGGCGCATACACATTCGGTATGCGGGATTTCGCAGTTTCGCCCAAATGACGGGTGACATCAAATTTATAGGGATCGGGGTAGTATTCCGGCAGGAAGTGAGTCACCGTTTGGGCGATCATCACTTCAGTGCCGATTGAGAATTCGTAGCCGCCAAACTCAAAGGATTCAACGACCTGGCGCGGCGTGAAGGGCGTCGCCGGATAATAACGCAGCGTTTCGATTGCAGCGGCGTGCAGCACAGGCATCTGCTGGAAATCTTGTGCTGTAATCGAGCCTTTGGCAAATACCGCGTTGACTTCCGCCATCACCTGTTCCAGCACATCAGGATGTTTATGCAGCGTGTACATGAAGAAGCTGATGGTGCTGGCAACCGTATCCATCCCGGCAAAGAACGGCCCAACTGCCATCGCCAGCAAATCGTCTTCGGTGAACGGCTGGTCATCCGGGCGAACACCCGCGATCACATCGTCAATCAGGTTAGGTTCGCGTCCGGTGGATTCCGGCGGATTCTGGCGATGATAATCCAGCAGTTTGCCGCCGAACTCCATCACCCGCCCTTTGGCACGGCGAAAACGCGGCGTCTTGAGCATTACACCCGGCCACACCTTGACCGCCGTCACGTTGAGCATGGTGTTCAGGTAAAAGAAAATGTCGTCATAATACTCGCCGGGGCGGAATCCAGTGGACATCACGCCAAGCTGATCGACGACAATCCGGCGCAGGGTGTTGAAAATCGGGAGCATTTCCCCCGGCTGCCATTCCGCGACGGCTTCGCGGACGATCTGTACCATGGTATCCAGATGCGGCAGCGCGGCTGAACGGGCAAAACCCCGCCGCATCAGTTTTCGCATGTGACGATGTGGCGCGCCATCCAGCAGCACCAGCATCACATCGGTATTAAAGGCATCTGCCATGCCGCCAAAGAGCGACTTGCTGCTAAAAACCTGCTCACCTTCCTGCGCCAGAAACTTATTGGCTTCTAGCCCGGCCATAATCGTGTAATCCCGAAAGGCCATTTGTATCCGAAAGGTCGATCCATACTGATGATACTGGTCAACGAGGAACTTCAGGGGATCGTAAAGCATGTTCAAACTGTTTCCGAGTACTGGCAGACCCGGAACCGCTGGTGGACGTTGACGCAGCAAATACAGCGGCTTCTCCGGTTTGGAAGTCTCCAAAGTGAAAATTCTCCTTATATGAAGTTGTCGGTTATGGAACGTTAGCTATTGAGGTTGGCCTCGACGTAATCTTTGATGTTGAAGTCGCGCTCTGCGAGGAACTCGATGGTTTCCTCCAGCGTGTTCTTGTATACAAAGGATACACCCACAATGCGCGCAAAAATAGATAAGAGTAGTCCGCCGATGCGGTCATTGCCGAGGATAACAATCCAACCGGTATTCGACGCCCGTTTGAAGGATAACGAAGCATACTCGCGGATTGAACCGCCCATTCCACCTTCGGATGAGTCAATAATCAGGTGGACAAGATGCGGAATCGAGGCAATCATATCGTGCGCTGTAAGGGCAATTTCGTTCACTTCTGACGGGAAAATTTTGCCGTCGAGTCGCACGTAAATCAAACATTCGGGGACATGCCAAGCAATTTGATAAGGCATTGTAAGTCTCTTCCAAGATCAACTGTGTAACATATCGTAAGCTAAAAAACTTTGAGAACAATTAAAAATGTGAGGTCAAAAATGAATAATTCCCGAAGAAATATTGGTCAATGGGTGGATAACAGGCAGCGGCTATAATAAGCAAAAACAGCTTTATTGAAAGGAAACCCGCCGTGTCCGACGGTTTAGACGAACTGACGTTGAGCAAAATCCGCGAGGCGCATGTGGTCAACGGCATCCCCGGCGACCGTTATAGAGTGCCATATGGGAACTTCCGGCAAATGCTCTCGCTCCATGCCAAAGCCTCGCCGGAAAAAATCTTCCTGATTCACTATGATGCTGACGGAAACCGCGAAGAACTGAGCTATGCCGAAATCAATGCCCGCGTTCATCAGACAGCGCATCTGCTGCATGAACTCGGCGTTCGGCGTGGCGACCGGGTGGCAACTATCGGTTACAACCACAGCGATATGGTCATTATCTACTTCGCCTGTTGGGTGTTGGGCGCGGCTGTTGCGCCGCAAAATGTGACCGAAGATGACCGCCGGATTGCCTTCATCCTACGCAACAGCGAGGCGGTGGTGTGCCTCGTGCGCGAAGAATATCTGGAACGCGCTGAAAATATTATTCACGGCACAGATGACGGAATGGGGGCAGAAAATATTCAGCATATTGTACAGGTGGGCGGCGCGGCCCGGCCTGAATACATGCACTTTCATGAGATGGTACGTAACCTGCCCAACACCTTTTTCGGCGATGACCCCGAACCGACGCTTGAAGATGAAGCCTTATTAGTCTATACCAGCGGCACGACGGGCGCACCCAAAGGCGTCGTGCTGACGCAGTACAATCTGCTGGCAGATGCTCAAGGAATCGCGCAGTGGCAGGGCATTACGGGCAATCAACGGCTGATGTGTGTGCTGCCGATTCATCATGTCAACGGGATCGTCGTCACACTGATAACGCCGTTATTCGTTGGCGGCTCAACTGTACTCAATCGCGCTTTCTCATCCAGCACATTCTGGCGGCGGATTTGTGCCGAGCGGGTGCAGATCGTGAGTGTTGTGCCGACGCTGCTGCAATTCTGCCTCGATTATGCGGATACCCAAACCGCCAAAGGCGAACCGATTTGGGGCGACGGACTGCATCAACAGGATTTGCGCGGCTTCCGACATTTGGTATGCGGCGCGGGAACGCTGTCGATGGCGCTGGTGAAAAACTTCGAGGAACGATTCGGCGTCCCGGTGCTGCATGGCTATGGCCTGAGCGAAACCACCTGTTATAGCTGCTTCCTGCCGATTAATCTGGATTGGGACGCACACAAACACTGGCTGTTGGACTTCGGTTATCCGAGCATTGGCTGCCCGATTGAACCCAACGAGATGGCGATTTTTTCGGCGGATGGGAATGGGCAGCAGTTAGGCGCAGGCGAACGCGGCGAAATCTGCGCGCGCGGGCATAACGTGATGAAGCATTACTTCAAACGCCCGGATGCCAACGCGGAAACTTTCAAGTTTGGCTGGTTTCGGACGGGTGACGAAGGCTTTTACGAAGTCGATTCACAGGGACGCCACTATTTTTTCATCACGGGGCGCATCAAGGAACTTATCAATCGCGGCGGTGTGAAGTATTCCCCCTTTGAAGTGGAGGAGATTTTGCTGGAAATCCCCGGCGTCAAGGTTGGGCTGGCGATTGCCTTTCAGAATGACTACTATGGCGAGGAAGTCGGCGCATACATCGTGCCGCAGGAGGGCGCTCAACTCACCGCCGAGCAGATCATCGCCCACTGCCGCCAACGAATGCCCTTCGAGAAAAGTCCAAAAGTGGTGGTCTTTGGCACAGAAATCCCGGTAACAACAACCGGGAAATATCAACGTCTGAAACTGCAAGATTTGTTTGCCCAATGGTCGCAAACACAGTTCAAAAAAGGTTGAACAATGACGAATAAATGGCTGTTTGGTCTATGCCTGTTTGCCTTCTTATATGCAGTTCATCCGCTGAGTGCCGCCGATTGTGCCATCGAACAACTGACAGAAGGCGCAACCTACGGAACGCCCCAACTTGATAATCATTGGCTCATGTGGTCAGGTTATGAGGAGACACAAGGCGCAGTGATAACTCCGCTTTGGCTTTATGATCTGAACGCGGATGATGAAGCCCGCCGCCTGACCGAGGAACTGACCATCCACACCTTTCCCCAAATCAGCGGCAATGCGGTTATCTGGTTGAGTGGTGAGGATTTAGAACGCGAACTTTTCTTGTACGAAATCGATACCGCCCAAACAACCCAACTCACCACCAATCAGCTATATGAATCCGACCCACAAATCCATAATGGGCAGGTGGTCTGGGCGGCCGACGAAACGGGAGAAGGTGTTCTCTACACGGGCGAAATATTTCTCTACGACCACGCAGCAGGCACGATAACCCAGATAACCGACACCAATGAAGGGAACTTCAGCCCACAAATTTACAATGGGCGCATCGTTTGGGTCGGCACGGAAATGGGTCAGCCCTACATAATGCTCTACGACGGTGGAATTATCACCCAAATCAGCGATGACGCCTCTATTTCTTCCAACCCACAGATCAATGATCGCTGGATTGTTTGGATGGCGGAAACCGATGGTAATCCCGATAGGATTATGCTTTACGATTTGGAATCTCGTGCCATAACCCAGCTTGGGGAAGGTGTCCGTTTCCCGCCCGATTTATCCGCCGAAGGTATGGTCTGGGCGACCCATGACGGCGATAACCGCGATATTTTCTGGTATGACGGGGACACCATTCACCCTATTACCGCAGATGATGAGGATGATTCTGCGCCATCCCTCAGCGGTGATGAAATCGTTTGGTCACGGTCAGTTGACGGGGAAACCAATATTTTCCATTATCAAATCAGCACCGCGACTCTCTCGCAGCTTACGACCACCGACTACAATTACACGCCAACCATCGAGGACGGGAATGTTGTATGGACAGGTAATGCAGATATACATGGCGGCGATATTTTTCTGTATCGCTGTCGGTAGCTAAAAAGACGTAGCCGGATTGCCACAGTAAAACTGTTTGACCCACTGACGATAGCGCCCAACCGGGCCATCGCCTTCTGCCAAAATCGGCGGCGCAAAATACACCTTGTGCTGCCAGATTTCAAAATCCTGCTGGACATCATGGGCTAATCCGTCCAGCACATAAGGCGGAATCATCCGGTTCAAAATCGGCAGAATGAGTGGTTTAGGCAGGAAACCCAGTGCGCTGTGAATCTTACCCGGTTGAGTCACCTTGCGGGCACTGACGGCTACCCGCAGGGTGATGCGCTCCGCATCAATCGGTGTCGGCAGGACGAACAACCGTGCCTCGATGTTAAAGCGCGGAATTTTAACCTCCACCAGTGAGTACCCAAGTCCATGCACATGAATCTCAAATTCAGAGCGAATGCCGCCCATCAATTGCCCCGCTAAACCCGCGCCCCGCCGCATGGCATAGCTTACATTCAGGTATGGGCCGGTGGTGTTCAGATCACTTAACATCTCCACGTCATCATATTTATGGACAATCGCCAGATGCCCAATATCGACGCTGTTTTCAGTGGTTTCCTGGGGATGGCTGGTCAAATCCCACTGACGGTTAATCAGGGGATGGTAATCGCCCGTATCCAAATCGGGTATTTCCCATTCCGGCGGCGCGCCTTCGACATGATGCCAGACCAGCAGCAGACCATTTTTCTCGCGCGAAGGCCATGCACTAATGATCGCTTTGGGCGGCGGTTTGGTGCCATACCCCGTCGAAACACAAATGCCTTCGGTATCAAAGCAAAAGTAGTGGAACGGACAGCGAATGGTTTCGCCTTCAACCGTGCTGTCGTATCCCAGATGTGCGCCGAGGTGCGGGCAGTAGGCGTCAATCACACTGACCACACCGGACTGCGTGCGGAAGGCCACAATCTCCTGTCCCATAAAATGACGGCGCACCACCCCACCGCGCGGCAGTTCAGAGGCCAACGCAATCGCGTACCAACCATTAGGATAAGCGGGCAGACCTTTGCGGGAGATGGGATGCAGTTCGGGTCGATCTAGCGCAAGCGTGGTCATGTATAATTCCCGGTCATCAACACCTTTTGCTTGCAGTTATTATATTCAGAAATTATGGGGAGGGTAAAATAATTGATGGATTATGATGAAGTTCTCGCCACATTAAAAGCGCAGGCTAACCCGACCAATGTCGCCGGAATGAACCGCTTTGGCATCCGTCCACAAACAACGGTCTATGGCATTTCGGTGGTGGAACTGCGGAAGTTCGCCAAAACCATCGGAAAAAATCACGCGCTGGCTTTGCAGCTTTGGAACTCCGGGGTTCATGAAGCCCGCATCATCGCCACCGTGATTGCTGATCCTAAACAAGTGACCGAAGCGCAGATGGGCGAGTGGGTGCAGAGTTTCGACTCGTGGGATATTTGCGACCAGTGCTGCCTCAATCTATTCAGAAAGACTGCTTTTGCTCATGCGAAAGCAATTGAGTGGAGCGCACAGGAAGCTGAGTTCGTCAAGCGGGCGGGGTTTACCATGATGGCAACCTTAGCGGTACACGACAAAAAAGCTGCCGATGATGTGCTGGCGGCTTACCTGACGATCATCGAACGCGAAGCCGGGGATGAACGCAATTTCGTCAAAAAAGCGGTTAATTGGGCGCTGCGGCAGATTGGTAAACGGAACGCGAATCTAAACACACTGGCAATCCAGACCTCCGAACATATTCAGGGGCAGCACTCGAAGGCCGCGCGTTGGATTGCCAAAGATGCGCTGCGCGAACTTCAGAGCGAAGCGGTACAGAAAAAGATTGGCGGTAAAGTGTGAACGACTTATTGATAACCATCCCCAAAATTTTGAGCATTTTCGCGCTGGCATGGTTCTCGTTCTGGCCTGCGATTCCGGCAGGTCTGGCGCTGGGTTTATCGCCACTGCTGGTGATCGCCACAACAACGCTGAGTTATGTTTCTGGCGTGGTGCTGGTGGCCTTGTTCGGTGGGCGTGTACGCGATTGGGCGCTGCGACGTTTAGGGCGACAGACAGCCGGACAATCCGATACGTTAATCGCCCGAATCTGGCAACGGTTTGGCATCATTGGTTTGGGTTTAGCCGCTCCAATGACTGTAGGCGCACAAATTGGAGCGGCATTGGGCATTTCATTGAATGCCCCTTCCCGACGTTTGCTGCTATGGATGTCGTTGGGCGCGCTGGCATGGAGCATCGCCCTGACTTTAGCGGTGCTTTTAGGTGTGGTGGGGGCGCAGGCGATTGGCGGTTAGTTAATGCCCTCAACCAGATCGACCGAAAAATCTTCCATGGTATGAATGACGCGATGTGCTAAGGCCACCACATCTGGCGGGAGGATGAAACCGGGACTAGGTGCAGCGATGATATACATGCCCGCATTATGGAGTGCCCGCACACCATTGGACGAGTCCTCAATGCCAACTGCTCGATTAGCCTGAACACCCAATGCTTCCAGTGACGCCAGATACACATCCGGGGCGGGTTTGCCGTTTGGGAAATCGTCGCCATACAACATAAACTCAAATATTTTGTCTAATCCAGTGAGCTGCATCACCCGCTGGATGATCGTCTTGGGTGAACCGGAAGCCAATGCAATGCGGTAACGACTGGCAGCAGTGTGTACAGCCTCCAATGCGCCGGGGCGGATGGGCAACTGCTGTTCGTACTGGGCAATGACGCGGGTTTTGATGTCATCCATGATGGCATCGAGAGTCATCTCTAGCTGGAGGCGTTCCTGCATCACTTGCGCCCACTCGATGGTGTTGCGCCCCATCGCTGCACGCTGATCGTCATCCGTCCAGATTTTGCCTATGTCGCGGGCGAATTCCTGCCGCGCACGCAGCCAATAGACTTCCGAGTCTACGAGTACACCGTCCATATCAAACACGACTGCTTCAATCGGCATGAGTTTTTCCTGGTTATATGGTAAATGGAATCAGTTCGACTTGCGGCAGAAAGCGTTCGACATCAGCGCGGCGACAGTCGGCTGTGCCTAATGTGAGGCAAACTGCCGAGGCTGCCGCGATACCGAGGCGCAAACCATTTTCAATGGGTTCGCCCCGGTCGATGGCATAGGCTAATCCGGCAAGGACGGCATCACCCGCGCCGCCCGCACTCACCACGTCCACCGGAATCGCCGGAATGCGCCAGGCTTTATCTGGCAGGACAGCTAATGCCCCGGCATCCCCAAAGGTCATGACTGAGGATGTGCCATGCTGCTGGTAAATTTCACGCGCACCCTGATAGGCATCATCCAATGATTTGATGGGACGGCCTAACAAGCTGGTCAATTCGGCGCGGTTGGGTTTGATGAATGTTGGGCCGGATTCCAAGCCTGCGCGTAAGTTCAGATCGGCGGCATCGAAAATCACCGGGACATTATGATCGCGTGCCAGACGGATGTACTCGGTATAAAACTCCGGCGGGATTCCTTTGGGCAGCGTCCCGCCCAACACCACACAGTTAGCTTGTGCCAGCAGAGACTCGAATTTTGCTCTGAGTTCGTCCAGATGGGCGGGGCTGACTTCCAAAGTCGAGGTGGTGATGGTGGTTTGTTCGCCGCCGTCTTCAGTCACAATAATGGTATTGATGCGGGTTTCACCGCCGACCTGAATGAAATCGGTGGTGACGCCCCGTGTCCGCAGCAGAAACTCGACCTTCTGCCCAATTGTCCCGGCAGCGAAACCCAATGCATGGCTGGTAACGCCAAGTTCACCCAAAATGAAGGAGGCATCGGCAGGCTTGCCACCCATGCTGAAGGTGTTCTGCGAGGCGCGGATGGTGTGACCTTTTTCCAGCGCAGAGATGACAACCGTATGGTCGAGGGTGGTGTTAGCGGTCAGGGTGATAATCATAAGGTCGAATTATTCTTTGACATACTTAGCCATTGCGGCTTCTAATGCAGCGCGTTGTTCGGCCAGCGGATCACCGGATTGGAGTAGCTGTCCCATCAGGATGCAATAGGCGTTGGTATCCAGCCGTTCCACCGCATCGAAAGCAGCATCCAAATCCTTGCCGATGACGAACAACCCGTGCCATGCGGCGATCACCGCAGCGGCCTGTTTACGGATGCGCGATTCGTTCCCGCGAATGCCGCCCGCCACATGTTCAGAAAGATCATCGGTGTGCGCCGGAGCATATTCGACACAAGGCACAGTGCCGAATTTCAGCGTTGATTCCAGCACTGGCGGTAAAGAACGATTCATGGCCGCGAATACCAGAATATTCTGGGCATGGGCATGAACCACGCCTGTGCCATATTCCCCAAATTCGCGGTGCAACCGGAAATGAACTTTTGATTCGCGGGAAATTTCGCCCGACCCATCGAGAACGTTCAAATCCATATCCACGACCAGCACGTCTTCTGGCTGAAGCTGCCACTGGCGTTTGCTGCCGCTGAAGCGTGGGGTGATGCAAACAAGATTACCCACCCGTGCGCTAATGTTGCCACCGGCTACATCGGTGAGTTTACGCGCGAACAGCATTCCGCCCAATTTGGCAATTTTGGCACGCATGGCATTCAGCGCAGCATCATTCCTAATCGCTTCTTGTTGGGATTTTTCAGTAGTCATCATCAAGCCTGTCTTTTTGAAAGAGAATGTAACTCTCATTATACTTCTTTACATGCCTTATCGGGCAGATTGTCCTTGAAAAGCAATAGGCTTATACTCACAAGTTAGAAAAATGTTCACGGTAATTTTTCTTTAAATCGTCTATAATGCAGCTAATCGTCGTTAGGTGGACGGTAATGTGTAGGAACACAGCGAGGGTTTAAAAATGGCAGGTCAGGTCAGTACCGAATCCGACAAGCGCTATCAAATGCTGGTCGAATCAGCAAGCGATGTCATTTATACGACCGATGCCTATGGCTATTGTAACTATGTGAATGCTGCGGTCGAACGATTGTATGGTTATCGCTCGGCAGATGTAATCGGCAAACACTTCAGCGATTTTGTTGCTGAAGATTGGCGCGACCGGGTCATGGCTTTTTACCTCGATCAGTTTCAGCGCCGTGTGCCGGAAACGCGACTGGAATTTCCGGCGATAACCAACAAGGGCGAAATCCGCTGGGTGGAACAGGTTGTCACGCTTAATCAAGAGGGTGATTGGGTCATCGGTTTTAATGGTTTCGTGCGGGAAATTACCCAACGCAAACAGGCTGAAGATCAACTCCGTGAAAGCGAATCGCGGCTGCGAATCATCGTCGAAAACGCGCCGAATATGATCTACATCAAGGATGTGGAAGGGCGCTATGTTCTGGTGAATCCGGCTGTGCTGAAATTGGGTAACAGCTTGGAAAAAGATTTTATTGGGAGAACCGATGCTCAAATCCATAATGAGCATGAAACGACTCGTATACGCGAGATTGAACAAGAAATTCTAGCATCGCAAAAAATGCAGGCATATGAATCCAGCTATGCTTTTCCTGATGGACAACGCTACTTCTCGGTTCTTAAATTCCCTTTTATTTCCAGCACTGGTGAATCGCTGGGGGTGATTGGAATCAGTCAGGATATTACGCAGTATAAACGAACAGAAATAACCAATCATGAACACATCAATCGGCTCGAAATCATTAAACGGGTGGATGAGGAACTGACCCAAAGCCTGAGCATCGATTATGTACTGAAAATTGCGCTGGATGCTGCTGTACGACTGAGTCATGCTGAAGCCGGGGCGATCCACCTGATCGAGGGCGACCATATGTGGGTGGCGCAGGTGATTGGCGATTATCCCCGTTCACTGATTGGGTCGCGGATTCCGATGGATGTAGGAATTGTCGGGCGCGTTGTGCGCGAAGGCCAACCGGAAATGATCTCCGATGTAACGCTTGACCCCGATTATGTCCCCAACGTACATGAAACCAAAGCCCAGATTACCATCCCCTTGATTTCCTCAGATCGATTGGTCGGGGTGCTGAATGTGCAGACCCCTGAACCGGGACACTTTAGCCAGCAGATGTTTGAGTTTTTGAAGGTGCTTTCGGCGCGAATCGCCAATGCACTGGAGAACGCGCGTCTTTACGACACGACCCAAAAACAACTTGATGAAATGCAAAAACTCTACCAACAGGTCAGCGATCTGGAACAACTCAAAACACAGATGATCCGGGTAGCCGCCCACGATTTACGGAATCCATTGGGTGTGATTTCCGGGTGTTTGCAGATGCTGACCCCGGAGATGGATCCAACCCTTTCCGACCGGGCGCGTGATTATCACCGCATCATTGACCAGGCGGTTGACCGAATGGACAAGATTACCCGTGACATCCTGACGCTGGAACGGGTCGAAAGCGGGCGCGGCTTTTTGGATGATCTGGTCGATATGGGTGAACTGGTCAGCGGTGTATGGGCTGATTTCAAGAATCAGGCGGCGGAAAAGGCACTGGATTACCAATTAGATGTTACACCCAAAATGGTGCGGGTACATGGCGAACGGGCAATGCTGCATGAGACCGTGGGGAATTTAATTAGCAACGCCATCAAATATACGCCGGAGCATGGCAAAGTCTGCATCAACCTGAAAACCGAGGGCGATCAAGCCGTTTTTGAGGTGGAGGATACGGGCTACGGCATCCCACAAGAAAATCAGGCGAACCTGTTCCAGCCATTTTACCGCGTCAAAACCAACGAAACACGCACCATCAAAGGCACGGGTTTAGGTTTACATCTGGTCAAGAGCATTGTCGAAAAGCATAACGGGCAGATGCATTTCCGCAGTGTGTATGGCAAAGGCAGCACCTTTGGCTTTGAACTGCCGCTGGCCCGGAAGACCGGCACCAAAAGCCGCAAAGAAAAAGCGGTCAAGGTCAGTTAAAAAGTGCATAAAAATTTATTGGTCAGATGATTTGAATAGTCCTGTTATTTGCCGTGAAAGTTGTTATGGCTGACTCCAAACCCGTTCCGCCCAATCTCGACCTGATTCAAATCGTCCAACAAGCGCGGATGCTACACGACGCACAGACTACCCCATCACAGATCAGCGGGGTGTATTGGCTGGAATGCAAACCTTCCAGTCCAGGCCAAACCCCCACAGCCCGTGCCGGGGAATGGCGCATTGAAACCACACTGGCCGAAGTGGACTCGCTCTGGGCGATCATCAAACAAGCAACAGAAGCCGGTTTTCTCGGTTACAAGTCGAAAGTATCCACTGCGCCAGCCCATGGACAAACACAGACAGATGCACGGTTAATCGTGGTGCGAACTTATGATGCTGACGATACAGCAGATGTGGCACGGGTAGAGGCCGCGCTGCGCGAACGAGGCATTCAGACAGGCCGATACGAACAGATTTAAATATCCACATGGTTGCTAAATTGGTTTCTGTTCCCTACAATATGGCCTATCGGGGTAAGCAATTATTGTAGAAAGAAGGTCATGTTCGCAACCATTCTGATTGCGGTACTCGTTATTGTTTCCATGATTGCAATCAATGCGCTGTATGTGGCCGGGGAATTTGCCGCTGTCAGCGCTCGCAAGGGTCGCGTTGTTCAGGCAGCAAACGAAGGCAACCGTCTGGCAAAACTCCTTCTGCCGATTGTTGAAGATCACCATAAGCTCGACAACTATATCGCCGCCAGCCAGGTTGGTATCACACTTTCCAGCATCATTCTGGGCATTTATGGACAGGGACAGATTGCGCCGATGATCGCCCCACTCATCGCAAAGATTCCATTTCTGAGCGATGAAGCTGCGGCATTAGGGGTATCTTCGCTGCTGGTGTTGGCCTTTCTGACGACGCTGCAAGTGGTACTCGGTGAATTAGTGCCGAAGTCGCTGGCACTGCAATACCCAGAGGAGATGGCCTACGGCACCGCCCTGCCCATGAGCTGGTCGGCGAATTGGCTGCTGCGCCCATTCATCATTCTGCTCAACGGCAGTGGTGCCCTCCTGCTCAGACTGCTGGGTGCCAATCAGGGTGCCAGCCATCAACATGTTCACTCGCCTGAAGAAATTATGATGCTGATCGGTCAAAGCCATGAAGGCGGTTTGCTGGACGCGGAAGAACGGGAACTGCTGGATAATGCATTACGGGCAGGCGAACTCACTGCCGGGGAAATCGCCGTTCCGCGCATTCGGATGATTGCTGCCGAACAGAGTATGCCGATTAGCGAACTGCTTCAGATTGCCACGACATCCGCCTACACCCGCATTCCAGTATATGAAGAAGACGTCGACCACATCACAGGCTTCGTGCATCTGAAGGATTTATTCCGGCTGCACTACACCCAAAAAGAAACCAGCATCCAGAGCATTCTCCGCAAAGTGCCTTACATACCCGAAACCATGCCAACCCGACAGGTATGGGAAACCCTAGATCGTCACCAGAGTTATCTGGCAATTGTGATTGACGAATACGGGGGAACCGCCGGGATGCTGACCCGCGAAGATTTGATCGAGGAATTGTTCGGGGAACTTCAGGATGAATTCGATACCGAAAATCCGCTCATTACCCGGCTCGAAAATGGGCAATACAAAGTGCGAGGCGATATTCTCATCGAACATCTCAATCATCGTCTGGATATTGATCTGCCGATTGATGAAGCCCATACCATAGGCGGGCTGGTCTTGCAGGTCATGGGACGCATCCCGCAGATTGGTGAATCGGTCAAAATTCAGGGGATTAACCTGCGCGTTCAGGCTGTCACCAACCGGGCAATTGAGGAACTGCTGCTGACACTCCCCAAAGCGGCTGGTTCGCAGGATGAAACCCGCTGATGGATATTCTGATTTCATTCAGCATTATTCTCGTCCTGATCCTGTTAAACGGGATGTTTGTGGCTGCCGAATTCGCCATCATCGGCATTCGCCCTTCACGGGTCGAACAGCTTGCGGATGAAGGCAACCGTACCGCGCGGCGTTTGCTGGAAGTTGTCAAGAATCCACCGAAGGTTGACCGCTACATCGCCACTGCCCAGTTAGGCATTACGCTTGCCAGTCTGGGTTTGGGGATGGTGGGTGAACCGTCGGTCGCTCATCTATTAGAAGTTCCACTGCATGACTGGCTCGGACTGAGCGATGAGGTGCTGCACACGGTTTCATTTTTGATCGGATTGTCGATCATCACGTATCTACATGTGGTCATTGGCGAGATGGTACCCAAATCGCTATCGCTGCAAAACGCGGAACGGGCAGTGCTGCTGCTGGCCGGGCCGATGTTCTTCATACAGGGCGTTTTCTCTCTGGCTGTTACGGGGTTGAACCGCATTGGTCTGTTCACGCTCCGGGTGCTGCGCGTTCCACCGCCCGCCAAAGGCAGCCGCCTGCATACGCCGGATGAACTGGAACTGATTATCTCCGACAGCGTGGCAGGCGGGATGATGGAAGAATCGGAACACCGGATCGTCAGCAATATTTTTGAATTTGCTGAACTGCGAGTAGAACAGGTGATGACCCCGCGGGTGAAGGTGGACGCGATACCCGTCACGATCACAGAAACAGAAGTGCTGGAGCACATGTTTCACTCGCCCCACAGCCGTCTGCCCGTTTATGAGGACAGCCTCGATAACATCATCGGTCTTTTGCACCTTAAAGAACTGGCTCAACAGCAGTTGGCTAAAAAGCCTTTCGATCTTCACGCGATTCTGCACGTTATTCCCAGCGTTCCAGAGGGCACTTCCGCCGAAAAGCTGCTTTCCAAACTCAAACGGGAACGGGTTCATATGGCGATTGTGCTGGATGAATACGGCGGCACAGCGGGCATCGTAACGATGGAAGACCTGATCGAACAAATCATGGGGGATGTGCGCGACGAGTTCGATGTCGAAAAACAGCCATCGATCATGGTGCTGAAGCCGGGACATTTGCTGGTCGAGGGTGATGTACGGTTACATGAATTGACCGAATATCTCGATATTGGCGACCCGGATTCGTATGAGGTGGACAGCATCGGCGGTTTGCTGCTTTCGCAGATTACCCTGCCACCAGCGAAGGGCGACCAAGCAGTGGTCAACAAGATGACCCTACGCGCCGAGGAAGTCAATGGTTTAACGATTGAACGTTTATCTGTCCTATATACACCACAAGCTACCAGCACTGATGCCTGAAATCAGTTGAATTTGGGGATGACGCCGCCTGTGCGGTTCATGTAAGTGCGGTACTCGTCCCCAAAATTATCCAGCATCATCTTTTCCTCACGCGGGACGCGCAGCCAGTAAATCGGCGCGAAGGTTACGAGCAGCGCCAACCCGGCAATCCAGTTGTGCAATAAAAGTGCCTGCGCGATGCCAGTTAGCCAGACCGAAGCATAAATCGGGTGGCGCAGGTGCTGGTAAACGCCATTGGTGACGAGTTTGTGTTCCTGCCGGACTTCCAATGTGGGCGACCAATTCGTCCCTAAATCGGCATGTGACCGCCACAGCAGCCAGACCGAACCCGCTAACGGCAGAATGCCTATCAATGCCAGCCAATCGGGCAGTTGATAATTGGCAAAATCCAGCCACGGTGTGAAGATATAGATGATGGGCAGCAGGTGCATCCCCACAAAACCCAACAATGCCAAACTAAATTCCAGGGCGTTCAGACGATTATCGCTAATGCGGTGCTGGTGACGGTCGGCACGGTTGCGTTTGCGGTGCGGCGCACGAATGGTTTCGATGGCAATCCAGCCGATGAGGAAAATAATCTTGAATACGTTTGGGGACATGTTAGCTCACTCCTGCTCTGGATAAGCCTAGCGCGGATTTCGCCAGCCATACCCCCTAGAAAAAGGGGGTTCGGTGGAAACAGATTGCGCAAAATTGCCGTAGGGGTTGTCGGCGGGAAGACGGGAGGCTGGCATGTCGCAAATGTCATTGTCGGCGGTTGGGGTGGGGAGCGCCGTAGTGTACAACGCAAAGCTCTCGTCTTGTCGCCGCGTTGTCGGGATTGTCATTGTACAGCGGGAACAGGGGAGATTGGCGCTGCAATTGTACAATAACCTTTGCGCACGGCAGACGATGAACCGACATCTTGACGCCGGAGGGGCTTTTGCGTAGCATAGATTTATCGCTCCGTTTCCACACAGGAAAAATCCCCGTGACACTGTTTTACGAGTAATCCAATCGACAAACGAGTGGTTTGATCACCAGCGGATTTCACAACCCGTTTTTTTCGTTTTGCCGATTGCATGAAAGGAATAACAGTCATGACTACCCTGAAACTCCCCGGCGTACATGTCGCGCCGAATATTCAAACTGACCCCGAGCTGTACGAAATCGAGAATATCGCGGCTGATCCAGCGCAGAAAATTGAAGCGGCGATGTACAGCATTGCGCCGTGGGATGACAAAATTGTGCTTGATCTCGGCGCGGGGACGGGATTCCATACGCCGCGCTTCCATGAAAAGGCCGCGCATGTTTTCGCCGTTGAGCCTCATGCGCCATCGCGGGTGCTGGCGATGCGACGCTTTGCCGCGTTGGGTCTGGAACGTGCATCGGTAGTGATCGGTTCCGCCGAGCAGATTTTCCTGCCTGACCAAAGCATTGATGTGATGCACGCGCGATTTGCGTATTTCTGGGGGGCGGGCTGCGAGGCTGGTCTGTCGGAAGTTGCACGGGTGATGCGACCGGGCGGAACGGCGTTCATCATCGACAACGATTTGCGGAACGGCACCTTTGCAGAATGGCTGGCGCAAATCCCGAAGTTTTCGCAAAAGGCCGATGCAGTAGAAACTTTCTGGGCGGAACAGGGCTTTAATCAGGTGCGGATTCCGAGTGAGTGGCGCTTTCAAAATCGGGCTGATCTGGAAGCGGTGGCGCGGCTGGAATTCGGGAACGAGTTGGGTACGCGGTTGGCGGCAGGGCATGAAGGGCTGACGATTGAATATCACAACAGTCTGTACTGGAAGCGGTACGGTAGTGGTTAGTTGACAGTTCACGGTTGACAGTTATCAGTTGGCAGTTTTTGGTTCTTATTTTTTGACTGTCAACCTATACGGGGAAGAGTCGCAAGATTCGCAGACCCGTTTTGTGAATCTTGCGACTCTTTGATGGCGGCGGCGGCGGCGATGGCGGCGTGGCGAAAAAGGGTTTCGCCGCCACTCAAGTTATCAGTTATCGGTTTTCAGTTGTCAGAAAATTCAGCTCGCCCCCTGCTTGCTAGGCTTTGGGGCTAGAGGAAAGTCTGCACCGCTGGGTGTGGGGCTACCCTTTAGCAAATACACACTCTATAATAGAACAAAAAGGCTATCTGAGTCAATTTGAATTCCGTTTGAGAAGTGCATGAGTGGAGAGACGCCGGAATGCCCCTGAACTTGCAGCAAAGATTATCCGATTCGCCGTTTGTCGAGCGCATCTGGCGCAGCCGCAGCGAAGGCATCAACAGCTTTATTTCGATTGCGGTGGCGCAGTTGGATCTGGTGGTGTGGAAGCAATACGGCAAAACCTCTATCGCGCTGCAAGGGCCGGAGACGAAAGCAGTAGCTGCCCCTGTTCCCCAAGACGCTGAATTTTTCGGCATCCTCTTTAAAACCGGCATTTCGCTGTCACCGTTCGCGGTTGAAAATCTGGTTGATGGGAATGTGACTTTCCCCGAAGCGAACAGTGACTCTTTCTGGCTGAACGGCTCGGCATGGCAGCTCCCGAATTACGAGAACGCTGATACCTTTGTCGATTGGCTGGCGCGGGATGGTCTGCTGGCTCATGAACCGGTTGTCAATGATGTGCTGCGGGGTTATCAGCCTAATCTATCGTTACGGTCGGTTCAGCGGCGATTCCTCGGCGCAACGGGGTTAAGCTACCGAACGATTCAACAAATCGAACGCGCCCGCCATGCGGCGGTTTTGTTACAGGAGGGTGTATCTATTCTCGATACTGTGCATGAAACAGGCTATTTCGATCAGCCGCATCTAAACCATGCGCTGAAGTATTTTATCGGGCAGACCCCGGCTCAACTGATGGATAAAAGCCGGATGGAGCAGTTGTCGTTACTTTACAAGACAGATTCTTTTGGCTGAATTATGATGCTTCTGTTGAAGGTCATCAGCAAAGGAGAACGCTGTGCGAAAAGTAGTGGCGCATCTATTTTACTCGTTGGATGGTGTGGTCGAAGACCCCTCATGGACGATGGCGTATTTTAACGACGAGATCGGGCAGGAAGTCGATCTGCAAACCGGGCGGCAAGATGCGATGCTGTTGGGGCGGGTGAATTATGAAGAATGGGCAGCTTATTGGCCGACCTCGAACGATGAGCCATTCGCCACTTACATCAACAATGTGAAAAAGTATGTGGTTTCGACCACGCTGGATAAGGTTGAGTGGAATAATTCCACGCTCCTGAAGGGCAACCTTGTCGAAGAAATCAACAAGCTGAAGGCGCAACCCGGTAAAAATATCGGTGTCACTGGCAGCATCACGTTGATTCAATCCTTGTTGGAAAATGACTTGGTGGATGAGCTTCGGTTGGCGGTGCATCCGGTTATCGTGGGCAGCGGCAGGAAGCTGTTCAAGGACGGTATCACACCGAAAAAGATGAAGCTGGCCGAAACCAAAACCACCAAAACAGGTGTCGTGTTTCTGGTCTATGAGCCTGACCGAAAAGCCTAGTGCCTCGCCACCGCGATAACTGAGGATAGAAGCGACCGCGCCGGGTAAACATCGAATTCCAGCAGACGGTCGCTTTTGCGTCACAGGCGCACCGTACAGGCTCAATTTCATTGCTTCTGTGCCGCCTGAGTCATCCCAAACCCGCCTCTAAAAAGTTTTCTACGTCACTTGCTCCGGCTCGAGGAGCGCCCAATTATGCGATACGTCGGGTTCACTACAGAGATTGCGGTTAAAACAACAGGGGCGTCTCATGCCCTTGTTGAGTTTGTCGAGCGCAACCTCGATATGCTTTTGGCGGGTCTCCGCTGTTTTGACAGCGCGTATCCAGCGAATCCAATCCCAACGGGCAAGTGGGGTAATATCCTTCCATAAAGCCTCGGCTTCCGGGGAAGCTGCCAACGCTTTTTGTAAATCTTCAGGAACTTCCGGCTCTATCCATTCTTTGCTCGGTTCAAGCGAAACCTGTACCGTATCGCCTGCCTTTGCGGAGGCGGCATCCAGCAACTTTTTGTCAGGACTAAACCAGTGGCTCGATCCTCGCCCCGGTGCGTACCGCCCATCCGGTTCGAGCAAGGTTTTAAAAGGAACGCCATTGATCGTCCCTGAAACCATGGTCATCCCTCTTGACGGAAGTTCGGCAGAGGCAGTCTCAGGTAGTCTGAGAATGATCCAGTCATTGATTTTAAACAGTTGGGTTTCAAAATGGATTGTCGACATATTGCCTCACGAAGCTATTATCAGAACACCGCAACGCCTATAGGGATCAGGGAACGGCTCGTGTGTAGATTGCGGCATCTATTGATTATACTAAAGGTTCGAATTCGGTCTTGTGGCATAGTCTCAAGCACTTGCCGGGCGGTCGCAGTGATCCGAGCGAACGGGTCAGCAATCGAATACGAACCAGCAATACTCATTACGCAACTTTTGGTCGTCAAGCACGAGTTCCCGGATTTCGTTGGGAAGCTGCGCCCGCTGCCACTGGCACTCCCGGCGACCAGCCTCCATCCGTTCAGCTTCAGGAGCCGCCGCACGCACAGCCCTGATCGCGTAGGCCGCTGCACCCAGTTCGTGCGCTGCCACATGCGCCACCGCCGCAGCTTGTCCAGCAGCGTAAGCCGCTTCTCTTGCCGCGCCGTTCAACGCTCTGGCAGCGCCCATCGCATGTCCGGCTGCAGTACGGGCTTGAGTCATGGTAATTTCACCTCGCACCCAAGCGTGCGCCTGCTCAATCGCACCGCGCGGACGGTCGTCACTGGGCTGTACTTGCTCGAAGAAATGCAGTACATGCTGCGCGCAATCAGCCGCCCAAACTGCAAGAAGGCGATGATCGGCGTCCTGTAGGGTGCCGCCGCGCCGCACGGTAATAAACCGAGGGTCTCGAATCTTGCTGAAAATCACTTGTCTACCCCTTTGTGCACCGTCTGTTCAACTATCTTATGCGTCTCTTTTTATAACGTCCAGCATTTCCTTTATCGTGAAGCGGTGCTGTATCTGCATCCCGAAAGCTGATCATCGCCCGGTAAGGGCGCAGCGATTGCGCCCTGTGTTTATGATTTCCAATCTGCAAAATCCGGCGTCTAAAAACCCGTCATGACCCTTCAAAACCTTCCGATTGACTTTCACTCCCCCTACCCCTATACTGTGCGTTCCTGAATAAACATTGAAGAAAAAGGCCATCAGCAAACGGCTGAAGGCTGAAAGATACGAACACGCATCATGATTAGCGAAAAATCCACGCATACCCTTGAACTGCAAAAAATATTGGAGCAACTGGCGCGGCATACGACGTTCTCCGCCGGGGCACAATTGGCACGCGAACTGCATCCGACAAGCGATCTGGACGAGGCGGTGACGTGGCAGCGGGAAACCGCCGAAGCCAAACTGCTGCTGGAAAATAAGGTGAATGTGACGTTGGGTGGTGCGCGGGATGTGCGCGACCCGGCGATACAGGCCACACGCGGTGTGTTGATCGAAGCACAGACGATGCTGGACATCCGGTATACGCTGCGGCGGGCGACCACGATCAAACGCACGCTGGGACGGATGAAAGGCACGTATCCGCTGCTTTCCGATGTGGCGAACGAAGCCGAGGAATGCAATGAGCTGCAAGAATCCATCGCCCGTGTGCTGAACGATAAGGGCGAAGTTCTGGATACCGCCAGCCCGCAACTTGCCATCATCCGCCGCGATTTGAAAATCGCTTACGATAAGCTCCAGACTCGCCTCACCCGTTTGATCTCCACCAGCACCACCGCCCAATTTCTACAAGAAGCCATCATCACCACCCGCAACGGGCGTTACGTCGTCCCGATCAAGGCGGAATTTAAGGGGCGCATCCCCGGTATTGTGCATGACTCATCGTCATCGGGCGCGACGTTGTTCATCGAACCACTGGCGACGGTGGAACTCAACAATACCTACCGTGAACTGCAACTGAACGAAGAAAAAGAAATCCGCCGTATCCTGCAAGCGCTGACGGATGAAGTCGGTGAGCAGTCGGAATACATCGTGCGGACGGTGGAAGTGCTGGCGTATCTCGATCTGGCATTTGCGAAGGCGATTTATGCCGAATCGCTCAAGGCCACCGAACCCGTCTTGCTCCCCTTCCGCCAACGCAGCGTGAACAACCCACTTAAACCTAATGCCGTCAATCATCCCGGCAGCAATATTTACCTGAAAAGCGCACGACATCCGCTGCTGACCGGGAGCGTTGTGCCGATTGATGTGGAACTGGATGAATCGACGTGGGTACTGGTGGTCACCGGGCCGAATACAGGCGGTAAAACTGTGTCGCTCAAGACCATCGGTTTGCTGGCGCTGATGGCGCAGTGCGGTTTGCAAGTTCCGGCGGAAGAAGCCAAGTTCAGCGTGTTCGAAGGCATTTACGCGGATATTGGTGATGAGCAAAGTATCGAGCAATCGCTCAGTACATTCTCGTCCCATATGACCAACACCATCTCGATTCTGCGCGAATGCGATGAACGTTCGCTGGTGCTGCTGGACGAACTGGGCGCGGGGACTGATCCGGCGGAAGGATCGGCGCTGGCACGTTCAATCCTGACGCATCTGGTAGAACGGCGCGTGACGACGATTGTCACCACACATCATCCGGAATTGAAAATCTACAGCGTGGATACACCGGGGGTACGGAATGCCAGCGTGGAATTCGATCTGGCAACACTGCGCCCAACCTACCGGCTCATCATTGGTCTGCCGGGACGTTCCAACGCGCTGGCGATTGCCACACGGTTGGGACTCGACCCGGAAATTATCGAAGCGGCGCGCGGTATGGTCGCCACTGAAGATTTAGTGGCCGACGATCTGCTGGACGAAATTCAACGGACGCGCGAGGAAATCCGCCGCAATCAGGTGGCGATTGTCGCCATGCGCGAGGAAATCGAAGAACAGCGGGCGGAACTGCAAGCCCGTTTGGATAAAATCGAGGACGAACGGCGGGACATCATCGCTTCGGCGCGGCGTCAGGCGGAAGATGAAATCCGCACGTTCCAGAAGGATGTTCGGCGGCTGCGGAATGATATGCGGGCGGCATCACTGCCTTTGGATACGCTGAAAAGTTTACAGGATGAAGCTGCGCAACTGGCAACGAATGCCCAACAAAATGTGCCGAACGAGGCCGAAAACGTTACAGGCACGGTGGAATGGATGCCCAAGCTGGGCGATACCGTTTGGCTGGCGAAGCTGAACGCGGAAGGTACAGTCAACGAACTTGACCGCGAGTCGGCAACAGTGCAGGTGGGTACGCTCAAGGTGCGTGCCGGACTGGATGAAATCAGTCACCGATCCAAGAGCGAGAAACGCCAGATCAAGCGGGGTCATCAACGCGAGTATGAAAAATCGCCCGATCCGATTGTGCCAAAAGGTCAATCGCCGGGGTTGGAACTCGATCTGCGCGGCGAACGGGTGGATGAAGCCCTTAAGCGGTTGGAAACCTACATCGACGCAGCCTATATGTCCGGTTTGCCGTTTGCGCGAATCATTCATGGCAAGGGAACAGGCGCGCTGAAGAAGGCCATCCGCGAACGGGTGGAACATCATCCGCTGATTTCCAAAGTGACCGAAGCCCTGCCCAAAGAAGGCGGCGGCGGTGTGACCATTATCCATATGGTGCCGTTAAGCTGATGTTCTTCGACAACATGCCCAAAGCCGAGCTGCATCTCCATCTGGAAGGGGCACTACCGCCCCGGACGGTGCTGCAACTCGCTAAACGGAATGGCCTGCTCGATCTCCTGCCGGGAGAAACCGAGGAGGCCATTGCCCGTTGGTACGTGTTTCAGGATTTCTATCACTTCATGGATGTCGTCCGCACGATCAAAAATCTGCTGCGGACAGCGGAGGATTTCGCGCTGGCGGTGTATGATGCCGGACGCGAATTAGCCGCCCAGCACATCCGTTATGCCGAAATCACCGTCACGCCCTACACCTACATCGGCTTTCTCAAACAGGGCGTGACGATTGAGATGGTCCTGGAAGGACTGGAAGCGGGCAGGCAGCGCGTTCGATCAGAATTCGGCGTCGAACTGCGCTGGATTTTCGATATTCCACGCAACCGCGCTTTTGCCGATTATCACAACGGCGGCGATTATGTGGCAGGTGCAGCCGAAAATACACTTGAATTTGCCCTCGCTGGCAAAGATTTCGGCGTGATCGGTTTGGGGTTAGGTGGGAATGAAATCAATGCCCCGCCGGAACCGTTCGCCCATGTTTTCGCAGAAGCCAAACGGTATGGCCTGAAAAGCATCCCGCACGCGGGCGAAAGCGCCGGAGCTAAAAGCGTGTGGGGCGCGATCAACGACCTTCAGGCCGACCGGGTTGGGCATGGCGTCCGTGCGATTGAAGATGCCGATCTGCTGCACACATTGGCCGCGCGCCAGATTCCGCTGGAAGTCAATCTGACCTGCAACGTCTATTTGAAATTCGTTTCGAGCCTGAAGGAACATCCGCTGCCGGAATTAGATCGAGCAGGCGTGATGGTCACGATCAACACCGACGATCCGACGCTGATCGGGACGACGCTCTCCAAAGAGTATCAACTGCTGGTGGATATTTTCGGTTATTCGACGGCGGATGTGATTCGCATCGCACGGAATGCGTTCACGGCTTCCTATGCCGAACCCGACCTGAAAGCGCGTTTTCTGCTAGAATTTGATACATGGGCAAACAACATGGCTTCTCAAAATGCGCTTAAATCTCCCCATTCTTGACCAGTTGACCGACTCCAAAAATATTCTGATTGCAGGGGCGGGCGGCGGATTTGATGTGTTCAGCGGTTTGCCGCTGTACTTCACGCTGCGCGAGATGGGAAAAACCGTTCATCTGGCGAATTACAGTTTCAGCGAATTTTCGATTCTGAGCGCGATTGGTGAACCGGAAGTGGTTCTCGATGGGTTGCTGGTCGGAGCGCGAGGCCCGATTAACTTCGACCTGCCATATTACCCCGAAGGTTATTTATCCCGCTGGTTTGCCGAAAAGCACAGTGAGGATGTCACCATCTGGATGTTCGGGCGGTTGGGCGTTGTGCCGCTGGTGCAAGCGTACCGCGAACTGGTTAAAAGGCTGAAAGTGGATGCGATCCTGCTGGTGGATGGAGGCGTCGATTCGATCATGCGCGGCGATGAAATTGGCTCTGGCACGCTGGTGGAGGATTCGATCTCGCTGGCGGCGGTCGATCAACTGGATGTGCCGATTAAATTATTGGCTTGCATCGGCTTCGGCACCGAGGTTGAAGAATCAGTTTGTCATCATAACGCGCTGGAAAATATCGCCGGATTGGTGAAGGTGGGGGGCTTTTTGGGCAACTGCGCCCTGACGCCACAGATGCCCGTTTTTCAGCAGTTCGAGTCTGCTTGCCGCTATGTTTGGGAACAGCCGAACCACCATAAAAGCCATATCAGCACGCGGATTATCCCGGCGGTGCAGGGCGAGTTCGGCAATTACCACATGTACCGGGATGACCACACTACTGTATTCGTGTCCCCGTTGATGAGTCTGTACTGGTTTTTTGATGCCCGCACGGTCATCGCCCGCAATCTGCTCATTCCCCTCATACAAGCGACCCACACCAGCACCCAAGCGATTATGAAGTGTGTCGAACTCAAAAGCCACCTCAATCTGCGGCCTCGACAAAATATACCATATTGAAGCCAACTTTAGCGTTTCATGCTACAATAATTACATAATATCGACTTCGGGGGTGATTATATGTCTACCTACGATGTCTTCATTTCCTATTCCCGTAAAGATACCGATTTTGTCCGTGAATTATTCAATGCACTGTCCGCCGAGCAGCGCCCTGCTTGGGTCGATTGGCAAGGCATTGATTATTCCACCAAATGGTGGGAGGAAATCTGCACGGGAATCGAACGGGCGCACAACTTTGTGCTGATTGTCAGCCCGGATTCGCTCAATTCGGTTTACTGCCACCGCGAAATTGAACACGCCCGCAAAATAGGCAAGCGCATCGTCACCCTACTGTACCGTCCGGTGGATGAAGCTGAGCTGGTGGGCGGGTGGTATACCCACAAAGACATGCGCCCGATTGAACCGCTTGCGCGTGCCAATTGGGAACACCTGAAAACCATCCAGTGGATTGATTTGGGCAAGCTGAATGGGGACGCGACCGCTGGAGCGAAAGCGCTGCTCCAGACGGTGGATACCGACCCGGAATGTGTGCAGGCTCATACCCAGCTTTTGCAACAAACCCTGTATTGGGAAAACAGCGGACGCAGCCCCGGCGCGTTGTTAAGTGGTGATGTGCTGACGCTGGCCGAGAAACGGCTGCAAGACTGCGCACCAAAAATCAGCTTTAACGATGGACAAAAGGCGTTCGTAACCGAGAGCCGAAAAGCGGAAGCAGAACGTGCGCGACGCATTAAAGAAGATGAACAGCGAACGAAACGTTTGCGATTGATAACGGTTGTGGCTGGAATCATTGGGGTTTTAGCGGTGCTCGCAACAGGTGGTGCGGTAAATCAAACTCAGATTGCCCGGAACGAAGCGGCTACGGCAATAGCCAACGCGAATGAAGCTAATCAAGCAGTTGCCATTGCAGGTGCAACACTTTCCCCCATCCCACCTACATTGACAGCCGTAGCCGAACAAGTCATTGAGGGTGAGGCGCAGATTGCCTCACTGGATTTGGCATCAAAAGCGGCGGAAATTTTGAGCCAACCAGAAGGCAACCGGGAAACAGCGGCGCTGCTGGCAATTCGAGCTTTGAATATCGATTACACCCCTCAGGCAGATGCGGACTTGGTGAAAGCTGTGGATGGATTATTCACACGCCAAAGTTTGAGCGAACATACGTTTGTTGTCAACAGTGCAGCGTATAGCCCGGATGGGGTGTACATTGTGACCTCAAGTTGGAATAACACAGTGCGAGTGTGGGATGCAGTGAGTGGTGAGGAGGTGAGGATGTTGAGTGGACATACATTAGGTGTCAACAGTGCCGCGTACAGTCCGGATGGGCAGTTCATTGTAACGGCCAGTTTAGATGGCACAGCCCGGATATGGGATGCGGATTATCGGGATTTTGTGGCTTATGCTTGTACGCGGGTGTTTCGAGAGGATTTGACCGAGGATGAACGGCGGGTGTATGGCATTACAGATGATTCGCCGACGTGTCCACAGTTTGCGAAGGGGAGTGGGCAAGCTGCGGGCGGATAAGATGCAGGAATGCATTCATCTGCCCTACGCAATTAGTATGGTACTCTTCATTGAGTCGGGGTTGGTTTTGCCGATAATTTAGCTTTTGAGCGAGATAAAAATCAGTTGCCCTTTGGCTTCTTCAGCGGTCAACCGCATATGAAGGGCACGTAACGCCCGTACCCATCCACCAATTGAAGCACCATAATGTTGGGCAAAAACGATGCCTGCGTGGTCAGTTATTTCGACAGCCAGCCGGGTGAAATCCTGATCGTGCGTACACAAGACGCGTCCCATTTCCGTTGCACGTTGCAGATGGTCGGGATCAGCATCCCCCTGCGATTCCAATGTGTGAACTGAAACCGCATCAATGCCCCATCGAATCAACTGATCGGTTACGGCTTTGTCGATGTTTTCATCGAGATAGAATTTGATCTCACTCAAAGCGAATTAAACGTCCTTGTTTGGCTGCCTCGTTCATCCACTTTTCGGCTTCATCAGCATTAGCCCGCATTTCGGCATCAATCTCTGTTTTATGCAGGTGGTAATAGGCCAGCGCCGCATGAACCTGACCGAGTTCCAGCGAAAAGCCAACCGCTAGTTCTTCTGGGGTGCGGCCTGCATAGACGTAATAGGCGACAATATCGGATACCCGCAGCCGCGTTCCAGCAATAATCGGCTGACCACCCCGTATTGCTGGATCGGAAACAATTTCACTGATATTCAGAATGGTTTCCATTAAATAAGGTATTCCTGTGTTAAACCGACGAATGACCCTAACAGTTTCATTATAGCGGAAAACAAAACGAGGCATCCTCACTGGATACCTCGTCACTCGTCACTCGTTACTGATCTAATAAATATCGGTGCGGCGGTCTTCGAAGATCGGGATGCGCTTGCGGATTTCGTCTACGGCATCCATCTCGATTTCGGCGGTGAGCAGGTTGGGGCTTTCGCCGCCGGAGACGACCACTTTGCCCCACGGATCAACAATCATCGAGTTGCCGCCGAATATGGCATCGCCTGTCTGTCCGGCGCTGTTGCAGGCCACGATGTAACACTGATTTTCAATTGCCCGTGCGATCAGCAACGCCCGCCAGTGTTCGATGCGCTCAATCGGCCATTCCGCCGGGATGATAATCATCTTCGCGCCTTCGACCGCATAACGCCGGAACAATTCCGGGAAGCGCAGATCGTAGCAAATCGCCAGCCCGGTGTTGCCCCACGGCAAATCCATCGCCAGCGGCGACGACCCCGGTTGCAGCCATTTGTGTTCGTCCATCAGCCGGAACAGGTGCAGTTTGCGGTAAATGCCCAATGAGCGTCCATTGGGGGCAAAGAAGGCCGCGCTGTTGGAAACTTCCATCCCGCGCTTTTCCAGCAGCGAACCCACCACGCTGATTTTATTGCCGACTGCCGCGCCGCTCATATCGTTGAACGTGCCGGTGTTCAGCGTGCTGGCCAATTCCTTGCTCTGGTCGAGGGCATACCCGGTTGACCACAACTCCGGGAAGACCACCATATGCGACCCGCGCCGCGCGGCCTCTACCGTCCACTTTTCCATCTGCGCCGTATTTTTACGCACATCGCCCAACGCAATATTCATCTGCGCCAGACTAATCATCAATTTTGGCATGAAACACGCCCCTCAATACCTAATCGTTATTGGTTATTTGTTGGTGGTTATTGGTTAATATTCTAAGAACCAAAAACTAAAAACCCAATAACCTCTTCTTACTATCAGTCAAAACGAACAAACTGACAACTCAATACTCAACCGTCAAGGCCACCGCTTTCTGCCAGATGTCGATCACAGCAGCGGCGCTTTCCTCCTGAGTCATGCGGGTTGCATCCAGTTCGTGAATGCCTTCCAGCTTGCGGACTTCCCATTCACGCCGGATTTTCCCAATCGCCAGCGCCCGTTCGTTCGGGTCGTGGTAACGCCCGCCCATCGCCAGATGCAACTGCCGCAGCACCGCGTCCAGCGTCACCACCACGCAAATGATCGGGCCAGTTTCCCCCAACCGTTTGCCGTACTCTGCCCGCATCAGGGTTTGCCCGCTGATGCGGATGAGGGCGGCGCGGTACAGCAGCACATCCTGCATCACTTCGGACTCAAGTGTTTTCAGCCGGGTTTCGCCGTAGGCCGCGCGCACGGATTCGATATCTGTGCCTGCGCGTTCCTCAATCTGCGAATCCACACTGATATAGCGCAGCTTCAGCCGATCCGCAATCAGTTTGGCGATCAGCGGTTGGTTCGGGCCAGTGTAACCGGTCAAGATCAGGTTCCGGTCAGGATACGGCAGTAACATTCAGTTAATTCCGCCACCCCGGATACCAACCATCCAGAATCGGCAGCAGTTCCGGCAAACCATTAATGGCCGCATCCGGCACAATCAGCCCACTCAACATCGGCGGCACAGGTGTTGATACGCGCAAAACGGCCTGCATCCCAAAAGCCTGTGCGCCCGCAATATCGGCAATCGGATTATCACCCACGAACACGGCTTCATCCGGCTTAATGCCAAGCTGTTTCAGCGTATGCTCGAAAATCGCGGGATGCGGCTTCAGATAACCTGCATCAGCGGCTGAAACCCGGCACTTGGGGAAATAATCAAAAATGCCATGCTGCTTCAATTCCTGATCGCGCAGCCACATCGGTTGGGAAGCATTGGTGACGATGGCCGTCTCGATGCCATGTTGACGAATGGTGGTTAAGGTTTCCGGCACACCGGGGAAAATCACGGTTCCCGGCACTGCGCCCCATTCGTAAGCTGTCAGGCAGCCTTCAGCCGTGAGCACCCCGCGCGCCGCACCTAAAACTTCCGCCGTCTCCAACAGAATGGTGCCCAGATTAGGCGCAATCAAATTGCCGCGCCCTGATTGCCACGCCTCGCGCGTCCGGTAGCGGAATTCGGTTACAAATGCGTCAAAATCCGCTAGTGGGGACGCAACTTGCCCGATATAGTCGAATGTCCGCCGCAAAAACTGCTGCTCGAAAGAAGGCCATTCCTGGTTAAAGCCGCGCCAATCGAGCAGCGTATCGTCTAAATCAAAGAGTATCGCCTTAAGCATTCCGTCTCTGTTCTTGTTGATAGTCAGGGATCGTCCGTGTCCGTTATTTCGCTTCCGCCCGCCAAACCAGCAGCGTTTGTTCCAGACCTGCGGTATGAGTCGGATACTTCGGCGTCCAGCCCAAAACCTGTTTGGCTTTATCGTTCTTCGCCCGCACCGAGGTATTGAGCAAGTTACGCTGCGCCGCACTTGTCACAATGTTCAGCGCGAATTCGGGCACCTGCATGGCTGACGGTTCACCCATACCCAATGCCGCACTGAGGTGACCGACGAAAGCCGCCGCACTGGCAGGTTGGTCATCCACAATGTTGAAGGTCTGCCCGGCAGGCTGTTGTTCGGCTGCGAGTACCGCCGCCCGTGCCAGATCAGCCGCATGAATCCAGTTCGTCGCCGCGTGTGAATCGCCCAGATATACACTGCGTCCACGCCGGATTTCATCACCTAATGATGCTACCGCCGCATCTTCGCCGCTGTAAACCGTCCCTGAACGCAGGACACAGGCCGGAATACTCCCGCCCAAAACCCGCTTTTCGGCTTGCAGTGCCACGCGGAAGGTCGAGCCATGCGGCTGACTGTCTTCTGTCACCCATTCACCGTGTGTATCGCCATAGGCGAAGGCAAAACTGGTATGCACCAGAAACTTCACACCTGTTTCTGCGGCGGCTTCCATAATAGCGGTGGTGCTGGCCGTTACCGTATGCAGCCCAGCCTCCCAATCGGTCGTACGAATGGGAAAGCCGTTGGCAATCTGTGGTTCCAGATGAATCACCACATCATAGGGCATCATCCGCAGCAGGCTTTTGAGTTCCCCAGCGTGCAAAGGGTCGGAGTAGGTGGGTAAACCCCCATCCTGACGAACTTTTGCTGCGCCATCAGAACCGACTGTCAGCCCGGTTACTTTGTGTCCACGCGTGCTCAGTTGGCGCACGGTTTCGCGTCCGGCAGCGGTTGTTGCCCCAGTGACGAAAATATTCAATGCATTGTTGGTCATATTATGCTGCTCATATCCCAAGTTAGTCCGGCTCAATAGCTTCATTATGCCACACAAAGGAAGGACACGGCAATGAAGAGGATTGGAGCCATATAATGCCTGTCAAAATAAAAATCTTTGGCGAAATCGCACAAAAGTCCCATGTTAAATCCAGCGCGGCGAGGTGTTCAGAAGTTTAAAAGTGAGGTAATATCAACCGAAGTTTGGGCATCTGCCCACAAACTAAATTTTTCGTGTAATGGAGGGATCCTTTAATGAAGACTAGACGTATGGCGCTTCTGCTTCTGGTGCTGGCACTGCTGGGCGTACTCCCGGTGATGTCCGTTTCAGCGCAGGATAGCTTGATTGAATCCGTTTGCCTCGTCACCGATCTGGGCCGTGTTAATGACGGCACATTCAACCAGTTCGCGCACGAAGGTGCGGTACTTGCCACTGACGAATTCGGCCTGACCTACACCTTCATCGAGACGGTAGCGCAGACCGATTATGAAAAGAACATCGACACCTGCTTGAGCGAAGGCTACAGCGCCATCGTCACCGTTGGCTTCCTGCTGGCGGAAACCACCGCTGCCAAAGCTGCCGCCAATCCCGATGTGTATTTCATTGGCGTTGACCAGTTCGTCGCTGAAGGCGCTCCCAACTATGTTGGCCTTCAGTTCCGCGAAGATCAGGGCGGTTTCCTGGCGGGTGCGTTGGCTGCCCAGATGTCCCAGACTGGCACGGTAGCTGGCGTATACGGCATCGACATTCCCCCGGTCATCAAGTTCCGCAATGGTTTCGAACAGGGCGCGAAGTTCGTCAACCCGGACATCACCCTGCTCGGCACCTATATCCCCAGCTTCACTGACCCGGCGGCGGGCGGCACGGCTGCTAACCAGTTTATCGGTGAAGGCGCGGATGTAGTCTTCGGCGCGGGCGGCCCGACTGGTTCGGGTGGTATCGTGGAAGCAGCCAAAGGCGGCGCATTTGTCATCGGCGTCGATCAGGATGAATTTGTGACCACCTTCGGCAACGGCGAAGCTGATGGCGCAGACAAGATTATCTCCAGCGCAGTCAAGCGCGTTGACCAGGCGGTCTATCTGGCGCTCAAGGCGCTGGTTGAAGGCGGCGCGGAATTCCCCGGCGGCAGCAACCTGATCCTCTCGGCCTCGAATGATGGCGTGGGCTTTGCCCCGGCGCATGATGCAGCCGTACCGGAAGAAGTCACTGCCCGTATGGAAGAAATTCTGGCTGGCCTGAAGGACGGCTCGATTGTGACTGGTGTTGACCCCGTAGGCGGCAGCCTGCTCCCGACACTGAGCGAAGCAGCAACCGCAGCGGGCACTTTCACCACCCTGCTGACCGCAGTCGAAGCGGCTGGCCTGACCGAAACCGTTGACACAGCTCCAGCGATCACCGTTTTCGCCCCCACAGACGAAGCCTTCGCAGCCCTTCCAGCGGATACACTGGCGGCACTGTTGGCTGATCCGGCGGCGCTGACCAATGTGCTGCTGTATCATGTGGTTGGCGGCGCAAAGGTGGCCTCGGATGTCGTTGGCGCGACCACGCTGACCACCATGCTCGGTTCGGATGTGACCGTGACCGTGACCGATGAAGGCGTGTTCCTGAACGACACTGTACAGATTGTCACCACCGACATTCTGGTTCGCAACGGCGTCATCCACGTCATCAACGCGGTACTGCTGCCTCCTGAATAAACAGACATCATTTTCAGAGGTGTTCTCCGGGACACCTCTCCCAAAATAAACGAGAAACAGGCTGATACTAACCAGCCTGTTTCTTTTTACTAATATATAACATGAATGTTACATTAAATTAACTTCCTTTATTTCTGACTGGACAGTTCAATGTTAAGATAAAGCAATAAAACGTAAGCAGGTAAAACAAACTGCTGGGGAGCAGGGTGTGCAGACTCAATTCATCAACTTATACCGCAATATCCAAAAAATCTGGTATCAATGGATTGAGCCGCCGCACGCTGTTCATGATCCTGGCATTTACAGCCGTTCGCGCTTCCTTTCCGCTACCGTCTTGCTGCTGATTCCGCTGGTATTATTCCTGTCATTGATTGGAGTCCTGTTGAGCGGTGGTCAGGAAGCCGAAATTTTTAATGATCTTTACAGTCATTTACTCGGCCTCGGAACACTGATTGTCATCTATGCCTTAAACCGCCGGGGGTGGTATCGTCCGGCGGCGGCGCTGTTGATTGGCATCAGCGTTTTCATCGTCTTCTGGGGCGCGATGCCCTATGATGATCCTGCTGACGCCGATTTTCTGGTTTATCTCGCCATTCCGGTTCTGATGACCTACCTGCTGCTCTCATCGCGGGCGGCATTTCTGGTGGCGCTCTCCTGTTTGATTGGGATGCTTGCACTGCCGCTGTTTGTCCCTTCGCTAAATTTTCTGGCGATTTTGTACTTTCAGGGAACATTCCTGATCGTTGTGCTGTTGTTGAGCTGGCTGGTCAACCGTCATCGCGTGTATGAGGAACGAACCCGTCAGGCCATACTGCGCGAAAGTGAAAAAAGTCTGCGTCTGATTACCGATAACATGCACGAAATCATTTTTTATTTCAATGCTCAAGGCAAGCTCCAGTATCTCAGCCCATCCATTAAAAGTGTGCTGGGTTACGAAAACACCATTGCATCCAAATCATGGCATTTCTGGATGGAAATTATCCACCCGGATGATTTGCAAATGGCTATGGAGAATATCCAACGCGCGGTCGAGGGGACTACCCCCATTCACTACAAATACCGCGTTCGCCATCATGACGGGCATTTTGTCTGGCTGGAAACCGCCAGCGCCCCTTTGAAGGATGAGGGCGGCATCGTTTTCACCTGCCGGGATGTTACCCAGCGCAAAATGGTGCAGGATCAATTATATGCTGCCGAGCGCGAACGCCGTCTGCTGGCGGAAAGTATGCGCGACACAGTGGTTGCGTTGAACAGCAGTCTGAAGCTGGAAGAAGTGCTGTCGCATGTGCTGCAACAGGCCAAAATCATCATCCCACACGAAGCTGGCTGGATTGGGCTGCTTGATTCGGGAGCAGTGTACGCGGTTGGGGCGCACGGTTATACAGAACGCGGTATGGCCGACGAACAAAGCCTGCACTACTCGCTGGATACCTTAGTCAATCTACGCCGGATTATCGACACCAATCAGCCAGTCATCATCGAGAATACGGAACAGAACAAAAACTGGGAAGTTGTACCAGAAATCGAATGGGTCAAGTCAAGCATTGGTGCGCCCATCTCGGTAGGTAATCAGGTCGTAGGCATCATCAGTCTGGATAGCGGTACACCCTACGCATTTACCGAGCAGGATGCCAAGCCGCTGCAAGCGCTGGCACAACAAGCCAGTACGGCTGTCCGCAATGCCATGCTTTACGAAACCGTCGAACAGCACGCTTATGAACTTGAGCAGCATGTGGTGGAACGCACCATCAAACTCAACCGTGCCAAGCAGCGGGCAGAAACCATTCTGGCGCATAACACGGATGCAATCCTGCTGCTGCGCGACGATGGAACGATCAGTCAGGTCAATCCAGCTTTCAACACCCTGTTTGGTTACGACGTGGATGAGTTTATTGACGAAAATATGGTTCGGTTGATACCCGCCGAAAGCCGCCCCGCGCTGGAAAATGCACTGCTGAAATTAAAGGCAGGCGAACCCACACAACGCCTTGAACTGGTCGTCCAGCGCAAGGATTTTTCAACCTTTTGGGCGGATGCCGCGCTGACCGTAATCCCCGATATTGATGTTGGTCATATGGTGGTGTGCAGCCTGCGCGATATTACGCCTCTCAAGCAGGTTGAAGACGGTTTGCGGCGCGCGCTGGAAAAAGAACGGGAACTCAACGAATTGAAATCGATGTTTGTGACCACTGTATCCCACGAATTCCGCACCCCATTGGCAATCATTCAATCCTCAAGTGATTTGCTCAAGCATTATGGCGAACGGCTTACGGACGTTCGTAAAGATCAGCATCTTGAAACGATCCAGAATCAGGTCGTCCATATGACTGACATGTTGCAACAAATCCTTACCTATAATCAGGAAGAAACAGAAGTTATGGAGTAAAGACTTGGTTTGAAATCCGCAAAAATGGCACGCAGGTTTCCCTCATAAGGTATAATAATAAATAAAGAATGTTATGACACGTCGGAGGACTGCGAAAAATGGATTTCAAAACACGCTCAACCAACCATATAACCATCCTCGATTTAAGTGGACGGTTCGATTCGTATGGTTCCCCTGCTATCAGCACATGGCTGGACGAAAACACCAAATCCAGCATAAAAATTCTGGTGAATCTGGCGGATGTCAGTTTTATCGACTCCAGTGCGCTGGCTGTTTTGATCAAAGGCTTAAAACGCAGTCGTCAACAGCAAGGTGATCTCGTGCTGTGTAGTATGCAAGCCCCTGTGCGCGTCATTTTTGAACTCACTCGTCTGGATAAAGCCTTTAACATCTATCCCAGTGAAGCTGAGGCATTGGCTGCCTTGCAATGATCGAAACACAGGATACCCCGCTTGCCCTGACCAGCCTTCTTCGCACCCATCATACCCACTTACAAACCATCGCTGACTCCTGGCTGCGGGCAGGAGCAGCCGGATTCGGGTTGCAAACCCAGAATAAACTGGTGATGAGTTTCGGCACCGCCAACGACACGCCCAGCCTATCCGTGCCCTTGAAGGTCAATGGAAGGACGCAGGGCGAGGTGTGTGTATATGGCCTGAATGGTGAGTCAGCACGCACCAAACTGCAATCCGACGCCAGTTTAATCGCAACCTTGGTGACGCTGGAAAGCGAAATCACCAGCATGACTCTGGAACTGATTGGCAATCAGGATCAACTGCTGGCGCTGTACGAATTGAATGAATCGCTGCGTAACCGTCTGGAAATGGGCGAGGTGTTGTCCACGCTGGCACAGGTTGGCATCCGGCTGGCGCGCGCACAGGCCACCTGTGCTGCCCTCATGCTGGAATCCGAACCAACGGTATCCTATTACCCGGAACCCTTTTTGCGCCCACAGGCCGTGGTCGAATTGTTTGAGCGGCTGCGCTCCACCCGAAATCGCCTGCTGGTGGAAGGCGCAATGCTGCATCTGTCCTTATCCGGTATGGCGCTGATCGAACCCATTTATGCGCGTGGACAAATTCTGGCGTTTCTGTGCGTGGTGCGCGATGGTGAACCCTTCCACTCGCCCGATCTCAAACTCATGCGGGCGGTATGTGACCACGCCGGGGGGCAGATTGAAAATGCCCTGCTCTATCAGGAAACACTGGCGCAGGCACGTTTTCAAACCGAGATGGAAATGGCGCAGCGGGTACAGGCTCAAATGCTCCCGCAGCGTATCCCGCAAATTGCCGGACTGGAGATCGCCGCCGGGGCGCTAACCGCTTTACAGGTCGGCGGTGATGTGTACGATTTTATTCAGAATCCCGGCAATCCATTCATGTTTATGATCGGGGATGTAAGCGGCAAAGGGATGTCTGCTGCGCTTCTGATGTCTGCCATCCGCACGCTGGTACGCAGCCGCGCCAGAGTGACACCCGCGCCCTCTCCTGCCGAGATCATGGCCGGGTTGAACGAAGACCTGTATGATGACTTCACTGAACTCAGCATGTTTGCCACCACTTTTTTTGGGCAGTATGAGATTGAAACGCGGCAGCTCTGTTATGCCAATGCGGGTCACTCACCCATCATTTATCGCCCAGCCGGGGGGCGTGCGGCGCTGCTGGAAGCCGATGCTCCACCCATTGGCGTCCTCCCCGAATCGCTTTGCCAGAATCAGACCATCTCGTTTAACAGCGGTGATATTCTGGTCATCCTTACCGATGGTTTTAGCGAAGCCGCCGACCCCAATGGTGTACTATTTGGCTACGAACGGTTGCTGAATCTGGTGGACACATTGGCAGACCAATGGGCAGAGGCTATCGCCGTCGAATTATTTAACAGTGTGGCCGCCTTCAGCGACGGACATGCACAGGATGACGACCAGACGCTAATCGTCCTCAAAGGAGTCTAATGATGGCCGCACTGTCGGATACCATCCGGTTGGATTTGCCAGCAACCCCCCGGTATTTGAACGTACTTGGCGACTGCATTGCGGCGCTGCTAACCCACGTCAACACCATCGCTGACCCCCAAACCACAATTTACAACATTCAACTTGCAGTTCACGAAGCCTGCACCAACATCATTGACCATGCCTATGAGAGTTCGGAAGGACGCATTAACATAACGCTAATGCTGGATTGGCAGCCCGCCCGGTTGACGGTCGAACTGATAGACACCGGGAAGCCGTTTGACCCGGCCAATGTTCCTCCGCCTGATCTTGATCAACCACATGTACGCGGCTATGGATTGTATTTGATGAAACAGCTTATGGATGAAGTTGTCTATCAACCCATGCTGGGCGGCAACCACTGGCGACTGATAAAAAACCTATAGGGAGTCTGAGCATGTCAACGATTCTGGTTGTCGAGGATTATCCGGTTACCCAGCGTGTCCTTAGCCTGACGCTTCGCAATCATGGTTACGAAGCGCTGATTGCCGGGAATGGGTTGGAAGCGCTGGAAGTGCTGGAACAAAACGCTGTTGATCTGGCGCTGGTTGATATTGCGATGCCGGAAATGGATGGCTTGGCTCTTTTGCGCCATCTGCGTGCTGACCCCCGTTTTGAAGCCCTGCCGATCATTATGCTAACCGCCAGTGGTCAGGATGATGACCGGGCACTGGCACTCTCGATTGGGGCAAATGGGTTCCTTTCCAAACCCGCCAGTTCACAACAATTGATCGAAACCATAAGCCAGTATATTTCTGCTGGATGATGTAAGGAGGGTGTTATGGCAACTGCTGTGCTTCAGTGGTTGAGGCAGTTTACCAGACCCGCCCCGGATGTGCCGGAAAACGAACGGCGTCAGGCCGCACTGGTGATTTCGATGATTTTTTTCACCATGCTGCTTGGCGGTGTGGCGACCGTGATTCTAACCTTCACCGGGGCGACAACCAGCAGTGGCATCATCAGCGTTCAGATCATCCGCCTTATTGCGCTGGTGGGGATCGTCGGCATTTATGCCCTCAGCCGCACCCGTTACTATCGTCTAGCTGTCTGGTTTATCATCATTGTGAGCGCGGTTGCAATCTACGGCATCGCCCTCAACCATACTGAAGATCAGGATTTTCAGGTTTTGATGTACCTCTCGCTGACGGTACTTATCACCAGCCTTCTGCTCTCCATGCGGGATACCCTCATCGTCGCCACCATCTGCATAGCCAGCATTGCCATTTTCCCCTCATTCACCCCTGTTGATAACTACGATTACATTATCAATGCAGCCATGTTCGTTTTTGCCAGTGCGGTGCTGATGGTGCTTTTTGTGCGCCATCGCAATCAGGTGGAATCTGACCGTCAGATTTTGCTGGCTGACCGGGAGAAACAGTACCGATTGCTGGCCGAAAATGCCACCGACATTATTGCCCGTTCCACGCTGGATGGCCGCATTTTATACATCTCACCCTCCATCCGCCGCCAGTTGGGTTACAAACCGGATGAACTATTGGGTAAAAACATTCTGGATTTTTTTCACCCGGATGACTTTCCCGGCGACCACCAACTGCGGGAATCCATTATCAATTCTAAAGACGCCTTTACCTTCACCCACCGCTTGCAGCACAAAGATGGTCGCTATATCTGGTATGAAACCAGCAGTCGACAGGTGCTTGATCCGACGACAAACGCCGTTACCGAATTTCAAACCACGACCCGCAATATCAGTGAACGTAAACAGGCTGAAGAAACCCTTGCTCACGAACGTTATCTGCTGCGAACCGTGATCGACAACATCCCGGATACAGTCTATCTGAAAGACCACGAATCCCGCTTTACGCTCATCAACAAAGCGCAGGCGAAATTGATGGGTATTCATGAGCCACAGGAGGCTGTTGGCAAGAACGATTTTGACTACTTCCCCGAACATCTGGCAACCCTGTTCTATAAAGAAGAACGGCATCTGATCGAGACAGGCGAGACGGTTATCGACCGGGTAGAATTTAATCCTACGCCAGAGGGAGAACCGCGTTGGCTTGCTGCCAGTAAAGTTGCCGTGCGAGATGCGAATGATCAAATTATCGGTATTGCCGGAATTTCCCGCGATATAACCGCCCGCCGACTGGCTGAAACTGCCCTGAGCGAATCGCAGGAACAGTGGCGCAGTCTGGTCGAGAATGCGCCTTCGATCATCATCACGGTAAACCGCGAAGGCATCATCCGTTTCATGAACCGGGTTAGCCCGAATGTCTCGGCTGAAATAATCATTGGCTCAAGCCTTTATGATTACATGGAGCCGGACGAGGCTGCGGTGATCCGCGATGCAGTCAATCGGGTTTTTGAAACAGGCGAACCTTATGCCTATGAGGTCGGCGGTAAGACCGTTGATGGTCAACCTGCCTGGTACAGCACCAACGCCGGGCCGATCCTGAAAGATGGGCAGGTGTCTGAGGTGCTGCTCATCAGTTCAGACATCATGCCGCGCAAACGGATCGAACTGGCATTGCGCGAAAGTGAAAGCCGCTTCCGGGCGATGAATGATGCTTCCCCACTGGGCATTTTCCTGACCGACGGAAACGGCGACTCAGTTTATAGCAACCGCATGTACCAGGATATTTCCGGCCTCTCTGCCCAGGAAGCCTTAGGGCAAGGTTGGCAGCAAGCCATTCACCCGGAAGACCGCGATTGGCTTTTCCCGGCATGGTATCAATCAACTCAAAAAGAAGAACCCTTCAATGCTACCTTCCGCTACCAACACAAGGATGGCAAAGTAATTTGGGTGAATGCGCGCGCGGTTGCGATTCGGGATATCGATCTATCGGCAGGCTACCTGGGCACGGTGGAGGACATTACCGAACGCAAGCAGGCCGAAGAATCCATCCAGCAGGCGCGCGATGAAGCGATGGAAGCCTCCCGCATGAAGTCCGAATTCCTAGCGACCATGAGCCACGAAATCCGCACCCCCATGAATGGCATCATCGGCATGAGCGAACTGTTGCTGGATACCGATTTAAACGAGGAGCAGCACGAATTCGCAACCGTTGTGCTTGACGAAGCCAATTCGCTGCTGACCATCATCAACGACATCCTCGATTTCTCGAAAATTGAAGCTGGCCGGATGATGATCGAGTCTGTTGATCTGATCGTGGTTGATATTGTCGAACGGGTGGCTGAATTCCTGAACCCCAAAGCACGCGAGAAAAATGTCGCCATGATGAGCTTTGTTGCCCCGGATGTGCCGTTTACACTGCGCGGCGACCCAACCCGTCTGCGGCAGGTGCTCATGAATCTCGTTAGCAATGCTATCAAATTCACCCCAAAAGGCGAAATCACCATCAACATCACGGTTGCCCACACCACCGAACAACATATCTGGCTGCTGTTCACGGTTCAGGATACGGGTGTTGGGCTTTCCGAAGTTGGCGCACAACGGTTGTTTCAGGCATTCACACAGGCCGATGGCGGCACGACCCGGCGTTATGGCGGCACAGGATTGGGTTTAGCCATTTCCAAACGGCTGGTCGAACTCATGGGTGGTGAAATCGGCGTGGAAAGCGTGGAGGGCAAAGGTTCGACTTTCTGGTTCACTGTCCGTTTGGAAGCCGCCACGAATGAATTGGAGCCGCCCAAAACGCTGGAACTGCGCGGAATGCGGGTGCTGGTGGTGGATGACAGCCAGCAGATACGCGATATTTTGCAGCATTATCTGGCATCCTGGGATGTACATCATCAAAGCGCGGCGGGTGGCGAGGAAGCCCTGACCCTGCTGCAATCTGAATCCGGGTCTTTTGATGCGGTCATCATTGATGTCGCTATGCCGGGTATGGATGGTTTCACGCTGGTACGCAAGATTCAGGAGATGACCCCGGTCAGAAAAATGCATCTGGTCATCTTGACGGCCTTCGACAATGTGCAGCAGCGTCAGGAAGCGCAGTCAATGGGTATTGCTTACCTGACCAAGCCACTTCGGCAGGCTACCCTGTTCGACACGCTGGCTGAAATCAAACGCCAGCGGCAGCAAATGCGGGCTGACAAAGCGACGAACCATGAACAACAGGTTATTCTGGTGGCCGAAGATAATCTCATCAATCAGGCATTGGTCATCAAACAGCTTAATTATTTAGGTTATATGGGCGAAATGGTTTCGACGGGTACAGGAGTATTGCACGCGCTGGCAGCCGATCCGAACCGATATGCGCTGGTGTTGATGGATTTGTATATGCCCGATATTGACGGTATCGAGACAACCCGCCTGATCCGGGAACGCGAACAAGGGCAGAACCGGCACACCATCATTATTGCGCTGACGGCTGCTGCCATGCAGGGCGACCGTGAACGCTGTCTGGAAGCGGGCATGGATGATTACATCAGCAAACCCGTTGGTGTAGAAGTGCTGCGCGCCAAGCTGGACGATTGGTTGTGAAATATCACAAGGCGCAACACGACTAATCTCATTAGGAGTCTTCCAGACTGGTCAACATGGTTTCAATTGCAGTTTTCAATTCGGAGAGTTTTATGACCGCGCCCCACACAATGTCCAATTGAACTCGATCATAATTGTGCGCGAGAAAATCACGGAATGCCTTTATATCCTGCCACTCAATTTCAGGCTGGGTATTCAATAAGTCTTCCGGCAGTCTTTTGACAATTTCCCCTATGACTTCATATGCGCGGATTACAGCAAATTGTGTTTTGCGATCCTGTCTAAATGCATCACGCCCATCAACTGTGAATTTCTCCACATCAGTGAGGTATATCAAAATATCGCGTAGATATTGTTGGGACTCTTTCATAACGGCACAGCATCCTCTAATGCCCGTTGCATAAAAGAATCACCTGACGAGTCTTCAGCCACCACATCAACCTCGCGGCCTAACAACTCACCTAATTTGCGCCAGAGGGCAACCGCATCCCAGATCGTTGCGCCTTCATGAAAGGAAACCAGAAAATCAATATCGCTTTCGGCTGATGCTTCGCCACGCGCTACTGAACCAAACAGGCGCACATTGTACGCGCGATGCTGTTCAGCCAACCGTAAAATGCCTTCACGATTCGCTTGCAGCAGTTCCAGAACACTGACTTGCATGTCTGGCTGGTCACTCATGAAAAACCCTCATCTTTATCTTGAGTAGCATACCACAAGGCCGGATATGCTACTCCGCGATCAGCCGATCATATAATTCCAATTGGCGTTCGCGCGCCTCCAGCAGTGCTGCTGCTACCGCAGGAATCGGTTCGACCACCGATGTCACCGCAGGCGGAAAGTCAGTCAGGTTACACAAGCCGAGCGCGTAATATGCCAGAATCGCCGTTCCCCGTGCCGTAATTTCCGCTTCCTGCGTAATGTACAGTGGACGGTTGAGCGCGTTGGCGATGATATGTGTCCAGGCTGGAGAAGCATACAGCGCCCCGCCACCTGCAATCACCTGAGCATCTGAGGGCACAACCTGTTCAAGCTGTTCATAAATCAACGCCAGCCGCAGCGCCACCCCTTCCAATGCTGCCTGCAACAAATCCAGCGGCGTGGTCGAAAGGCGCAAACCGTGAATCGCCCCGGTTGCCTGCGCTGCCCAACCCGGACTGCGTTCGCCCGCCAGCAGCGGCAGAAAGGTCAGCCCGTGTCCATCCGGCACAGCTCGCATCAATTCGGTTTCCAATGATTCTTCATCACCCAAACGCAGCGTAGACCGCGCCCAATGGAAAATATTGCCGCCCTCGCTGGTCGCACCGCCAATCAGATGATGAGGCGCATCCACCCGGTAGCCCCATAATCCCTCCGGCACACGCGGCAGAATATCGTTGGAAACCGCCCGCAGTGCCGCCGTCGTCCCAACCGTCAGCGCCACCCGCGAAGCATCCGCACAGCCCGACCCGATATTGGCCGCTGCCCCATCCCCAACCGCCAGACAGAATGGCACATCCCGCAAAGCAGGCCAGCGATCAGCATACCCGCCGATCAACCCCTGACGCATATCCCCCACATCCGCCAGCGCGGGCAAACGGGAAGTATCCATATTCAGCGCTTCCAGAATCCGTGCATTCCATTCCAGCGTGGCGCGGTTGAGCATCCCCGACCATGACGCAATCGAATAACTGCACGGTGCATCTCCGAACCATGCCGTGTAAAGATACGTTCCCAAATCCACCCACCGCGCCACCTGATCGCTCAACGCTGGCACAGCCCGCATCAACCAGCGCAAACGCCCCGGTTGATAAGCCGTGTGCAGCAAACACCCCGTCCGCTGATGGATCGACTCTTCATCCAGCACATCTTTGAGCACATCAACATCTTCGGCGCTGCGGGTATCTGCATAAGTGTAAATCGGTGTGAGCGCATTCCCGGCGGCATCAATGCCCATCATATTTCCGGCCAGCGTCGCCATACCCACCACCCGGATATTTTGCGCGGCAGGATGTTGAAGCAGGGTATCCAGACAGCTTTCCACATGAGCGCGTACCTGAGCCGCATCCAGTGTAGCCGCGCCGGCTGGTGTGGTGGTAAAAGTATGCACCTGACTGACCACTGCGCCGGGGATCAATTGGGCGCGGTCGTCAAACAGCAGTGCGCGGACGGACGAACTGCCAATGTCAATAATCAGGGCGGTCACGGCGGCTATCCTTTCGCGGTACAATCAAAACATTCTTTTTTAGACTTAAGGATACAAATCATGTTGCCCAAACACAAACTGTCGATAGTCCTAATGATGATAATCATCAGTGTTGGCATTTTGGCCTTTGGCATGGCAAATCGCCCAACTGCTGCACAGGATCGCGCCACCTTGCGCGGCCTGCTGGAAACCCTCAAAGGTGGTACGAATACCGTCACCATTCAATTCGCCGTACCGCTGGTGCCGGGGGAAAACACCTGGGTATTGCCCGATCAACGCTTTAACCGGACGCTGGCCGAAATCGGTGATGATTATGTCTGCTTCAGTGAACCCTGGAATAACACCACCCGCCTGCGCTGCACACCGTTTGGCAATATTATCGGCGTGACCTTCTCACCCTGACGTTTTTAATTACATTCTCAAGAAATCTGGTGTTCATAACGGGTAGACTAGGAGGCAGGTGATAAGGAGACTTTTTGATGAAGAGCAAATTTGTCGGGATTATTGTTTTGCTGGTCTGCCTCGCGGTTATGCCCCTGATGGCTTCCGCGCAGAAAACGGAAGTGCAGGCGGGTGATGTGGAAGTCATCAGCAGCGATCAAGCCTATCCATCCTATCTGGCCGCGCCCGGTGGCGAAGGGCCATATCCAGCCGTTGTCCTGATTCATTCCTTCCGGGGATTGGAAGAAGGCTACCGCACGATGACCGACCAACTGGCATCGGAAGGTTTCGTAGTGCTGTCCATCGGCTGGCAAACCTTCGAGCAGCAGCCCAGCGACGACACCATGAAACAACTTGTCGAAGACAGTATCGCTTTCCTCAGCGAACGCGGCGATGTTGATGCCGAACGCATCGGGCTAACCGGATTTTGTGCAGGCGGGCGTTATACCATGCTGCTGCTGCCGCAAATTCAATCGCTCAAAGCAGGGGTGGCATGGTACGGCTTCCCCTATAACGGTGATACTGCTGCTGCCAGCCTCATCGACCAGCTAACCGCCCCGATGCTCATTATTCACGGCACGGAAGATCAACCCAGCCCGATTAACGAGATTTACGAATACGCAACCGAACTGCAATCCGCCAACGCCGTTTTTGAACTCAAGGTCTACTCCGGCGAACCCCACGGTTTCATGCTCGCCAACGGGCAGTTGCGGGATGATGACGTTGCTCAGGATGCCTTCAACGAAATGGCCGATTTCTTTAAGCGCAAACTCGGCGCTGAAACCCCCGCCTGATTTTGCATATAATCTCACCCCTTTTGCGTTTGCATGGGGTGAGGGCTTCCCTATCTTTGTCACATTTCACCAAATCAATCCATCAATTTTTAGGTGCTGGCAATCCTGCTGGCATAATCTACAGGGCGTATGATAAACCGAACTTAAAGTTGTAACAGGATTGTTACGATGAGCATCATCCCGCCCAATGCCCATCCAAGCCCGGAATTTATGGAACGCGCTGTTGCCTTTATGCAGCAGTGGGAACGTGGCGAACTCAACAACGAGCAAATTCTTGAACCCCTCAACGCACTCCTCGCTGAAGCGGTGGTTGCCGGTCGTGTAGCCGATCAGGCGCAAGCGCATACGATGATTGGGGTAGTGTATAGCTACAGCGGCAAACCGGATATTGGCATTCAGCATTACCGCACCGCGCGGCATTTTTTCGAGAAGGTCGGCAATACCGAACGCATGTTGATCGCCGATACCAACATTGCCGAAACGCTCATGGATAAAGGCGATCTGCCCCGCGCCCGCGAACTCTACAACCGCGCTTATCTCACCGCCCGGAGCATCAACAGTCCCCGCGCTCAGGCGATTGCCATTGCGATGGTCGGGCGTATTTTGCTGCGGCAGGGTTTACCCAACCGGGCGCGTCCGGCGCTGGAAGAAGCCGAACAATTGACGCTTTCGCTCCCCAACCGTCAGGGCATCATCGGCTTGATCTGCGAAATTTATCATGACCTGATGGTGACCTGTATTCAGCAAAACGATTCCAATGGGGCGCTCGAATCTGCCAAAAAAGGCTTGCAGGCCGCGCAGGATAGTCAGGGGTTAGTGCAATTGGGATTGGCGAACCGCGCGATGGGCGAACTGCTCACCGGGCTGAATACCCCGCCAGCCGATATGGGCGACGGCTTTTCCACCGATCCCGATGTTTATTTCCGCGCTGCCATGCAGTATTTCACCGAGATGAAAACCGATCTGGAAATCGCGCGGACGTTGTGGGTATATGGTGAAAGTCTGGCGAAGCGTGGGCATCGTATGACCGGGGCGCGTAAATTGCAGCAGGCCGCCCGCATCTTCACCGAGCTAAATATGTTGAGCGAAGCCGCGCTCGTGGGTGAACTTCAAGGCAAGATTTTGACCGCTGCCCAATAAAGCTATCCCATGCCAGCGTAGGCCAGCACAAACGGATACACTTCGCCGCTGCCGTTTTCCCGCAGCAAATACCCAACCGTGCTTAACGTCCACTTCGATTCCGCCACATCATCCACCAGCAGTACCGGTTTAGACATAGGCTCGGTTTCCACCGCGAACGCATTCATCACATTGACCGCTTGTTGATAGCTGTTTCGCATCGCATTTTGTTCGGGGTGCTGCTGTTGATGCCGCACCACCATCCTGAATTCCAGATTGAGCGCCTTTGCCAACCGCTGTGCGAAATCCGGCACCAGATTCGGACGGCGTAAAGAGGGTACAGCCGTCACCCACACAGGCGATGTGGGCAGGCTGAGAAAATGCTGATGCAGCAGTTCAACCGAGGCTTCCACCAGTTCATCCACATAACGATGGGTCTGGAAGCGTCCCTGTTTAACCAGTTCCGCCCATCCTGCATCATAGTAACTGCACAGCGCAATCCCCTCGGCATTCACATAGGGTATCTTCGACCTTTTCACGCCGGGGTATCCCGTCGGCCACAATTTGCGCGGTTCGAGCATAAGCGGTTTGCCCTGCCGCAGGAACGCCCGCGCCGCCTCAATATCACGCGGATTGGGCTGAAACTTGCTCTGGCTCTTGCGGCAGTTTTTGCACTGCCCGCACGGTTGAGCATTAGTCGGATCATCCAGCGCATCGGCTAGAAAACGCATCAGACAGCCCTCATAATTAATGTAGGCTTTCATCTGCTCCATTTCGTCGTACCGTTGCTGGGTCACCAGTTTCCAGCGTTCATAATCCGGTCGCGCATCCCGGTCGATGAGTTCATAACCGTCATCTGTTTTTTGAATAATCTTCTCGACTTCCAGATGGGTCAGAATCTTTTCCAGCGTCGATTGGTTCGCATTGACCCATCGCTGTAAGCTGTTGCGGGTAGCCGTCCCCAGCGAAGCCAAAGCCTGAATAGTGGCTTCAACCTGTGCTGGATTGGGGAAAGCAGTTTCGATGAAATGCCGTTGAATATCCTCGTCGCCCGCCCCATGCATCAGAATAATGTGTGCCTGTTCAATCCCGCGTCCGGCGCGTCCGATCTGCTGATAATAGCCGATGATGTTCCCCGGTTGCTGATAATGAATGACGAAGTGCAAATCCGCCTTGTCGAACCCCATTCCAAGCGCCACGCTGGCGACTAAGGCTTTAATCTGGTTATTCAGCAGCATACCTTCCAAGGCTTCGCGGCTGTCATCGCTGCTTTCCTCAACATCCGCGTAATACGCCCGCACATCCAATCCCTGCGATTGCAGCCATTCCGCCACCAATCGGCAGTCACGGGTCGTCGTACAATAAATGATGCCGCTGCCATGAATATTTTTGAGCAGATGGGTGAGCAGTGTCAGCCGGAAAGCATGATCGTGGGGATCGGGATAAACATACAAACGCAGGCTTTCGCGCGTCAGCGAACCGCGCTGGATGTTCATCGTCGCGCCCAGAATCGCGCTGACATCCGCCACCACCCGGTCATTGGCGGTAGCTGTCGTACCCAGAATCGGTGTCCCGCGCGGTAGATCATTCAGAATGTGCATAATGCGGCGGTAGTTGGGGCGGAAGTCGTGCCCCCAATCCGAGATGCAGTGCGCTTCATCAATCACCAGCAGGCCAACCTTGCGGCTGAGTTTCGGCCAAACCGTGCGTTGAAAACGGTCATTAGCCAGCCGTTCCGGGGAAATCAACAGCAGGTCAATCTTGCCCGCCAGCAAATCCGCTTCAATACGGGCGTGGTCATCCGGGTTAGAACTGTTGATGGTTTCCGCCGTAATGCCCCACGCATGTGCCGACTGAATCTGGTTACGCATCAGCGCCAGCAGGGGGCTGATGAGAATGGTTGTCCCCGCACCCTCTTTCCGCAGCAAACGGGTTGCCAGAAAGTACACCATACTTTTGCCCCAGCCGGTACGCTGCACCACCAGCGCCCGCTGCCGTTTGACCACCAGTGCTTCAATCGCTTCCCACTGTCCATCGCGGAATGCAGCCCCCGCCCCAAGTACCTGTCGTAACCACGCCTCGGCCTGCTGTCGCATATCCACCTCTTTCTGCTTCCCCATATTTTAATGAAAATGAAAACCAGTGCAGAAATAAGATCGCCACAAAATCACCCGCTACCATTTCCCAACCAATCCCCAACTGCCTTAACAATCCCTGCCCCTCAAAACCGTTAGTAAACTCGTCCCCAAAAACGTACCATTTGGTCACCCTTTTTCCCTCAATCTCTGCTATCCTGTTGTTATGATGACTTTAGAACCTATCCATAAACTGCTGTACACAGTCACAAACAACTTGTCTTGCTCCCTTCCCCTGCGTGCGGGGGAAGG
>JAIOHM010000193.1 GCA_019912965.1 Anaerolineae bacterium
CTTCCGCTGTGCGTTTGTGCGGCAATAGCGGATACAATCGCGCCCATTGGGTGTCACTTAAGTCAGTGGGATAGCGTTTACGCGTTTTCATCGTTTGGAGTCTATATTGTAATGCTTTTCTTTACAACTACTCTCTTAGCCTTTAGCCATCAGCCTTTAGTCAATACAGAAGCATTTGGGTCACTTTTATGTCGCAAATGTCGTGGAAATGACAATGGCTGAGGGGAGATGTCGTCAATGTCGTCAATGTCAAGACAGTCACAAGTCGTTAGTCATTAGTCGCTAGCCGGGAAGTGGCGGCGATGGCGGCGGCGATGTCATTGGCGAAACGCGTTTTTATTGGCGACTGTTATTGGTTGGTAATATGCGAAAAATGCGGCAAATGCGAAAAATGCGGCGAAGGGTTTTGTGCATATTTCGCATTTTGTGAAGCTGTGTAGGGTGAACCGGGAAAGCAGTTCACACTTGGTATCTACAGGATAGAATAAAAGTTCTTATCTGTCAATTGGAATTGGGTTAGGGTTTGGGGATGATTCACCTAGAGAAGATATGCCTTTTGTTGCGAGACTTGGCGTAAGAATTTATGATATTGTAGGATAGGCCATACAGGATTTTGCGGGGAGTAACCAACAATGGGGCAGCGCATTGACGTGATGATTAGCAGCACCGCCCGCGATTTGCCGGAACATCGCAAGCAGGCGATGGAAGCTATCCTGCGAATGAGTATGCACCCGATTGGCATGGAGTATCTGCCTGCGAAAAGCGAGGATGCGATTGATGCCTCACTAAAAATGGTGGATGAGGCGGAAATTTATCTGGGCATCTTCGCTCACCGCTACGGTTATATCCCCGACAGCCCCAAAAACCCTGATAAAGTATCGATCACTGAACTGGAATACCGCCGGGCTGTCGAACGCGACATTCCCCGGTTGATCTTCATCATGGGCGATGAGCATCCCCTCAGCGCGAAAGATTTGGAAACTGACCCGGAGGGTTCGGCCAAGCTGCTGCGCTTCAAGAACGAGTTGAAAACTAACTATGTGGTGAGTTTTTTCAATTCACAGGAGCAGCTTCGGGAACAGGTCATCACCGCGCTGGCGCAGTACCGCCAATCGGATGTGGCACAACTTCATTACATCAGCGATATTCCCAAACTCCCCGAACCGTACATCGCGCATCCATATACCCTGCTGCAAACCTCGCAGTTATTCGGGCGGCAGACGGAACTCAATCTGCTGACCGATTGGGTTGCGAAGCCCGATTCAGATGTGTATCAGGCGCGAATTTTGAATATCGTGGCGATTGGTGGCATGGGCAAAAGCGCGCTGACGTGGAAGTGGTTCAACGACATCGCCCCACAGGAGATGAAACCACTGGCAGGGCGTTTATGGTGGAGCTTTTACGAGAGTGATGCCAGCTTTGAGAATTTCGTCATCCGGGCGTTGGCTTATGTCACCCAAACGCCGCGTGATGCTGTTGAAAAGATGAATCCGATTGAGCATGAAAGTGCGCTGCTGAAAGCCCTAAATGAAAAGCCATTCTTGTTGGTGCTGGATGGCTTGGAGCGGATTTTGGTGGCTTATGCGCGGATGGATGCGGCCTATCTAAAAGATGATGATCTGGATGAGCAAACCGCTAATCGAGTAGCTGGTGCATTGTATACCCTCACCCCCAACCCCTCTTCCTCAGGGCGAGGGGAGTCCGAGAATCCTAGTGTGCCGAGAGAGGCGTTTTACACCCAGCATTTGCTGCGAAAGACGGCTGATCCCCGCGCCGGAAATTTTCTACGCAAATTGGCGAATGTAAAGCAGTCGCGGATTTTGGTCAGTACGCGTTTGTACCCAGCCGATTTACAAACGGTGACAGGCGGCTGCATTCCCGGCAGCTTTGCCTCTTTCCTAGTGGGATTGGGGGATGATGATGCGCTGGCCTTGTGGCGGGCGATGGGGGTCAGCGGGTCACGCGATGTGCTCCTGCCGATGTTCAAAACCTTTGACAACTATCCACTGCTGATTCGGGCGTTGGCCGGTGAAGTATCACGATTCCGTAAAGCACCGGGCGATTTCGATGAATGGCGTAGAACATATCCCGATTTCAATCCGATGAGTTTGCCACTAGTACAGGTGAAATCGCATGTACTGGCATATGCTTTGCAGGGATTAGATGAGAATGAACGCAAAGTTTTGCATACTGTTGCAGCATTTAGAATGCCTGCAACCTATGACACGCTGATTGCTTTGCTGGTTGGTGAGAATAAGCAGTATCAGACTGAACAACAATTGGATGAAGTGTTATCGGATTTGGAAGACAGAGGCTTATTGGGATGGGATAAACGGGCAAATCGCTACGACTTGCATCCAATTGTACGAGGAGTAGTATGGGGAGAACTGAGTAGTAATACAAAGACAGATTTATATGAGGATTTAGTTTATTATTTTGTTGAAATTCCAGAAAAATTTCTTATTGGGAACTTGTTTCGAATGTGGATGATATTGCTCCTGCAATTGAACTATACAATGCTTTGGTCGGTTTAGGAGCCTATGATGCTGCCTGTGATCTTCTTAGCGATCGCATATTCCACGCAATGATGTTCCGGATTGGTAGCACTCGGCAGTTGGCGGAGTTGCTTGAGATGTTGGTTTCTAGTGACCGGAGGGATTTGACCAAGTTAACAGATAGGGAATTGCAGACTTTTGTACTTCGGAATTTGGCGCAAGTTTATCACAGAATGGGTAAAATTAGGGAAGCCATCGAATATTATAGGTATCATCAAAATATTGAAACATATTCATCTCGTTTAGGTGATAGCTTAGACAAAATGTCTGATGCTCTTCGCTTGAGTGGTAAAATACTCGAAGCTGAAATATCAGCTAAGAAAGCTTTTCTGAGGGCACATGAGCCAGATTCTCGATATGATCACGCTATTCTATGGCGACTTGGACTCGCCTTAGCTGTGCGTGGTGTTGAGGGTTTGAGTCTTAGTATCTTAACAAAGGCAAAGGATTCATTGCGTGAGTATCCCCATTTACTAGGTGGAAGTTTAGCTTTTCTCGCCCAAAGAGCTATTTGGGTAAATGACAATGAATATGCCCTCATTGCTGCCAATGAAGCATGGGATTTGGCTTATCACAAAGACTTTGAGCGTGATTTTCCTCGAGCAGCTCGCCTCCAAGGCTTAGCAGCACTCACTAAACTGGATTTACACAGTTTTGCAGGGGAACGCCTACTTGAAGCTGTAGTGCGTGCCAGGAAATTGAACCTCCTGGAGGATGAGTTACCTGCTCTCATTGGTTTAGCAGATCTTGAGCGTAGGCGTGGTAATCTCCAATTTGCCCGGGAATATTTAATAGGTACTTGGGAGGTTTGCGAACGCGCACCTTATCCCTTGTTTCATGCCGATGCGTTGAATGTCTTGGCGCAGATTGAACGGGATGCAGGGAATAAAGATAAGGCGGTTGAGGCGGCAACAAAAGCCTATGAATTGGCGTGGTGCGATGGGATTTCCGAGGATGGGAAGCAGTGTTATGCCTATTGGTGGGGGTTGCAAAAGGCGAAAAAGCATCTCGAAGAACTTGGCGCACCGATTCCTCAGCTACCTTATTTTGATGAGTCGAAGCATGAACCCCTGCCGGATATTGATTGGGATAAGCTACTGAAGGGCGATGATTGAATATCCCTCCTAGAATTCCAAGCGGCTGATTTCCGTGCCATCCAGATAATTCCACTGGATGAGGGCACCCGAGCCAGCCGAAAGCAGATATGCGCCATCCGGGGCAAAGGCCAGATCGCTCAACTGTGGATAGTCGCTGTAGCCGACCATCAGCCGGACTTCACGGGCCTGGGCGACGGAATACAGGCTGATCGGGCCGTAGACGTTGCCATGCGTTGGGCTGGGATAGAGGCCGTTGAAGCCGAGCGCCAGCCATTCCCCATCCGGGCTGAAGGTCACCATTTCCGCGATGCCGTCTTTGATGCCCCATTGCAGCAGCGAATCCTGCCGCTGGTCGATGACCTGTACGCCGCCGCGCTGGGCAATCATGGTGAACCGTCCATCCGGGCTGAGGTCAAAATAGGGAATCCAGTCGGTAAACAGGTCATAGGTGATGGGCGGGGCATCCAGATTGGTCAAGTCCCATTGGCTCAAACCCCGGTTATTTGACTCGGCGGATTCGAGCATATAAACCGCCGCGACGAGGCTGCGTCCATCGGGCGTGAACTGGACTTGATGAGCCGAGTCGGCGGGATGATGAAGGGTTTTGAGCAGCGCACCAGAAGCCACATCCCACAGAAATATTGAGCCGTCGTAGCTGGTCGTCGCCAGCAGTTGGTTATCTAAACTGAAGGCCGCATAACCGCCATCGAGTGCAAAACGGGGTGCGCCTGTTTGAGCATCGTATAGTTCGGTGATATTCCAGCCAATCGGCGCGCCGCCGGTGACGGCTAACCATTTTCCATCGGGGCTGAAGGTTAGGTGAATGGGTGGGGCAGTCACCGGAAAACGGGTGATGCGTTCGGTATCGGCAATATGCAGGCCGTTAAAGCGCCGGAGTTCCACGCTCCAACCGCCCTTCCCCAATAGACCAACCGCGAGAATCGCCCCATCCGGGGATACAGCGACACTTTCCGTTCCGGTTATGGGCTGGTCGGCGTTGGCGGCGGTCAGCGTTGGGATGGCGGTCACGGAAGGCGGGAAGGTGGGCGTCATGGGAATTGGGCCGAAATGTTCCCCGCCCCATGTGACGGCCAGCAGGACTGCGGTTATGGTCAGCATTCCGAGCAGCATCCCAATCAGGATAAAACGCAGGCGGCGAGTCGGGATGGTTTGTCCGTCTTCGATGATGATGTAGTCGAGTTTTTTCTTGGGCATGGGTACAAAAGCTGTATTGAATTCGTTTCCCTCATTATAAGGTGGGGATTGGCGGGGCTGCATGAAGGCAGGGGAGGCGTCGGGCGGGCGTTGGGGAGGCGTGGGACAGAACAAAAATGGTACAATGAGAGGGAGTATAGCTGAGAGGCAGCATCATGACATTGGAACTGCTTGTCCAGGAAATGCGATCTCTACCCGTTGAGCAGCGTAAACAATTGGTGTTGGCAATTTTGGATTCGCTGACTGAAGACCAACCTGTGAAAACACACCGTATTCAGGAATTTCGCGGTGCAGCGGCACATCTGCGCGATATGGATGCACAGGCCTATGTGAATCAGCTTCGAGATGAGTTTCCTCTCTCATAATTAAAGGTTGAGAGGACGACAGTTTTAAGGGTTGGAGTGGAAATATGGTATTTACCCCACCCCCAACCCCTCCCCGCACGCGAGGAGGGGAGTCCATACCCCGCTGATTCCGGCTCGAAAAATGGCTTTGCATTAAAAGTGTCGTCCAGTGAATAACAAAGGTGGACATGATGCATCATGCCCTACCAATTCTGTTATCCATAAAATTGTTGGCGAAACTATTTATTTGAAATAATCGTAATATTACCTGTTCCAGCCTGTTTATCAGGTGTAGGATCGATTTTGGCGGCGCGAGTCTTCGCAGAAGGGGTGGCCTCAGCTATAATCGCCCCGGAAAATCCAGCGGAGTGAAATTGTGCGACGAGTCTGCTTCTCGATGCTGCTGTGCCTGCTGATGATGAGCAGCGCCACAGCACAAACCCCTGCCCCGACAGCCACCCCGATTCCTGATCCGGCTATCGTCACGGCGTACCAAGACGCGGTGGTCTACGCTGGGCCGGGGGATACGTTCCAGCAAATCAACATTCTGCGCCCCGGAATCGAAGCCCGGATTATCGAACGCAACCGGGTGGGAACGTGGGTGCGGGTGCTGCGAACGGGTGAAGATGGCAAAACGGTCATGGATGGTTGGGTCATCAGCGGGTATTTGAACCTCAGCCCGGAATTGTTTTTCAGCACGGTACGGGTGAATGATGAACTGGCGGATGCTGATCCGCGCACGGTGAACAGTCGATCACTTTCGGAACTTTATGGCTATCCGGTCATGCCGACGGTCAGCGAGGCCATGCGCGAGGTGTATGCGCGTGGGCAGGCGGCGGGCAATCGCAGCAGCACGGTGAGCAAAGTGGGCGATAGTCTGGTGGCGAATCCGATGTATTTGCAGCCGATGAGCCAAAATGATGCGGCGCTTGGGGCGTATGATTATCTGAGCGATACGCTGGCCTATTTCGGTCGGTCGGCAGGTTTGGAAAGTGCAGCGGCGCGAATCGGGTTGGGGTCGTATTCGATCTTTGACCCGATGTGGGCGGATAAGGAACAGTGTGCGCCGGGTGAAGGGCCGCTGGAGTGCGAATATCGCTTAAAGCAGCCGAGCGTGGCGCTGGTGATGTTCGGGCCGAACGATGTGAAACATGCGACCACTGAGGATTATACGGAACATATGCGGCAGGTGGTGGAAACCTCGCTGGAACGCGGGGTGATTCCGGTGCTGTTCACCTTCAGTTATGATCCCAACAATGAGTTGTGGTGGAACGCGATCAATTTCAATCTGGCGCTGGGCGATGTGGCGACGGAATATGAAGTGCCGCTGGTGAATTTATGGGCGGCGGCGCGGATTCTGCCAGATTATGGGTTGGATGTCGATCATCTGCATCTGAAAAACAGCGGGTTTACCTATCTGAAGTTCACGGGCGGGAATGAGGCGTTTTACGGTGTGACGCTGCAAAATCTGCTGGCGCTGCGGGTGTTGGATGAGATTCGGGAAACCATAATAAGTAACGAGTAAAAAAAGAGAATATTGAACCACAGAGGCACAGAGAACACAGAGTTTTCACAGAGAGAGGTTTATAAATGAGTTTGGTGATACAGCGTGTTGGGCTGTTGGTTATGTTGATGATGATAGTGGCGGCGTGTGGTGGCGGGGGAAGCGGCGATCCGGCGAAAACGGTTGAGCAGTATTTGACGGCCAAGATCAACGGCGAGCAAGATACGATGCGCGGTTTGCTGTGTTCGGCGTTGGAATCGACTCTGGACAGCGAGGCCCAGTCGTTCGCTACGGTCAGCGGTGTGACGCTGGACGGGATGAAATGCACCCGCGATGGTGATACGGATGTGGTGCGGTGCGAGGGAAAAATCGTGGCGCAGTATGGCACGGAGCAAACCGAATTCCCGCTGACGGCGTACACGGTGGTGCAGGAAGACGGTGAGTGGAAGTGGTGCGGCGAAACAGGGTAAACAAGTGCTAGGTACTAAGTGCTAGGTTCTAGGTAGTACCTTCTGATTAGGTTTGGATTTGAAAGCCGTGTATAGAATTTTTTCGCGCGAGAATATGCTGGCGGTGGGGTTGTGCATCGTGGTGATTCTGCTGCTGATCGCCACGACGGACAGCGCGCCGCAGTGGATTTATCAAGGATTTTAATGGCGTGACGTTTGATTTGCGCGCCATCCTCATTTTTGTAGTCGCTGCCCTTTTGTACAGCGCGTTCCTGCCGATCCGCTGGCGGGGATGGGCGCTGATGATCGGCAGCGCGGTCGTCATTTATTGGATGCAGCCACCGCTCCCGATTCGATTCAGCGATTTTATTTTACCGACAGCGACACTGTGCATTACGGCAGCGGCGTGGTGGTTTACGCGCGCGCCGGAACAGCCGTTCACGCGGGAAGATCGACTGGCGTTGGGGTTGTTGGCGGCGGTGATCGTTGGATTATCGCTGATGCGATTCGTGGATGCGGAGTATCGGCTGACGGCCTCGCGTCCACCGGAGCCGCTTTCGGTGGTGGCATGGTTGGCGGTCATTGGGTTGATTGTGTGGGTGTGGGGAAGAGGCATTACCCCTAGTCGTCCAGAAACCTCACCCCCCGACCCGGAAAACACCGCCCTCACCCTTAGTCATCAAGAAACCTCACCCCCCAGCCCCCTCTCCAAACATGGAGAGGGGGAGGATGCAGCCCTCACCCCTAACCCCTCTCCCTCAGGGCGAGGGGAACAAGCGCAACCGCCGGGGGTTAAAACCACCCGGCTAGAAGCAATCAAGCCCACTAAAGGGGCTGAAATAAACGAAGTCTCTGATAGGGCAGGACAATCCATCAACGCACAACGGCGGGTTTTGGTTGGGCTGATTGTGGTTATTGTCGGATTGTTCGTCTTGATAAAAACGGAGGCGTTGGCGGAGGCGGTCAGCGGGGTATGGCGGGGGATGACCGGGCAGGATGTGACACTGGCGAGTGCGCTGGATTTGAACTGGCTGGGATTCTCGTATGTGGCGTTTCGGCTGATCCATACGGCGCGCGACCGGATGATGGGAATACTGCCGATGCTGACGCTGCGGGAATATGTGACGTATGTGATTTTTTTCCCGGCGTTCACGGCAGGGCCAATTGACCGCGCAGAGCGGTTTGTGGGGGATTATCGGTTGTTGGAAACCCCACCCCCCTCGCGGCTGACATTGCGGCAAGCTCAGTCAGCCGCTCGCCCTCCTGTACCGGAGAGGGGGAATGAAAACGCTGATCTAAAGGCAACAGACGGGCGCAGCAGTGCTGCACCCCTACAAGATGCCACCGTATATTTAGAGGCGGGGACGCGGATTTTTAGCGGGTTATTGAAAAAGATTGTGATCGCAGATTTGCTGGCGAGTGGGGCGGCGCTGAACGTGGTCAATGCGGAACAAGCACAGTCTACAATCGGATTATGGCTGCTGCTGTACGGGTATGGGCTGCGGTTGTTCTTCGATTTCAGCGGGTATACCGATATTGCGATTGGGATTGGTCTGCTGTTCGGGATTCGGTTGCCGGAGAATTTTAATCGCCCGTATTTGAAGACCAATATCACGGCGTTCTGGCAAAGCTGGCATATGACGTTGAGTGCTTGGGCGCGGGCGTATGTGTTTTCGCCGCTTTCACGCTGGTTCTTGATGCGACAGCCGAAGCCTTCCCCGATGTTGATTGTGCTGGTGACGCAGTGTGCGACGATGCTGGTGATCGGGTTATGGCATGGGGTAACGGTCAACTTTTTGATCTGGGGCTTGTGGCACGGTTTGGCGCTGTGGGTGCATAAACAGTGGAGTGACCGGACGCGGAAGTGGTATCGGGAGCTAAAGCCGGGGCGCAAGCGGGTGTGGTCGATTTTTACGTGGGTGGTGACGTTCCATTATGTGGTGATCGGGTGGGTGTGGTTCGCGCTGCCGGATGTGGGGAGCAGTCTGCGGGTATTGGCGAAGTTGGTGGGCATCCAATGAACCGCCAAGAGATTTTTACCACAGAGAACACAGAGAAAATACAGAGGGGGTGGGGTTTTGGGCTGCGGGTGGTGTTGAAGGCAGCGGTGCTGTTTGTCCTCCTGAATGTGATGTTTGCGGTGGCGAGGCCGATGGAGGCGATTGGGCGGGTTTCGCTGTATAACAGTGTGCTGCCGGGGCGGGAACGTTTGCCTTATGGGGAAAATCCGGCGCAGTCGTACAGCCTGAGCCTGAACAATAT
>JAIOHM010000194.1 GCA_019912965.1 Anaerolineae bacterium
TGAAACAGGTCGCTAGGAGCAAGACAACGACAATGAGTAAAACCTCTGCGGAGAGAAGAACCCCTACGGGGGACTGAAACGTTGTGTAGTCCATCCAGAGATGTTCGACAATAGAACTCTGCGGAGAGAAGAACCCCTACGGGGGACTGAAACCATGCTTCCCATTCGGGGTGTTGCTGCACAGTTGTGCCTCTGCGGAGAGAAGAACCCCTACGGGGGACTGAAACATGACCCCCGTTGTGATTGAGACCAATTAAACAGTATCTCTGCGGAGAGAAGAACCCCTACGGGGGACTGAAACTGAACAATGAGATTCGAGACTATCATTTATGGCTCTGTCTCTGCGGAGAGAAGAACCCCTACGGGGGACTGAAACCCACCACGTCTCGTTGTCGGCCTGTGCCTGTGCATCAGCCTCTGCGGAGAGAAGAACCCCTACGGGGGACTGAAACTCCCCAACCTGAGGCTCGGATTTTATCCAAGCCTGCTGCCTCTGCGGAGAGAAGAACCCCTACGGGGGACTGAAACATTTTGGTCGTTTTCTCAGTCGAGTCACTCGAGAAGTCTCTGCGGAGAGAAGAACCCCTACGGGGGACTGAAATGCGAAGAAGCCGCGTGGATGAATTCCGGCGGCTTTTTTCATGCTGAGAGATAACCGACTGTGTGGTTTCAGGCAGGCGATGTGTTGGCATCCGGCGGATGGACACGCAAAATCCGGTCAACGCGGAAGGTGCGCGAATCGGCCTCAAGCCGACACCACGCTTCAACATACTGCGCGCCGTTCTGATGATACAACGCGATGGGTTCAATGGTGCGGGTGGTGGTTTCACCACGATACGGACTGTAGTAGTCGATAGTCAGTGCGCTGCGCTGGTCATAAGCCTGCTGGACGGCATCCGAGATGCCATCGGGATCATCTTGCGCCACCTGCCCCGTCGGCGCAGTTCGTGACGAACTCACCAGTGCCAGCCGCTCTACTACCTGTTGGGCAGTGGTATCCAGCGGTGTGGTCGCGCCCGGCGGAAGCTGCCCGGCCAGCCAATCGAGCAGCGCGCCGGGGATGCGAACCGGCGGGTCAACGACGGTGCTGAGTTTCTGATACGTTCGCGCAGCCAGCCACAAATATTCGAGGGTATCGGCGTCCAGTTGGTCGCGGGTCTGGCGGGCTGATCGGGGATGAAGGGTTGTGGTCACAGGATGCTGCCGCCGTTTCAGCCGCTTGAGCAGATGGGAAGCCGAATCCGGCTGAACCGCGATATGGTGCGGCGAGAGGCGCGTTCCCAGATGCTGCCGCAAGCGCCAGTCGCTTTGCAGGTGGGTGATGATTTCGGCATCACGAGCAGTGAGTACCAGCATCGGCTGTAAGCTGAGTGCATCGGCGGTTTGTGCCCAGCGGTGCAGCCGTTGGGCTGTGGCTTGTGGCAGCGGTGTGCCCTGAAGTTGGGCGAGGATACGCACCAGATCAGGGGCGTTATAGCCTTTTCCCACCGCGCCGCGCACCGTATCAGCGTCAATCCGCAAGACGCCCTCGGCGGGTAGTGCCACCGACAGCAGATGAACCAGCGCGCTGGCAGGTGATAAAGCGGGCAGACTGATGTACAGGGCGTCGGATTCAGCCGTGATGACAGCCCGCTCTTCAGCCGGAAAATCCGGCACTGTCAGATAGCAGCAGCCATCGACGACGCTGACCCATCCCATCCATGTCAGCACGGTTTGCAGCAGGTGATCGAGCTTCGCTTCCAGATCAGTTTCTTCCGGGACATACGGCATCAGGGCAGCAGCCAGATCGGCGATGTGATAGGCACAGCCAGTCGGGAGCGTCTTCAACAGCCGGATGAGCGCCGACCACAGCAGTTTACTGGTCGCGGGCAGGCGGAACTGCCGCCAGAGATCACCATCGGGTTCGATACAGTCCACCAGAAACCGCCATCGGTTTTCGGGTGTCCATTCCAGCCAGCGCCAAGCCAGCGGCGTGGGCTGAAAGCTGCCGACCTGAAGGCTGAGCAGTCGCGATTGTGCGGCCAGATAATGCAGAAAACGAATCCGACCACTCTGAAGTTCACTTCGCACCTGCGCCAGATCATCCGGCGAACGCAGTCGCGCGTTGATCGCTTTGAGTGCGCGGGGCGGCAGCCAGCGTTTCCACTGCGGCTGGACGGGTTCGTAAAGCAGCGTTCCCAGCACGGCAGCCACATCGGTGAGCAGGGCAGCGCGTGGCGACGGTGGCGTTTGACCGTTCCACATCACCGGATTGGGACGGGGCAGCGGCGGGAGCAGGGTGCTGACTTCATCCGTCAGCACAATTTCACGCTCAACAATGCCGATGAAGGCTAAATGAAACAGCTTCTCGGCAGTCGAGACGGGATGCCGCCAGGGATGGCGCGGCGAGTCATCACGCCACGGCTTATAAGCCCGGATGCCGCCGAAGATTCGTTGGAAGCGGTGCAGACTCATCCGTCCACCCGCCGCCTGCAAGCTCCGTAGAGCGATGCGATCAGCATCCGTCAGATGGCGGAAGGCGCGCCGATAGGGTTTTCCGGGCAGCGTGTGAGCCAGATTTTGCAAGCCGATGTGTTTGGGCTGCCGACGGGTGAACGGGAGACCATAAGCGCCAGCCACCGCTTCCAGTTCCCGGTGGGTACGTTCAGATAACAGGGCACAAAGGTGGATCATGACCGAATGACCTTGCCGATAGGCGATGCGATGCAGGACATTATAACGAGGCGTAACGATTCTCATAAAAGGCCGAAATTTGACACAGCGCCGGACAGCGCGAAAATGATGTCATCCAGCGCGATCTGACGAGATTCGGGGTGTCGAAAATGGGGGTGGTGAAATGAAAGAGGTTTCCAGAATCACTGTTTTGGGTTGTTAAAGTGTAATGCCCGGAAGTCGTACAGGTTGATGCCAAAAAGTTGCGTAAAAACGCGATCTGAGCTAATTTTGATGTGAAGTCAAACGACCCTCTGATGAGTGGTGAACCCCTACGGGGGACTGAAACCTAGATTGCAGATTCTTTCTCATATTGGCTGTTATAGCTCTGATGAGTGGTGAACCCCTACGGGGGACTGAAACGGAGCAATTCCCCTTTGCGGAACAGAAGCTTTTCAACTCTGATGAGTGGTGAACCCCTACGGGGGACTGAAACGTTTCATCGTACAGCGGCGAATGTCGGCAATATGAATCGCTCTGATGAGTGGTGAACCCCTACGGGGGACTGAAACCGTACCCGAAGGGCAGTAAGGATTAACCGGCCAAAGGTTTCTCTGATGAGTGGTGAACCCCTACGGGGGACTGAAACACGATGGCGCGTTGTGCGGTTTTCCGCATGATATCTTTCTCCTCTGATGAGTGGTGAACCCCTACGGGGGACTGAAACTCGAGCCCCATACCAAAAGGATCTTCGACCACTGTCTCTGATGAGTGGTGAACCCCTACGGGGGACTGAAACAAAATTCCCGGGATCATTTGCGCACCTCGTTTCCCTACTCTGATGAGTGGTGAACCCCTACGGGGGACTGAAACACAGATATGCGCATGGCACCGTCCACATAGACGATGGCTCTGATGAGTGGTGAACCCCTACGGGGGACTGAAACTCGAGAAAGGACACAGCCACCCACATAGAAAAAAACTCTGATGAGTGGTGAACCCCTACGGGGGACTGAAACGATATCCTCGATTAACAGGCTGTTATATAGGTACCCACTCTGATGAGTGGTGAACCCCTACGGGGGACTGAAACAAACTGATAAAAAGATGTGTCAACGAGGTCATTTCCTCTGATGAGTGGTGAACCCCTACGGGGGACTGAAACAAGCATACTGTGGCGCTTGGTCGGAAATTTCCGCTTTGACTCTGATGAGTGGTGAACCCCTACGGGGGACTGAAACCTGGATTATGATCTCGTAGCTCTTTAAAGACTATCTCTCTGATGAGTGGTGAACCCCTACGGGGGACTGAAACGTTCTACAGCCAGACTTTCTTTCCGAAGAAAATCCCTCTGATGAGTGATGAACCCCTACGGGGGACTGAAAAGAGGCGCATCCCCGCGCCTCTTGCCGTCTATCGGCAGTTGTTTACTCGTTGCTTAACCCCATCGCATCCAGCCGATGGGCGATAATCAGCGCCAGCCCGTAGGCATCATGAAATGCGGCAGCCTCGGCCAACCCGCCGCTGGTGCTATACCAGTTGACCTCGGCTTTGTAGTCCGCCCGATATGCACTGCGGTAGCTCACCCGAATGCTTGACCAGCTTTCGGGATTGGGGAATACCTCGACGCTGACCTCTGGCCCGTACCACCCCTGTTCCAGTCGGTAACTCACCCGGCGGCGAGCATCCGGAATACGCCACACCAGTATCCGCTCGGATGCTGGCTCGATGCTCAACTTCCCGTTGCGCTCGATCAGCGCCAGATTGCTATCGCGCTCAATCGCCAGAATGCGGCCATCAATGTCCTGCGTCATGGTTAGCTTGTGCAGCATGTACACGCCTTCGCGGTCGTTGTTGAGCAGCCAGCGGGCATGTTCGGCATCCACCAACGGCTCTTCCTGCGGGCCAATCGGCAGCATATACTGCACGAAGGGATTTTCGGGCAGGTAGTAAAAACGCCCGTTTTCGTCGTTATGGATGAGCGTGCCTTCCACGTGCGAAGTGGCGACGGTATCGATATCGGTCAGGATCACCCGGCTGGCGAGTTCGTCGGTCGAGAGTTCCATCATATCGGCCAGCTGCACCAGCTTCGCCAGCGCCTTGAACAGCGCGGTGATCGTCTCGCTCGTAATCAGGTTGGCTGTGATGCCGAAGCGCAGATCGTAACCGCCGGGCAGCAGCACCACCGTGCGGCCAAATGGCAGCAGGGTCTTGAAGAGTTGTGCGGGTTCGATGGGCAAGGCGTACTGGGTATCTTCCAGACTGGCCGTGAATGTGCCATCGTTATGGGAACGCAGGCTAACAACTTTCATGCCAGCCTGTTCCAGCGCGGTTTTGAGGGCTTTGCGGTCAATTTTGAGGTAACTGTTCATCGCGGTCATCCTTCCTTGTTTTGGTTTTCAAAAGCTGTTCTTGACGTCGGCGGGCATAGTCGAAGTATTTCAGAATTTGCAGGTGCATTTGTCCGCCTCGCACTGGGCCATACTGTTCCAGCAGCCAAGCCGATCCCGGCTGTTCGTGTTTGTGGTTGTTGCAGTCCAAACACAGCGGCAGGATGTTGTCGGGGGTTGTGCCGCCGCCCTGTGCCATCGGTATCCAGTGGTCGAGCGTCGGCGGGTTCAGTGGCTGCTGGCACACGGCGCAGCAGCCCTTGAAGTACTTGATGGCCGCTTTCCAATCCCGGTAGGTGGCGGTGGCTGGCAGTCCGCGCTTGCGCGCCAGCCGTCGCGCCGCCTTCACCCGCAGGGTTTCCTGCTTCAGGTTGATCGCGGCTGGTTCACTGCTCTCAACAGGCGGTGGTGCTGGCGGTGAGGGCGGCGTACTGCCGAAAGGCGAGATGCGCTGCCGGACGAACGGCTTGGTCGGCGCATCCACCACCAACCGCGTCCGGCCATCGACGAGGGTGGTGTTCCCGGCTGCGAACACCAGCTCGTACACCCCGGCTTTGGCGGTGGGTCGCACATCCTTGAGGTCGTACACCAGCCGGACACTGCATTCGCTGCGCTGGATGCGCTCGGCATAACCCTCGGCGATGAACTGCGCCGGGCTGATGGTCACTTCGGCGGGTTTGAGGCCGCGACGGTAGGTCTTGCCGGATGCCATCTCACCACCCCCCGGCGGCTAACGCTGCTTCGAAGCGGGTCGTCCGGGTGTGGGCAGCGTGCCAGCGGGTCGCGCGCGGGTCGTCACCCCAGTAGGGGCATTCGCTGCTGCTGCCATCATCCCCGCCATCCGGATCGTTCCCCGGCTGTGCCAGCTTGCAGGTGCAGCAGTGGTAGCAGTAGCCGCAGCCATCGCACATCTCGTCCTCGAAGAACGCGCGGTCGCAGCGGGTGCAGGTGCAGTTGGGCGTGTGTTCCGGCGCTGCGGTCTCAAGCTGCCGCAGCCAGTCGTGGAAGTCCTGATCGTGCCATCTGCCGAAGGGGGTCATGCTTGCACCGCCTCGATCCGGATCAGGCGGTCGGTGGGTGTCCAGACCGTCAGCGTGAAGGCGGGGCGTTCGCTGCGGATGAAGGCCAGCCATGCGCCAGCTTCGCCGATGTGACTGTCGAATGCCACCTGCTCAACAGTGGCGGGGATCTGCTTCCCGTTCGGCAGGGTGTAGAGGACGGGATCGCCTTGCTGGAAATCGGTTTCGAGACCGGCGATCTCGAAGGCGATGGGGACGTTGGCTTCGGTTGCTTGCTCCAGCAGCCACCTCGCCAGGTCTGTTCGTGCGGTTGTCATCTGCTATAATCTCCTGTTGTGAGAGGCGCGCGGCCTTCCAAAACTACGCGCCCCTTGCGTGCTATTCGGTGGAGGGTGGTTGTCTTTCAGGCAGCCGCCTGAAACCCCTTCTCCACAAGTTTGACTTCTTCTGCCAGACACCAATCTGCCCAACCCTCACCCTGCGGCGGTTCGCCGAGCGGGATGATGTAGGCGCGAAAGATGCCTTGCACTTCTTCTTCGTAGTACGGCGAGAGACTGATGGTCTTCACCCGCCCAATGCTGCCATTCCATGTTTCCACGATGTCGCCGACTTCGATGGTGTCGGGTTCAGGTTCTGGAAACAATATGCTGATGAGGCTGGGTGCAAAATCTGCGAGTGTCATGTTCGTGTTACTCCGTGCAGGTTAGCGTGTAAGTGGGTAGCTTGTCGCTGGTTTCCAGTACCTTCAGCATCTGCTCAATCACTTCAGCTTCGCGGTGAAAGTTGGCGTCGGTGAGGGCTTCCAAAGCCACTCGTAAAATGTCGAAGCCGTTCCACTTCAATTGCTGCGAAAGGTCTGCTGCGATTTCTGCTGTGTTTGGGGTGATCATCTTGTGTATTCGCTCCGTCTGTGTTATGCTCAAATTATCAAACTATCATCTTGTTAGTATGATAGCATTAAAACGAATTCAAGTCAACATTTTGATGGTATGAAAATTCAAGGATTCAAGAAGATGCCAAACAAAGCTATCCCGGCGGTAACACTTCCTGAAAAAGGATATGAGTTGCTTAGTGATTTCGCTCATTCTAAAAAGATGAGCATGGCCGAAGCTGTGCGTTATTTGTTGACGCAAGCACAGGAACTGAGGGAATTCGCTAAGCAGGATCAGATAGAAGAATACTTCGCTGTGTCGTCTTGGGGAGGGAATCGGCGCGGTGAAGCGAAGACAGCCAAAAGTGATGAATGATATTTTGGGTGGCCGACTGTATACATCGCCCCAAGCAATACGCTGTTCGGTCGTATCGAGCAGGGTTTGGTTTTCGGCTGGAAGGTTAGCGATGGGATCTCCCAATGAATTCCCTTTGTCCGTTCGTCGTTCCATGTACGAACTGCTTCCGTCTGCTACCCTTCAACGACTTCGTAGCCGGCGTTTGACAGCCAGATGGCGATGCTTTTGAGTGCCTGAGGTACGTTGGCGGTGGCGACCGGAATGGTCTTGAGTGCCATCTGCCGCCGGATGATGATCGTGCTGAGGTTGCCGTTGGTTGAAACTGTGAGTGTGGCTTTCATCGTTGTGCTCCTTATTCGGCGGGAATGGTGACCCAGCGTTGCAGCGAGTCTGACCAAACCAGTTCGATGATGCGGCTGCCGACGACTTCGTCTTCCGGGTGGACTTCTTCGTAGCGGCGGGTGGTTGGGTTGTAGGCGATGTGCTTGACGGTTGCCGGGCAGCGGTAGCCGATGGTGAGCAGCACCTGGGCGTTGCGGTAGCTGGCAACCTGGAAGTGCTGCCCATCGGTCAGCACCACCGCGCCAAGTTGCTTATCTGCAAATGCGGTGGCTGCCTTGCGGCTATCGAACTGCCACCATTCAATCGTCTTGCCGGTTTTGGTGTTGGTGTCGCTGTGGTAGATCATGATCGGCTTACTCCGCGTACTCGTAACCCAGCTGGTTGAGTTGGTTGGCAAGTCCTGCGGGAGCAACCCAGTATTTGTTGTCGTCGCCCAAAATCACCCAGTGGGGTTTGGTGCAGCGCTGTGCGAAGCTGAACGCGAGGTTGCGGTCATTGAACTTGCTGAGCTTCGGGCTGTTCCAAGGTTCGGTTTTGGCTGCTATGTTTGGGGTTGTCATCTTGTGTATTCGCTCCGCTTTGTGTTATGCTGGTCACTATCCGATACTGATTACAGTGTACCAGTATCCGCTACTGAAGTCAACCAGTACCGGATAGTGAAAGGTAAATAAGTTGTGAAAAAGGAAATGACATCTCTTGATGTGGTAATGCCCGTTGAAGTGCGGAAAGTGCTAGACCGATTAGCCAGTGAGGAAGCGGAACAAAACCGATTGACGGGAAAGAAGAAAAATGTATACGCCAGCGATATCGTTCGCCGCGCCATTACCGCATATCTAGCTGGTTTGGGTATCCAACTCGAAGTTGATGTTGATCGGGGTGGCGATAGGCGCAGTGGTCAACAGGGTGAAAACAGCAGTAGATTAGATTAGCAACGTGATAGGACGTGCTTAATGAGATGGATCGGACTTATATCAAAAGGAATATCGTTGAGAGACTGAGGCAGCAGAACCGTTTTGCAGCTAAGGTGTAGTCAACCCCAATCTCATAAAACACGTTCGACTTCAGTAGCTGCCACCGCAACCTATTTGTGTTCCTGCTGCCGTTGATATTCACTTTCTGTATGGTGTTTTCCCACGTCGTTCATTTGTTGCTCTGGTTATGTGAACGAGATGATGGCTTCAACTTGCCCCATAACTCGTCAGGATTAGGGGCTTGGCCTTTTCCAGATCATCGAGATTCTCAATACGGACTTCTAAATCCCCTGTGCCGAAATGCCCGATTGTTCGCACGTCACGTGTAAATCCCTCTTCCAGTTGAATATCGTCAGGATTAATTTTGACGAACACGAGCAAATGTTGTGCTTGTGGATGGACTTCGACGCAGGCAAAATTTTTGATCCGTTTATAAGCAAAGTACAGTTTGAGTGTGTTCTTTTGGACGTCATCGCCCAATGCCGAGATGAAGGCGTCAAGCTGATAAAACAGGTCTTGCAAGCCGGATGGGGCGCGTTCCAAATATTCCGATACCGTTTTATAGCTGTTCTTGCTTTTAGGGGATGAAATAACTGTGGGTTCGTTCGCATGTGTCACCGTTTGGGCAAACACGGCATTCACCAATTCCAGCAGCAGAAACTCATCCCCATATTTACGGTAACGAATCAACTCAATATTCCGGTTGATCTCTCGAACTGCATGTTCGTCATATTTTGTAAAGTCGCCCGCAATGCACAATAGGCGCGGATTCGACCACTCAATTTGATCGGCAGCGTCCCGGCCATACTTCCGCAAAACCATTAGCTCAAACTCAGCACGATGATCCAGCAGCCAGTTCAGATAAAAGAGTCCCTGATTGATCACATTCTCATTCAGTGACCGCTTATACTCGATGATGACTGGAAACCCGTTCTCATCAATCCCCAATGTGTCAATCCGCCCGGCATGTGTTTTTCCAGTCACATGTTCGGATGCCAAAAACCGGATGCCCAGCAGTGCTTCCAAGTGCTGCTCGATCAACTTTTGCAGCGATTTTTCCACCGCTGCCGCTTGACCCACCAGTTCATGGACAGCATTACCCGCAATATGAAAAAGCTTAATATCCCCCATAGCCTATTCCTCTATGTGTATCAATCTCATGTCCGCAAAAGAATTTACCACCACAACCTATTGTTTTGGTGCTTGCTGCCTTCGTTCTTTGAAAGGTATCACGTGCCTTCCATCGCATCAAGTCTATGGGCAATCTGCAAATGGGTATGCAAAACCGCCGACACCCCCTGATCTCAGTCCCCGGTATAGGTGAATGCTGCCCAGTAGAACGGATGCGAGTACGGTTTGTCATCCGGCTTGGCACGCTTCAAGATTTCAACGAATGCCTGCCCCGCTTCGCTCTGGCTCATACGCGGCAGAAGATATGCCTGATAGTAGTCGCCGATTTCCCGTGCAGTGGCATCCCGTAACCAGAACTGTGCCTCGCGAAGCGCATCTGCCGGCTTCATCGGATTGTCCTTATTGAGGATATGTTTATACATCCGTTCCATCAGCAGGGCTGTGCTGCGATCATCCACCGACCACAGACTGCTGATAACGGCTCGCGCACCCGCCTGCATGAAACCTGCTGGCAGACCGAGAAACTCGTTTGGCACATTATTGAAATCCACAATGCCCGTCTCGCAAGCCGAGAGCACCACTAGTGGCCCAGCCTTCAGATCGAGCTTTGCCATGATCTCTGGCAGCGGCAGCGGTTCCTCGTTTGCCAGAGACAGCGCTGAAGTGAATACATCCCCGCCCCAGCCGAAGCCACCATGACACGACAGATGCACATAAGCTTTGCTGGGCGCGCCATGCTTGACCGCAGCCACCGAGGCGGCAGCATCCAGCAGCGGCTCGACGCCGAACAGTGTCGCGATGCTCTGGGCTTCGGCGCGGGTGTTGGGCAGGTCGCCCTTGCTTCCGTACTGGCTGACGCCGACAACGAGTGCACCTTTGCCCTGATTGGACTGGCGCTTGGCATTGTCGAGGGCGAACATGGACTGCGTGTAGCGGACAGCATAATCATCCATGAAGTAACGTCGCTGACCGCCTTCTTCATGCCATGCTGCATGAATCGGCACAAAACTGGTATCCCCTTGCGGCATGAGCAGCACACGGTTGATGCCGAGCGCTTGTAGCTTAGCGTGGATTAGACCAACAAATGGCTCCCACAGTCGGCGAGTTACATTTTCGATGCCATCAAGGAGCGGTTTGAAAGCTGCATGTTTTTCGGCTTTGGATTTTGTTTTGTCAAGCACCACAATGAGATAGTCAATGTAATAGCGAAGCCAGCCGGGTTTGCCCTCTTTTTCGCGCGTCAGCCCATTCAAATCGTCCAGCCGGAAATCATCCATCCAGACGATGTGATCCGCCGTGATCGCACCCACTCCGGCAGGCACAACAAAGACTGCGCTGCCCTGCGAGGTGAACAGCGGCGCGACCAACGCTCCGTCCGCTGGAATCTGCGCCAGTAGATCGGCCAGCGGCAGACCTTCCGGCAAAAATCCGGGGTATTGCACCTGCAATCTAGCGGTCAAGTCGCGCAGTGTAGCGCGTGCTTCTCGCAAATCTGCGCTGATTGTGTGGTCACCCCGACGAATCGGATGGCTAGGCGGCAGGCGGAACTCATATTCCAAGTCCTGAACCTGATCCCGCAGCGACTGCAAGAGCTGACGATCTTCATTGTTTAGCAGAACGAGATTGGCATCGCCCAATGACAGTGCTTCGGCTAGTAGACGTGCCTTGCCCGCCTCCAGCCACGCCAGTGCATCGCCGTATTGACCCAACCGTAAGGCGCTGTAGGCCACCCAGATGTACAACTCACCAGTCTGCGCGATGGCATCGCTGCGCCCAGCATCGCTGGAAGCAACATCTAAGATATCTGCGCCGACCATAATGGCGTCCAAACCAACTTGATGGGCTTTTTCCCAATGCTTTTGGCCGAAGTAAAGTGACACAAAGTTTTTGAGTGTGCCACGATGTTCAATGGGAAAAGCCTCACGGGTTTTCACCTCGAGAGCGAGTTGGTAGTGATGGATGGCTTGCTCCAGATTGTCACTGGGACTGCCCACGATGCGATCTTTATAGGCATTCGCGAGGTTGTTCTGGGTTGTTGCCCAACGTTCTGGATCAGCCTCACGGGTATAAACCTCGAGAGCGAGTTGGGTGTGATGGATGGCTTGCTCCAGATTGTCACTACGACTGCCCGCGATGCGATCCGAATAGGCATTCGCGAGGTTGTTCTGGGTTCCTGCCCAATCGACGGGAAAAGCCTCACGGGTTCTCACCTCGAGCGCGAGTTGGGAGTGGTGGATAGCTTGCTCCAGATTGTCGCTACGACTGCCCGCGATGCGATTTCTATAGGCAACCGCGAGGTTGTTCTGGGTTGTTGCCCAACGTTCTGGATCAGCCTCACGGGTATAAACCGCGAGCGCGAGGTGGGAGTGAGGGATAGCTTGCTCCAGATTGTCACTGCGACTGCCCGTGATGCGATTTCTATAGGCATTCGCGAGGTTGTTCTGGGTCATGGCCCAATCGACGGGAAAAGCCTCACGGGTTTTCACCTTGAGCGCGAGTTGGTAGTGATGGATGGCTTGCTCCAGATTGTCACTACCACTGCCCGCGATGCGAACCGAATAGGCAACCGCGAGATTGTTCTGGGTTGCTGCCCAATCGACGGGAAAAGCCTCACGGGTTCTCACCTCGAGCGCGAGTTGATAGTGGTGGATAGCTTGCTCCAGATTGGTGGCACGGTTTCCCAGTGGATTTTGCGCCAAACTATTGCCAAGTTCGTTCTGCAATGCCGCCCACAGTGCTTCGTTGCTCTCTTTGGGTAGGATCACCAGTGCGCGTTTGCACAAGTCTACACAGCGGAGCATGTCGCGGCGGTCGGAGAGTAGTTGGCTGAGTTCCTGCCAAATGGTGTGTAGTTCGGTGGATTCAACGTCCATCTGTTGGTGTCGCTGTGATATTGATGGTTCTATGCTTTTTCCTCGGTAAAGTCTTCTCAAGAATTCCATTGATTTAATTATTCCTTGATCGTGAAAGGTTCAATGATGCGATAGGTGTTGTCCAATTTCTCAATGCATTTAATTCGTTCTAACTTAGTCAGCGAGTGGCGCATTTGCGCGTCCTTGAGTGGCTCAAGTCCGTACTTCTCGCGCTCGGCGTTGGTGGCAGCGACGATAGTGGCTTCGTACAAGCCCGCTCCCTTCATCTCTCCAATGGCGCAAATCATCCCCCAAAAGACGCTGGCTTCCTGTTCTGAAAGCTCGAGTTTGGTAGCATTGTGCAGCGAACCAATGGTGGATAGTACACCAGCTACAACCAGCAGCGGCAAAGCTAACGGCACAGTTGGGGCGGCTATGATGCCGACAGCAGTGGCAATAAATCCTGCCGCGAGATTGGCCCCCCCCCCTAAATCCAGTTGCAATTTCTTGAATTTGACAGATGCGCCGCCGATCCCCCCATCTCTCAAGGTGATGCCCTTCAAGCGTACATCTTCCTCTGGAGCAGGAATGGTCGCCGGGTCAACCTCCCACATCATATGGGCATAGGCTGCCGCTATTAAGCCATCAATTGAGGTAGGGTCAATGCCAAGGCTTATGGCAAACTGCTCCATTTGAGGGCTGATGATAGCGGTAATAACCTCCTGCACCTTAAGTTCTTGAGCCATCCGTAGCCGCGCAGATTCATATCGTGCCAACAACCCAAAGAGCTGAGTGTTGGCTAAGTCTGCATTCGGCTGCGCTTCCAGTTCTCGAATATAAGCATCAATCTCAGGTTGGATTGTGTTCCAGTTTTCTGTGCCGATAAGCGATGACAAATGTGGGTAAATCCGTGTGACAGCAGCGAGGACAAAGTGTGGCGCATTCGGGTTTGGGGTCATCATGATTCCTAAACGTGCCTAGTGGTTCTTACTACTCAATTCTAGTCAGTTTTATAAAACGGGAAAGAGAGGAGCGTAAGTTTGTTCAGTCATAGTAGTGAATCCTATGATGAATGTTCGAGGATGAATGCGAACAGGAATGACAACTATCTTGAACGGATGGTGGCTATCAATGAGCATAGTGCTACAAGATTGTTATGTCCGACTTTAGATATCAACCCAAGAAAGGCCTTGTTAGGGCTTAATATCTAATGAGGTTTGGCATTCAGCTGGATGGCGCGGTACGAATGCAACCGAAGTGAGCAAGACAGCTCTGGATAAGCACGTGAATAAACAGCCACCTGATTTGTATGGCATCTGTGGCTGTTCAATGGCCTATAGCTTAAACATTCTGTTTGATAACCCAGTCAACCACATAATCGGCTGGTATTCAGGGTCTTTATGTACTGTGCCAGCGATGGGGAGGAATTAAGTTGCCTACCCTTTGGTTTAGTTTTCTCCTCCCCCAATGGTGGATGAATTCGATATCTCCTTATGCGATGATAGGGTCATAGTCTCTCCCAAATCCTGAACTCAAAGCGAGAGGGATGTGAGGCGCAAGTGGATAGACCGGATGCCTCCATCCCCCGCCGCGAGAATCAAGAATATCAATAGCTAAGGAGCTTAAAATGGCAGATGTACTCCAAACCCTTTCCGATGCAATGGCTGGCGCGGTGGATAAGGCGGGTGCCAGTATCGTTACTGTCGCGGCGCGTCGTCGCCTCCCGGCCAGTGGTGTCGTGTGGTCGTCAGATGGGTTGATTGTCACTTCTCATCATGTGGTTGAAACGGAAGATAAAATCCGCATTGGTCTGCCAAATGGCGAAACGGTTAACGCGACACTCGTAGGACGCGATCCCAATTCTGACATCGCTGTGCTGCGGGCAGAAGCGAATGGTCTTATAGTTCCGGTTTGGGCAGAACCGGCTGATGTGCGGGTTGGGCATCTGGCGCTGGCAGTAGGACGCCCCGGCGATGATCTTCAGGCGACGCTGGGTGTGGTTAGTGCCTTGAGCCATCATGCCAACGAGAATAAGTATTTCGTCCAGACGGATGTGGTGATGTATCCGGGATTCTCCGGTGGGCCGCTGGTCGGTGTGAATGGTCAGGTGATTGGGATTAATTCATCGGCACTGATGCGGGGTGTCAGCCTTGCAGTGCAAACACCAACAATTCGACACGTTGCCGAAAATCTGCTCAAGCATGGGCGGATGCGTCGGGGGTATCTGGGCGTTGGTGTGCAACCCGCGCGTTTGCCCGCCGCTGTAGCCGAATCACTTGGTCAGAAAACAGGTGCTTTGATTGTATCGGTCGAAGGTGACAGTCCAGCCGAAAAAGCAGGTTTGTTCCTCGGTGATACCATCGTTGCACTGGGCAGCAGCCCGGTCGAGGATATGGAAGGTTTGCTGGCGGCGCTGAGTGGTTCGAGCATTGGCACAGCTACCAGCGCGAAAATCGTGCGCGGCGGTCAGGTACATGACCTACCGGTGACGATTGGTGAGCGGTCATAGGGTAAGGAAATCAACATGTCTGACCTGCTTCAAGCACTTAACGACAGTCTGGCCGATACCATTGAGCGTGTTCATCACAGTCTGGTGCAGATCAGCAACGGGCGTGGGGCAGGCGCAGGGACAATCTGGCACAGCGACGGCCTGATTATCACAAACGCCCATGTCGTCCGCGGGCGGAATCATCTGAATGTGACACTGCCAGATGGACGGACGCTGCCTGCTGAGGTTATCGCCTATGATGAAGCACGCGATCTGGCGGCACTTTCGATCAAGGTAGAGGATTTGCCGACCATCGAAATCGGTGACTCACGCAATCTGAAGGCTGGACAGTGGGTGATGGCGGTTGGTCATCCCTGGGGCGTACAAGGTGCGGTGACATCTGGTGTGGTCATCGGCGCAGGGGCTGATCTGCCCGAAATGCAAACCGGACGCGAATGGATTGCATTGAGTTTGCATATGCGTCCAGGGCATTCCGGTGGCCCATTGGTGGACTCGGCGGGGCGATTGGTGGGCATCAACACCATGATTACCGGGCCGGATGTAGGGTTTGCCATTCCCGTGCAAACCGTCAAAATGTTCCTGAAGGAAACTATCGGCGCGGCAGCACTCACCGTATAAACTCCATTGGTAGGGATGGCCTGTCAAAATCGTGGAACTTGACAGGCCATCCCTACATCCGCTAAGTTCACTTTAGACACTTGTGTAAGTGTTCTACCCTCACCTGCGTCCAGGTTAGGTATGATTCCACTGCCTGAAATTCTGGAGATACTACATTGATGAATGGCGCTCTTTCCACTCTCAGGAGCAGTTTTTCGCCCCTGAGCGACCGCAATTTCCGTACCTATCTGGGCGGGCAGGCCATCTCGCTGATTGGCACGTGGCTGCAAGTGACCGCTCAGGCATGGGTGGTATGGAAACTAACAGGTTCTAACGCTTCGTTGGGTACCTTGACGATGGTCAATACGCTGCCGCTTTTGTTTCTTACCCCGTGGACAGGTGTTTGGGCAGACCGATTAGATCGTCGCAAACTGCTCATCTATACACAGCTTGGCGCGATGGTGCTGGCGTTCATCCTGGCATTTTTGACGCAGACTGAAACGGTGCAAATCTGGCATGTGTATGTACTCAGTTTCCTGCTCGGTGTGATTGCCGCGCTGGATTTTCCTGCCCAGCAAGCCTTTTTGGGTGATCTTTCTGGTATTGGTGCAGTGCGTAAGGCGGTCAACCTGAACATCACTGTTTTACAGGTCAGCCGCATTCTTGGGCCGGCGCTGGCTGGTTTCGTTATTGGCGCAGTTGGAGCGGCAACCGCTTTCTGGCTGAATGGTTTGAGCTTTCTGGCAGTGGTCGCCAGTCTGATGATTGTTCGTGCCAATCAGGTGCGTTCGACGGCTTCTGGAAGTTCAAAGGGTTCATTTGGCGAGTCCGTTCGATTCGTCCTCGGCCAGCCCCGTATCATTGATGTGATTATATTCACTATCCTTGTGACTTTTTTTGGCCTGTCCATCATTTTGAATGTGCTGCCATCTGTGGCGGATACTGTCCTCAAAGGGGATGCTGATACATTGGGCGTTTTGATGGCCTCGTCAGGGGCAGGGGCGCTGGTCGGTGTCGTGCTGCTCGCCCCGCTGGTGCAAAACACCCGCAGAACTGGCATTGCCTTGTGTCTGCTGCTCATATGGATGGGCTTTTGGCTCTATCTGTTTTCGCTCACCGACAATCTGGTTGTGGCAGTCATTACTATGTTTCTGGTCAGTATTGCGCCGCCGACGATCATCACAACCTCGAATGGTTTGCTTCAGGTACTGTCGCCGCCAGCCATGCGTGCCCGGTTGCTGAGTCTGTTTGTGATGGTCAGTTTTGGGATGCAGCCGTTTGCTGCCCTGATCGTTGGAAATATGGCTGATCGATTCGGGGTAGCTACCGCCATTGCCGTAAATGCGATAGGTCTGGTCATTGGCGGGATATTGATGATGCTGCGCCCCGGTCTGCGTGCCTGGAAAATGAAGACACAACCATCAGAATCGCTGGTAACAGCACCAGCCGAGGTCATATGAATCATGCCGATCATGTTAATCTGCTGCGCGGGGGCATTCCTGCTCCCGGCGGCATCTGGGCGGATTTGGGCGCTGGGTCGGGGGCATTTACACTGGCACTGGCTGACCTGCTAGGTACGGATGCACAGATTTATGCGGTCGATAAAGATGGTGGTGCGTTGCGGGAAAATCAACACGCCATTCGGGGACGTTTCCCCAATATCAATGTGCATTACATGACAGCAGACTTTACCCAAAAACTGGATTTGCCCATGTTGGATGGCGTTGTTATGGCAAATTCGCTGCATTTCCATCGCAATAAAGTACCTGTTCTGGCACAGGTACACAGTTACCTAAAACCCGGCGGACGCTTCTTGCTGGTTGAGTACAATGTGGATTCGGGCAATCCCTGGGTGCCGTATCCGCTGTCGTATTCCAGATGGGCAAAAATGGCATCTGAAAATGGTTTTAGTGAAACCCGTCAACTGGCTGTTTATCCGAGCCGCTTCCTGCGCGAGATTTACAGTGCGATCAGTATAAAATTCTAACGACCGAATTTGACAACCCCGCCGCCCAACACTACACTGAATTTGACATTATTCCCGTAGGCTTGGAGCGTTTATGTATCGCCTCACACGTCTTCTCGCTGGCGCTATTCTGGTATTTGTGTTGGTATCCGGTCTGGCTGCACAGGCGCAGGATGTGAACACGATGGGCTTGAGCGATGCCGATTATGCGGTGTTGCAAACGGCGCTTGAGCAAACTGGTGCTGCGTCTTCATTTCGAATCGCGGTCGAAAGTGCATTTGGCATTACGGGGGCATTCTCCGGTGCGGTGGGCAGCCAATCTTTAGCAGCGGCGGGTGACGGTGCAGTAATCCCCGGAGACACCCCATCGCTTCAAGTCACTGTGACCGGAACAACCACTGGCATTAATAATTTCCCCGGCAGTTTCAGCCGTGATCTGGTGGTGGTGGATGGAACCTTGTATACCCGGCTCAATGGCGCGAGCGAAGGGGTTTGGGAAAGTTCCCCGGCCAGCGATCTGTTCGGCAATTTGAATGATGCACTGCTGCTGGTGATGGATTCAGCGGCAATTGAAACCACCGAATTGAATGCGATAACCGGATTTCTGCAAGGATTTGCCGAGATTGATCTGACACCTTTTACGCAGATAACCCGGCTGCCGGATGAAATTGTCGAGGGAAGTACACTAATCCCCTTTACCGCTACTATTGATGTCGATCAGGTGATTAAAGACCCGGTTTTTGCGCCCACTCTGGCGACTGTATTAGCCGACCAATTTAGTTCACCTGATATTCCTCCGGCGCAGTTGAATGCAGCCGGGGTGTTGATTGGCACAGCTTTTGAAGGTTCACTGTTGACCGTCAAGTTATCCGTTGGGTCAGATAATTTGGTGAAGCAGGTGTCGGCTAACCTGCTGTTGGCACTGGATGCGACTACTGTCACAGGTGAGGCCAATGCCGGGCAGGCAACTGTGACCTTTCGTTTGGATGTTGGTCTGAGTAATTTCAACGAAACAGTGACGATCCTGCCGCCGGAAGCTGGCGCACAGCCTGTTGTTCAGCCCAGCCAACCGACGCCGCTGCCCGTAAGTGCCGGGGAAACGATTGTAGCTAATTCTCCGGTCACTGTGGAACTCGACTCAAGCACAGTTGCGCTGGTGTATAACGCTTCCGGGCCGCAAACGATTATGGTGAGCGCCCGCAGCCTTGATGGTAATGTTGATACGATTCTGGATGTTTTGAGCGCAGATGGCGTTATATTAGAACGCAACGATGATGCAAATAACCCGCCAGAAGGTTTTAGTGACCGGGATTCGATCATTGAGGGTTTGGGATTATCTGCTGCTGGAGCATATACCATCCAGGTTAGCAGCTTTAGCGGAGTTGAACGCGGCACAATTGAAATAGCGCTGACGGTGATGCCTTCTGGTTTCGTGGCATCAACCGGGGCAAAGGTGCTGCTGCTTTCTGAGCCACTGCTGATTCAACTAATGGGTAATGGCCCGGTTGACTTGGTATATACGATTGATGCCCCTGCCACGATTAGTGTTTATGCGCGCAGTCTGGCGGCCAATTCGCTGGATACTACGCTGGAAGTGCTGGATGCGGTCGGCAATTCGCTGGAATTCAATGATGATCTGGCGACGGGTGTGCGTGATGCCGGAATTGAAAATCTGCTGCTGCCTGCGGCGGGGTCTTATACCATCCGTGTGGGAACCTTTGACCCAACCGAGGCAGGTGGTGTGCAGGTTGAACTACTGGAAGGGAGTGTCGTTCGTGAACCGACACCAGAAGTTGACGATACCGTGCTGCTGGATACCACCGCTGATCTGGATGGACGTAGTCCCAGTATCTTCACATTCACCGGGACAGCAGGGGACACGGTGACGGTTTCGGCACAGGCGATTGAACCACCTGCGCCGGATATGGATTTAAGCCTCATTATTTATGGGCCGGATGGTGACGAGGTTGCCAGTGATGATGACTCCGGTGCATCTGCTGGCTTGGGGGAAACGGATCCGCTGGCCGAGTTCACACTGTCTGATGATGGCGAATACCGGGTAGAAGTGCGGTCATATTTCATTGTCTCCGGTCAGATTGTGGTACGGGTCGAAAAGACGGACTAAATTGAATCTTGACCGTCCCCGGTGCTCGTGCTACCATGTAGATCAATAAGTGCCTGTAGCTCAGCGGATAGAGCACTTGCCTACGGAGCAAGGGGCCGGCGGTTCGAATCCGTCCAGGCACGCTTCCTTAGCCCTCCCCAGAGGGCTTTTTTATTTCATCTTCCAACTGCTTGACCGGGCTGAATTCATCGTGCAGATGGGATAGTTCATCCTCAGTGAACACGGTGTAATACCACACGGTGGTGGCTGGGTCAGCATGTCCCATCAGCCGGAATAGAGTCGCCAGATTGCCCCCGTTTGTCAGAAAGTTTTGGGCAAACCCATGCCGAAACATATGGGTATAAATGCGCTCACTGATCTTTGCCCGCCGTCTCAGCCGCTTTAGAATCTGGCGTAACCCATGCGTGGTCAGGGGTTCCAATTCCTGCAAGTTGTAAAACAGGGTTTTTACCTCTGGCTGGCGGATTTCCATCCACGCTTTTAACAACCGTTCGGTGAATTCAGTGAATTTCACCGTGCGGGTTTTGCCCCCTTTTTCAGTGATGAACGCGCGGCGGCGGGCAAAGTCCAAATCAGATACCCGCACGGTTACAGTACCCCCCGCCCTTGCCCCGGTATCCAGCAACCAGGCAATAATGGCCCGGTCACGAACCCCATACTCATTGTCACGGGTAGCAGCAAACATCGCGGCCACATGTTCGATCTTAATGGGGT
>JAIOHM010000195.1 GCA_019912965.1 Anaerolineae bacterium
CTCCAGATTATCGGGCGGGTAGTTGCCGATCAGGTTATCCAGCCCAGCAAGGTGCAGCACCGCGTTGAGACCGTTCTTGCCCATGACTTCTTCCATAGCATCCAGGAAGATGCGCGCGAACTTGTTCGGGTAATAATATCCGCTTTTCTCAGGTGGCATGATCGTAAATTCCTCCGATCTTTAGTTTCGACGTAAGGGCGCATGGGCTGCCCCCTGCGCTGTTATGTTTTACGAAAACAAGTCTAACACAATTGCCAGAGCAGCGCATGGACTTTGCTATCATGCTCCAAAATATGAATTCAATCTACGGTTACATCACACTCCCTATCATTTACTCACTCGATGATACAAGACAGCATAACTGATTACGAACTGTCAATAGTTTTCTTCGGTGGCCGTCCATTTTTACGGTTTTCATTGTTTAGTTCGTCACTATTGATGACCATGTACGGTCCAACTATCCAGTTGATCTTCCCCTAAGGAAGAAGCGGCAGCCCGCCAATCTTAAATCCGGGTTAAATTTCAATTTTGCCAAGTACAATTGAAATAGAAATCACGGCAGGATAAAAGCATGTCGCACGTTTTACTGATTGACGATGAGAAAAAACTAACTGAGCCACTGCGCTCCTCGTTTGAGCGAGCGGGATATCAGATCACGGTTGCGAACGATGGTCACACCGGTTTAAGTCTGGCACTTATTGAAAAACCGGATGTCATTGTGCTGGATGTGATGATGCCGGGACTGGATGGCTGGCGGGTCTGTGAGGCGATCCGGCAGCATAGTAACGTGCCAATTATTATGCTGACCGCCCTGGACGATAGTCTGGATCGCATCAAAGGACTGGAACTGGGTGCAGATGATTATCTGGTCAAACCATTCGGGTTCAAAGAGATTGAAGCCCATATCCGGGCAATGCTGCGGCGTGTCCAGTTGGATCGGGGAAACCAGATGCCCCTGCAAATCAGCGTCGGGGATATTGTCCTTGATCTGGAAGCACATACCGTCACTAAAGGCGGAAAAGAAATTGCCATGCGTCAGAAGGAGTTCGAAATTCTGTCGCTGCTGATGAACAACATCGGGAAAGTCGTTACCCGCGAACGTCTCTTTGATGAGGTGTGGGGGACGGATTGGCTCGGTGATACACGCACACTGGATGTTCATATGAGTTGGCTGCGGGCCAAGCTCGAAAACGATCCCGCTAACCCCATTTATCTGCAAACCATTCGCGGCGTTGGCTATCGCTTTAGCGATCCGGAACGGGGCTAAAATATGTTCAGCCGACTAAACATTCGCCAGCGGATTCTACTGATCTTCATCCTGATTACCCTTGCAGGCGGGATGATGCAGTTCTTCATCGCCGGACGGCAGCTTCAACTGGCAACATTGGAATTCTATCAGCACCATTTGGAAACCGATGGGCTGTTGGTTGCGGCGACTTTCGCTGAACCTTTAGGGCATTACCTTGAAGGCGAAGGTGAGGAAGGCATCGGGCGAACACTGGCAATGATTCAGCAGGAAGTCGGACATAATTACCTGATTGTGGATCATAACTATCGCGTCGTGGGTTATACCGCCGACACCGGATATGAACATATAGACCGCGTTGATGAAACTCCTGAACTGGTCGAAGCACGATCCGAGCGTATCGGCGCAGATATTCGTCCAAACCAATCAGGACAGGACACCTTATATCTGGCAGTTTCGGTGCTGTACGAGGGAGACTCATTAGGGTATTTGGTTCTATCTGAACCCATGCAGCCTGCTTATAGAGAGGTCAACCAGCGCTACATCGAGTTAGCCGGAGCAAGCTTACCTGTCCTTGGGCTGGTCATTGCTGCCAGCCTGTGGATTTCCGGCACCATTTCGCGTCCCGTTCAGAGCCTGCGAAATTCGGCCATGCTCATGGCGAAGGGCGCACTCGATACACGTATCCAGATTACGTCGCAGGATGAGGTAGGACAGCTTGCCGAGACCTTCAATTACATGGCCGGGCAGATTGAAAGCTTGATGAAAACCCAGCGCAGTTTTGTTAGCAATGCCGCGCACGAACTGCGTACACCGCTGATGATGCTCAAACTGCGCGCTGAAGCGCTGGCTGAAGAAACCTTGCCCACCGCCGAACGCGACCTGTATTTGCGTGAGATTCGGCAGGAAATCGACCACATGGCGGAATTGGTTTCGTCACTGCTTATGCTGGCGCGGATTGACGAGGGGCGTTATCAGCAGAATAGAGTCGTCACCGATACGGTTTCCACCCTGTATGATATTCTACGCAACTGGCGGATCGAAGCCGAAAAACGCGCCCTCAAATTCGATATAACGATGGATACCGGGCTACCCGAACTGCCTATGAGTCCCAATGATTTACGGCTCATTCTGGACAATCTTCTGGCGAACGCGATCAAATACACGTCTGAAGGCAGCATTCATGTGAAAGCAGCGTATTCTCAGAAAGGCTTTGCGCTGGAGGTACAAGACACAGGTGTGGGCTTCACACCGGAACAAAGTGTGTACTTGTTTGAACGCTTTTATCGCTCAGAACAGGTGCGGGGAAAATTCGCGGGCAACGGGTTGGGTCTATCTGTCGTGAAATCCATACTGCAACAGTACGGGGGTCAGGTCGAGGCGCAGAGCAAGGGGATAAGACAGGGGGCTACCTTTACGGTGACGCTGCCATTGAGCCAATTGGCAAATCCTGTGACGCACTTAACGAAAGAACCATGACAGTCATCGGTTCTGTTTTCCCCTTCAGCATTAATTCACGCCTTTCCGGGCGACTATTGACAGGTATATGAGTCAATTTTTCCCACGTCACCTGACTGATGATTATTTCACCTGCCTTTGCCTGTCCCTGCAAGCGGGCAGCGATATTCACGGTATCTCCAAAAATGCCATACTGTCGGGTTTGTTCACCACCCACCAAACCTTCGATCACTTCGCCGCTATGCAGCCCAATCCCTGCACTTAATCCGAAAAGTGCCAATACTTTGGCGACAGATGATTGCAGAGCCTGTGCTGCTGCGAGGGCTTCATCCGCTGAATAAAAGCGAGTCATAATTTCATCGCCTGTCATCTGGATTTTGAAGCCATTATGCGTCTTAATTAAGGGTTCAACTGTGCGATAGAATTGATTCACCATATCGACGACTTCTCGCGGCTGGTGCGATTCTGACCAGGGCGTAAAACCACGAATATCCATAAAGAGCAACGTGCGTTCCTGGCGCTGCAATGCGAATGCCGAGTCGTTGTTGTACGCACTCTGTATAAGCCCTGTATCAAATGACCAAGAAGCAATTTGTTCAAAATGTCCGGCGAGTTTGTACAATAAACGCTCAAAGCGTTCGCGCATGATGGCTGTGATGCCGAGCAGTAATCCTAAAACAATCGTCCCCAGCAAAATGAACAGGTGAGACGGGTTATTCAACCAATAATCGAGCGGTGCAAGCGGCACTGTCTCCCATTCTGCCAGCATATAACTCACCGGTAACAGCAGCACCAATAAGAGCGATTTTAAGATGGTGGCGAACGATAAGGCATAATTTTGGAACAAATATGCCGCAGCCATAGCGGTTGCCCAAATCCAGTACAAAATGTGATAGGGTTCGCTGAAAAATGCAGTCGGGCCTTCCAACAGCACATCAATTACCGTGTAAAGCAGTGGTGCAATAAAATGCTGCCACCAGCGTTGTTGTGAGTTACGGCTGATAATCCAAGCCTGAACGATTCCCGATCCGAATAAAACCCAATGGGGCAGCGATGCGGCATAGGTCGCAATACCATGCAGACTGCTTTGACGTACCATATCAAACATCCAGAAAACGCCGCTGTTTGTCAGCAGTTCCCGGAGGAATTGTTGAAACCGTCCTCCATAAATGAGTTGCCTATCCAGAAATCGTTCCTGCATGGTCAATCCTTAGCTGCGATTGCGGCTCCAGACCTATGACTCTATAGTATGCGCGTTTTGTGGTTTTGTTCGTAAAGTAGCTGACGGTACTTTCATTTGACCTCGCCCCATACGGATACCCAACAGCAGGATAACCAGCAGCACTCCGCCGCCGACTAACAGACGAAAACCGAGAAGAGAGCCGTCTGTCCCGGCAAATAAGCCATGTATGGATACTAAACCGAATGCACCATAACTGGTGTAATGCAGCCGCTTCCAATTCGTCTGTCCGATCCGCTTCTTCAGCGGAAAGCTCAGGCTAATCGCCACCAGCAGCCAGAATGCCAGCGTTCCCAATCCGACCACTTCGGGACGATAAGGGCCTGTGAATGGCACCAAGATGTCTCCCAACGTGTACGTGAAATACTTGTCGAACAGCAGCAGCAGTCCATGTCCTAGTCCGAGCAGCAGTGCCAGCCATGAAATCGTACTGTGAACAGTCAGTGAAACAGGGCCGGGCGACCAATCCTTGACAGACTGGCTGCTGAGTAACAGTCCCCAGATGGTTGAAGCCAACAACAGCACATAAGCAACCATCCCGGATGAACGCACAAGATGCCATGACAGCTTCTGGTCGCCCGATAGCGCGAAGTTAAACATGCCACTGCTGATCATCCACACTGCCGACAGTCCAATGACAATCAGGCTGGCGACCAGCACCAGCAGATCAGCATTCCGGGTTGATTTACTTTGATTCATACGAATTTCCTTCTTTGTAGATATGTCTGATCTGCGTTTTTCGTTCGTAATCTGTTTTAGCGGAAGGTTGCCCTTATCCCGGCGATTAAGGTTTCACGTTGTGCATCACTCAGGTTGGCTTCAGGGTGCATCGTGACATATATGGGCAGCGGCATCTCGCCTTCTTCGATAACTTCGATCAACTCATCCCACTCAACCCGGTTATCTTCAGAGATGTTGAGTTCCCCGCGCCCTTCATGGGTGTCATGAGCGACGAGCCATCCCACTGGCGCTATATAGGAATACCAAGGATAAACAGTCTCGTTGGAATGACAGGCAGCGCACGCTTGATTCCATAACTGTTCCGTTTCTTGCGAATTCCAAACAATCCTTTGCGTCACAGGTGGGTTATCCGGTTGGAATTCGGGAATAACGAACCGAACAAGCTGCAAAAGGACAAAGCCTACAACAAGAATACCCGTACCCCACACCCAGATGCGCGGAAGTCGTCTGGTATGTATCGGAGAAAAATCTGTCTGGTTCATCATGATCGCTCCCGTTGTGTTTGATAGTGCCCGTCCCGTACAGGAGCGGGCACATTGAATTGTTAATTAATCGTCGTCACCTTCTTCGTGTTCGTCATTTTCATGTTCGCCGTCTTCATGATCTTCGTGTTCCTCGTTATCATTGCCAGAGTACGAAGGTGTGGTGACGATGATTGGAGCAACCTGTGCATCGCGTAAAGGGATGTTGAACACAGTTAACGCATCACAGACACCTTGCAGATTTACGCCTGTCAGCGCCATCCATGCTGAGCCGCTGTCCGTGCCCACCACAATCCAGTTATTCTCCGGGTTACGCCCACCCACCGTGTAGTTCTCGTTGAGGTATCCATAACCTAACACACTGTATCCTGTGCCGGGACCGCTGCGGAGATTGACTGAACTGTGAGTGACGACTGCGGTACAGGCTGCGCCTGTGGTGTCGGCTACAACATTTTCGGCATTGGCAGGCGCTTCAAGGATATTGACACCTGTATCTTCCGCCGAAACAACACGCACACCAGCGACAACGGTACTGGTCAATCCGCTGCCCAGCATGGTGAATTCGTAATTTCCGGCATCGAGAACGAGATTTACTCCATCGACATGCCCATCAGCAGACTGTGCCACGACGACTCCCTGTGCATCCACAAGTTGGGTTGTGGCATAGGCACCGGGGAAGGTCGCTGTTACCACGCCGGTTGTCCCATCGGGGATGCTTACGGTGGCAGTACCGCCGGGAGTATTGGTATCCAGTGCAAGCATGATTTCTTCATTGAGCGTTACTGCGCTGCCAGCAATGCGTTCGACGTTACCATTGATATTTAGTTCAGGCAGTGATGCGACACTCACATAGGACTCAGTCATTCCGGGCAGACGCTCAACAGTCAGGGTGTGGGAACCACTGTTTGGGGCAATATTGAGTTCAACCGCATGAAGACGTGCGTCCGCTGCATGAAATACGACAACATTAGCTGAATCGGTCAGGGTGATGGCCGCCTGTGTCATCTCCAGCGACACAGTGCCAGTGGTATCAAGGGGCAGCGTAATCACCACATCAATAGCGGGGGTTGCATCGTTCAGGGTGATGAGATTGGTATCATCCTGAGCAAGCGTGGGTAATGCACCAAGCAGCATCAGGACAAGTAAGGGAATCAGGAAACGTTTCACGAGAGTAGCCTTTCATTGAGTAATTGAGCAAAGTTTGAAGTGGTAAGAACCTTACCGTCATGCTGAATAACCAGCCCAGCAGCATGCCACTGCTGGTTCAGCCAGTTCAGTCCGGCTTCGGCACCACGCAACAGGATGGCTTTGGCGTAAGCTTCGGCAGTGGGGGCATGGGGATGAACCACTGTTGCGGTCAGTACATCGGTGTCTACTGAATGTCCAGTTCGCGGATCAATAACATGAGATTGTGTTCGTCCTCCTTGCACTTCCCAGCGGCGGAAATCCACACCACTGGTGACAATGGTGGTGTCTGTCAACCAGAGGGATACAAGTGATGTATCGCTGAATGGATCGCTGACCTCGACTTGCCAACCGGGTAATCCATCGGGTGCGCCGCGCACTGCCATGTCCCCACCCATATTCACAAGACATGACCCACTTTTGGCGAGATCATCCGCCAATCTTGCGGCTGTCCATCCTTTGGCAATACCACCCAGATCGAGGGCGCTATTGACCGGAATGCGGATTTCGCGGGTAGGCAATCTCAGTTCAATGCCGCGCCAGCCAGCAGCGGGGATATTTCCCCCTGTATGCGGCATGGTTATCTGTTCAAAACTGCGGTCATAACCGTTTGCCAGCATTGCGGGCAGTACCAGCGGGTTAAATAAGCCATCGGTCAGCCTTGCAGCATGTTTGGCTGCCTGAACATTTTCGAACAGAATCTTGCTTGCTGTAATCCATTTTCCGGCTTGTCTGTTCAACTGCATGAGTTCGCTGTTCGGGCGAAAGCGTGATAAACGCGCCTCAATGGCTTCAACCTCAAACGGTAGTTGGCGCAGGATTGTATTTCCGTCGGCTTCCGTCTCGATCTGCGCGTTTACTTGGCAGCCCATCGCCCGAAACTCAATGAAGTGTAACTGTCTCATCGAGATGACTGGCTCTGCTGTGGAACGGGCTGCTGAACGATCACAGGATCAGGGGCGGCAATCTGCGCCGGGATAGGTGGCTGAATAGTGTTGTTCGTGTTTGTGCTGCCAGTCACCGGGAGTGCAGCGGATACCTCCCCGGATTGACGCAGGATGATAATGCTTGGTGCTGCCTGTAAAATCGTGATCTCAGGTGCGGCTCGAATAACCTCTACTGATGTAGCCGCGGCACTCGGCGAAAGCACGATTGCATTTTCAGCCACTGGCGTTTCTGTCATTAGAAATTGGTTTGCATCTAACATGGCGAGATTTTGCGCGCCAACGATGGTCGCAATTGTTGTGCTGGTCACCAGTGCGGTTCGTACCAGCAACTTTCTGGCACGATCTGTATTTGCCATCTTCGGGTGTCTCCATTGCATTTCGTATCTGTTTTTACGATACGACAACAGAAATGCCCTTGTTTAAACATCCACTCAACGTCACCTTAAATCTGAGTTAAATATCGAGCGAGCCAGAACTTGTTGTCATCGGCGAGGATCACCCAGTGGGGTTTGGTGAAGCGATCTGCAAAGCTGAAAGCAAGCTCGCGGTCATTGAGCTTGCTGATCTTGCGGTTGCCATCTTTATCCTCTCGCCTTCGCAATCGTGCTACGCTACTTGAGAGAGGGTGTTTTATGGGTGGCGTTACGAGAAAATCATCAATTGTTTATTTATGAGAGATTGGTATATGGTTAAACTGAATTATCAGCCAAATCTCATCCACTCAACGCAGCCATATGGTACAATCGGCTCTGTGAAAATGAGCACAAATATCGTAAACTGAAAGTTGTGATGAAAAACAACGGCGTTCCTCCAAAATCCATCCTCCAAATACGCAGCCTTAGCAAACACTTTGAAGAAGGCGGCCAATCACGACTGGTGCTGGATAACGTCAATCTGGAGATTGAGGCGGGCGAATTCTTCGTCCTGCTGGGCAAAAGCGGCAGTGGTAAGAGCACCCTGCTTAACCTCATCAGTGGTATTGACCATGCCGACTCCGGCCAGATCATCATCGGCGAAACCGACATTATGAGGCTCAACGAGCGCCAACTCACGCTGTTTCGGCGTGACCAGATCGGCATTGTGTTCCAGTTCTTCAACCTCATCCCAACTCTAACCGTGCTTGAAAATATTACACTTCCCGGCGAACTGCGGGGGGAAAGCCGACGATCTGCCGAAAAACGTGGACATGCCCTGCTGGAGCGTGTCGGCCTCGGCAACCGGGCGGATACCTTCCCGGATAAACTCAGCGGCGGCGAACAGCAACGTATCGCCATCGCCCGCGCACTGGCGCATGAACCTGCACTCGTCCTGGCCGACGAGCCAACAGGCAATTTAGACGAAGATACAGGACGAAATGTACTAAATTTGCTGCTCGAACTCACCCGTGATGCGGGCAAAACACTGGTCATGGCAACCCATAATCCTGAAATCGTCCCGTTAGCTGACCGTGTATGCCGCATTCATGAGGGCAAACTGGTCATTACGATGAATACCGAACCCGTCGTTAGCGGTACGCAAGGTTTTCGGCCATAATCAAATGTAATTATTGCTGGTCTGTTAGAGCGTCTTTATTAGCCGAAAGGTTCAGCAATCATGGATCCTGACCCGAAAGAAATCAAGCAGATATTGGCCGACCTACGCGGGTTTGACAAAGACAAGCGCCGCACCGCCGTCATGAAGCTGGGAATGGTTGGCGGTGAACAAGCCGTCCGCGCCCTCATCATGACTGTCCGCAACGACCACGAAGACCTGATTACACGCGGACGCGCCGCGATGATGCTGGGCAAACTTCGGGATATCCGCGCGGTAGACCCACTCATCCAAGCATTAGATGCGCCCGGTTTCAAGACTCCGGTCTACGCCGCCGAAGCACTCGGCAAAATTGGCGACCCCCGCGCTATTGATCCTTTACTCGCTGCTCTGAATTCCAATAACGACACCTTCCGCCGCGCTGCTGTTGAGGCGCTAAAGAAGCTGGGCTATGCGATGGAGCAAACATAGGGGTTGCTATCCAGTGAATACGATTCTTGTCGGGGAGGGATTGAGACCCTCCCTGATCAGTTCTCACATCCCCTTAAGGCTGATACGTTAGCCTCTCAGTCATTCTGCAATAATCTGGATTGTCACCCACACATGCCATCTCCCATTATCCTGCGTCTTGCCCGTCGCTACATCAGCCGCCGCCTGCTGCAAAGCATTCTTTTTGTAATCGGTGTCGCGCTCGGGGTGGCGATGGTGATTGCCATCGATATCGCCAACGGTTCTGCCAGCCGCGCCTTTGACCTGAGCACCGAAAGCATCACCGGCAAAGCCACTCACCAAATTATCGGTGGGCCGAATGGACTGCCAACCGAAATCTACCGGCAGATTCGGGTTGATCTCGGTTTACGTGCCAGCGCCCCAGTGGTTGAATATTATGTGCGCGCGATGGATTTGGGGCAGCAGCCGATGCGACTGCTGGGCATTGATCCCTTTGCTGAACCGCCCTTCCGCAGTTATTTGACGGCTGTTGATGTACAGGGTGAAAATCCGAATGCGGCTTTAGCAGTCAATGCTTTTATCGCTGTTCCCGGCACAGTCTTGATGAGTCAGCCGATGGCGGAACGATTCGGCCTTCAGGCAGGTGATGAACTGCGCCTGCAAACGGGTGATCGTCCGGTAACGGTGCAGATTGTTGGTCTGCTTCAACCCGACGACCGGGCGAGCGCACAGGCATTGGATAATTTGCTGCTGACCGACATTGCTACTGCTCAGGAAGTCACCCGCACCGAAGGCACAATCAGCCGCATTGACCTGATTTTGCCCGAAGGTTACGATCTGACGCCGATTAGAAATCTGCTGCCATCCGGCGCAAGCATCACCACGCCCATCGAGTCCAACAGTGCGCTTGACCAGATGACCGCTGCATTTGAACTGAATCTGCAAGCCCTAAGTCTGCTGGCATTAGTGGTCGGCATCTTCCTGATTTACAACACCGTGACCTTCAGTGTTGTCCAACGCCGCCCCATGATCGGGGTGCTGCGCGCATTGGGGGCAACCCGTGACCAGATTTTCGCGCTGATTATCGGTGAAGCTGCGCTGCTTGGTCTGATTGGAACGATACTTGGATTAGCTTTAGGCATCATTTTCGGACGTGCTTCGGTTGGATTGGTATCGCAAACCATCAGCGATCTGTATTTCACCGTCAATGTTCAAGGCGTCACTGTTCTGCCGTTCACGCTGGTGAAAGGTGCGGTCATCGGCATGATTGCCAGTTTAGCCGCCGCCCTTATTCCATCCTATGAAGCTACCCGCACCCCACCCGCCGGAACACTGCGCCGTTCAGATGTAGAAGCACGCGCCCAACGGCTGATCCCGGTTATGACCGCTGGGGCAGTCATCATGAACATCGTTGGATTACTGCTGCTCCAACTGCCTACCAACAGCCTGTATATCAGCTTCGGCGCGCTGTTCGCCATTGTGATTGGCAGCGCGCTGTTCACGCCGATTGTACTGATCATTATGATGCGGTTGGCGACCCCGTTGACCAATCAACTATTCGGCGTCATCGGGCGCATGGCTCCGCGCGCTGTGATTCGCTCTTTAAGCCGGACTTCCATTGCTGTGGCTGCGCTGACCATCGCCGTGAGCGTCATTGTGGGTGTCAGCGTGATGATCGGCAGCTTCCGCAACACCATTTCTGACTGGCTGGATACAACACTGGGCGCAGATATTTACATCTCGCCGCCACTGCTGACTGTGACCAGCGCCACCGCCAATACTGACCCGGCCATTGCTGATTTGCTGCGGCAGGTCGAAGGCGTTGAACGGGCAGCAACCGTGCGACAAGTGACGATTGTTGCGCCAGACTACCCGGACTTACCCCCAGTGAATATCGCCGTGATCGACTATGACCCAGCACAGGGAGGCCGCGATTTCATCTGGAATCACGCACCGGATGGGGATTATTGGGCAGCGATGGAGGCGGGCGAAATTATCGTCAGCGAACCCTTCGCCTTCCGCAGGGGCATCACGCCCGAAAACGACCAGATCAAACTACTGACCGACAAGGGCGAACAGACTTTCACGATTGCGGGCGTGTTTTATGACTACTCCACCGATCAGGGCACGGTGTTCATGGCTGATCCGGTCTATCGTTCATTTTATGACGATCCGTACATCACCAATATTGCTCTATTCCTTCAACCCGGTCTGGATACCCGCGCGGTGATCGATAAACTCCAAACCGAAACACTGGTTGGTTACGATCTGCGGGTACAAAGTTACGCTGATTTGCGGGCGGGCGTATTTCAGGTCTTCGAACGCGCCTTTTCGATCACGGTGGCTCTGCAAATTCTGGCGACAGTAGTAGCCTTTATCGGGGTCTTGAGCGCGCTTATGTCACTGCAACTGGAACAAACCCGGCAGTATGGCGTGATGCGCGCCACAGGCATGACGCCCCGCCAACTCTGGCGCTATACGCTGATTCAAACCGGACTGATGGGTTTCACCGCTGGCACACTGGCTTTACCCATTGGTCTCGCGCTGGCGCTGGTGCTGATTTATGTGATTAACGTGCGATCATTTGGCTGGACGATGCAGTTGACGCTGCAAGCCGGGGAATTTGCACAGGCTTTCGCCGTCGCTGTGATCGCATCACTGGCAGCAGGCATTTATCCAGCGTGGCGACTCGGTCAACTGGTCATCAGCCGCGCCTTGCGAAGCGAATAACAATTTAGGTTGAAACAACTCCCCAAATTACACAGTGAATTTTAAGTCGCCACAGGCAGGGTCAGTGTAAAGCGCGCACCTTCCCCCAAACCGTCACTTTCTACCCAGACACGCCCGCCATGCGCCTCTACCAACGCACGGGCAATGCTCAGGCCAATGCCCAACCCACCATGCGTGCGCGTCATATGATCCTGTACCTGATAAAATTTCTCGAAGATGCGGTCGATTTGATCGGCTGCAATCCCGATGCCGCTGTCCACCACCGTAACCCAAGCTTCGTCACCCCGAGATTCTACCTTCACATTAATCGTGCCGCCTTCGGGGGTGAAGCGCACAGCATTATTGAGCAAGTTGGAAATCGCAATTCCCGTGCGGATACGATCCACCTGAACGATCACATCTTTGGGGGCAGTCAATTCCAGCTTATGCTTTTTGGCCTCGGCCAGTTTGATGATTTCCTGAACCGCATCATCCACCAATTCATCCAGCGGAACAGGTTCCAGATACAGTTCGGCGGCACTCTGCTGAAGGTAACGCAGGTTCATCAGTTCTTCGATGATACGGCGCAGTTGTAAACCGCTTGCCAATACTTTCGCTGCGTGTTCGCTCAGTTTGCCTTCAGCCTCTTCCTGCAAAAAGCTGGCATAACCCAAGATAATCGCCAGCGGGGTACGCAGTTCATGGGAGGCGATAGCGATGAAATCGTTCTTAAGTTTGTCTAACTCGCTTAGTTCCTGATTGGCCTTCTGGAGCGCGGCCACCAATTGAGCACTTTCGATGGCAACGGCTGCCTGTGCCGCAAGCACGGAAAGATAATCACGATCTTCTTCTGTCCAGGGAAGCTGCCGCTTATTCAACACTTCCAGCACACCAACCACCCGGTCTTTGATGGTCATCGGCACACCCAGCACCGAACGTGTTTTGAACTGGGTTTCCTCATCGGTTTCTTTGTAGTGTCGGGGGTCGGCGGTGGCATCTTCCACCTGTACAATCCGGTTTTCTGCCAAGATAGTTCCGGCGATACTGCCTTCCAACGGCACGGACTGGCCGATGAGGTTCAAAGCGGATTGCCGGGTCGTGGTCGCGGTAAAACGTAGTTCGCGCGTCTTCTCATCCCAGAGCAGCACAGAAGCCGCTTCAGCATCCGTAATTTCCGCGGCTGTGTTCATCAAATAACCCAGCAACGCATCCAGTTCGAGCGTCGAATTCAAAACCGCGCTGATTTCCGCCAGCCGATTTAAAACCCGAACCTTTTGTTCCAGATAATCCACCCGTGCATTCGCTTCCATGTTTCGTATACCCGCATCTTTTGCATACCTGTTTTTTGAGTGTAGCACTGCTTTGGATTATAGAAATTGATGCAGGGCAGGAGTGGGTTCGAAAAAAGAAATGTTCTGATTAAAAAAGCCAGCCCACAGCGTAGAAACACTGTGGGCTGGCGGCAACACATCAGGGGGATGATGTGAGGCTCACTATTGGGTAATGTTCAATGGAGAGACAATCACTGTTTCGCCTACGAATACCGGGCCATCTGCGCCTTCAACCGTGCCGAATTCATATGCTCCCAACGTACCGGTATCATAGTGCAGCATCGGGAACACGCGCGCGCCAGCCTGTGCTGCGTCCACCGGGATCACCACATCCCAGTTCGCGCCGGGGTGTACCAAAGCAGTAGCAATGACCGGGCCGGGTGCGCCTTCATTATCCGAATGAATGGCAATCCAGCCTGCCGCATCAATCAGGGCTTTGTGGATCGTAATGCTGCCATCCGCCAATGCCTGATCTTCCAGTATCAGTGAAGGGGCGATGTTGATGGTGAAGGTGACTGCCTCGCCGTTGGCGCTGGCAACTGTGTCTACTTCCAAACCGTCATAAACGCCGACCGTACCCGCATCCACATGCAGCATGGGCCACACTACCGGGGTAATCCCTGCGGAAGCATCGAGTTCAACCGTCACATTACCGCTGAAACCATCCGGTACAAAAGCTGCACCCAAAATTGCGCCTGCATTGCCATTATCGTTGGCATGGATAACCAGAATGCCGGGGCCTTCTGACAGTACCGACTTCGCCAGCACTGTCGGGGTGGCGTTGACTTCCATACCATCACCGCGCACCACAATCTGGTCATTCACGCGGATGTGATTCACTGTCCAAATCGGGAAGGTAGCCACTTCGCCATTCACAACGACCGGGCCATCTGCACCTTCTACGCTGCCGAATTCATAGGTACCCGCCGCGCCGCTGTCCACATGCAACATCGGCCACAGGGTAGTTGTCACATCACCGCTGACTGCCACTTTTACGTCGGTGGCTGTGCCTGCCGGAACCAAAGTCTGTCCCAACACCGCGCCGAAACTGGTAGCATCGCCAGCATGAATGACCACCCAGCTATCGACCGGGACGGCCACAGCCTTGATGGTAACTTCACCATTCGCCAGTTTTTGATCGGTTGCATCCAACACCTGAGCGTTGAAAATGGGGTTCACCAGTTGGTCACCCACTCTTGCCGGGGAATCTGCACCTTCGACCGTGCCAAATTCATAGGTACCAACCGTGTTATCGTCCACATGCAGCATGGCACTCATCTGGGCTTCGGCCAGTGTGGTATCAAGATTGATACGTAGATTATTCGTCCAGCCTGCTGCCAGAGGCTGCGAGACACCCGCAACACCACCATCGGAAGCGCGGTGAATGACCACGAATCCGGGGCCTTCGCTGTAGATCGAGTCAATCGTCACGAAACCACCGAGCACAAGCTGATCGCCCGCCAGATTAACCTGTGGCGCGGGCATATCCTGTGCGCCTGCGGAAAGCGCCAACGTGCCTAAAAGCACTGCCAGCATAACAACCATCATCCCTTTAAAACGGTACATCTCTGGACTCTCCTCTAAAATCATGTGTGTAACGGGATCGTATAAGTCTCACCTTCTGCTGGAAAGTGAAGACATACATCTATATGCTGAGAGTCTCTCGTTCGGATGTACAGGCAGTGGCTTTCTCATGAATGTTTAATCAAACGGCGGGCGATGCACCAGTTCCATCTGGCGTTTCAGGCTGGTGAACGCGTTCATTTTTGCCTTTGCCTAATTTATACAATCTCTGCTCACTCATATTTTTCTCATTGAAAATCAATTCATTGAGCGTATCTTCAGACAACAATGGGCGGTAGATAAAGCACGAAATATACGAATTTTGTGAATCCTTTACGGTTTTTGTGAATGTGTTAGGTTTTCGTATGATAAACTGTTCATAACCATTGAGAAAAAGACCTGAATTGTGACAGACCCGAACTACGACATCTGGCGAATGCAAGCCCAAAACGATACTCGTGGGCTAATTGATCTGCTGAAAAGTCCTGAAGTTGATCTGCGGAAGCGTGCGGCGATGGCTTTGCGCGCGCTCGGTGCCAGCAGCGCTATCCCCGCCCTGCAAATGCTTCTGGTGGCTGAAGGCGACCCGGAAGTGCGGATGGTACTCATCAGCACGCTTGATTCGTTATTCCAGCAGGAAATGGACGAGGATGGCGAGAATCAGTCGGATGAAGAAAGCCAGGTTGTTCGCCTGATTGCCCAACTCAACAGCAGCCAATATGAACATATCATCCGTGCGGCACAAACGCTGGCGGAGATGAAAGAAAAAATTGCGGCGGAAGCCTTGATGATGGTCTTCTACAATAAACGACTGCCGGCACAGGTGCGGTTGGCAGCAGCAGAAGCTCTCATCAAATTGGAAAGTGCCCCGGTAGAGGTGACTCTTCTGGCTGCACTGCGCAACAAAGATTGGCATACGCGGCGCAATGCAGCGGCTGTACTGGGGCAGTTGAATGCTGATTGGGCAGTTGAACCCCTGTCCGTTGCGCTGCGAGATACACAGGAAATTGTTCGCCGCACCGCTTATGCTGCTCTCAAGCGCATCAATACACCTGAAGCACAGCGCGCCATTGCCATGCCCACTGCACAGACTCGCCCACTGGGCAGCACGCCCAACTTGCCTGCACATCCGGTAGTGGAAAGCCCAATTGTTCCTGCTCCAATTATCCCCAAAAAAGTTTCCACAGAAACACAACCTGCCCTATCACCAGCGATGGAAGACCCTACAGCAACGGTTGAGCGGGTGGTCGAGATGCCCAAACTACCACTGATAACCGCTGCTCTTGTGGATGAAGACACCCAGCCTACACCCCCAATGATCGGCGATGATGTTTCCTAATTTGCTTAATGGTTGCTGGCCACTCTGAATTGCGTTGTTTGGCGCGGTGAACAGGGTTGATGATTGTTCACTGGCTGCAATTCTTCAGCAGGTATTCGGTGGATTTCATAGATGCCACTGCGAAATAGCGGGGCTTCATCCGCCACTTCCAAAGCTGCTCCCAACGTATACCGATCAAATACAAATGAGCCGAGAAGGATATAATCCGGGCACTGCGCCAGCGGATCAAACATGGCTGAGTCATAGGGACGCTGGAAGAAAAATGCCTGTGTTACAGCATTCACCACTTTGGTTTCAGGGTAAATATACTGCTGCTCGGTAAAATAGCTCATGGGCCACTCCCACGACACAATCCGCGCTTCTGCTGGAATCTCATCCTCGATGTATTTCATCATGGCAAAAAAATCATCGCCCTGATGGTTGGTCAGATCGGGCAAATAGACGGGCAAAACCGCCACTAAACAGACAGCCACCAATCCAGCATAAACCTTCTGGTTCGTAGGCCAGCGTAGCCGCAACCACACCCAATTGATGGCATAGGCTATCAAGATGGTGCTAAAGACCTGTCCTATAAAGGCGTAACGCCGCCAGCCAATTGAAACCAGCGCAAACCACAGCACCCACAGCAAACTGAACAGCACGACAAAAACTTCAACACGCTGTTTGCTGGATTCCGCCGGATGCGACTCCGGGATACGCCAGCGAATCAGAAAGAAACTACCACAGGCCAGCAGCGAATAACCCAACCGTATGAGTACACCTGTATCCTGAAGGTTACTGAGTGGGCGAAAAGGGAAGATGTGAATCAATGCCCCTTCGCGCAGCACCTCAAAATTCCGGGTCGAGTCCAGCCCAGCCATCGACAGACGCCAAGACCAATCTGCAAGATATAACGCAACCATCACACCAATGATGGTTGCCCACTGACGCCATGCTGAACGGTCAATTAATACACAGTAGATCGCAAACAGAGCAATGGTTGCCGAAAGCACCAGCAGCACCTGAGACTTCAAAACAACTGCCAGCCCGAAACAGAGGCCAACCAAGACATTATTCCCAAAGTGGCGCGTTGGGCGGAGCAGGAAGTGCAGACCGAGGGTGATGCACAAAATCGCAGGGATTTCGCCCAATACCTGACGGCTTAAGAGGATAAAATTAGCTGTGGTATCCCCTGGCATCATAATCAACAGCAGCACGGTGATAAATGCTGGAAATGGGCCATGCAAACGGGCAGATAGTCTATAAAGGGCAATCAGCGTCAAGATGCCAAACAGCACGGTAAAAAGACGCATCACTGTCAGGTTCGGCCCAAACAGGCTGTACAGTGCCGCCAGTGGAATAATCATTGGCGGCCCGGTCTGAATAGCCGGATCAGACAAGCGTAAATCATCGGCTGTTGGAAGCCCGTACAGTCCGGTCGTTGCCAATGACCTTGCAGCGTTTAAATTCAAGCCTTCGTCATACCATGTGTAGGGCACTTCCGCCAGCCGAATCATCAACAAGGGCAGTGCAATAAGCAGCAGTACAAGGAAAGGCCAGTGATTTTGCAATAAACCACGTTTCAGCACGCTGTGTGTCTCCTATCAAATCACTATCCTAAACGTAATCCTAAACCTTTTGCATCAACCTAAAGACGAAACATTGTCCCTATAGGACTTTCGCACTACCCAGCTTTTCAGGCCGCTATTGCGCTGGCACAAGAAACGTTATACTAAAAGGCGTAACAGAGGGGAAACACGATGCGAAAAACAGGCTGGTTCATCTTCCTGCTGGCGGCGGCATGGCTCTCGTTCGGCACGGCGCTCGCCCAGCCGCTTCCGGTGCCAGATGTCACTGTACTCATCAACCGGGATGGCGTAAATGTCCGCATTTCGCCAGCTTTAGGTGCGGATGTATTGGGTTTTGTGCCTGCGGGGTGGACAGCACCCGCCACTGGACGCAGCCCAGATAACCAGTGGATACGAATTGATTTTAATGGTCAAGAAGGCTGGGTGGGCTTCCCGGTCATCAATTTGTTCGGGGACATCAACACACTTCCGGTGGCTGATCCACGCAGCATTCCTTACGGCGGATTCGAAAGTCCCCGTTCAGGCGCAACTGACGCTTCTGGCCCGATCAGCGGACGGCTGGCGGACAGCGGCTTACGCTTGCGTGCAGGCCCAAGCACAGCTTATCCGGTGCTGGCAAATCCGCTGCGCTATACCGTTTTCCCTGTTCTGGGGCGGACGGCGAACAATGCGTGGTTACAGGTGAACTTCAACGGGACGCTCGGTTGGGTGACAGCGGGATTTGTGGAGCTTTCTGGCGGCAGTCTGCTTGACCTGCCGATTGATGGCATCGTGGCTTCGGCTGCCCCGGTTTCACAGGATAGTCAGGATAATTATCTGGGTACGCTGCGGTTGATGCTGGAACGGCTTAATCTGGCCCAGCCTTCACTGGATTCGATTCGCGGCACATGGACGACGGTCGCGTTGGGTCAACGTTCGGCCTGCCAAAACTTTCCGGCACGCCCCAGTGATATCAATATTGCGAACCCACTCCTAGCTGCCAACTTCCCAACACTCGAACCGCTACGGGTGGACTTTAACAGCGCGATGACGCAGGTGCGGCTGGCGGTTGATTTGTGGATTGAAGCGTGTGGCCAACCCCAACCCGCTTCGGGTGTGATTGGTGAGGCAACAGTGATTGGCGCGCTTAATGCCATCCAGAATGCCGATGGTTTGTTCGCTGATTTACGCCGCCGGATTACCGCCCTGCTGCCCCCAGACCTCGAACTTGGCGCAAACCAGTGCCTTTTCACCTTCGACGAACAGTTCGATATTCTGGATGTGATCGGCATTGGGCAGGTTATTCAGGGTCAATTTACCCCACGCAAAACGGCCTTCGGCTATTGTTTCGATGCTCCAGCAGGTGCGGCATTACGAATCGAAGTCCTCACGGTTCGGGGCAATCAATCGCCATTGGTCGCCGTCAGCCCATTTGATAATCCAACGCAATTTCTGGCGGTTGGTCGGGCGGTTGCCGGACAAAATCTGATCACGCTCGGCCCGGTACGCATTACCGCAAGTGGACGCTATCTGTTGATTATTGCTGACCAAGGGGCTGATGGACGTACCGAACCGCTGACAGGCGATTTCGCACTGCTCATCAGCAATGTAGCAGGTGTAACCATCCTCGGCCCCGGACTAGGTATTGACCCCAATACGGGGCAAGTAATCGTCAATCCTGTACAGGCGATTTCAACACCTGTGCCTGCCGCACTAGCAACAGCTACAGTAGGCGGCACAGTGGTTTGCCCATCAACGGCGTTTACATGCAGCCAATTGTTCACATGTGAAGAAGCGCGGGCCTGTTTGCAGGCGGGCAACTTCAGCCTTGACCCGGATAACGACACCGTGCCTTGCGAGGAAAATCTGTGTACGGGCGGTTAAGGTTTTAAGCAATCCATGATGAAAAAAGGGCGTTATCCAAGTTGGGTAACGCCCTTCATTTTGCCACAATCGATTCTACGCCTGTTAAACAGGCAGGAACAGGTAATATTACATTTATTTCAATTAGTACGTTCGGGCTGCTCATCTTCCTGCCAGTTTTTGCAATAAACCATCCTGAAATGTTTGCAACCCTAGAATCAATCTATCTGCCTCACACTGTAAGGAGAGAGCATCATGCACAATGACCTTACCCCTCAGTATCTACAGCAGTTAGATACATCCCGCCAAATTTGGAACACAGAAGCCGCTTCATTCGATGAGCAACCCGATCATGGACTGCGTGATCCGGGCATTCTTGCGGCCTGGACGAAGTTGCTCCGAGAGGCGCTGCCAACTAACCCCGCTGAAGTATTAGATATTGGCTGTGGAACAGGGTCGCTGAGCATTGTGCTTGCCGGACTGGGCTACAAGGTGACCGGGATTGATTTTTCGCCGGAAATGATTGCACGGGCGGAAGCGAAAGCGAATGCTGCTCGCCAGTCTATCACATTTCAAGTGATGGATGCGGCCTTTCCCCAATTACCCGCACAGCAATTTGATGTGGTGATTTGCCGCCATTTGTTGTGGGCACTGCCTGAACCGGATCAAGTGCTGCAACGGTGGGTACGGTTGCTCAAACCGGGTGGAGGGATTCTGTTAGTTGAGGGCTTCTGGCATACAGGCGCGGGGCTGCATTCTGAGCAAATCGTGGACGTACTTCCGGCCTCGCTAGTCAACATTTCTGTTCAGAATTTGAGCGAGCAGGCTGATTTATGGGGTGGTCAGGTGAATGACGAACGTTATCTGATTCGGGCTGATCTTCACAGACAAATGTGAATTATGCAGAGGGGGGGGTCTGAGACCCTCCCCTACGAAAATAAGTGGTTAGCCGAGGGTCATGCCTTCGCGCATTTTGAGTGATATACCCCTATCTCTCTTGGGATATGCTCCACAATTCGATGTTGTATCCGAAACGTCCTCCTATTCCTATTGCAAGCATTGATCCATCAGGATTAAAAGACAAAGCAGTAATTTCATCAAACCTACCATAAATAGTGTGGAGTGATTCGCCTGTCATAAAATCCCATAATTTGATAGAGGTCTCATATACAGAAGAACCAGCCAAAAACCTTCCGTCTGGCGAAAAAACTGTATTGACAATCCCATCGCCTAGCTTCCCTATTGTATTTATCACTCGTTTCTTGTGAACATCCCATACACCAAGATATTCGCCTTTAGATGTAAAAACTAAAAAATTACCATCAGGGCTGTAAACAATTTCTGGAATACCTTCAGTTTCTACCTCTATCACCGCTAAAGGAGTGCCAGTCTCAACACTATATTCTGTTATGGCATTGTGCTTTCCAATAGCTATAGCATCTCCAGAGGGTGCAAAACGGGTAAATCCATATTCGAATTCCTGCACTATTTCGCCCGTTTGATTATTCCAGAGTCTTACAATCCCTTCTTTAAAACTTGCACTAGCCAAAAGTGGACGTTTAGGACAAAACAAAACAGTCGAGACAATCCCTTTATGAAAGGTTAAGGTCTGAAAATTTTCCCGTGTAGGGACATACCAAAGCTTTATCACTGAATCATTACCGGCACTCGCAAAGAGTTTGCCATCAGAACTAAAATCTAGACAATGAATCAGTTTTTCATGCCCACATAATGTCTGAATGAGTTCGCCAGTTTTTACATCCCATAAACAAATACTATCCGGTGACAATCCACCATGCACTAGGAATTCACCTTTGGGGCTAAAAACGATGTTTCCACCCCTATACAAATTAGAGGCAATAGACTTCAATTTTTGAATTACCATAAAGGCTATTATTGCTCTGTTTCGCCTTACCAGCTTAAACAAAAGTGATTAATCAACAGGGGAAGGGTCTCAGACCCTCCCCTACAAAAGTAATGGGTTAGCCGAGGGTCATACCTTCGCGCATTTCCAGCGGGACGTATGGGCCTTCGCTCCACCATTCGGGATAGGCATATTCGGGGTCGCCAAAGTAGGCATCCAAAATGCGGCGGACGATTGGGCCAGCGGTTTCTGAACCTTCGCGGGAGAATTCGACCATTGCAGCTATGGCGATCTGTGGGTCATCTGCCGGGGCAAAGGCGACAAACCAGCCATGCGGTTCACGGCGTCCGGTCTGGGCGGTTCCGGTTTTGCCACATACGGTATAGGTGATGTCGTAGAAGTCGAAAACGGCTGTGCCGTAGGTTTCATCAACCGTCACGGCGCACATTCCGGTTCGCACAATATCCAGCGCCGATTGGCTGATGTTGAGTTCGCCCACAACATTGGGTTCGGCCACATAGGTGGGCGCTGCACCGTCCGCACCGCCCACCTGCTGGACAATATAGGGTTGGTAAAGTGTTCCGCCGTTAGCGACCCCCGCCACCATATGCGCCATCTGAAGCATGGTGACCTGAATACCGCCTTGACCAATCGCCTCATTAATGGCTTGTTCGACACTGGAAGTCGCTGGCAACGTTCCGGCTACTTCCTGCATGACATCGATTCCAGTCAGCTTGCCCAAACCCATGCGCTGGGCATAATTCAGCAAAACATCACTGCCTCTTTCCAGAAACAGCCGTGCACCCATTTCGTAAAAGAAGGGATTGCATGAAGCGGCCAAAGCCTGCCAAACGGTGATCTGTCCGGCTGGCAGGCTCTTGGGCGAGTCTTCCGGTTCTAATGCCCGCCAATCGAAACGCGGCGAAGAAGTATCACCAAAACGTTCCCGACCATCCCATTGCAACTGGCAGTCAAAAATATCGCTTGAGTCCATTAAATTTTCGGCAGTGGCAGCGGTGGTGGTGATGATTTTGAACGTCGAACCGGGGAAATACTGCTGCTGGGTGACGCGGTTGGTAAAGGGCTGGCGTTCATCGTTAAACAGGCCCGCAATCAGAGTGGGATTCTGTGCCAGCGCCGGGGTATCCGGGTTGAAGATTCCGGGGTCAAACCACGGGAAGCTCGCCATCGCCAGCACCGCACCCGTTTTTACATCAATGACCACTGCCCCAGCACCGGGGGAAATGCCCTGCGCCGCCCAATTGGGTTCGGCATAATTAAAAGCATCCACAATCGCCTGCGCGGTTGCCCGCTGTAAATCAAGGTCGATGGTCAGCGTCACAGGCTGCGGATCAGTCCCTTCTCTGCCCCCCAATTCGCGCAGCAGCACACCTGATGGGGACAGAATCCGCAGCACTCTTTCCGGCTGCCCGGCCAGCGTTTGTTGATATACCGATTCCACTCCGTTCAATCCAATCAGATCGCCGGGTTCATAACCCCGTTCGCGCCAAGTTTCAACCTGATCAGCCGGAATCTGGCCTATGTATCCGGTGACATGCACCGCGCCGCCGCCCACCGCGTAGTAGCGGGTATCCCGCGGGAAACGCCCACTGATGCCACAGGTTGCATCCAGCGCCGCGCCTTCAAGGGCATCGGTTTGAGCGTCAATTTCGCCCAAGTAAAATATGGTATCCACATTGAAGAGGTTGAAGTAGGCTTGCAGATCATAGCGGCGCTGCTTCAACAAACGTGCCGCCAAGTTCAAGCAATCGTCTACATTTGGCATATTCTGTTGAGCCGTGTACAACGCGACCATCGTGCCAGAGGTTTGCACCAGCGGCCGGCCATTGCGGTCAAGAATATCAGCACGAGGCTCCTGCCGAGACTGTACACTCACACGCGACCCAGCGGCCAGACCATCAAAAATATCCATGCTCGACCAAGCGATGCCCCAACCATTAGGCGATTCAACCAGACGCATGGTTCGGGCGGGGTCGTCAATGGTGCCAAAAACAGGCGAGACGATACTCAGATCGTAACTTACGGCTGCCGAAGCGCCCTGAAGCTGTGTTTCGCGCAGGGTGTAAGTCAGATCCGTCACCCCAATTTGCAGAAAGGTTTCTTCGTAGATGGCCTGAAAAACCGGAAAGGTGTATAAGCTCTGGCTCTGTGAACTGAGCGCAGCATACATATTCTGGTAGTCCCCGGCTTTCCAGTTATCCAAGAAAGTCTGTACCACATCCTGCGGTGTGCGCTGTTGGGTGATGATCGGCACCGCGATGGGCGCGCCGCCGGATGTGCCTCCAGCACAACTTGTCAGCAACAGCAGCATAAACAGGACGAAAATTCTTGATCGGACAACACGCATAAACAACCTCATCCCACTATTCAGCCGCAACTATAGCGCCCACCTCCCGGCGAGTCCAGCCATCGTCAGGCAATCGTTGACTTCTGAAGAAATTTTGTTCTATGATGGTAAAATAGTTCCACCATAGCTTTAGAATTGAGGGATGCATGTTCACCGAAACGCTTGCCCAGACGTTTACCTTTACCCGCAGCGTAAACGCCCCGTCTGCACTGGTCTACCGTGCCTTCACCAACGCAACAGCACTGCGCGAATGGTACGCGGATAATGCCCAAGTTGATGCACGAGTCGAAGGCGCATTATTCCTGTCATGGCACATTGGCTATTATGTGGTGGGCAATTTTACGGCGCTTAAACCGGATGAACACGTGGCTTTTAGCTGGCATGGACGCGGTGAACCATATGCTACTCATGTTGATGTTCACCTCGACAAATCGGGCGAGGGCACACAGGTAACAATCCGGCACAGCGGCATTGGTGAAGGCGAAGGGTGGGCGCAAATTGCCCAACAGTTCCGCGGTGAATGGGAATCCGCGCTGGAGAATTTACAATCGGTACTGGAAACCGGGCTGGATTTACGCCTGATGCGCCGCCCGATGCTCGGCATCTACCCTTCTCTTCTGGATGCTGCAACAGCAGAACGACTCAGCATCCCGGTCAAACAGGGTTTGCTGCTGGATGGTGTGCTGGATGGATTGGGAGCGCAGGCTGCCGGACTTCAAATACATGATGTCATTGTCAAGGTGGATGGGCATTCCGTCACCGATTGGCCGTCGCTACAAATGGTCATCACGCCGCATAAAGCTGGCGACGTGATCGCCGTTGAATTTTATCGTGGCAGCCAGAAACAAACTGTACAGATGAAACTTTCCGGTCGGCCTGCCCCGGATGTACCGGCAACTGTAGAGGGATTGGTTGAACGGCTGACGGCTACACAGCGCACATTGGACAGCGAACTCGACAGCTTGCTGGCCGATGTGACTGAAACCGAAGCTGCTTACAATCCCGCGCCCAATGAGTGGAATATCAAAGAAGTCGTGGCGCATTTGATCTGGACAGAGCGTTTTAACCAGATGTGGATCTGGGGAAATATTGGCGGGGACGATTCGATTCCCTGGCCGGACAACAACCGGGCACAGCTTGAACCCCTGCTGGCGGTTTATCCCACCATGGCGGAACTGGTGGCTGAACTCAAGCGGGCGGAAGCCGGGACAATCGCCGCCGTTGCTCATCTCCCAGCAGCATTTATGAGTCGCAAGTCCAGTTATTTACGGTTGGCGCAGGCTGTGACCAGTTCGGCAGAGCACAGCCGACAACATTTCGCCCAGATCAAAGCAGCAGCCCAACAAGCCAAATAATTCCTACATTGCAGGATGAGCATTTGAGCAGAAAGTTGTAACATTCTCGCTAAGCTCTAACCCTGAATTCGGAAAATTTTCGTCTCGTGCTGTTGAAAATGTGCCATAATGGTGTTCAAGATTGATTGAAGCCGACAGATGGAAACCAATGCACACACCCCTTGAACACACCCAAAAAGTGGCCGAGGCCATCAACCAAGCGGAAACTCCCCGACTGGCAACTGAGGCACTGGTGCGCTGGATGGGTGAAAATGTGGGCAATACGCTCGTTGGGCTGCTCAATCGGCAGAGCGCAGGGCTTCAGATTTTCACCACACCCGGTTATACGCCACCACCTGAAGTGATGGAGTGGCTGCAATCCGCAGATAGCTGGCTGACATGGGAACGATGGGAAGGTTTGTACTGGCTGGATGACGACCACCCGATTGAGGGGCTGGATTTTAAAGTGCCGTCGCTGCTGGTTCCCTTGCGTTATGAACAGTATTTACGCGGCATTTTATGGGTGGACGGTCGTAAACCGATTCATCAGAGCGGCGGGAATGAAGCCGTTCTCTTAGGGCAAGTATTGGCTGCGCGGCTGCATCTTCTGGAAATGAATTCCGGATGGAGCACGCTGCTCACCAGCCTCAATGAATTTGCCCGCGCACTCTCACAAATTTCCAGCAACGAAGACATCTGGGAAGTTGTTTACGCACAAATCGCGGTGCTGTTCGATACCTCATCATTTTATGTCGGCCTCTTGAATCCGTATGACAACCAGTTGACTCTCCCGCTGGCCTCCGAAGACGGGATGCTGGTGTATTACGGTTCAATTCCGCTTTCAGGTCTCAGTCGTGCGGTCATCACGCATGGGGTCGCACTACACTTCCGTGATCTGGAAGCCGAAGCTGACCGTTTAACTGCTTTGAACGTCGAATTCGGTGATCTGGAACCGGGCATGAATGCGCGTTCATGGCTGGGCGTTCCGCTCCGTAACCGCAAAAATGAGGTGATCGGGGTCATCAGCATTCAGAATGAACTTTCCAATCATTACAGCGACCCGGACTTATCGCTGTTGATGGTGATTGGCGTTCATCTGTCGCAGACCATCGAAAACCGCCAACTGCTGCTGGCCGAACAGGAACGCCGCAAAATCGCCAGCACCCTGATTGATGTGAGCCAAGTGGTGGGTTCGACACTGGATTATGAAGATGTGCTGGAACGCATTCTGGAGCAGCTTCATCGCGTTCTGGAATACGACCGCGCCAGCATTATGCTACCCGCACCCGACTGTGAAGATGGCAGCCGGATGATTGTGTCTGCCTCACAGGGGACGCAGCGTACACCACGCGGGCAAGAAATCCGGCTGCAAGAAAATAGTCTGAGTATGCGCGTGTGGGTTTCGCAGCAACCGGTCGTGCTGGACGATATACGGAATCATGCTGATCGCTGGAGTGCTGGTCTGGTTACACCCGCCGCGCACCAGACACGCGCATGGATTGGTGTGCCGATGGTTATCCAGAATCGGGCGATTGGTTTGATTGCCGTCGAAAAATTCACAGTCGGTTACTACAACGAACGGGATGCATCCACCGCGTTCGCGCTGGGGCGGCAGGCAGCTATTGCGGTCGAAAATGCCCGGTTACATGCCGAAGCTGCTCTTGCGTTGGAAATATTGGAACAACGCGCGCGGCGGCTGGATTCGATTCATCACGTTGCAACTTTGTTGAGTTCGACGCTTGACCGCGACACCATCCTGAACACGGCGGCGCGAATGCTGGCGGAACTCTTCGAGTGCGATCACTGCGGCGTGGTACTCATCAACGAAAAAGATGGTCATGCTTATGTGGTTGCGGATTACCCAGCACGCGGCATTGTCGGGCAGCGCATCCCGGTCGAAAACAATCGCTCTTTTGAAAAGCTGCTACGGGGCAGCATGGCGATGGCGGTCTATGACAGCGATCCAGAGGATGATGGTACACACCAGAGTTTGCGAGAACTGGGATTCCGTTCGACGCTGTTAGCCCCGCTGATCGTCCATGATGGCGTCATCGGCAGCATCGGGTTGGACAGCATTGCACCGGGGCGAGTCTTTACGCCTGAAGAACATGAAACCTGCATGACGATTGCCGGACAAGTGGCGCTGGCGCTGAAAAATGCCCAGCTTTATGAGCAGGCGTTGGCGGCTAACCGTCTGAAAACTGAATTTTTAGCCAATATGAGCCATGAACTCCGCACGCCGCTGAATGCCATTATCGGCTACAGCGAGATGCTGCTGAGTCAGGTATACGGCGAACTGAACCCCAAACAGAATGACCGCCTGATGCGGGTGAACATCGGCGGCAAACATTTACTGGAACTGATTAACGATGTGCTCGACCTCTCCAAAATCGAGGCCGGGCAGATGGATTTATCGCTCGCGCCGCTTTCGATTTCGGATGTGGTCTACGACGCGATTGCTGATATTACGCCGCAGGCAGACGCTAAAGGGTTGCGGTTGTATATGCGGATGACGCCCGAACTGCCGCTGGTTCAGGCTGATGCCCAGCGTATCCGCCAGATCATTACTAACCTGCTGGATAATGCCGTCAAGTTTACGGACGAAGGCAGCGTCACACTGGAACTGAATATCATGCTGCTGCGCGATGGGCAGCCAGCAAATGGTGCAGCAGCTCCCCCGCCCCAATTACGAGTCGTGGATGGCAAGTGGCTGGCGATTGTGGTGGCTGACACCGGAATCGGCATTCGACCGGACGATCAAAAGCTCATTTTTGAAGCCTTTACCCAAGCTGACGGATCAAGCGTGCGTAAATATGAAGGTACGGGTTTGGGGCTGGCGATTACGCAGCGACTCGTGAAGATGCATCAGGGTTATATCTGGGTCGAAAGCACAGTGGACAAAGGGAGCAGTTTTACGGTGCTGCTGCCGCTGGAAGCTGAAACCGAAAAATTATCGATTCAAGAGCCAGCGCCAGACCCCGAACGACCGCTGGTACTTATCATTGATGATGACCCCAGCGCACTCCAATTGGTACAGGATTATCTCAGCCTGTACGCCTATCAGGTGGTCAGTACAACTAGTCCGAAGCAGGCGCTCGAACTGGCGAAGCGTTTACATCCGGCAGTGGTAATCAGCGATGTGATGATGCCGGAGGTCAGTGGATGGGAAGTGCTGCGGCAGTTGAAGACTGATAAAGAAACCAGCGACATTCCGGTCATCATTGTGTCAATCATCGAACAGCGAACGATTGGTTACTATTTGGGGGCGGCGGATTACCTGACCAAGCCGATCAACCGCGAATCGCTATTGAATGCCATTGACCGCGTCGCCCATATCGAGCCGCAGTTCCCTATCCTGATTGTGGATGATGATATGCGCGACCGCTCACTGCTTTCTGAAATTCTGGAGCGGGCGGGCTTCCAGACTGCCGAGGCTGAAAGTGGCGAAGCGGCAATAACCTGGCTGGAAGATAACCCCGCTTCACTGCTGCTGCTCGATCTGCTGCTGCCGGGTATTTCCGGGTTGGAAGTGCTGGAAAAACTGCGGGAAAACCCGGAAACAGAAGATATTCCAGTGATCGCGGTGACGGGCGGTACGATACCCGACGGTGTAACCGAAATGGAAGGCATCGCACAGATCATGCAGAAGGGCACAATTTCCGGCAATTCACTGGTACAGCAGGTACAAATTGCGCTCAACCGCCACCGGCACAAAAAACGCTAATCTGTAACCTCTGCCCATATTGAACGCGCATCTGGCACAAACAGGGTGAAGGTTTCGCTGTTCGGATCGTAACGATATATGCCCTGTTCACGGGCTTCATCAGAACGGGAATGGTTATAGAGGACGGTTCCATCCGCCAACACATCAAAGTAAATTCCGTTGGATTCTGGAAGCTGGATGTTAGCGCCATCGCCAAAACGATACAGGCTGAAACGCTGCACATTTTCCGTAACGAGGATGCCACCCTCGCCATAAAAAGCCTGTACCAAAAACACCGACTCGGTTGAATCACCCCGTTTCAGTACAACCTGCTGATTGGATATATCCCATAACTGATAGGTAGTCGGGTCGTCTGATGACTCGAAAGCCAATATATAACGACTGTCCGGCGAAATGGCATTATCAAATGCTATCATGCTCCGGGCATTCCAGTAACCAACCTGTTCGGCAAAACCATCCGCACCCAGTAACCAGATGGTTTGGTCGTCTTGCAGCAGCAGATGGGTATCATCAATTTGACGAAGCGGATTAACAATTGAACCCGAAACAGGCAGTGTAAACTGCATTGTGGGCTGGCCAGCTATCAATGGGGTCATTTCAATGGTGCAGTCGGCTTCGCAGAATACATTACTGGTCATCAAAGCATCGCCGAAGATGCGGCGCATAATACCCTCCTCACGCGGGTCTTCGGCAATCAGTTCAGAGACACCCGAACTTTGAATCAAGGTAAAGCGGTTTAATTTCGTTTCCTGATCGCGCTGCATATACAGCCAGTGATCGCCAGCCGTATCTGACGAAATCATTGGAAAGGTATCGCCTTCAATGGTGTAAATCTCTCGTTCCTGACCATTTTCCAGTTTTCGTTCGTAAATTGTCCAGACTTCGGTTTCCGGGTTCATACTGAAATAACGCAAATACAAGCCATCTGCCGAAAACACAGGCCGCGCAACCCCTATCAGTGAAAGTTGCCCCGTCAGTGGTGAAGCAGAATTTTGCTCGACATTCACCAACATGCCGAGGACTTCCTGAACATTCAGCACCGAAAGCAGCACGATATTGTTCCCCGTATGTGCCGGTACAACCCAGCCACTATCCACAAGCGGAAACGGGGTTTCGATTTCCTGTGCTGCATCGGCTGTCAAATGGTAAAGTTTGAGTTCATTGGCTATGGTAATGATGCCTAGGGCGGAGTCAGGAGCCAAGCGCCACGCACGAAAATTGGTATCTTCTACGCCAGATTCAATCAGGTGGTTGATTGTGCCGTCCTGTGTGTAAGCAACGAGTCCACTATCGTTGGTTCGTGCCCAATACCAGGATTGCGTATCCTGTGCGTGCGCTGCGGTTATGCTGAACCATGCACCAATCACGAGCCATAAAATACGCCACATCATCCCCTCCGGTCAATAACGTTAATTACCCTTGCACCACCATAGTTGAGTTGACCCTTCGGCGCAAGTTGATTGAAATCCCCCGATAATTGGGCGAATTCGTAAAATGGAACGGGTGACTTGTTCCCCAATTCACAAAACCGCTGTATACTTCATTCATAACGTTCACAACTTTCTGAATGTTATGATGGAGGTAGAGCATGATCTATGATGTGGCGATTATGGGGGCAGGAATCGCTGGAATGGCAACCGCAGCACGGTTGCAAGCGCAGGGACTTTCGACACTGCTGCTGGAGGCACACGGACGACCGGGGGGGTGTGCTGGTTATTTCCGGCGGCGGGGATTCAGCTTCGATGTGGGGGCGACTACGCTGGTGGATTTTGAGCAAGGTGGGGTTGGCGGTGAATTCCTCGATTCAATCGGGATGACAGCATTGGAAGGGGAAGCGCTGCCCGGTTATGTGGCGTGGCTGCCCGACCGAACAGTAACCCTGTATCGTGATTCAGCACGCTGGGCGGCGGAACGGTTATCCGGGCTGGGCAATACACCTGCTCATCGTGCGCTGTGGCGTCTGCTCGACCAACTGGCGGGTGCATTCTGGGAAGCCAGCCGCCGGGGCATTAAGATGCCGATGCATTCGCTGGCGGACGCCCTGCACAATCTAGGCACCATCGGGTTGGCGAATCTGCCATTGGCGCGGTATGTCGGCTGGACGATGGGTGATGCACTACGCCATTTTGGTTTGCGTGATGACCCTGCCCTAGTCGGCCTGTTGGGCATGTTGATTGAGGATACGGTTCACAGCACGGTTGACCGGGCACCGCTGATTAATGCGGCGCTGGGTATCACGATTCGCGGGGCGGGACTGACACGACACAGGGGCGGGATGTACGGTTTCTGGCGGCGATTGGTCGGGCATTATCGCGCGTTGGGTGGTGATTTGCGATTAGCCTGCCCGGTCGAACATCTGGATGGACAATTTGGCGATTTCAGACTGCACACACGGCAAGGACATTATGCGGCTCGACAGGTCGTTAGCGCCCTTCCGGCAGCCATCACCGCACGGATTGCGCCGGATTTGGCGAAACCGCTGCATCGCTATCTGAAACGGGATGCGGATGCAGAAGGTGGGGCGATGGTGGTTTTTCTCGGCGTACCAGAAAGCGAGGTGGGGGGACAGGATTTCACCCATCATCAACTGATGCAGGATTACAGCCTGCCATTGGGGAATGGGAACAATATGTTCATTTCGGTTTCTGCTCCCAATGATACGGAAAGCGCCCCAGTCGGCTGCCGCGCCGTAATGATTTCCACCCACTGCGAGCTTGAACCCTGGGAAGGCTTGTCACAAGAGGCTTACGCGGCGCAGAAGGAGGCCGCAGGCAAACGATTATTGGATTACGCGCGGCGGGTGTATCCAAATCTGGGTGAAAATGCGCTGGTTTATGAAATCGCTACCCCATGTACGTATGAACATTTTACCAACCGTCCGCGCGGAACAGTTGGCGGTGTGCGACAAACGCTGCGTAACGCTAATCAGTACGCGATTCCGCATGATTTAGGGCCGCGCGGCTTATGGATGGTCGGCGACAGCACCTGGCCGGGGTTGGGGACGGTGGCGTGTGTGCTGGGCAGTCGTATTGTGGCGGAAGGTGCTGCACGGGCGGCACGTCAGATGCATTATTTCCAATCCCTGATTACCCAAACCCAGTGAAAGGAGGCAACCGATTATGCATCACCATACACACCCCGATTTGCAACTGCCGACACTGAATGAACTCGGCGCTGATTTGCTGGTGACAACACCTCATCAGCGTTGGATTGCACTGATACGTCCATTTATCGGCCTGACGGCTTACCTTCTGGCGGCACATTTGGGCTTATGGGCACTGACTCCACTGATTGTGTTCCTGATCTTCGTGGCGGTGGTGACGGTGACTCATGATGTGGTACACGGAACATTGGGATTGAACAAACGCCAAACCGATTGGGCGCTGCTGGCGATGGGAGCAGTTCTGCTGGAAAGTGGTCATGCTTACCGGCTGACGCATCATCAACATCATGCACATTTCCCGGATGAGGAGACTGAAGACCCGGAAGGCTATCCTGCTAATCTGGGGTTATTCGGCGCGTTGTTGTATGGGTCTGTATTTTTATGGCGGTTGTGGTGGTGGGCGTTCCGGCGCGGGCATGATCGCATCTGGTTACTGGTGGAAGGAGCGTTACCCATTCTGGCAGTCATCGGCGGAATCGGGTTATGGAAAACGACACCTGCGCTGCTGATTTATGCGGCGATGGTGATTACAGGGAGTTGGGTTTATCCGATGCTGACGGTATATCTGCCGCATAAGGATTATGGGGATACACCCCTCACACAGACTCATACGCTGCGTGGGCGCATCATCCCGATGCTGTTCCTCGAATTGACCTACCATCTGGAACATCATCTGTATCCGCAAGTGCCGAGCCACCATCTGGCGGAACTGGCGCGGCGGCTTGACCCGTTTTTTGAACGGGCAGGAGTGCAGGTCTGGCATGTGATTTGAGCTATAAAAGCAGAAACCCCAACGTAAATGGGGTTTCTGCTTTCCAGCGAAATGTTTTAAGGCTTACATGCCGCTCATGGGCATTCCGGCTTGCATCGGTTCGCGGACGGGGATGGTCAAAACGACTTCACCGCTTTCGGCAAAGGTTAAAGTGAGTTCAATGGTCGCCCCAACCTGAAGTTCCTGCGTCAGCCCGATGAACATCACATGTAGACCACCGGGTTCCAGCATTGCAACACCACCCGCTGGAATGACAATACCACCCTCGATAGGCCGCATTTGCATCACATCGCCCGCGCCCATCGTCATTTCGTGCAGTTCGGTTGCGCCAGATACGGCTGTGCTGGCGCTAATGAGCGTATCTTCAGCAGCGGTCAGATTCAGCAGCAGTGCATAGGCAGCACTATTCGGCGCGCCGGGGCCAGCGGGACGCGCCCACGCACCCAGTACATGCACTTTGGCACAGCCTTCCGGCCATTCGACAGGCTCAGCGGGCATCATCATCGCTTCGGGCGTCATCTCTGGCATCATGCCGCCATCCATCGCGCCCATTTCCGCCTCGCGGTCTTTGATCGGCACGGTTATGGTAACTTCGCCCAGACGCTCGAAATTCAGCACCAATTCGAGCGTTTCACCCACTACCAGTGGTTGAGTCAGATTGATAAGCATGATATGAATGCCGCCGGGCTGCAAAGAAACAAAATTTTGCGGCATAACCGGGATGCCACCTTCGATTGGGCGCATCTGCATCACATCGCCCTCAGCCATAACGGTTTCATGCAGTTCAACAAATTCGGCAGCATCCGAACTGGCACTCAACAGTGTATCGGCTTCCATGCTCAAATTGACCAGCTTGCCAAACACGGCTCCATTGGGCGCACCATCCGGCGATGCATAGGCATAGGTATCAAACAGCGTTGCGACTTCGCAAGTTGCGGCATCCTGCGCCCCAACCAGCGATACCCCTGCCAGCAAACTCAGGAGCAGCGAACAAACAAGAACTATTCTCAACTTCATAATTTTTCCAATTCCTTTGTTAATGTGAATTCAGGCGCTCTGCATCACAATTCGGACATCGTGGACAATATCGCGGTAATCCGTCCCATAGAGGAACTGCACTCTAAAATTGCCCTCTGCATCAATGAGGAACACTGAGGCGGTATGGTCGATTAAATAGGACATGGCTGAATCGCCCACCTGACGTTTTTCGGCCACCACACCGAAAGCTGCCATTAAGGATTTCAGCGCCTCGCCATCATCCCGCAAGCCGATAAAATCTTCATGGAATGCATGGGTGTAGAGTGTCAGGTTCTCCAGCGTATCCCGTTCAGGGTCTACGGTCACAAACACAATCTTGAGCTTATCTTTGGGTTCTTCCAGCGCGCTGTAAACCTGCTTCAATTCGGCAAAGGTTGTCGGGCAAAAATCCGGGCAACTGCGATACCCGAAATAAAGCAGAATCACCTGTCCCTGATGTTCATCCAGACTAAAGGGTTCGCCATCGGTAGACATCAGCGTGAAATTATCGAGGTTGCGCGGTGGACTAATGACAGCCCCACGCAGCGGTTCGGTGCTTTGCGTTGTGCTGCCACACCCAACCAGCAATCCCGCCAATACGATCATCCATAACCAGCGATACACCATAATTATCCTTCTACAATGATGCTGAATTCGGCTGCCAGATTAACGCTGCACTTGCCCTGATACACCGCCGGACGGGTGAACGACTGCCGAACCACCTCGCCCGCCCGCACCAGATACGGGCCAATCGTGTGGTCAACAATATCGTTGTTCTGAATCACCAGCGTATTCTGGCCGTTCACATTCAGATAAATTTCCGGGGGAATCACATCTTCGGCCTGCCCTTCCATGATGAGCATATTCGTACCCTGTGGAATGATGATGCCCAATTCGCGGGAAGGGTCGGAAATCAAGGCGCGGCTCTGGCTGACACTCCGATAGGAAGCAAAATCGCCGCGAACATCAACGGCTGTGGCGTAAATATAAACCTCGAACTGATCTTCAACTGTGCCTTGACCATCTGGCAGTTGGGCGCTCACCTCCACCACCCACTGACCCATCATCGGCCAAATCACCGGGAGCTGATAAACACCCTCCTCATAACGGATTGTTTGGATACTTAAGGGAAGCATTCCTTCATGCAGCATCCTGCCTGCGATGCTGAGTTCAGCATCAACCGGCATCCCGGCTTCATCGGTAACGGTAAAATACAGCGTGGATGGCCCAATTACCATCGGAAAAGGGTTCGAGCCCATCGTAATTTGCAGTTTGGGCGTGACCGGTTTTTGGGTAACTGCCCACATCGCTACAGCCCCCATCGCCATCAATACCATAAACAACCGAATCTTCATAACCATCTCCCCATGCAAACGCACTGCTCACTATAAAACACCTCAGCCAATCCCAACAGTGACGAATATCATCCTTCTTCCCTCATACCTGCACCTACCGCCCCTGTTTTGTGTAATTCTGTTAAGTGGATTAGACTCAGGTTTCCAAAAAACACCTATCGACAAAATAACCTGCCGACTTGTATTAAGGCAGCTATTGATCTGCCCATTTTCATTGAAAGGAAAACTGCGCGATGACTCCCGATGAAAAAGCTAAAGAACTGGGTATTGATCTGAGCGCGTATCCGGGGTTGTCAAATCTTGCACCCGCCAGCCGTTCAGGGAATATCATCTACACATCCGGGCATGTGTCCACAGGGTACAAAGGTAAATTGGGGCAGGATATGACGACTGAACAGGGACAGGAAGCCGCGCGGGTTTGTGCTATACAACTGCTTCAGGCAGTTTATACCCTAACCGGGACGTTAAACAATATCCGGTGTGTAAAGGTGCTGGGTGCGGTCAATTCAGCGCCGGATTTTACCGAGCAGCACTTGGTCATCAACGGCGCGTCACAATTATTCTGGGACATCTTCGGCAAGGAAGGGCGCGGCTATCATGCCCGCAGTGCGCTGGGATTCGCTTCGCTGCCCATCGGTTTCGCGGTGGAAATCGAAGCCATTTTTGAAGTAGTGGAGTGAGCCTCCTCGCACAGAACATTTTAACAAGAAATCCCGTTGGCAGCGGGATTTTTATGTTCCCGATTCTTTCTTGCTGTTTATCGTTCGCCAAAGGCAACCAAACCCGGATGGTCGTTCCCACATCGACCATGCTTTCAACCTCGATGCTGCCCCGGTGCAAGTCCACAATGCTTTTTACAATGGTCAGCCGTCATGCAGGTTGAAAGTTCATAATTTCCCTGCAATCTTGCACTCAATATCAATGTATGGAATGTTTTTATTGTATGGGGGGATTATGATGAGATTCGTAAAGAACCAACTCAAGAACGGGATGTGTGTTCAGATCCGCTTGTAAGCCGCCTTCTGTTCCCCTTGCGGGGCGGTAATCATCTATCTGCCACAACGGTTACCCGCTGGGTCAAGCAGCACACCCGGCGTTTTTTGCGGAGCGGGTCGCCCCAATACGCCTGCTTGGCCTTGCTCCCGGTGGGGTTTGCCTCGCGCGAACATCGCTGCTCACGTGGGGAAATTCTTAGTTTTCCCGTTTCACCCTCGCCCTTGCGGGCAATATACATCTCTGTTGCACTGAGCCGTCGGGTTTTACCCCGCCTGGCTGTTAGCCAGCACCGTACCCTATGGAGGGCGGACTTTCCTCCGTTTTGCCGAAGCAAAACCGCGATCACCCAGCAGACCTGAACACCCTTTCATTATAGGTCAGTCTATCAGATGTGTGTAGGTCAATCGTCGGTTGCCAGCGACACCTAATCCGACTACAATGTCCGAAGACGCCGGGGGATATTGTAGTATCCCCTGTTGTTTTCATGGATGTTGAATGACAACTGCTGCTCGACAACTGCCGATAAACCGCTGGCGACGACGCTTCGCCCATACCCTTCGCACCCTGTTCGCCCCCGGTGATGTTACCGCGTTGGCAATCGCTATCGCCCTGCTGTTCATGCCCGCGCTTTCGCTTTCGGCGGCGGGCTGGCCGCTTGACCTGCGAACCGTCATTCCGGTGATGATTTTGAGCATCGCCTTTGGTTTCCTGCTGGCACGCAGCCATTACAACGAATTATTCGCCCTCATCATGAGCGGCATTTATGGTCTGGGTTTTATCCTGCTGATCGCGGCCATTAATGAACCCGGCGATCTGGGCGAAGGTGCAGTCAGCCTGTTTTCGCGTTTGCTGCGCTGGCTTTCGGATGCAGCGACCGGGGGAATCAATCAGGATGAACTGGTATTTACGATGCTGGTTTCCGGGTTGTTCTGGTTTTTGGGTTACAACGTCGCATGGCACATCTTCCGCATTGACCGGGTATGGCGCGTTATCCTGCCACCGGGATTAATTCTGGTCACCAACAGCGTTTATTATACGGGTGAAGCCAACCTCGACCTGTACATCATCATCTTTGTTTTCCTGTCGCTCCTGCTGATTATTCGTTCGAATCTGGACGCACGGGCATGGGAATGGTACGTCAGCGGTATTCGCGTTCCGCGCGTGATGCAGCAGCAGTTTTTCCGCGTTGGGATTATTCTCGCGCTGCTGGCGGTACTGGTGGCAGGAGTGCTTCCGTCAGCGGATGTACAGGAACGGTTGAACCGCTTCCGCGAATTCCTTCAGGCAGAACCGCTGACTCAACTCAGCGAAATCTGGAATCGGCTGTTTGCTTCGGTCGAAACTCAGGGGCCGACCACTGCCGATTACTACGGCGGCGATTCCCTGCAACTGGGCGGTGCAATTCGGCTAGGTGAACAGGTTGTATTTCTGGTAAATGCCCCCCCCGGAAGGCGCTACTACTGGCGTTCACGGGTTTTTGATACCTATTCCAGCGGCAGTTGGCTGCCGGGGGCGAATGTCCGGCTAACAGTCGAATCGTCCCCGCTGACCATTGATTTTGAGCCACAAGACCTGAATGCCCGCGTTCCAATACAGCAGCAGTTTACGATTGGCCTGAGTGCTTCGCGGTTGATTTATGCTGCCCCACAACCGTCGCAGGTTGATCTGCCCACACGTTCTGACCTGATGTACTCCCCCGACCGACAGGGCATGAACATCTCCGTTATCCGTCCGTTGAAGGTTATCAATCAGGGCGAATCCTATACCGTCACCAGCCTGCTTACCGATGCTGGCGCTGGACAGTTGCGAGCAGCCGCCAGCATTTACCCGGACTGGATTGTACGCCAGTATATGCAGGTGCCACCTTCAATCACCGAACGGGTGCGTTTGCTGGCACGGGATATTGTAAACACCGCTAATGCATCTACCCCTTACGACCGTGCCAAAGCGGTCGAGTCCTGGCTGCGCGCCAACATCGTTTACAGCGAAACCATTCCGCAACCACCCACAGATCGCGATCCGGTTGAATGGGTGTTGTTTGAACTGAAGCAGGGTTACTGCAATTACTATGCTTCGGCGATGGTCATGATGCTCCGCACATTGGGCATTCCGGCACGTATGGCAGCGGGTTTTGCCCAGGGAACATGGGATGCGGAACAGGGCGTTTATACCGTGCAGGAACGCGACGCCCATACATGGGTTGAAGTTTACTTCCCCGGTTATGGATGGGTGGAGTTTGAACCCACAGCGGCCCAAGCTCCATTGGTTCGTGCAGATGATGCGCCCGTGCCGAATATTCCCAGCGCGACTCCAGCCGTTACCGCTACACCCACGCCAACGGCCACACCAACCGAAACACCTACGCTTGATCCGCTGACACCGCAGCCACAGAGCGCAGCCCAAGTACCGACTTTAACACCCACTTTTACGCCATCGCCGACGGCAACACCGGTGATTGTGCCAACACAACCGCCACCCTTAACTCCACAACAGCCGAGTTTGATTTCGCTGGTGCTGCGGGCATTGGGTGTTGCGGCGGTTGTGCTGCTAGTGGCGATTGTGTTAATCGCGCTGCTGGTATTCCTGTATTGGTGGTGGGAATGGCGCGGAATGCGCGGACTCAGCCCGGTGACACGCGCCTATGCCCGTCTGGAACGCTACCTGTCGCTTATTGGAATCCATCTTGGTCAGCAGCAGACACCCGATGAACGCCGACGACAAATCGTGCGAGCAATTCCGAAAGCCGAGCCACCTGTCACAGCGATCACCCGCATGTATACGGCGGAACGTTACGGCCCCGGTGCACAGACGCCACTGGAAACCGAACTGCAATCTGAAATGGCAGACGAAGCCTGGTCAGATACACGGGGCGCAATTCTGCGACGATTCCTGCGGCGGTTCATTCCGTTCCTACGCTAGAGGTTATTTGCAACCATTGCGAACTCGCATTCACATCTATTACGTGTGAGTCTCCAATCCTGAATCTTCACGCATTACATTGAGTTGAGAGCCTTCGCTCACAGTCCACAGCGCTAATCCATTCTTCCTCATGACGAAGGGGAACAAGCGAAAGTCCTATCATTTTCAACTTTTAACATCCCGCATTCCTGTGGCATAATAATGGCCTCAATTGGACATATAACCAGGGTTGGTCGGGGAATACCCTAACATCATAAACCTTGCATAATAAATATTCAGATGAGGGCAGTAAATATGACAACCAATGGCACCAATGGAGCCAACAAGCAGACCGGAACCGAACTTGTCAAACGTGGTCTGGCGCAAATGCTCAAGGGCGGCGTCATTATGGATGTGGTCACGCCGGAACATGCCAAAATCGCAGAAGATGCCGGTGCTTGCGCGGTTATGGCGCTCGAACGCGTCCCGGCGGATATTCGTGCTCAGGGTGGTGTGGCCCGCATGAGTGACCCCGACATGATCGAGTCGATTATGCAGGTGGTCACCATCCCCGTGATGGCAAAGGTGCGTATCGGCCATTTTGTCGAGGCACAAATCCTGCAAACATTGGGCGTCGATTATATTGATGAAAGCGAAGTCCTTACCCCAGCGGACGAAGAACACCACATTAACAAGCACAAATTCACCGTGCCGTTCGTCTGCGGCTGCCGTAATCTGGGCGAAGCTTTACGCCGCATTGGCGAAGGTGCAGCCATGATCCGTACCAAGGGTGAAGCCGGTACGGGTGATGTGGTGGAAGCTGTCCGTCATGCCCGCGCGGTACACAGCGAAATTCGCCGTATCACCGCGATGGATGAGGACGAACTGTTCACCTATGCCAAGAATATTCAGGCACCTTATGCACTGGTCAAGGAAACTGCCGAATTAGGGCGTCTGCCCGTCGTCAATTTCGCGGCAGGTGGTGTTGCTACCCCAGCCGATGCAGCCCTGATGATGCAGTTGGGTGTGGATGGTGTATTCGTGGGTTCGGGCATCTTCAAGAGTGGCGACCCGGCCAAGCGCGCTAAGGCCATTGTTGAAGCCGTCACCCACTATCAGGAGCCGGAAATTCTGCTCAACGTCAGCCGTGATCTGGGCGAAGCAATGGTTGGAATTAGTGTCAGCGCGATGCCAGAAGGCGATAAAATCGCCGTGCGCGGCTGGTAAGCTGGAGCGGAAATCAGCATCCAGATAAACTGGTCTCGTAATTCTAATGAGCCGGTGTGTACAGCCTTAAAGGTTGAACACACCGGCTCTTTGTTGCATCTTCAAACCCACCTGCCAGAGGCATTTTAAATCCCCGGAATCGTTTACTACCTCGGTATTTGAACTCTGTCCATATTTGTCTCTGTCACGAAAAAAGATGTGATTTTTTGCACAACTCCATATGGTCATACATTTTATACAGGTTAACATTCAAGATAAAATTTCTGAGGAAAAACACAAAATGGTTTCTCACTCAAGTTTCTTATTCTGAATGTTAACTACAGAGATAGACGCATCTGTACAAGGGGGTGATATGCTAATTGCCTACATAACCAGTGATTGCCAACGGACGCGTTTCTCCAAACGACTTTGGACAACCCGTAACAACTCCTTAACTGAAAAAGGTTTTGTCAGAAAATCATCAGCACCTAATATCATGCCTTGACGAACTGTTTTATAGTCGCTCAAACCAGATAGGAAAATAAATGGCACATCCATCATTTCTGGCATGTTTTGGAAATGTTTCAGAACAGCGAACCCATCCATTTTTGGCATAACAAGATCACAGATCACCACATCGGGATGATAGGTTTTTGCGATTTCAATGCCTACTTCCCCATCTTGAGCAGTCATCACATCATGCTCATACTCTAAACACTCGGAAAGCATCTGCCTCAAGGCAATGGCATCATCAATTATCAGGATACGGGCCATTCACATTTCTCTGCTACAAAAATCATGAAATATCAACGATGTCAGGCGGGAACGGGTATCAAGCGTTGTGCAAAGGTCATGAGATCAACAATACTGACTGGTTTGATTAACAGAAGGTCAGCAAATTCAACTTCAGGAGCCTGCATTGCTATGCAATTTCCAGTAACGATGATAACTTTTACATCCTTCGTTCTCTGATTCTCGCGCACATAACGCAGAACATCAAATCCAGATAATCGAGGCATATTCAAGTCCAGAATCAGCACATCTGGCAATTCCGTTTTCAGGTGTTCAATAGCATCGACGCCATCAACGGCTACCTCAACTAAAAAGTGACGACGGTCAAAAGTTCGTGCGAAAATAGCGCGCAAATCTGGATTATCGTCAACAACCAGTACTTTTTTAAGCGGTGAGGAAATGGTATCAGACATATTTTGATCCTCTCAAGTATCTAAATTCATTTCAGCACATAATCACATATTACAGTAACGACATATTTATAGCACTCTACAGGTGGATGATTTGAAGGACAGTCTATAGCGACACATTGGACTAGCCATGTGGCCAATGTTCCTAAAACGAGAAATGAAAAGACGACTGTCAAAGCCGTCTTTTACATTCAGTATCAGGGATGCTTTACTGGGCAATAATATCTGCCACACGTCCGATAAAAGTTTGTGGATTGATGGGTTTTGGGAAATACCCATCAAAACCAGCATTCATTGCGTCTTCGGCAACGTCAGTCGAGTGATATGCAGTAATAGCAATGACGGGGATATGTGCCGTTGCAATATTGGATCGGATGGCGACCAGTGTCTGCCAGCCATCTTTACCCGGCATGGCAAGATCGGTTACGATTACTGTCGGCTCGATTTGAGTCAACAGATCAAGGCATTCGTAACCATTCTTGGCAATAAATACCTCTGCCCCATAATGCTCAAATATTCGAGACGCCAGTTGTTGATCGTCGTAAGTATCTTCGACAACGATGACTTTCCAATCGTGAAAATTCATGCAGATGTATCCTCTGATTTTTGCTGTTTCTGTGTCGCTTGGGTCACAAAACGTACAACTTCATTAACGAAAGTGAACATGTCAAAGGGTTTTGAAATATAACCATCAAAACCTGCTTTCAAGAGCTTATCTTCATCGCTGTCCATTGCAAAAGCAGTGATAGCAATAACCGGGATATGAGCAATTTCAGGCATTTCACGTATGGATTTAAACATTGCCCAACCATTCATTTGGGGCATTCGAATATCTAACAGTATGACAGTGGGGCGGAGTGTTTTTAGCACTTCAAGCCCTTCCTCGCCGTTAGTGGCTGTGTGAACCTGTGCGCCGTGAAACTTCAGGGCAGTTTTAGCAACGATCAAGTTGTCTGGTGTATCATCAACGATCAAAACAGTCCAATTTGCGACCATCTGATTTAATGTTTCAGTTGTTCTACGTTTCATGATTTTCTCTTTAGGCTTCTACGGCTTCAGATGACTCTTGAATTTCGGTGATGAGCGGTAGGGTGATTGTAAAAACGCTACCACGTCCAATCTCACTGTTTAGACGAATGTTTCCACCCATCATCAGAACGAGTTTTCTTACAATCGCCAGACCCAGTCCTGTTCCGCCTCGTTCGATACCGTTCTCCGCTTGTCGGAATTCATCGAAGATAGTTTCTTGCATCGTTGGCGATATTCCTGCTCCTGTGTCAGTCACCATTACCCGCCAGCTTTCCTTATTGTGTAACGCCACATCAATGTTGACTGCGCCATGATCTGTGAACTTTATCGCGTTAGACACCAGATTGATGATGATCTGTTTGATACGTCCTCTGTCGCCGACAATTTCTTCTGGTAATCGCTCATCAACCGTCAATCCGAAGTTCAGCTCCTTATCTTCTGCTAATACGTTGTTCTGGAACATAATTTCTTCCAGACATTCGCGAAGGTTAAATGGTCTCTCTGCTAATTCCATACGACCAGCTTCAATCTTCGATAGATCAAGCACCTCGTTGATGAGCTGCAAAAGATGTTGAGCATTTACCAGAATGCGTTCCTGGAACTCAAGCTGCTCATTGGTCATCTCGCCAACCATTCCGGCCAACTGAAGCTGTGCATAGCCAACCACAGCATTCAGCGGAGTACGCAGTTCATGAGACATGGTTGCGAGAAACTGGCTTTTAAGCTTATTCGCTGCTTCCGCTTGTTTACGTGCAAGAGCAAGTTCGCGATTCGCTTTAACGAGGGATTCATTCTGCATCTGAATCTGCTGCTCTGATTGTTTACGCTCTGTAATGTCTGTCGCTACCCCCAGTACATATTTCGATTCGCCAGTTGCGGAGACAATAGGAACTTTTATGGTTTGGAACCAATGTGTCTCACCATTAGCGTCGGTGACTGGCTCTTCAATAAATGAGGGGATACCAGAGGCAATGACCCGTCGATCATCTTCCAAAAACTTCTCAACTTCTTTTGAAGAAGAATTGAAGTCGGCATCGCTTTTACCGATTAACTCATTCACACTTACATTGTATAGACTGGCGACAATAGGATTAGCTAAGACAAACCGCGCATCATAATCCTTCACAAAAATCATGTTCGGGCTGAAATCAATCACCTGACGGAGGAAGGTACGCTGTTGTTCCAGGGCGGCGGCGGTTTGTTTAAGCGTGGTGACATCGCGCACAATCACCAGCGCGCTATCAGTGCCACTGGGTGTAATGCGTGCCTCAAAATTATGAAGCCCATCCGCCTCCGGCAGATCATACTCGAATAGCTGCTCGACTCCGGTTCCTACAGCTTTTCGTACCGCGTTAATTGCTGGTTGGCCGAGAGGTGGTAAAACCTGACGAATATCTTTGCCCAGAAAAGCCTCTGGAGGAACAGCGGTTCTTAAGTTTTTCGCGGCCTTAAAATCCAGGAAAATGCCTTCGGTATTAATCTGGAACAGCATGTCAGGAATTGCTTCAAGCAGCGCCTGAATTTTCTCTTCTGCCCGTTTACGTTCAGTGATGTCATTGTTGACCAGTAGCGCAGATACTACTTGACCGTCTTCAATAATGGGCGCGACATTCGTCAGATACCAATGTTGTGTTCCATCTCTTGGATCAATGGTATTGGACTCATACTGTACAGTTGCCTGCTTATCAAATACCTGCTGAACTGCGTTGCGAGCAACAGGCTGAAATTCCTCTGGCATGAAATCAAGGTAGCTCTGCCCAACGAGCGGTTCCAATAATGCTACGTCAACACCGGGAACACGTGTGAACTCAATCCGGCACTCACGATCCGATTTGGTTATTACAACAGGTGTGTTATCAAGGATCAGGCGCAGATTTGCTTCTGAAGCACGCACGAGTTCTTCAGCGAATTTGCGCTCCAGCATTGTGCTCACCCATTTGCCCATGAGCGAGAAGAAATCCCGATCTGTGTTTGCAAAAGGCTGTTCACGCACCACAGGACTGGAAAAGCTGAGCGTGCCGAACCGCTTTCCGTTCACTTGCAGCGGAACACCAATATAGGTTTCCAGCCCGAACGCGGCATAACAGGGATGACGTTTGTATGGCGATTCTGCCATATTCCCGATGCTAATGAGGTCATCAGCCTGGTAAGTTAATTCGCAGTAGGTTTCTTTAAAATCAAAGACCCGACCAGCTTTTAATGATCCATCCGGTGAATAACCATGCAGAACGGTGTAGGTATCCCCTTCAATACGGCTGATGATACCAAGATCAAGCTTTAGCAGTTCCGTCCCAATTTTCAGGGCTTGAGTTAACTGTTCGCCTATCGTCAAAGTGGGCTGCGCCATCACTGCATACAGGGCGCGCAGTTTTTCTTCAGCATATCGGCGCTCAGTGATGTCGCGCACAACACCCTGAAAACCCGTCAATACATGATTCTGATCAAAAAGCGGCGTGACTTTCTGCTCAACCCATCGGGTTTGATTATTCCGGGCGATAATCGGAAAGGCTAGAATGGTTTCGGCTTCTGGATTTTTGACCTGCTGTTCATAAAAATCCTTCAAGGTCGGTCGCCAAGAAGGTTCAACCAGGTCGCTGTAACGCATTCCCACAATCTTGGCCGTTTCGTAACCGATCAATCGCGCTGCGGACGCGCTAACGTATGTAAAACGCCCAGTTACATCAATGGTATAAACAATATCGCTGACATTATCCACTAATCCACGATAACGCTCTGCGCTTTTCCGCAATTGCTGCTGCTGATCTTCTACAGTCTTGGCTTGTGCTTCAATTTCTTTGAGGTCACGGTTACGCAGTGCCGCAGCTAATACCAAAAGACCGCCGGATACACCCAGCAAAACCGATATCCAAATCACACCACCATTATCAATTTCAGGTCGTACAAGCCTCAACCCCAGCACCAATCCGATGGTTATCGCTGTAACCAGTGCCGTTGTCCAACCATTTGACCACAAACTCGCCAAGATCAGTGCCAGAATCAGCCAACTCAATGGTAGAGCAACACTTAAGGTATCACTGAGGCTCTCTGCGGGCGATGTCAAAACAATATCAAATGAAGGAATCATCAAGGCGGCTACAGCCAGCAAAGCACCCCATTGATAGTGTCGTGTCCGGCTTAAGCCATAGGCGACAAAAAGGAGTACCAAACTAAAGATACTTGCCAAAATTCCATTGGCTACGCTCAAAACCACCATGCTCATTGCGAAAAGCAGTAAACTGGATAGCAGTCGGGCGCGGCGGCGTTCTGCATCAAACACAATTTGATCGGAAGGTTGAATCAGCCACCGATATAATCGGGTTGTGATACGTTGCTGGTTACCAGATTGCATGGAATAACTCCACAAAGAGACCATAAAGAAATGATGTCCTATACAGCATATAGCTACCCCCTCTTAATTTTCTACTGTACGCCGCGCTAGTCTCTGTTTGTCCCAAAGGACTAGCCAAGTGGACAGTCTACTATCGTTATCGCTGCGCGCAGCGAACCTAACAACACTGACCATCAGGATTGGCTTACAATTATTAAAACGAATCACAATGAATGCTTATGGAAAACCGAGAAACAATTCCCAACTGGTATAGAAATTTCCATCGGGTTGTGTTCGCCCCCACTTATGCTATCCAAAGCGAAGAAAATCGCCGCCGGGTACGGATGATTATCCTCCTAACCGGGTTTCATTTGGCGTTGATTAGCCTTGCAGGATTACGCTTTCTAGCAGCGGGCGAACTACCCTTTCCGGTGCTCATACAATTTGTGCTGAACATCACCATTCTGGCACTGATGTATACCCGTTTTTTGAGAATCGGTATTGGGCTGCTTATATCCACCTATGTCATCTCGAATTTCTTCACGCTGCTGTTCTCCGACTTGACCAACTTGTTGTATGCCGTCACCGCATTTGTGGCGGTCAGTGTGCTGCTTAAACGGCGCTATCGCTTACCCTACACCCTTCTGATGATCGGCATCGCTTTGATTCTGGGATGGATGACTGCCCATAATCCACAGTATGCAGGTGTGACACATGAAAATGTCGTCATGTTCGCTGCTTTTGGTATGATTAGCGTTCTGATTTCGACCAGTGTTACCGAAGGCGATCTGAACCAAATTAGAAACCAATTTCAATCACTTGCCCGCAGCGAATCGCTCTATCGACAAATGTTTGAGAGCAATCGCGCAATAAAACTCATCATTGAGCCTGACACGGGCAAGATCAAAGATGCGAATACTGCCGCCGTCAAATTCTATGGTTATTCCCGCGAACAACTCAAGTTGATGCGAATACACGACATCAACGTCCTACCACCTGATGCAGAAACTGCTGAAGAAACACAACTGGCGCATTACCAGCAGCAGTCATTCTTCGAGTTTCGCCATCGTGCAGCATCCGGCGAAATGCGCGATGTAAACGTATTTTCCAGTCTGGTCGATACACCAGATGGCCCTTGTCTGTACCTCATCGTTGTGGATATGACAGGCAATCGGGAGATCGAACTACGCTATCGATCCCTGTTTGAACAATCAAACGACGCGGTATTTATACTCGATCTGGAAGGTAATCATATCCAGGTAAATCGGCGCGCTGCCCATATGCTTGGTTACGAACCCGATGAAATCATTGGTCTATCTTATCGGGAGTTGGTCGTTCCAGAGCAGCACGGACAGAGCAGCAATATGTTGCAAAGATTGTCGGCAGGCGAAATCCTGAGTCCCTATGAACGGACATTCCGGCGGAAAGATGGCAGTTTGATACCAGTAGAAGTCAATGTAGAGGTTGTCAAGAATCGCGAAGGAAAACCACTGCATATTCAAAGCATCATCCGGGATATTAGTGATCGCAAACAAATGGAGGAAACGTTAAAACGCAGTGAAGCTCAACTTGCCGAAGCACAGCAAATCACCCATCTAGGCAGTTGGCGTTGGGATATTTCCGCCGATGTAATCGTTTGGTCGGATGAACTCTACAACATATTTGGCGTCCAGCGCGACAGTTTCCAAGCCACCTATGAAAATTATCTTGGGCTTCTGAGTCCCGATGAAAGCGATCACGTTCGTAAAATCGTTAATGAGGCTTATCGAAAGCGCCAACCCTATTCCTTTTACCATTCATTTAACCATCCGCAAAAAGGCAAACGTATCATTCATGGTATGGGGCGGGTTGTCCCTGATGAACAGGGCAAGATGCTTTACATGGCTGGTACAGCACAGGATGTGACAGAGTTAAAGCAAACCGAAGAAGCCTTATCCATCAAAAATAAATACCTAACGGGCTTGCATCAAATTACGTTGGATTTGTTAAACCGCCACAAGAGCGACGATTTGCTCAAATCCCTTGTGGATAAGGCCGCCTCTATCCTTGATGCACCCTATGGCGAAATCATGCTTAAGGAAAGCGATGATCTAATCGTCACAGCCTATACCGATAATCAACCTTTTCTGTTAGAGGATCGGGTTAAACGTTCCCAATCATCGCTGTCTTGGGAAGCCTTCGAGACCTTGCAACCAGCAATTGTGGAAGATTACATGAGTTGGTCAGGAAGGCGCAAATTGTATGATGAATTACAGCTACGCGCGGTAGCAGATTTTCCGATTACCATCGGTGAGGAGTGTATTGGGGTTTTAGGCTTGGCGAGATCCCAAGAAAATGCCCCTTTTACTGATGAACAAATCCAAATTGGGATGATGTTTTCACAGTTAGCCGCATTAGTGGTCGATAACGCCAATCAGTACAACGCAGCCTTACAAGAAATTGCCGAACGTAAACGAATCGAGGAGGTACTGCGCCAAAGCGAACAGCGGGCGCAGGCCTTGTTAAATGTCATCCCGGATCAGGTTTATCGAATCGACTCAACTGGCAGAGTTTTGGATGTTGCGGGTAATGTAGCGGAAGGCTACTTCACCCCACAAGAAATGGTTGGGCGCAGCGTTAACGAACTGCACCAAGACGACAACATTCCCCTGGATGTTATAGAAACCTCCATTCATTATTTAAAGAAAACCCTGCATGATCGGCAAATGCAGAGTTTTGAATATCAGCTCAATTATCCCCAAATTGGTCCACAAGATTTTGAAGCGCGTTTTGTCGCCAGCAGTGATAACGAAGTAACCGCTATTGTGCGAAACATCACCTTACGCAAAACGATGGAGCAAGCGTTACGGCGCAGGAATGATTATTTAACCAGTTTACATGACACGATGCTCAATCTGCTTAACCGACAGAATATGGAGGAACTGTTACAAGCGATTGTCGAAGACGCCTCGCTGCTGTTGAATGCGCCATATGGAGAACTCTGCTTAAAAGAGAATGATGAATTAGTCGTCAAAGCCTTTACAGATAATCAACCATTTCTTGCAGGGGATCGCGTTACACGGGATGAGGCATTCCTTTCCTGGAAGGCTCACGATACATTACAGCCAGCGGTTGTAGATGATTATGCAAATTGGACAGAAAAACGTGGACTGTATGACGAACTAAAATTTCGTGCCTGTGCGGAATTTCCAATCGCAATTGGCGAAAAGTGCATCGGCATCCTGGGACTAGCTCGTGTGCAAGAAAAAGTTCCCTTTAAACCGGAAGAAATCCAAATAGGCATGATGTTTTCCCGGTTAGCTGCGCTCGTAGTAGACAATGCTACTCATTACAATGCAGCCTTGAAAGAAATTGGAGTGCGTAAGAAAACAGAAAAGCGATTAAATGCGCTTACTCAAAAATTACAGAAAAACCAACAAATGGAGTACGAGCAAAGGTTGCTTGCTGAATCGCTGCGGGATACCGCCATAATCCTCAACAGCACCCTTGAGCTAGATGAAATTCTCAAACTCATTTTAGAGAACATCAAACGAATTATCCCGCATGACAGGGCCAATATAATGCTCATCAACGACAGTTTTGCCACTGTGGTACAGCATATTGGATGGCCATCTGATATGGCGGATACACTAGCATCAATCCGATTCCCAGTACAAGAAATGTCCCATCTCAATCTGATGTATCAAACCCGTCATTCATACATTATTGATGATATCGAAACCGTTGCGGACTGGATTAAACTCCCCTCCGGTTACGATCCACTTTCATATTTGGCTGCTCCAATATGTGTGGATGGCACAGTCATAGGATTTATCAATTTGGACAGTATGACTCGAAGTCAATTTAAGCCTGAACATGCCCATAGATTGCAGGCTTTCGTCAATCAAGCAGCCGTCGCTATACGGAATGCACAGTTATACAAACAGTCCCATGACCTCGCCATGCTTGAGGAAAGACAGCGATTGGCGCGCGATCTACACGATTCTGTGACCCAAACTTTATTTGCAGCATCGGTCACGTCCAACGCGATTATCAAACAATGGCAGCAAGATAGCACCAGCGTTGGAGACAATCTGCTCGAACTGAGCGATCTCACACAAGGCGCATTAGCAGAAATGCGAACCCTGCTGCTTGAACTGCGCCCAAATGCACTAATCGATTCAAATCTGAGTGATCTTTTGGGACAGCTTGCAGCGACTGTCAAAGGCCGTTCTCGACTGAGTGTAAACCTTGAAACAGACTATGATTGCTTGCTTCCAGCCTCTGTACAAATCGCGTTTTTCCGTATTGCACAAGAAGCCTTAAATAACCTCATTAAACATGCGCGCGCCCAAAATCTTTATATACAGCTCAAATCCGATGGCCCCAAAATTGAAATGCATATCAAAGATGATGGACGCGGGTTCGATCTATCGAATCTTCCAGCGGGGCATTTTGGAATTCGAATCATGAAAGAACGAGCTGCCGAGGCGAATATAAAACTGCAAATTTTGACCAAAATTGATCAAGGAACTACGGTAAAAGCGATCTGGATAATGAAGGACAAATCATGAACGACAAAAAACCTATCCGTGTCATGATCGTTGACGATCATGAGATGGTACGCCGGGGTTTGGGATTATTCATACGGGGATATGATGATCTTCTATTGGTTGGGGAAGCAGCAAATGGCGAAGAGGCAATCCAGTTATGTGCCGAACTTCAGCCCGATGTTGTGTTGATGGATATCGTCATGCCCGGAATGAACGGCATCGAGGCAACCAAGATTATCCAAAAAAACGCCCCCTACATACACATTATCGCCTTGACCAGTTCCAGTGACACCAACAATGTAACGACCGCAATCCAAGCCGGAGCGACCAGTTATCTCCTGAAAAACGTCTCCGACGATCAATTAGCCAACGCTATTCGTGCTGCAAGAGAAGGACAACGTGTTCTATCACCAGAAGCAACACAGGCTTTGATTAATGCAGCAACAAATCCATCAAAACCTTCTTACCATCTAAGTGAACGCGAAGTTGAGGTACTGACTTTGATCGTAGAGGGGTTGAATAACCTGGACATTGCCGAACGACTATATCTTAGCCGCTCAACTGTGAAATATCATATCAGCAGTCTTTTCATCAAACTGGGAGTCACTAACCGCTCAGAAGCGATATCGCTTGCACTCAAAAATAATTTAGTCTAGTCTGGCATTCCATTGATGGGAATTAGTGTCAGCGCGATGCCAGAAGGTGATAAAATCGCTGTGCGCGGCTGGTAGAAATTCCATAAATGCTAATGGCAGCAGATGTGTCCAAGTGACACACCTGTTTTGTGCCCCGGCTAGTGGAGCAAGTTGTTACGCTTCGTCCTGCTTTAGAAAGCTGCGAAATGCAGTCACAAACTTCTGCCAAGCGGGTTCACGTTCAGTCATTAAATGATTCCTACTCTCAAGCGCAACAAACTGCGCATTAGGAATCAAAGAGGCAAGCAGTCGGCCTTCCTCAAATGGGACGCCACTATCTTCACGAGGGTGCAAAACAAGCGTCGGGACGGTCACCAACGGCGCAAGGGCACGAACATCTGTATGATGCATCTCGCTTTCCAGGCGGGCTGCATTTTCGGGTGATGTTGAAATCCTCATCTGTTCATCCAGCGCCCGTAGTTCTTCAGTCGTTGCATCGGGCATCAACTGAGTGGCAAAGACCTGCCGAAAAGCAGGATTATCACGCCCCCATCCAATCCGCATCAGTTCAATTAAGAGTTTCTCTTCTTTAAGTTGTTGTTCCGTCAGGTCGCGATTCAGCCATCCACGCGCATAAGCCCCGTACAGAATCAGACGGCTGACTTTACCGGGATTACGCACTGTATAAGCAATCGCGACAGTCCCGCCCTGTGAATTGGCGAACAGGGGAAATTGATGAATACCGGCAGCATCAACCACAGCTTCCAGGTCGCGCACCCACGCTTCAAAGGAGAGATCCTTAACATCCCAATCGGATAGTCCGTTACCGCGTTCATCGTAACGGATCAGGGTATGCTCATGCATCAATTCATCAAGCCAATGCCGCCATACAGGACTTTCCCAGTCGTATTCCAGATGGCTCATAAAAGTACCGGTTTTGACCAGTGGGGGCCCGCTTCCGCTGTAGGCAAAGGCAATACGCGTGCCATCAAAGCTGTGCGTAAAATGAACTTTCTGTTGGACCTGGGGACGATTTATGGTGGGAGGCTGATGATTGGTTTCAAATGGGGAAACCGAGTGTGTTTCTAAAAGTCCCAGTGATCTTGCCAGATTAATAGCTTGAGTCCGATTGCTGACTCCCAATTTGTCGTAAATCTGACGGTTATACCATCTGACGGTATTCGGACTGAGAAAAAGAGTGGTGGCAATCTGCTTGTCGGTCAGCCCTGCTGCCAGCCGTTCCAGAATTTCTTTTTCCCGTTCCGTCAATTGATCGAGTGAGTTTTCTTTTTGCTCCACAAGTACGTCCCAACCTCATTACTTTATTGGTGAACGTTCAGGAAGGATTGCACCATCCTACTTCATCCATACAAACATTTCCATTCATGTTCCATTCATTTGAATGGAGACACAGCATTTTATTCTTTTTACGCTTATGCATAGAAACGGACACTGTAATTTTATATCAAGGAGTGTACAGATGTCAGACTATGCCACGCAACAACAAACAGCGACCGTAACAGCGACAACGAATGGAACACTCGGCAGAGTTCTAGCGCTGGCTTACGGCCTCGTTTGCTATGTGGTATTCCTTGTAACTTTTCTCTATGCCATTGGTTTTGTCGCCAATATTGTCGTCCCCAAATCGATTGATAGTGGGGCAAATGTGCCGCTTCAGGAGGCAGTTATTGTGAATGTACTGCTGCTGGGGCTTTTTGCGGTACAGCACAGCCTGATGGCGCGTCCCGAATTTAAACAGTGGTGGACGAAGATGGTACCCAAATCCATCGAGCGAAGCACTTATGTTTTATTTGCCAGCCTTGCATTGTTGATCCTGTACTGGCAGTGGCGGCCCATCACCACCCCCGTATGGTCGGTCGATAATGCCTTTGGACGCCTGCTGCTGCATGGTCTCTATTTGCTCGGCTGGATGATTGTTTTCTTGGGTACATTCATGATTAACCACTTTGATCTGTTCGGGTTGCGGCAGGTGTACCAGAATATGGGCAATCGTGAGTACAAAGATTTGGGTTTCAGGACTCCCTTCTTTTATAAGTTCCTCCGTCATCCCATTATGCTGGGTTTCATCATTGCGTTCTGGTCAACGCCTGTGATGACGGTCGGTCATCTGCTGTTCTCACTGGCGACAACCATATACATCCTCATTGCCATCCAGCTTGAGGAGCGCGATCTTGTCAGACATTTTGGCGAACAATATAAAGACTATCGCCGCAGAACACCCATGCTTATTCCGCGTACGCCAAAACAGCAATGAAGCATTTACTCTAAAATCGGTCTTATCCGGGATTCCATTCGTCGGCATAAATGTCAGCGGGGTACCCAAAGGCGATAAAATCGTTGTGTGCAGTTGCCGGAATCTATATACTTCAAGCCTTTGGTGTACACAGCACGGTGCAACCAGAGGCTTTTGCTTCCCTCAATCTGGCTCACTTCCCACACATTTGTGTAGGATGCAGGTTCTTGCATGCCCTTCAAAAACCACACTTGTGTGTTAAGAGCTGTATCGACTAAGTATCTATCCGTAAACCGTTTACCCCTAACCCCAACCCTTCCCCCGCACGCAGGGGAAGGGAGCAAAACAAGTTGTTTGTGACTGTATACGGTAGTTTATGGATAGGTTCTAAGGCTATACTGCATTTTAAGTTTGCACCGTTCAGACCACATTTACAAAACAACACACTTTAATACTGTTACGATCAACCTCGCAGATTGGTGCAAGGTTGAATCGAAACAACACAGAGCCACTAATGGTCAAATGATGCCGAACACATTTTGGACTCTTGGAACAGCTTAGTAGAGGAGGTAATACAAACTTTGGCTCAACGCTGTTTTGCATCGTTCGAGAATAATTTTATGGGGTCAAAAACTTATGAAGAGCAAGATGGGTTTTTTAGGTTTTGTGCTGATCGTCAGCATTATGCTGAGTGTCAGCAGCAGCACCATGCCACAAAAACGTAACCCCATCGTGAACGAAATTATCATCGCGGCGGCGCGACATAACGCAAATTTGCTGGCCTCCATGCATCAAGCCCTGATACAGGAACATGAACGGGCAACGGGTAGTTGGCAGATCGAATGGCTAAGTCTGCCACAAATGCTGCATCTCACGGCGTCGGTGCTCAAGAAAGCCTTATTCCTCAGCCAAAATCTGGTTGTAGATGCCGCACAAATGCGAGTAAATGTAGGAGCCTCGCACGGGCTGATGCTGGCGGAAGCATTGGATTTAGCCCTCGCGCCGCTGATCAGACAGGCGGAGGCGAAACGCATTATTAAAGAAGCGACCCAAACAGCATTGGAGCATAAGCGGCATCTGGTGGATGTAGTGCGCGGACAAACCCATGCGACAATTGATTGGTAGGCGCTCAAAGCCGAGGGACAGTATCTCGGAAGCGCCGACTTATTCATCGAGCGGGTTTTATCCGCAGTTAGAAAGCAGCAAAACTCATGACTGAAGTAGTAATTGTTAGTGCTGTCAGAACACCGATTGGCAAAATACGCGGGGCATTATCCACAATGCGCCCGGACGATCTGGCAGCAATCGTCATCAAAGAAGCCGTGCGCCGCGCGGGTATCGACCCTACCAGCATTGAAGAAGTCTATATGGGCTGTGCTAATCAAGCCGGGGAAGATAATCGCAATGTCGCCCGTATGGGCTTACTGCTGGCTGGCTTGCCCATGCATATCGCCGGGGTCACGATCAATCGCTTATGTGCCAGCGGACTTAATGCCGTCAACCAAGCAGCGCGAGCCATCAAAGCAGGTGAAGGTGATGTATTTGTGGCGGGCGGCGTCGAAAGCATGACCCGTGCGCCTTATTCGATGCCCAAAAATCCGGTTGGCTTTGGCCCATCCGGCAACATCACCGGTTGGGATACCACGCTTGGCTGGCGCTATCCGAACCCAGCGATGGAAGCCCTGTTCCCCTTAGAAACGATGGGCGAAACCGCCGAAAACATCTTCGAGATGAGTCGTGCAGGCCAAATCGCAGGCGGCGAAATCACCCGCGAAGAGCAAGACCGTTTCTCCATTCAAAGCCAAGAGCGCGCCATCAACGCCATCAACAACGGCTATTTTGAGCGCGAAATCATCCCCGTTCCCGTCCCACAGGGCAAAGGTGATCCGGTGATGTTCGCGGTTGATGAACATCCCTTTTACAAGAAAACCGAAAACGGCTACGAATTGGCGACCTCACTGGAAAAACTCGGCAAGCTCGCCCCCAGCTTCCGCAAAGGCGGCTCAGTGACCGCTGGCAATTCAAGCGGTCTAAACGATGGCGCGTGTGCGTTGGTGTTGATGAGTGCCGAAAAAGCCGAAGCACTGGGCATTAAACCGCTGGCACACTGGTGTGGTTCGGCGGCTGTCGGCGTAGACCCGCGCGTGATGGGTTTAGGCCCTATCCAAGCTACCCGCAAAGTGCTGGAACGGCAGGGCTTAACCATCGACGATATTGACCTTGCCGAACTCAACGAAGCCTTCGCTGTACAGTCGATTGCCGTGCTGCGCGAATTGGGCTTGAGCGAAGCCATCACCAACGTCAACGGCGGCGCGATTGCTTTGGGGCATCCGTTGGGTTCTTCCGGCGCACGGATTTTGACGACCCTGATTTACGAAATGCACCGCCGCGCCGACGAAGGCCAGCAGATGCATTACGGGCTGGCGACGCTGTGCGTTGGTGTCGGGCAGGGCGAAGCCACACTGATTGAATTGGTACGCTAACAACGGGGTTATCAATGAAGAAAGTACCACAAATCACTGCCGAACAAGCGGCAAAATTCGTCAAAGACGGTGACGTATTGATGGTCGGCGGCTTTGGCATGACCGGGAATCCGGTGCATCTGCTCCACGCCCTTGCCGAAACCGATACCAAAAACCTGACCTATATCGCCAACAACGTCGGTGAACCCGGCTTAGGTGGCGGACGCCTCTTGCGAAATGGGCAAATCGCCAAAGCCATCGGCTCATTTTTCACCAGCAATCCCGAAGCCGTCGCGGCGGCACAGTCCGGCAGCATCAAATTCGAGCTGATGCCGCAGGGCACATTGGCGGAAGCCATGCGCGCGGGCGGCGCAGGCATTGGTGGATTTTATACCCCAACAGGCGCGGGAACCGTGATTGCCGAAGGCCGCGAAACCAAAATCATCAACGACAAAACCTATGTTTTTGTCCCCGGTTTACGCGCCAATGTCGCCTTCGTCCGCGCATGGATAGCCGATGAAGCGGGCAACCTCGTCTACCGCATGACCGAACAAAACTTCAATAAAGCCATGGCGACCGCCGCCGATTTGGTGATTGCCGAAGTCGAAAAAATCGTCCCGGTTGGCGAACTCGACCCCGACCACATTCACACCACCGCCAACTATGTCGATTATCTGGTGCAAGCCGCCACCCGCCTCGAAGACTTAGGCTCATCAGCCGATATTAGCGGCGGCGCGAAGAAGGTCAACGACAGCCGCATGGTCATTGCCGAACGCGCCCTCGCTGAACTCAAAGTCGGCGACGTGGTCAATCTCGGCGTTGGCATCCCTACTTTGGTTGCTGACCTTATTACCCCGGCGCATGGCATCATTTTGCACACCGAAAACGGCATGTTAGGCGTCGGCCCGTCGCCCACTTCTGGCGGCGCGATGGATTATCCCGTGAACGCGGGCAAAGTCCCGGTTACAGCGCTCCCCGGCAGCAGCTACTTCGACAGCGCCGATTCTTTCGCCATGATACGCGGCGGTCATATTGATGTCGCCATCATGGGCGGTTTGCAGGTGGATGCATCCGGCAGTCTGGCGAATTGGGCGGTTCCCGGCAAACCGTTACTCGGCGTCGGCGGCGCGATGGATTTAGCCTCTGGTGCAAAACGGCTGATTATCACCATGATGCACACCAACCCCGATGGCAGTTCCAAGATTGTGCCGGAATGCACGCTGCCATTAACCGCCAAAAACGTGGTCGATACCATCATCACCGATCTCGCCGTTTTCACCTTCGACCCGCATCTGCGACTTGTCGAACTCATGCCGGGAGCGACCATCGAAGAAGTCCGAGCGAAAACCGCTGCCCAATTTAGTGAGTGACGTTACTCACGAGAACAGCCATTGCGAGGTCATGCCAGGCAGTTCCGATTCTAACTTTGATGCTGACCTGAAAAACAGGTGGGAGCAGGTAAAAAGGGTTGAATTTGATCTCTTTTGAGCCATAGAGAACTGTTCGTAAAAGTGCAGCATGACAGACTAACCGTGTACTAACCTGAAGGTTTGTATGCATCGTCCACCTTATGCAGTCCGCGTAACATCAGTTAGTGAGTGAACATTGCTGGGTCGGTCATCATGAATATCGGTTAAGGGCTAGAAACTGATTTTGACAGATTGCAGTTCCATCCCATAATTCAAAAAATGCTTCGGCTTCATCTCGCACATAGGAAATCGCCTCTAAAAACGCAAAAAGCCGCTGGTTGTGCAGCGGCTTATGCTTTACAGATACGCTATTGAAAAGTGGGCAGCCAATCCCCATGCGCCGCAATCAAATCGTCAACCAGTGACCAGATTTGCTCAACATCCAATTCAGCCGCCGTGTGCGGGTCAAGCATCGCCGCATGGTAGATGTGTTCCCGCTTGCAGGTAAGCGCAGCTTCAACTGTCAAACTTTGCACATTGACGTTGGTCTGCATCATAGCAGCCAAATGCGGTGGAAGCACCCCAATCTTAGTGGGTTGGATGCCGTTCTGATCCACTAAACAGGGCACTTCCACACAGCATCCCTGTGGCAGATTATCAATTAAGCCACGATTGGCGACATTGCCATAAACCACACGCGGCGTCCCCGTTTCCAGACTATGAATAATCAATGACCCGTACTCATGGCTGCGTTTGACCTCCAATGGTGCGCCACCTTCGAGTGCAACCCGCTGCGATTCCCACGCCTTAATCTGTTCTTCACAGCGTCGAATGTATTCATCCAGCGGAATGTTGTACTGCTCGATCAAATCCGGGCGGTCACGTTTGATAAACCACGGCACATACTCGCTGAAGTGTTCGCTGCTTTCGGTGACGAAATAGCCCAACCGTTTGAACATCTCGTAACGTACCAAGTTCCAATCGGGAATCCGGTTTTCTTCAATCACGCGGCGGATACGGGGATATAGGTCTTGCCCGTTATGTTCAATCTTGAGGTAAAACGCCATGTGGTTGATGCCCGCCGCCACATAATTGATCTCGTCAAATGGCACGCCAATGTCGTGGGCTAACTGTTCCGCCGTACCCTGTACACTGTGGCACAGACCAACGGTTTTGATGCTGGATGCCCGGCTGATCGCCCAGCAGTTCATCGCCATCGGGTTGACATACTGAAGGAAAGTTACATCCGGGCAAAGCTGTTCCATGTCACGGCACATTTCCAGCAAAACCGGAATAGTACGCAGCCCGCGCATAATGCCACCGATGCCCAGTGTATCCGCAATCGTTTGTCGCAGACCATACTTTTTCGGGATTTCGAAGTCGGTCACCGTTCCGGGTTTGTAGCCTGCCACCTGAATCATGCAGATGGCATAATCTGCCCCATCCAAAGACTCGCGGCGGTCGGTTGTCGCTGTGATCTTCGGCTTTGCCCCTAATGCTTCTGCGACCCGGTTTGCCACAATTTCGGATGTTCGCAGGCGTTCAGGATTAATATCGTGCAAGGCGATTTCGGCATTAGCGAGTTCTGGGTAAGACAACACATCGCCAAGCAGATTTTTAGCAAAGACAGTGCTGCCTGCGCCAATGAATGTGATTTTGGGCATAATCGAAACCTTTCTTTAACGTGTTACTGTGATAAATAGATTGGAAGCGAAGTCATTGATCGTTGTAACCTGCTGATCGGGCCACTCGATTTCAAGCCGTAGCAGCACCGTTTCACTTGGAAAGCCAAAATGGATGCGTGCAGGATTACCCGAAAGATAACCGCTGGACGCGTGTAGATCGCGGTAATAAGTTCCGGTGCTGGTATGTAACGCCAGCATTGAACCCATTCCATAAGGATTAGCTGAACCCGGCCAGCGTAAATCAACCTGTAAACTGCTGCCCCCGCATAAATCATTCTCATACAGCACAGATGCTGCATTTAGATTGTTGACCACAATATCGAGATCGCCATCATTATCCAGATCACCCATGCTCATACCC
>JAIOHM010000023.1 GCA_019912965.1 Anaerolineae bacterium
GTGTGAATGCCGCCGCCGCCCGCTTTGGCATTACCGTGATCCAGCAAGACCCGGAACGGTTTGATGTTACGGTGTCTGCTCCGATTGTCGAGGCATTGGTTGCACGTGGTGACATTGGTGCATTGGTGACTGCCCCGAATGATAAAGAACAGTCTATCCCTGTTTTGCAGGAAGCCAATGATGCAGGTATCCCGGTGATTACGGTTGATACATTCATCGGCGATGGCGATTATGCCAACGGCGAAGTCACGTTCCCGCTGTCGTACATCGGCTCGGACAATGTGCAGGGCGGTTACATCGCTTGCTCGGCTCTGGCTGATGCATTGGGTGAAGGCGCGAAGATTTACATCCAGAACGTGCGTCCCGGCATTAGCACCACCGACCAACGCGAGGAAGGCTGCAAGAATGCTGCCGTTGGTCGTGGTCTGGAAGTTGTGCGCGTAGACTACAACGACAACAGCGCGGACAGCGCCCAGCAGCAAACCGCCGCCGTTCTGCAAGCCAACCCGGACATCACCGGCATGTTCGCCACCAACACCTTTGGTGCATTGGGCGCGGGCGCGGCCATCCAGAATGCTGGTTTAGCAGGTGCAGTACAGGTTGCTTTGTTTGATGCCAGCGAAGAAAACATTGGTTATCTGCGCGACGGCACCGTTTCACTGGTTATCGCTCAGAAACCCGCTGACATGGGGTACATGGGTGTGATTACTGCGATTGCTAACCTGCGTGGCGTGACTTCCATGCCGAAGCGCGTTCCAACAGGTTATGCGGTCATCACCATCGATAATGTGGATGACCCGGAAATCGCCAAGTTCATCTATACAGGCTAATTAATTCAGAGGCAAAGGGTGGGTGCAATGTGCTCACCCTTTGCTGCATCCCCAATCATGGAAGCAGACCTCAATAAGGAATTTTCTGCATGGTCACTCAAGTTCAGGCACAGAAGAAAGGCATAACGCGCGATAATTTTATCGAGTTCGTGGCGCGCAGTTGGTCTTATCTTTTCTTGATTGCAATGGTTATTTTTTTCTCGTTAACAGGTACGGGATTTTTTTCTGTCCGCAATTTCTCCTCGGTGATGGTCACCAGCACACTGGTTATGCTCATGGCAATCGGGCAAACCTACGTCGTTATTACCGCTGGTATTGATCTTTCAATTGGCTGGACGGTCGGCTTGTCCTCGGTCATTACTGCCCGTACCATGCGTGATCTGGCAAACAGCGGGACGGATATTGGCACAGCCATGCTGATCGGTGTCATTCTCGGTTTGGCCGTTTCGCTCATCCCCGGCTTTATCAATGGCATCCTCATCGCCCGCATTAAAGTACCGCCGTTCATAGCTACATTAGGCATGTTTGGCATCATACGAGGTGCAGCCTTTTTGCTGACAGATGGTCAACAAGTGGTTGGGAATTTACCATCTGAACTGCGTTCGGTGCTGAGTACCATTGGCAACGGCAGTTTGCTCTTTTATCTGCCCGAACGGGGTTTGCAGTGGTTCGCGCTCCCGCCAGATTTGCCCCCTGCCGAATTGCGAACGGTTTCGCAACTGCTTCCCTATCCGATTTTGATTACCGCTGTGATCGTGATTGTGTTCGGGTTCGTTTTAGGACGCACCCGCTTTGGTCGTCACACCTATGTGATTGGTGGTAGCAAAGATGCTGCTATCCGTGCGGGCATCAATGTTGACCGTCATCTGATTATGATTTATCTGCTGTCCGCCTTTACCGCCGGGATTGCAGGTGTATTGCACACCTTCCGTTACACAGCGGGCGCACCACAGGCAGGTGAAGCTGCACTGCTTTCGTCGGTTGCCGCAGTCGTCATCGGCGGAACGAATCTGTTTGGTGGCGAAGGCAAGGTCAGTGGGGCGGTTGTTGGCGCATTGATTATCGCTGTGCTGCAAACCGGGTTGGTTATCCTCAATATTGACCCCCTCTGGCAGTTCATCGTCGTGGGTATCGTGATTATTATCGCCGTACTCGTCAATCAGGCGCAGGCAACACTGGAAAGGCTGAAAGTAAATGTCTGACCCAATCCTGCAAGTTCGTAAAGTCTCCAAGTATTTTGGCGGTCTGACCGCGCTCAACGAGGTTGATTTTGAAGTGAGTCGCGGCGAAGTCGTCGCATTGTTGGGCGATAATGGTGCGGGAAAATCGACTCTCATCAAGTGTATTTCCGGTGTGTATCGCCCCGATCATGGTGCAGTTTTCTTTGATGGTAACGAAATCACCGGTCACAGCACCTCGGAAGTCCGTTCGCGCGGCATCGAAACCATTTATCAGGATCTGGCCTTAGCGGAAAATCTGGACGTAGGGGCGAATGTCTTTTTAGGCAAAGAGAAGCTCAAGTACCTGTTTGGGTTTATCCCGGTGACGGATGACGACTACATGCGGAAAGAAGCCGTCAAAGTGCTTGACCGTCTGGATATTCACATTCCGTCTTTACGCCAGAAACTCGTCAATCTCTCTGGTGGTCAGCGACAGGCGGTTGCCATCGCCCGCGCTATGTACTGGAACGCGCAGTTGGTGATTATGGATGAACCCACTGCCGCGTTGGGTGTGCCGGAACAGCGCAAGGTGCTTTCGCTGATTCGCTCGCTTCGTGAACAATCCATTCCGGTCATTCTCATCAGCCACACCATGCAGGATGTGATGACCGTCGCTGACCGCATTGTGATTATGCGGCGTGGAAACGTCGCTGCTAATGTGATGCGCAGCGATGCGACTGAAGAATTGATCGTCAAACATATCGTCGGCTCGGTGGAAGCCGGAGAATAATCGATGTCTCTTGACCTGTTGACGTTTGGTGAAGCCCTTGTCGAAATCATGCGGACAGGGATCGACCAACCCCTGAATCGACCAGACCTGTTCACCGGGCCTTATGCCAGCGGTGCGCCGTTCATTTTCGCTGTGCAGGCTGCCCGATTAGGCGCAAAGGTTGCTGCCATCGGCACGGTTGGCGATGATCCGTTTGGACAGTGTTTGATCGACCAACTGCGTGACGATCAGGTGGATATTCGCGGTGTGCATATCTCGAAAGTTCATACCACCGGGGTGGCGTTTGTGGCTTATGCTGGAGATGGTTCGCGCGATTTCCTTTATCACATCAAGAATGCCGCTGCCGGACAGTTATCCCCGGAGATGCTCGACCCGGCACTTTTTGAAGGGCTGCGCGCGCTGCATTTGATGGGTTCGACCTTATCGATTCACGACCAATCACTGCAAACCGGGCTTCGTGCGCTGGAGCTGGCGAAGGCAGTGGGTGCGAAGATCAGTTTTGACCCGAATCTGCGACCACAGTTGATGCCGCTTGACCGTGCCCGCGAAGTGTTTGCCCCATTCATCGAAGCCGCCGATGTGATTTTGCCCACCGCCGATGAAATCCGTTTGCTGACCGGGACTTCATCAACTGATGAGGCTATCGCCGGGTTACTGCGTGACCGCCCGGCTTTAGTCATTGTCATCACACAGGGCGCGAATGGCTGCATGGTTTATCAGCAGGGGCAAACCGAGCATATCCCCGGTTTTAAAGTCGAGGAGGTTGACCCGACAGGCGCGGGTGATTGCTTTGATGCAGGCTTTTTGGTGCGGTGGCTGGCAGGGGATTCGCCCGCTGTAGCTGCCCGTTTTGCCAATGCCTGTGGCGCTTTGGCCGTCACCGCGCGTGGGCCGATGGCTGGTGCACAGCGTTTTGATGATGTGGTCGCGTTTATCCGTATGCAAACTCAAGAGGTCTAAAGACTTATGAAACAGATTCTCACCCCCGGTCGCTGGCGTGGATTGCAAACCACCAGTACCCCGGATCATGTATTTACCATTCTGGCCTTTGACCAGCGGGGCAGCTACCGCAAAATGCTGCCAGCAGGATCATCCTATGATGAAGCCGTAAAGATCAAAACCGAGGTCGTGGTTACGCTTTCGCATCATGCCAGCGCGGTACTGCTTGACCATGAATACGGCCTGTACCCGGCGATGCATATGTCCGGCGGCAGTGGCCTGCTGGTGTCCTATGAAAAATCCGGCTACAGCGGGGATGCTACCTATCGGCATATTGATTTTATTGATGGCTGGACGGTCGACAAAATCAAGGCAATGGGTGCATCGGCCCTCAAGGTGATGGCCTACTACCATCCCGACACGGGCGCATTGGCTGATGAGATCGAAGGGGTGATTGCGAAGGTGATTGCTGACTGCCAGCGTGTCGATCTGCCCTTTTTCCTGGAGCCGATGTCCTACAGCCTCGACCCCAGCATCGCCAAAGAAAGCGAAGCCTTTGCCAAAACCCGCCCACAGGTCGTCCGGGAAACCGCCCGCCGCCTGAGCTTGCTCAAGCCCGATGTTTTGAAGATGGAATTCCCGATTGACGCCGCTTATAACACAGATCGCAAAGCATGGCAGGCCGAGTGCGAAGCGCTCAACGCCGTCTGCGAAGTGCCCTGGGTACTGTTGAGCGCGGGCGTCGATTTCGCGACCTTCGAAGATCAGACTCGGATTGCCTGCGAGTCGGGTGCGAGTGGTTTTCTGGCTGGACGCGCCATTTGGAAAGAAGCGGTCACCATGAGTGACGCCGAACGTCAGCGCTTTTTGAAAGAAACTGCTGTGCCGCGTATCAATAAGCTCACCGAAATTGCCACCAAAGCCGCCCGCCCCTGGACGGATTTTTACGAACTGGCCGCCGCAACCAGCGATTGGTACAAATCCTATAACCCCGGCGCGTAACCGGATTTTCCCAAATGGGTGAGGCGCAACCTCCCACAACAATAATCACGAACGACGAACAAAATGCGGCTAAAACCGTACTTTTGTTCGTCAGTTTTTGTTATACTCTGTGACGGTATTACGCAGGGAGTCACATCATGATTCATCTCCAGTCAGCGAGTCTGGAAAAAATATCTGAACTGGAGACGGCGCAATTTCCGTTCACCGTTCCCGTAGTCAAGTCGCTGCCTAGCATCACTTTCAGCGCGCCTGTAACCTTCCTTGTAGGTGAAAATGGATCGGGCAAATCCACCTTTATGGAAGCCCTCGCCAGCGCCGCCGGATCAATCGCTGTCGGCAGCGACGAACTTGATCGCGACCCCTCTTTAAATTCGGTCAAGCGGTTGGCGAAAGCCTTCAAATTGGTGTGGACGAAAAAGACTCGCAAAGGCTTTTTCCTGCGCGCCGAGGATTATTTCGGCTACGTCAAACGCTTGTCGCTGATGCGACAGGAGATGGAACAGGATTTGCGCGATGTAGAAAATGAGTACAAAGGGCGTTCAAAAATGGCGTTAGACTTGGCGCGAATGCCTTTTCAGGGACAGTTAGCCGCGCTGCGCCAGAAGTACGACGGCGACTTGGACGAACGTTCGCATGGTGAGAGCTTTTTCACCTTCTTCAAAGCGCGATTTGTGCCGGATGGCCTTTACCTGCTGGACGAACCGGAAGCACCGCTTTCGCCGCTGCGCCAGTTAGGGCTGCTCTCGCTGCTCAAAGAAATGGTCGATCAACATCGCGCCCAATTCATCATCGCCACCCACTCCCCCATTTTGATGGCTTATCCCGGTGCGGTCATCCTGAGTTTTGACGGCGGAATGGTCAAGCCTGTTCAATACGACGAACTCGAACACGTCACTTTAACACGCGATTTTCTCGCCAACCCGGAGCAATTTTTGCGCCATTTATGAATGCTGTCACGTATTATGCTGGACAAAGCAACGCTCTTTTTTGTAATCATTTTAATAAGCACATCTCTTTTGATTGGATATGGGATGATTGTGCTGTGGATGGGAAAGAAACTTTTAGCTCATGCTTCGAATGCTGCTAGAGGGTATATCCCCTTCAAGAGTTGGTTCGGTTATCCGTTGCATGATACTAAAATAAACTCAGCAGAATTTGCCAGAAGCATCCAATTTTTCAGGCTAATATCATACATCTGTTTAGTGATGAGTTTAGCAGTGGCTTTTGGAATACCCATTTGGATAGTGATTGTGTATTTTGAGATATATTAGAGGGATTGTGCTTGGAGTCCCAGCGATGAATCCGACGAATAAAGACTTGGAATATTACTTATCGCTCCCCTACATGATTCAACTGACGCCCGATGTTGATGGCTATTGGTTCGCTGAAATCCCGGTGCTGAACGGCTGCATGACCAATGGCGATAGCCAGGCGGACGCACTCGCTATGCTTGAAGATGCGAAAAAAGCATGGTTGACAACTGCATTGGAATTGGGATTGCCGATTCCTGAGCCCGAAATCGAAATTCAGAAATAAAAATTATGGACATTCTCATACTCAATTCAGCCGATGTGCGCCGCCTGCTGCCGATGGATGCCTGCATCGACGCGATGGCCGAAGCGTTTATGGCACTCCGGCGCGGCGAAGCCCTGAACCCTTTACGTTTGGTGATGATGCTGCCCGATCAGCGCAGCGTTTTAGCGGTCATGCCCTCGTATCTGAAAGATTCAATGGGCGTCAAAGTTATCAGCGTCATGCCCGGTAATCATGGCACACCCTACGATTCCCATAATGGTGCGGTGCTGCTGTTCGAGGCGGTGCATGGGCAGCCATTAGCCATGATCGAAGCGGGCGCGATCACGGCAATTCGTACTGCCGCCGTCAGCGGATTGGCGACCCGTTTATTGGCGCGGGAGGACGCGGGCGATTTAGCAATTCTCGGCGTTGGTGTGCAGGCGCGAACCCATTTGGAAGCCATGCAATCCGTCCGTAAACTGCACCGTGTCCGCGTATGGAGTCGCAATCTGGATCGCGCCCGCATTTTTGCCGAACGGGAAGCCGCCAAATATGGATTGACCATCGAAGTGATGCCCACAGTACAGGTTGCTGTTGCTGGCGCTGATTTAATCTGCACGACAACCGCCGCCCGCGAACCGATCTTGATGGGCGAATGGCTTGCCCCCGGCGTCCATTTGAACGTCGTTGGCGCAAGCCTCCGTACCACCCGCGAAGTCGATACCGCTGCGATGGTCAAATCCCGCCTGTATGTGGATCGCCGTGAATCGACCCTGAATGAAGCGGGCGATTTCCTGATTCCGAAATCTGAAGGTACGGTTGATGACAGCCATATTCAGGGCGAATTAGGCGAAGTGCTGTTAGGACAGGTCAAAGGCCGCCAATCCGCCGCTGAAATTACCCTGTTCAAATCGCTTGGCCTTGCAGTTGAAGACCTTGCATCTGCTCAACTGATTTATGCACAGGCGGTCGAACAGGGTATCGGCATCAAAGTCCCGTTTGGCGACCACGAGGCAGATTAACCTCGCCCCGGCATTTCGGGATTGCCCGGATTAAAATGCTTCAAAATCACCAGCGGTTCGGTCGAACTCAGGTTGGTAATTTGCACCCCTTCGCGGGCGGCCTGCTGCGTGACGAAAAATTCATCCTCCGTCATTTCGCCGTAGCGGATCATATTCGGGGCGGATATGCCGAACGCACCAAACCGTCCATAACCCTGTACACAGATCAGTCCGTAAGCTGCCGGGTCTTGTATGGTTACTGTCCGTCGTGGATGCACCGTCAATTCTTTCGCGCTGAAATATTCATTGCCGTAAACAATCCATTTTTCCTCATAAGCTTCATGCTGCGTTCCGGCGGATTTGGGCGTGAGGTGGTAGCGATCTTTGAAATCCGGCGCGACGTTGCCTTCCCAATCCAGCATCGAAAGCAGGTAATCGTAATCATCCCATTTGTCCTGCGGCACATCTTTAACCAGCATGGTGCGGTCAACTACCTGATAATCCGCAATCAGCGACTGCCACATCGAAAACACATCGCTGGCCCGCTGCGGTTCATAGGTGCATAACGTCCCCGGCGCATGGAGGATTCCCGGCGGCACATACCAGCCTGTCCCCAATGTCAGCCGATAGGATTTAGAGAGATTCAAAATCTGGTTATCGCCTTGTGACCAGCGTTTCAGGCAGTCAATCACCTGCTCCTGAGTTGTCCCCGGTTCAAAGCCGAAATAGGTTGCCGGAAACGTGTTGAGCGCAAAGTTGTACTGCGCCGGATAAAAATAGGCTTCCGGTTTGCCCCGCTTGCCGACCAATGCCGCCTGCTCATCGCTCTGATGGAGATGGTGGGGCAGCGGATACATATTGTCGAAAAACTTGCTGTACATCACCCAGCCGCCGTACTGATCGACAGCTTCCTGACCGAGCAGTTCCGCTGCCATCATTTCCATCGCGTCCAGCAGCAGGACTTTCTTTCCGTCAACGTAAATGTAACTTAAGCCTTCGTCTTCTGGTGTTCCCGGCCCATTATCGGCATGGGTGGTCGATGAAAACCAGCGTTCATCAATCCCGCCCCGGTGCGCCCCTAGTGCATATAAATCATCGGGATGCAGCCGTAACCGCCGCCCCGGCACACAAAATACGCGCGGCACCCACGCGGGCATGAGCCGGAAAATACCTTTCCCGTGTTCCAATGCCTGTTGAATCAGTTGGCTCTTTTCAGCGTTGTTCATCAAAAACCTTTCTGCGTAAGAAATCCATCAGATTTGTTGGAACAATTGTAACGCTTCGTCACCTTTTCCCCATATGATACGTATATGAGTGTAAGCGGGAATCACCCCGGCATTGTGTATAATTGAACAAACGAGATGGAAAATCATCATGCGGATTATCGTACATACCGGTAAAGGTGGCGTCGGCAAGACCAGCATATCAGCGGCTACAGCCCTGCGCTGTGCCGAAATGGGTCTAAAAACCATTGTCCTCAGCACTGATACCGCCCATAGTCTGGGCGACTCGCTCGAAAAAGAAATCGGCCCGGAACCAACCGAAATTTACCCCAATTTGTGGGCACAGGAAGTCGATGCGCGCTACTCGATGGACAAGTATTGGGGCTTGTTCCAAAAGTATATGGTTGCGCTGTTCAGCCGTCAGGGCGTTGAAGATGTGGTGGCGGAAGAAGTCACCATCCTGCCCGGTCTGGAAGAAGGCGCGCATCTGCTCTGGATTAACCGCTATGTCAACGAAGACCAGTTCGATGTTTTGATCGTGGATGCCGCCCCGACTGCCGAAACACTGCGCCTGCTCAGCTTGCCAGATGTCACCCGCTGGTGGTTTGAGCGTATCCTAACGCTGACGCGCGGCATGTCGAAGATCATCCGCCCGATCAGTAAATTGATGCGGCGTGGCGATTCGGTTCCTGATGAAGATGCCTGGGCGCAGGTGCAAACCCTGTTCGACACCCTCGATAAAGTGCGTGTCATGCTGACCGACCCGGAACTGAGCAGCATCCGCTTGGTGGTCAACCCGGAAAAAATGGTCATCAAAGAGACTCAACGCACCTACACCTACCTGAATCTGTACGGCTACGCCACCGACGCGATTTTGTGCAACCGCATCATCCCGGCGGAAGTGACCGATCCCTACTTTACCATGTGGAAAGCCAATCAGCAGACCAATATTGCCTTTATTGGTGAGGCTTTTGGCGAACTGCCACTGTTGAAAGCGCCGCTCTTTGGCAACGAAGTCGGCGGTTTGGATGCTTTGCGCTTGCTAGGTAATGAACTGTATGGTGACCGCAATCCGGCGGACAAAATGTTTGATGGACGGACGCACACCATCGAAAGCAACGGGGATGGCAGTTTCGTGCTGATCGTGCCGCTTCCCTTTGCCAATAAAGACGATATGGATTTGTACCGTTCCCGCGACGAACTGACGCTGCGTGTTGGCCCGTACCGCCGGAACATTGTATTGCCCTACGCCCTATGGGACTTAGAGATAGGCGATGCCCGCTTTGAAGAATCAACCCTCCGAATCCAGTTCATTAAGGACGAACGGGTACAAAAGCAGCGCGCCCGCTAACGAAGCTGTTTTGACCCCTGATCCGCTTCCAGTAAATGGAAACGGGAACGAACCCCACCTTCAACCCCTCTCCGGTTTGGGAGAGGGGCGCTTGGAAATTGTCCCAAAACCTCTATCGGCTGAGACTCCATCAGCCGATGTTTACGTGATTCCACCGCGTGGACGCTCCCTGCGGATGCAAATTCGCTTCTTGCGGAGTCTGTTTTTTGCCGGAAAGTTGTTTGCCCGGTTGGTGTTCTGGTACTATCTGATGCCCAAAGTGATCGGGCAGGCCGCCGTAGACCGGGGCAGCACCGCCCGGTTTGTGCGTTATGCCCGCGAATTCCGGGGGTACGCCATTACGATGGGCGGCGTGATGATTAAGCTGGGGCAGTTCATCTCTGCCCGTGTGGATGTGCTGCCAGAAGAAATTACCGCTGAACTTTCCGGTTTACAGGACGAAGTACCGAGCGTGCCGCAGGACAAAATCCTGTCAACGCTGACCCGCGAATTGGGTTCGATTGCTTCACGCTTTAAATGGTTTGCTGATACCCCGATTGCTGCTGCTTCATTGGGGCAGGTCTACCGCGCCCAACTGCTGAACGGTGATCGGGTAGTGGTCAAAGTGCAGCGCCCCGGCATCCGCGAAATTATCTACACTGATCTCGCTGCCTTGCGGATTGTCGCCCGTGTTGCCAAGCGTTTTCGATTCATCAGCCGACGCGCGGATACAGTCGCCTTGACCGAGGAATTTGGGCGCGTGCTGCTGGAAGAAATTTCCTACACCCACGAAGCCCGCAATGCCGCCCACTTCGCCCGGATTTTCAAAGACGATCTCGGCATCTACATCCCGGCCATCTACCCGGAACATTCGACCGATTCGGTGCTGACCATCGAGGATGTGACCAGCATCAAAATCACCGATTATGCCGCGATGGAAGCCGCCGGAATCAGCCGGAAAGCTGTCGCCAAGCGCCTGATGGACAGCTACTTACAGCAGGTGTTTGAAGAACGCTTCTTCCACGCCGACCCACACCCCGGCAACCTGTTCGTCTATCCACTGCCCTACGAGAACGGCAAGAAAGCCAACCGTCCTTTCTATCTGATTTACGTCGATTTCGGCATGACCGGAACGCTGACGCCCGAACTCACTGCCGGGCTGATTAACACCCTCTCGGCTGTGGTCACCCGCGATGCCAAAAAGTTGGTTGCCAGTTATGCCGAACTTGGTTTCCTGATGCCGGACGCCGATACCGAACGGATTGCCGAAGCCACCAAAGCCGCCTTCGATCAGGTGTGGGGTTTGAGCATGACCGACATCAAAAATGTGGGTTATGACGAAGCCCGCGAACTCGGTGCGGAATTTAACGACCTGATTTACGATATGCCGTTTCAGGTGCCGCAGGATTTTATCTATCTGGGGCGCACGATGGGCATTTTAAGCGGCATGGCAACCAGCCTTGACCCAGAATTTAATCCGTGGCAGGAACTTTTGCCCTATGCCCAAAAGATGATGGCGCAAACGCTGCGTCAGGGTGTCCCGGTTGGCGATACGGCCCTCGGTTTCCCGATCATCCAAAGTCTGTTCAATGGCAACGCCGAACAAGTCTTGCTGGAAATCGGGCGCATGTTCCTCAACCGTGCCGTGACCATGCCCCAGCAGTTGGATAATGTCCTCGGTCAGCTTGACCGGGGCGAACTGACGGTGAAGGTGACGCCCACGCCCACCTATCGCAAGCAGTTATCCCGGTTGGAAGCGCAGGAACGCCGCACCACCCGCGCCGTCATCTTCACCGGACTGCTGATTTCTGCCACGCTGCTTTACACCAGCGGCGCAGTTTCCATCGCCCTCGCGGGTTACGCCCTTTCTGGGGTCATCTTGTTAAGTGTCTTTTTCGCTGGGGAGTGAGGCACTTAATCCGCGTCTTATCGAAAAATGCTCTGATCTTGAATGACCCTTAGAAATCTACTATCATCGCATCTGAACAGTTGTTGGAGGATGTGATGATGGAATCCACTTGCCCGGAATGCGGGGCGGTTTTAGCGGAGGGTCAAACCTGCCGCGATCATTTTGACCAGATGTTATTCTGGGAAGCGGAAGATTTCAGCCGGGGCGTTGTCCATCATCTGCTGGTGCTGTGTTATCACTTGCAGCACCCCAGCCTGTATTCGATGGAAGGCTTGCAGTATGGGCTGGGCTTGCTGGATCAATTTGTCGTGCAGGGCATAACGCCTGCTGATGTTCGCAAGCAGAGCCGCGATCAGGTCGCATCCGGCAACCGTAATTGGAAAATCACCGCCCGACCGGATTCCATCGGCGCTTATGACCATCCCATCACATGGACGATGACCGCTGCGGATGTGGTCGCACAGGGCGCGGATAACTATGTTGATTCGGTTCGCGCGTGGGCACAGTCTGTCCATGAATCTCTGAAACTCGTTGGGTAGGGGCGTCAGCATCGCTCCACCCTTTGAATGTTGTGTGGATACAAGAATCATGAAAAATGGAGAACTGAGCTTCCGATCTGGACATGTATGGTTTGGCGAACAAGCTAACCAAGCCATCTTTGAACCCTCTCATATTCAAGAAGTGGCGCTGCAAACCGATATGCCAGCAGCACTAACGGAAATGGCTGTCTATCTGCGGTTATCGTTTACAGGTATTTCATTCGGTGGATTGGGTTGCAGATTCACCCCTGATACAGCAGGTAGAACGCTGATAAGGGTGAGTGTTTTTGAGGAATATCGCCCATTAGTCGGTTTGTCAACAGAATTAGCTGATGTGGTTCTTGCAGAGGCTGGTCGAGTCTTGGGGGCAAAAAACGTCGTTGGTTCAGGTGTATTGCATTTCGATAGAGCCATGTATCATTTGGTTGAATCTTCGCCAGCAGTTTTTATGGTTTTGACACAAGCTTTGATATCCCTGCTTGACCCGAATAACACTATCGAATCCAACGACTCTTTTGAAGCTCTCATAATGGAAAAACACTGGCAAAGGCATATAAAAGGCATCCCCAAATAGGATTAGCGGTCACTTCTGGCAACTGGACTTGGAAAACATCTCGTGGCTGATACACTCACTCAGCCACGAGAAAAACTGCGCTATAAGCCCAAAGCTAAAAGCTAACCGCTGAAAGCTGATGACTAACTTACGATTTCGTCAGCGCCGATGTATCCCACATCTGCGCAAAAGCAGCGCGGTCAGTATCATCAGACTCAACTAGACCAATCGTTACCGCGAAATTCCCATCTGGGCTAAAGCTCAACCCGAATATATTGCGTACCAATCCAGTAAATTCGCCCCGCTGTTTGCCTGTCGCTCTATCCCATACCCATAACTCACCGGGATAGATTGTACCCTGCCGCGTATAAACCACCGCGGCGATATATCGTCCACCTGCCACAAATTGGAGATGTGAATAACGGTTTCCAAAATTCTCCAATTCAAAACGCGGTTGTTCCGTTTCAATGTCCCACATCTGCGCTTTTGCACCCGCTATGGTCAAAACCGCGCTGCCATCAGGGCTGAACCACGCGGCGGGTGTAGGCCTAGCAAGATTGTCAATTTGAAAGATCGTTTCTCCGCTTGCCACATCCAAAACGCGCGCACTATTATCATTCACAATCAGCACCTGTTGACCATCAGGGCTAAAAGCCGCCGAGCGCATATTCTGGCCTTCAAAAGCGATGATCGGTTCTGGCGCTTCAGGGAACAGGGCAGGCAAATCCGTCACGGTTTCTGAAAGCCATTCCTCAAAAGGTTCTGGCGCAGGACTGCTGGTGTAATAATTCTCAGCCGTGGAAAAAGCGGTTGAACTTTGGATGCTTTCCGGGCATTGTCGCGGCGTTAGCCCATCAAATGTCCGGCGAGATGCCTCATCCCCCGTTTCGAGGTCAACAATCGTCGTCGTCAGATCAAATCGCCTGCGAATGATCTTTGAGTTATTGGTATAGGTACATTCTTCGATGATATTCTCGATAAAGTCGATCTGAATATCATAACGGGGTGACCAATCATTATGAAAGAAATCTGGTGATGTAGCGGCTATAGTTCCCAATAACCCGTTGCCACCAGCGGATGTTACCGTCGCTCCGGCGCGAACCGGGTTGTCTCGCAGTGTGGCAACATCCACCACTAAAACCTGATCGTTACCTACCATCAGCAAACGGCTAGCATCATGGTTGAGCGCCACACTATGGAAATCTTGGCTCAGGGGTACTTGAAGCACTTTTTGCCCATCTGCCGCGTTCCACAATTCGATAATCGGCAGTTGCGGAGATGGAATATTGATAATCACGCTGCGGGTGAGGATAAAGCGTCCATCCTCACTGAAAGTCATCTCTTGTACATCTAAAAATGCACTCTGAAAAATTAATGCTTTACCCGGCTCGATATTAAAGACAAACTCGCCGCTGCTGGCATTCCAGTTCGTAACACCGGCTAGTTGCTGCGCATAACTAGTTAAAATACTGCTGCCATCAGGATTATAGACCGCCTCTTTCACCCTGTTGACGACAACCCGATCACCAGATGGAAATTGGCGAACTGCCGCGGCTTGTTGGTTGCCACAACCTGTGAGGGCGAAAATCACGACCAATATCGAGCAGATTTTAAGTAGCATAAAATATCCTTTTGATGCTAAAAAGCACACATGGCACTTGTGGGTTATTGTTTATAATTTTTAGTGGGGAATGTAACTAAAATGAGTATATAGAAAATTGGGAGTGGCTACCCCCGCATTCTGAGGGGTTTAATGATGAATGTGATTTTCTTGCTCAACGTTAATTTCCCGTTTGCCCACCTAACCATTTCCCAACGCCATCACAACTGCATACCCCGCCGCGATCCCTCAAAACCGTTAGCCCCAATCCGCCCCAAAACGAACCAAATGGATTGCCAAAGAGTCACCCTTTCCCACCCAAAATCCCTTATCCTGAGTAGAGGCGGTTTGGGTGTTGCTGATTGCTGACTGCTGAAAGCTAATCGCCAAAATGTCACAAAATCCATGATTGTCATTGACGACATTGACGACATTCCCCCTCAATCACCGACAGTTTGCACGACATTTGCGACATGATTGACACAAGTTGTGCAAATCGCTGCCTGTATTTGGCTGAAGGCTAAGGGCTAAAGGCTGTCGGCTTATTGGCGGCCAAAACCACTTTCGCCAATGACATCGCCGCCGCCATCGCCGCCGCCAAAGATTCGCAAGATTCAAAAAATCTTTGTGCGAATCTGACGAATTTGAAGAATCTTGCGAAATTTGCGAATCTTTGCGCGCAAACCCTGTTCCGCAATCGCAATCGCCGCAAATAGTTTAATGTGAGGTGGATTTAACCGACAACTGACAAAGACGACGACGACAATCCCACAGCGGACGTTAATCTTTCTTAGTCCTGCTTACTCGCGATACAGCTTTGCTTCCAACGCCGCCCGCACGCCTGCCCACTCGTTGTCCAGAATCCGAAACCAAGCCGTATCACGGTTGCGCCCTTTAACAATGAAATGCGCTTCCTGAATCCCCTCGAACTGGAAACCCAACCGCAGTGCTGCCGCCCGCGAACGCTCATTCAGTGCGTTGCACTTCCACTCCAAGCGCCGATAGCCGAGTTCAAAAGCGTGTTTGAGCATCAGATAGGTGGCTTCGGTATTGGCGGGTGTTCGCTGCACAATCGGGCTGTACCAAATGCTGCCGAGTTCGATTTTGAGGTGTTCCGGCATGTTGCTCATGTAATTGGCAACGCCGATCTGCTGCCCGCTGGGAATATCAAAGACGGTGAAGGGCAAACCGTTGGACGCATCGACCTGTCCTTTGAGGTACGCGGTCATCCCGGCTGTATCATCAAATGGCCCGCTGTTCATAAAGCGCCAGATGATGACCTCCGCGTCGTAAGCCTCAACCGCACGTTCGCCAATGCTGAACGGTTCGCCGTTGGAAACCGTGTGCAGCGCAGCCGAATCGCGTTCCAAATCCAACGGGACGAGGCGCACGAATCGGCCTTCCAGCGTTACAGGTGCGGGTTTCAACGGCAGCGATTTTTGTTTCGCCAGCACATCATCGGGCAAGCGGGGCGGCAGTGGTGGAATCATGAGCAGTTCCTAAAGGTAAAAGGTAGTCATTAGTCAAGGCGGATTTAAAACCGATGTCAGGGCAGCGTTTTCTCTGGGGCGGACATGCGCTGCGCTTAGTCCGCTCCCTACATCTGTCGCATTCTATTTCGGTTATCCATTAATCATCGGGGACGAGGAGTTTGATGGCCTCGCGGAAATCGCCGCGTCGCCGTGCAGCAATCAACGCGCGTTCATCGGTATGTAATTCGCTATCTTTAGGAATGGGGTCGTCGGTCAGGCCGATCAGATAATCTGAACTGACGCTAAGCACAGTGGCGATCCGCGCTAAAACTTCAGTGGTCGCATCACTTTCGCCGCGTTCGTAACGGGTAAGCTGGGCAATACCTAGATCAATTTTCTTGGCGAATTGTTCACGAGTATAGCCGTGTGCTTCTCGTAACTGGCGTAAACGTTGGCTGTCGATCATTCGCTGGTTGTCCACGCTGAAATTACTCTCCGCCTATTGTAACCGAACCTGATAAATTATGAATGTTATCACATAAGATAATTAGCATATCCTATGTGTTGACAAGTTGATCTACTCTGTTGTAGACTATTTTTATCATAAACGATGTGCTTCATATCATAAAATTTGGGAGGGTGAGCTATGAAAAATCTACTTCGCGGGTTAGTGATGGGGGTTGTGGCGGGTGTCGTGATTGGGTGGATGCTGCGCGGTAAGAAGCAGGATTTGAACGCCAAGTCGTTTGAAGATGAGGTCGAAAATGATTCTGAACTTATCGCCCTGCGTAAAGAACGCGAACTCGAAAAGCAGATTGAAAATGCTTTAGATGATCTTGAGGATTAACCATCGTGGGCAGCAACCGCTATCAAGAACGGGCAAAGGCTACCTTCCGCGCGGTGAAGCGTTTGTTAAAAGACCAGCCTAAACTGCGCCGAGAAATTCAAGATGGGCTGGATGATATGGATAAAGCTGATTTTGTTTATGGACAATGGATTCAAGATGCCAAGATGATCGGCGTCCGCAACCCGGCTTTTGATGGCGATTACATCGGCTGGCTGGATGATGACGTTGAGGATGATGAAGATGAAGACGACCGTAAAAAAGGCAAATAAGCCCTAGGGGCATGAACCATATCATGCCCCATCCCTGCGCGCTTATTTAAATGATTTCGACCCAATCGCCGTCGGCAGTACGGGTAAAGCGCGGTGCATCGTCGTCATAACCCCGCTTGGCCTTTTCCTCGTTCTTGAACTTTTCGTCGCCCCATTCGCGTTTCCACTTCTCCTGCCAGTCAGCGCCCCAATTCCGGCGATGCATCCCGCCGCGCATGAAGCCGTTGAACATGGCAAACAGGAAGCCAATCAGCAGCAGCGGCCACAGGAATTTGAGCAAACCAAAGAACAGGAATCCCATCAGCAGCAAACCGGGCAGCACGAAGAATCCACCGTGAAAACCGCGATGATGGTGATGCCGTCCACCCCAACCGTGTCCATGTCCACTGTGCCAACTGTGCTGGTGATGCTGCCAACCCGTTTTATACATCGTCGACTCCTTGAGCTGATATGCGTTATCGACTTATACGCGGGCAGGGGGCGCAGGGTATCACAATTTCACGGAAGCCTAATCAAAAGTCTAGGAAAGGTGCGGGGGAATTGGCGGAATGGGTAGTTTTTACCCCACCCTAAATCCCTCCCCGCACGCGAGGAGGGACTTGGAAGACTCGTGTTGTCCTGTTTATGCAGGGCGTTCAGCTCGGACGCCCCTATCAACCTTAGGCAGGTTGGAGATAGTAACTGCTGCCGTTGCCTTCCACCATCCAGCCGACGATGCCGTTGTAATTCACCTGCCACCATGCGGTCGCATCCGCGCAGATTGGCCCGCCGATGACCGCGAACCGGCCTCCATGCGGCACTTGCCCTACGGAATAACCACCGAACGAGGCTTCGCTGCGGATGTCCTGTGGATAATACGGGACTTGATTCACCATCCCGTTTCCACCCACATACAACCGCGAGGGCAGGAAGTTCGGGCAGGTGAATGATCCTGTGCTCCAGGGTTCGACCCAGTAGGTACTGTAACCTTCGCCCTCGGCTGTCCACCCAATCAGTCCGTTGTAATCCACATACCACCACCAGCGCCCGTCATTTCCGCACAGCGGCCCACCTGTGACCGTGAACACACCGCCGCCCGGAATGCTGCCCAGCACTACACTGTCCGTGCCTGTGCCTGCCGCGCTGCGAACGATATTTGGCAAACCGGGCGTTACCCGTCCCTGACCGGAAACGTACAGACGATTCGGCAGTGAGCAGTAGGGTGCAGGAATTGGTGTCGGCGTCGGGTTGTTGTAAACGGGTTCCAGCCAGTAGGTCGCGCGGCTGCCTTCCGCCGTCCAGCCGATCACACCGTTGTAATTCACCTGCCACCACCAACGCCCGTCATTGCCACAAGTCGGCCCACCGACCACGCTGAACTGTCCACCGCCGGGAATTTGCCCGATTTTGGCGTTAGCCGGGTTGGGGCCGTTGCGGATGTTATTGGGTAAGCCAGTGGTCACACGCCCTAAGCCGCCAACGCTTAGACGGATTGCTAATGGGCAGTTCGGGTATGGATTGGGTGTCGGCGTCGGGCTGTTGTAAACGGGTTCTATCCAGTAGGTTATGCCGCCGTCGCCTTCTGCCGTCCAGCCTGTTACGCCGTTATAGCTGACCAGCCACCAATGCGTTCCATTAAAGCAGCTTGGCCCACCGACCACGCTGAATATGCCACCCGCCGGAATTAAACCGATTCGCACGCCATCATAGGATGGGCTGCTGCGTAAGCTGTTTGGTAAATTGGGGTAGTAGGTCACGCGCCCCTGTCCGCCGACCGTCAAACGGGGCTGCTGCGGGCAGACGCGATACCCCTGCGCCATTGTATTCCCGCCAAGTGTTGTGAAGATAATCGCCGTAATAACGACGATGAACGATAAACGCCTCATATATTCCCCTCCGTTGTGTTACAAATAAGATTATAGAGGGAGATAAGATACGGACGCTGTACTGGCGGTCTATCGCCAACCGCCGCGCAACCTACGGCAGGGTTTAGGTATGGTTAGAAAAACGGCAGGGGCGCAACATGTTGCGCCCCTACTGGCGTACACATGGGTACGCCCCTACTACACAGATAATCATGTGCGATGAGGCCGGGTTCAGTCCACCTGCACTTTGACTTTGGTCTTGCCGGTTGTGGCTGGACGGTCATCGCCGCCTTCTTCACCTTCGACTGTTTGTACGCGGGTAGTGGCCTTTTCGATTTCGGTGATAGCTGCATCGACCAGGACCTTGAAGCTCTTGACGAACTCTTTGCCCGCCTCCGAGCCATGCGATTTGAATCCATCGGGGAGCAGGGCGTCCAACGCCTTGCCAGCTTCTTCCAATGCTTTCCGCTGGTGATAGATGAAGGTTTCCAGTGGCGACTTATCTTCTTCGCTTTCGTTCACTTCCGGGTTGTGGTTCATATTTTCGTTTTCGGACATCGCAATTACACTCCTGATTTGTTTCCTACACTCCTATACGCAGTACCGCGCCCGGAGTTTCATATGTTTCATTGTACTCATTCCTTGTAATGTGCCACAAATCAGGAGCGTAGGGCAAACGGCGGTTTTCTCATGGAAATCGACTGTGGGGGTGAAGGGTGGGGAAGAAAAAAGGGCGAACGAGCCGTTCGCCCCTACGTAAGCCCTCATGAAATCGAACGTGAGGGTGAAAGACGGGAAAAATTGACGGACGCACACACGGGTGCGTCTCTACTTTGTGCCGCCGATGGTCACATTATCGACGCGCAGGGTGGGTACGCCAATTGTCCCGAACATGGGGATCATCTTCAAATCGCTTCCCACAGCGGTGATGTTATTCAGGAAGCCGTCCAGCGTGGTGGCAACCGTCACGCCGCCCACCGGGCCAACGATCTTGCCGTTTTCAATCCACAAGCCGTTCGCGCCCATCGAGCAATCGCCCGTCACGGCATCAATTCCGCCCGTTTGCATCACGCTGATAACGTAAAAGCCTTTATCCACCCCGGCGATAATCTCGTCGCGCGTCAGGTTGCCGGGCTGCATATAGAAGTTGCTCGGCCCCAACATGGGCAGGCTGCGATGCCCAAAGCGCTGCGCGTTCCCGGTGGATTGCACCCCAGCTTTACGCGCGGAATAGCTGTCATACACCAGATTTTGCAAGACGCCTTCGTCCACCAAACGGGTAGCCGATGTTGGCACACCTTCGGCATCAAACGGTGCAGAAGCCAAACCGCGTTTCAGCCGTCCGTTATCCATCAGCGTGACCATATCGCTGCCGACCTGCTGTCCCATACGGTCGAGCAGGAACGAGCGTTTCTTCTGCCACGATTCGGCTGATAAGGCTTCCGCCAGTGCCCCCAGAATTTGTGCGCCGACAAACGGATCGAAGACAACCGTGCCGACCTGGGTTTCAACGGGTTTGCCACCCAGAATGCTCACGGCTTTTTCGCCCGCTTCCCGCCCGATTTCTTCCGCATCCAGTTCGTTAAAGAAGTTGGAAGCGCCCAAGCCGAAAGCGTTGGTCATGCTGCCGTCTTCCCCGCGTGCGATGCCCATCAGGTAGCTGAAGGCAACTGTGCGCCCAAATTCCCCGGCAAACCCGCGTGAGTTTGCCAGATACACATGGCTGATGGCATCCCCATAATTGCAGAAATCGGCCAGAATGATGCGCGGGTCATAATCCAGTGTGGCGCGTTCAACCCGCTTCAGCAGATCAATCTTATCGGCGGCGGACACATTCACCAGATTTTTATCCCAGATTTCGAGGTCTTCATTCGAGATCGGGCGCGGGTCGGGCAGGGCGCGGTATTCGTCCGGGGTAGCGACCTTCGCCAAATCCAGTGCTGCCCGCCATGTTTGCTCGATGCCATCATCCGAAAAATCCGAGGTATAAGCGTAGCCCGTTCGTCCACCATCAATCACACGGACGCCAATCCCGCGTGCGGTAGACTGTGACAGTTGCTCAACCTCACCATTGCTGACCTTGATCTGTGTTTCCACATCATGAGTAATGATGGCTTCGGCTTCTGCGCCACCTGCTGCCGCGCGTTTGCTCACTTGCTTCGCCAGTTCCAAGTAATTCATCATTGTTCTCCTTAGCCCATTACGCCGGATACAGGTTCATCGGTGCCGCCCACCATCGCGCTGGGGATGCGGATGGTCGGCTGCCCAACACTTACGCGGGCGTTCTGCCCCTTGCCGCACATGCCCATGCCGGGGTCAAGCGCCAGATCGTTACCCACCATGTCGATTTGCATCAAGGTTTTCGGGCCGTTGCCGAATACCGTCGCGCCGCGTACCGGGGTGGTCAGTTTGCCATCTTCGATCAGGTAGGCCACCGTCGCGTTGAATACATAATCGCCGGCTGCGATGTCGGCTTGTCCGCCCGCCATGCTCTTAATGTAAATCCCCTTCTTGACGGACTCGATAATTTCCTGCGGATCATGTTCACCCTGATCGATGAAGGTGTTGGTCATGCGGGGCATGGGCATGTGGCGGTAGCTTTCGCGCCGTCCGTTGCCTGTGGATGCCTCTCGCCCAACGCGGCGGCATTCGACTAAATCCCACATGTATTCTTTCAGAATGCCTTTTTCGATCAACACGGTACGCTGGGCGGGTGTGCCGTCATCATCGAATTTGAGCGAGCCACGCCGCCCTGGAATTGTGCCATCATCAACCGCTGTGATGATCGGGTTCGCCACCTGCTGCCCGATTTTCCCGGCATAGGCTGAACTGCCTTTGGTGATGAAGTCGGCTTCCATCTGGTGACCGCAGGCTTCGTGGAACAACACGCCGCCCCAACCGTTGCACATCACAACCGTCATATCACCCGCCGGACATGGACGCGCATCCAACATTTGTACTGCTGTTTCGGCTACTTCAGTGATTTTGCCGATGGCGTCATTCCGTGAGAGCAGTTCCAAACCCACACGTCCACCGAAGCCTTCGCGCACACTCTGGAGCGTTCCGTTTTTGCGTGCGACCACACCGCCGCGCATTTCGGTGAAGAAGCGGTCATCTTCGACCTGCAATCCCGCCGAATTAAACAACCACATGTGCCGCCGCAGTTCGAGATAACCCGCCGAAACCTGTACCACATACGGGCTGTAAGCACGGGCGGCTTCGTCCATATGGGCTAACAAAGAGGCTTTATCCTCAATGCTCATCTGGTCATGGGGTTTTTCGATGGGGTATTGCAGGGGACTTTTGCGTTCGGTCAGGTCGATGATTTGGGTCTTGCTGCCGCCTGTTCCAGCGGCTGCGGCGGCGCGGGCGGCGTTGAGCAGGCTGGCTTCTTCGAGTTCGTCGGTGTAGGCATACGTGACCAGATTGCCGAAGAACACCCGGATTCCCGCGCCCCGGTCTGCGCCGCGCACAGCCCGTTCCAGTTTGGAGTCTTCCAATCCTAACTGAAGCGATACCACATCCTCAACATAAATTTCGGCTAAATCGGCTCCTGTCTTTAATGCTTCGTTCAAAATCTTACTGGCAGTTTCTTTTGAAATCATGCAAGCCTCCTGAGTATGGATCATTCAATCATCTGCTGTTCATGATTAGTATCAGCATAGGGGAAAATGATGCCTATTGCATCATTCCCCTATACGTTCGAGAAAACGATTTTGTTTTATGCACCGGCTGCTTCCGGCACATAATCCGGCAAGGCAGTTTCCAAACTGCGTACCATCGGGATGGAATAGATCACCAGTGAGACGGTTGTGATCGCTAATCCGCTGATGACCATCATCAGGCCGATGCCTGCACCGGGTTCTGATCCCACCAATCCGGCGACTGCTGTCCATCCCGGCGTTAAAACGGCGGGTTCAAATATGCGGTCGGTCAGCGGGCCGCTGATGAGATAGGACAGCGGAATAAGCGTAATCGACATCTGGCTGATGGCCGCAAATACCCGCCCCTGTAAATCCGGTGGGACTTTCTGCTGCAAGATCGAGATGATGGATACATTGTTCATCGGCGGGAACAGCGCCATTATGAACATGGCAACGGCCATCAAGGGGGCTTCGCACTGTGTTCCCAAGAAAGTGATTGCTAAGCCCATCGTAGCGATTCCCGGCATCATGGTATAGATGCGTTTGCGCGGCCCGCCCCATGCAGCCATCAGTAACGTTCCCGACAGTGACCCCAAACTGTAGATACTCAGCAGTGTTCCGAGGGTTGCCTCACTCCCGGTACGCAGCAGAATATAGGGCGTCTGCAAAGTCATCATGGCTGCGGCGAAAAAGTTGGTCATCCCGGTAAAAACGAACACCATCAACAGCGGTTTACGCTTCCACACAAATTGCAATCCGGTGAGGGATTCGCGCCAGATTGAACCCCGCGCGGCTTGGCCTTCGGCAGTTTGGGCAGGCATCGGGATGTGGACAGCCAGCACTACCGCGACACCAATCAAGAATGTCACCAGATCAATCACGATGATTCCGGTCACGCCCACCAGCGCGTAAAAGAATCCGGTGATGGCCGGGGCGATGAGGCCCGCCAGCGGGGATGTTACCAGCATAACCGAATTGGCGCGGCTGCGTTGGCTATCCGGCACAAGCATGGTGGTGGCGGCCATGAAGGCTGGCCCTTGAAAAATATCGAAGGTGGCCTGAATGATCGCCACGATGTACAGATGCCAGAGTTGAAATGTGCCGGATGCAAAAGTGACCAGCAAAAACACTGTTCCCAATGCCTGTCCTGCATCCGCCAACGCCATCACATAACGCCTGTCCCAACGATCCGCGATGACGCCCGCGAGGCTGGCACTGAGCAAACGGGGCAGCCAGCTAAAGAAGGCCACTAACGTCAGCGGTGTGGCGTTCCCGGTTTCGTTGAATATCCAGATGCCCAACGCCAACCCGGTCATCTTGCTGCCCATCAGCGAAAGCGTCTGCGACAGCAGCAGTGTATAAAAGGTGAGCAATTTCCGCCGTTCAGCCATTCCACCCTCCTCATCCCCGAAAATAAAAAAGGCATCCGCGCGGATGCCTCTACACTGATATACAACTTCAATTCCGGCGATGTTCGGAATTGGCTTGGGCAATTTTGATTATTCGACCCGCCGCCAGATGTGAATGGTTGTCTCGTCTTCGCTGGCAAGCATCGAACCGTCGGGACTCCACTCCACATTTTGAATTTTGCCTGTGTGCCCGTTGAGCGTGGTGAGCACCTCGTTCATACAAATATCCTCGATGCGGAGAACATTCTCTGACCAGTTTACGGCGAGGGCTTCCCAAGCGCGGGGTGATGTTCTCCGTCCGGGCTGAAAGTGGCACAGGGTTGTGGCGACAATTTCCCCGGTCAGCATATCAACATATTCGGTTCGCTCCCAGCGGGTGATCTTGACTCCGCCTTCCGCCCAATCGACGATGCTACCTAAATCGTATCCAGTGCTCCAGAGCAGTTTTTCGGCGGTTACATCCCACATGTCGAATGACAGGGGTAAGCCATAGCCATAATCCCCGCTGCCCGCCAACAAAAAGTTTCCGGTGGGATGCCACAAAATCGGGTAGGTTGGCATGTCAATTTTGCGGAGGGTGTGGAGCAATTCCGCGGTGTGAGCGTCCCAAACACGGATTTTGGTGTAGTCGCTCCCGCCCGCGATCATGCTGCCATCCGGCGACCAGCGCATCAGACTGGTGGCATTGTAGATCGGCTGCGAAACGCCCTCGCCCAACGTCCAAATGTAGGTGATGTTTTGACCCGAATATCGGTAGGGATAGTTTCTAAGCAGCAATCGGGTGCTATCCGCACTCCACGACAGTGCCTCTTGGAAACCCTCTAATGTATGCAAAATTTCGCCCGTCAGAACATCATAAACCCGGATGCTATCTGCACTGCTGGCAGCGACCATCAGTTCATCCGTGTTCCATGCAAGGCGACTTTGCACACCTGCCAGCGTCGTGACCACTTTCCCGGATACAACATCAATGAGATAAGTGCCGTCGGCAGCGGGGTCACGCGAGACGATCACCCGCCCATTCAAGCCCCAACCTTCCATATTGGGGAGGGTGTAGATCAGTTCTCCGGTCGCCACACGATAGACCAAAACATTAAAGGTGGTGGTGCTTAAGCGTTGGGTAGCAACCAGCATTGTTCCATCAGGACTCCATTCTCTCAGCGTGGTATCCGGCGGGATTGACCATGATTGATAGGCCTCAAAAAGCGGGGTTTCTTGGGCTGAAAGGGGCATCGTCAGCAGCAACAGCAGTCCAAAGCACAAAATCCGTTTCATGAGTGGAACTCCCAAATGACAATATCGTTGGATGCGCCGCCGGGTCGTAAACAATCTGTTGCTAATTTGCTGCCATCCGTGCTCCACACCAGATTGCTTATCGCGCAGTCGTCAGTATTGAAATCGCCTTCCACCGCTTCTCCGGTTACGGCGTTCCACAACCTGAGTTCATCGCGGAAAGCGGCGATCCATTTGCCGGATGGATGCCACGCGATTTCTCCGGTCATTTCGGGGATTACGATGGTTGGCAATCCGGTTTCCAAACTGCGGATTTGCCCTTCGGAGGCAATCAATGAGCCATCAGGACTCCATGAAACTGACCCTGCCGCCCAGAAGGTGTCTAAGCGTTCACCGTCTGTGCTCCAAATGTGTAGATAATTGTTTGTCCAGCCGCCAGCGGTGGCGATGTGTGAACCATCAGGACTCCATGCAACTTGATAAACTATCCCCCAAGTATCGTCACTCACAGCCGTTTCGGTTTGGGTTTCAACATCCCAAATATGCAATGCGATTCCGTCTATAACGGCTAAGGATTGGCTATCGGGACTCCATGCGATGCCGGAATAACCTTTGATGGTTTGAAGGTTTTCCCCGGTTGAGGCATCCCAAATACGGACTGTGCCATCCTCTGAATTGGTGGCAATCCATTGACCATCCGGACTCCATGCGGTCATTTCTACTGGCGCACCATGCCCTGTCAGTGTGAGCACCATTTCGCCCGTTTGAACCGACCATACAGCGGCAGTGTTGGATTCGCTGGCAGTGGTAAACCATTCGCCATCAGGGCTGAAGCTAAAGTATTCCGGTGGTGAGGGCGACCAATTTTGGTCTTGGCGCTTGATGATTTGAATGGATTCAAAATGGGCTACAGCGTCTTGAGCCGATGTTAGACCGGGCAGGATGAGCCAAAGCAGTGTGATGAACAGCAGTTGGGTCACATTGAATATTCCTGATTGTATGCGCGTCCTTGAAAAGTATAATCCATCACGTTATCGGCTTCCTGACGAAATGGCTTCGGTTTGATACCTTTCTACCGCCTCTTTATGCTCGCACTACTGCTGCTGACGATGGCGCTGGGCTTGCGCGACATCACGGCCAACGCAATTTGGCTGGATGAAACATGGTCGGTGTATAACGCAGGTGGTTCGCCGTATGAGCCGCTATCGCCGCTGGGCATTGTCAACCGGGTGGCAACTGAAGACCCGCGCAATGCTGCCCCGATGTACCATTTATTGCTCGGTGGATGGGGTTCGCTGGCCGGATGGTCGGCGTTTGCGATCCGGTATTCGTCGCTGCTGTACGGATTGCTGGCGGTGGCTTTTACCTATCGGCTCGCGCGGGATATGGCTTCGCCCTTAGCGGGTTTAGGGGCAACGGTCGCATTGGGTACATCGGCGCTGTTCATTTATTTCACCCACGAACTCCGCACTTACATGCTGGCGACTCTGATGACACCGATTGCGGTTTGGTGCTACTGGCGGTTGATTCACGCACGGCGACCTTCGATCATTTTGCAAATCGGTTTCGTCATCAGTCTGCTTGGACTGCTGTATACCCATTATTTGGCGGCTGTGGCTTTAGCGGGAATCGGGTTGTATCACCTGTTATTTGTGCGAAAAGATCGGCGGTGGTTGCGTCCGGTTATCCTGATGGGCATCGCGGGATTGTTGTTTTTGCCGTGGCTTGGTGTGATTGCAACCGGAATGCAGTTGAACGCCGAACAGCCCAAAGACCCCGGCGTATACGATTTAGCCCAAACGCTTGATCGATTGATTTATTTTTTCGGCAGCAATACCCCGGCTTTATTAGCATTGACGGTCGGTCTGGCGGTTTTTTCGGTCTGGTCGCCGGAGAACAGTCGGGGGTTAAAACCACCCGGCTACGAGAAAATCAAGCCCACTAAAGGGGCTGGAAAGGCGAGGAAGAGCGATTGGACTGTCGGAATAATCAGTGGACAATCCTTTAGCTCCGTTGTTCGACGTTTTGCGCCGCTGTTCTTTGCGCTGGTTGCCATCATTTGTATTCTGATTGCTCAATCCACTTTTCGTCTGATTGTGCCGGGGCGGGAACGCTATTTGTTGATGCTGTGGCCTTTGCTGGCTGTGGTGGTCGGTATCGGTATCGCCTATCCCGCTCAAAACGATTCCAAAACTCCGTTTGCTTGGCGATTTGGCGGTTCAATTGCGTTACTCTTTCTCTGGTTGGTGGTCAATCTACAGGGTACATTGAACGGACAGCTCACCCGCGATATTGACGGTGCGAACGCTCTGCCGTGGGATGTGCTGCGCCAAACATTGGAAGCCGAGGCCGAACCCGGCGATGCGGCTGCCATCAACATTACGGTCTACAATTGGGCGTTGGAAGTGCAGACGGCGGATTATCATCTGCGCGATTTACCTGTGCGCCACATCTTGATGCAAAACCTGTTTGCTGATGATTTCCCTGAAGCTGTTCGCGAATTTGTGGATGATGCGCCTAATATCTGGGTTGGTTTGGATAAACGGCTGCCGTTGCAAGGGGGATACGACGAATTTGTGAGCGTTTTGGCCGGGCATTATATATCGTGTGGGGTCGTGTTGGATGTGCCGCGTCTGCGCCTCGATTGGTATAAACGGTTTCCAGAGTCGGCTTTTAATCCTGACGATGCCGTGATGCGTTTTGGCGATGGCATCGCGCTCACTTATGTGGATGTTCCAACGCCACAATCGGGACAACCGCTGCGGCCTTTGCTCACTTGGTCGCTGGCGGATGATGTGTCGCGCGGGACGTATTCGGTGGCACTGCATGTGATCGACTCGTTGGGTACACCACAGGCACAGATGGATTATGGCCTGCCGGATGACAGTCTCGCCTGCCGTCAAACCGAAATCCCGGTCGAAAATCTGCCCGCTGGTGATTACACGTTGACGATCATCGTCTACAATTGGGCGACGGGCGAACGCTTACCCGGCCTTATAACCCCAACGGGCGAAATGGGTGAACAATTACCCCTCACACACTTCATCATTCCGTAAAATGTTTATGAAATCACGATCACTTTTCTTGCTTACACTTCTGCTGCTGGTCATCGCGGCTAGTCGTTTTATTCGCATTGCCGATTTCCGCATGGATACCGACGAAATCTGGGCGATCTGGCAGACATTTGGTACGCCGGAACAAATCGTCCAATGGACATCACCTACCGAAACGCCGATTTATTTTCTGCTGCTGGGTGTATGGAAAGCACTGGTTGGCATTCACCCGGACATGCTGCGTTATCTTTCGCTGTTGATTGCCTTGCCGGGTGTGGCGTTTATGTATCGAGCGCTGCGGCGCATTGGCGGAGATGGGGCAGGCGTTTTGGGGATGCTGGCTTACAGTGCGCTGGCGGTGATGACTTTCATCAGCCTGTACACCCGTAGTTATGTGATTGCTTATGCCGCGCTACCGCTGACGCTTTGGATGCTGCATCGCTATTTCGATAAACCGACGTTTAAACGGGCGCTGTCTTTAGCGGCTGGATTGCTATTACTTTATGTGGCGACAGTGACAGTGGCGCTGCCCGTGGCACTTTTGGGTATTTATGCTTTGCTGATATACGGGCGGCGTATCTGGCGGGGATGGCTGCCTGCGGTGCTGGCACTCCTGCCTGCCTTGCCGGATTTGCTGACCAATAAGTTGCAGATGGTCGGGTTTCATGCCGGAGGAGGGCGGATGGTCGAACTTCCGCCGCTGCCTGGTGCTGCACTCGATTTTTTTAACTATTTCACCAGCGCGACTCCGGTTTGGTATGGGCTGATTGTGGTTTCGGCTTTTGGTCTTTTGTATTTCCGCCGAGGGTTCAAACCCCTCGACTACCGGAAAATCAAGCCCACTAAAGGAGCTTCAAAAAACGCATATTTAGAAATGTTTTGGCTGCTATGGATATTGTTTGTCCCTGTTCTGCTGTATGTACTCGAATCGCGGCTTGGTTTCTACACCATCAAACGGTATGGCTGGTGGTACGGTTTTGGAACAGCCATTTTTATCGGCTTGGGGTTGGCTTATCTGCCGCGTATCGGGCGTATTTTAGGCGTGGGGGCGCTGCTGGTGGTGTTATTCGTCCCGTTCCCCATGCAGCCTTACGGTTATATCGTCACGCCATTGGGTGAAAATCTGCGCTGGCTGCGTGACCATTGGGCGTCGGGCGACGGCTTGCTGATTGACCCGGATATAAGCTGCAACTTCCCTGAAGAATGGGATTTTTACACCCGCGTGTATTTTCCGAACGGCCTGAATATTGTGCAAGCGCCGGATGGGGTTCGCCGCGTGTGGTATGCGGGTTCCGGTAATGATGCCAGCCGTGCGGTTGAAGCTGACCTGTTAAACAGGCGCACAGCAGGTCGTTTCGTTGGCCCGCCGGGATGTTTGATCCGTTTGTACGAAGCGCCGCCGGATGTTGAAGGTATTGTGTACGAAAACGGAATACGTTTTCACGGGTTCGATATTGTGGAAGCGGATCGACCACGCTTGGATTTTGTGCCGCTGCATGAAGGGGAAACCATTCGCGTCCGTTTATGGTGGTCAGTCGATGAAGTTGTGCCGCTGGATTACAGTGTGAGCCTGCTGCTGCAACGGGGGGATGTGCTGGCACAGAATGACAGCGCCCCACAGGTGATTTATCCTGAAGGCGCACCTGTCGAAACCAGCCGTTGGACGCCGGAACAACTTTACATCGAGGAACGCACGATCACTTTGCCGTATCCGATCACACCGGGGCGAGTCGGTTTATTGATGGCAGTCTACTGGTTTGGGGATAATGTTCGCCTGAAAGCGCAGGGCGTCAATGAAGCTGGTTTGTTGGAGTTAAAACGTTTTCCAGTAGTGGCATGGTAATATTTCTGACCTGAAATCAGCTTGGTTCGTATATTTCTATCAAACCACCCAACGCCTGAATCAATTCTTCGTCGCTTAAGTTATTTCTGTATGCCTCGGATAAATCTGCGTAGGTTGTCAGAATTGATTTACTGCCATCCTGACCAAAAAATTCTATGAAAATGGTTGCATTTGTTGAGACATATTCCAATTTGTCCCAGTTTTGCATGAGAAAATCTACGAAGTTTGATATTGCTGTCAGCAGTAATGGGCGGTTACTGATGGCATCTATTGTGATTGCAAACCCTAAATGACTTTCCACTGCTAAAAACGATGCATCTACTTGCTGTAAGCCAGTTGATTCAATGCCTGCTGTTCCTTCAATGCCTGCTTCACTCATCAATCCCATCATTGTGTTTGTTGCATCACTTAAAACCACAGTAGCAATAAACGGGCCACAGTCGTTTACGCGGGTGGCAGGATTTTCAGGAACATTTTCAGCATATAAATAGCAAGGCCGACTTGGGAAAGGAACTTCGGTTAAATTCCTCAACACTTCATGATAAATAATCTCGCCGTAGAAAGGCGTGGATGAAAGCGCCAATTCTGGACTTTGAGTGAAAATAGCCAGAGCAGTGCGCTCGGCTTCAATAGTTGGTAGTTCTTGGGGATCGACCAAAATACTCGGAGAAGGTGAGGTTTTGAATTGCTGCGTTGTAGTATCAACAAGGGGCAATTGCCCCATCAGAAAGGCTAAAAATGCAGTTATCAATACTATTCCGATTAATATCCCAATTTGTGAGTAATGCTTTCTTTGCATCAACTGGATTTCCTATTCAATACTTGATTCAAATCACATAAAATTTTCCATTGAATACACACAGCCTCATTGATGATGGTTTACTGCTGCTCAATCGTATGGTAGGTTGCTATCCATCAGTATTTTGTGGTGGCGGTGGTAAGGGAAAGAACATTCTCATAATTGGGATGTTCTGCAAGATGTCCGGCGAAATCGGCTGTGCGTCTACTGGGGCAACCGCCAAAACGACTTGATTGTAATTGTCGAAGTCCGCATTGGTCTGAAAACTGCTTTGTGACCACTGCGTAATATCATTGCCTTTTATGCCTGCCTCAATCATGACTGAAAAATCCAACATTCCCCAGAATTGAAAGCCGCGCACAACTCGTTCTTCCGGGTCAACTGTCAGCGCATTGAGCATGATGGGTTCGGGGAAGATTTCGGCCATCATCGCCGCAAGCTCATTTAGGGCTTCATCGGTCACGGTATTCGGGGCGATGTTTGCCCAGTGGTTGTTTATCAAACTCTCGCGCAGCGCGGTTTGAAATATGGGGTGAGCGTACATGGCTGCGAAATCCACCCATGTTTCAAAAGTATCGCCGGAGCGTACCACATTCACAAACTGGTTAAGCACTTCCTGATCGAAGACTGCGGCAAGCTGATCAACATTTGTTCCAGTCAATAGTGGTTCATAGCCTTCCGGTGTTGGTGGGGGTGGTTCGGTATTTGGCATAGGTGGCATCAGTGTGGATAGCTCAATGCTTACCCATCCATGCAGCGTTGGATTGGGCGGCACAAGCGAATCCATGTCGATGTAAAGTATCCCATCAATGACTCGCACATTTATTTCGGCATGTTCCGGCATATCCTCCCATGAAGGTAAGCCCGTTGGAAGGTTGGATAAATCGACGGCTATGGTTAGCTCGGCGTTCAAATTGGGCGCGGCGGTCAAATTCAGTCCCTGCATCAAGGGCAGATTGGCTACCGTTCCCGAAGCGGAAACCTCCATCCTGAAGTCGTCATGCAGATTTTGTGAAATCATGGATGCCCGGTTCAAGGTAGCTGAATGTAATTCTTGCAGTGACTGCTGTGCATCCAACATCAGCGCGCAGTCAGTTTCCGAAAGTTGTCCGCAGTAAGAGGATAGTTGAGCAGAAACGGGGTGTGTGACGAACAGCAGGGCTAGTAAGAAGATGCTGACTTTCTGGAGCATATCGACCCTCCTCATCAGTTTTTATGATAAGGCTAGGGCAGCTTCCTTTCGGTGAAATAACAGCTTTAGCTGATGTAACAAACTTTTTCCATTGTCAGACTAATCTAAACAAACTTTCGCTGCACTTTTCACGTATACTAGTGATTAGCAAAGGCGAAACGCCACATCAGCCGAAGGTTAGTATATCTCAACCTGAGGGATGGAATGCTGGCGGGAATGGCTGTTCGCCTGTATGATTCGCAGATATAACGCATTAGACATATATTGGCACCCTTATACGAAGGAACGGCGGGGGCGAACACAATGAGCAAAGGTCGAATCCTGGTTGTCGAAGATGATTTCGACATTTCTAACATGTTGCGTATCTACTTTAGTGGGCAGCAGTATGATGTCCAGGTCGCGCCGCGTGGCGGTGATGCCCTCCAGATGACCCGCAAGCAGTTGCCGGAACTCATCATTTTAGACATCATGCTCCCGGATATGAATGGTTATGATGTGTGTCGTGAACTCCGCACGACCACCCGTACCAGCCATATCCCGATCATCTTCCTGACCCAGAAAGACGAACGCAGCGACAAAATCGCGGGTCTGGAACTCGGCGCGGATGATTACATCACCAAGCCTTTCGACATCGAAGAACTGAAACTGCGCGTCAAGAATGCTATCGACTCGGCGCGCCGTACCTCGCAGACCGACCCCAAATCCGGTTTACCCACCGGACGGCTGATCGAAGATCATCTGCGTTCACTGATGCATGGCAACAAACAGTGGTCATATGTCGATATGAAGATTAATAACTTCGACCCGTTCAAGGAAGTTTACGGCTTCGTGGCGGGTGATGAAGTCATGCGCTTCATGGCATTGATGATGGGCGAAACTATTGACGATTTGGGTACACCGGAAGATTTTCTGGGGCATCCCGGCGGCGATAATTTCGTGATTATCACCCACGCTGTCGAAGTGGATACCCTCAAATCGCGGCTGGTCGAACGCTTCAATGAAGAAGTCAAGCAGCACTATTCGTTTATTGATCGTGAACGCGGCTACATTCTCGTGCCGGATAGCAGCGGTGGTGGCGAAAGACAGGAACCCTTGATGACCCTCTCGGTCGGTTCGGTGTCTACCACTACTCATCAGGTATCGGACATCCGCGAGATCACCGAATTGGCTGCCGAAGACCGCCGCCGGGGGTTGGGTGGCGAATCGCTCCCGCCCATCCAGACAGCGTGGTGAACTTCTATAGGGTTGTGATACACAATATTTTGCATATAGATATAGGGGCGTCTCGCGTGGACGCCCCTATAAAACTATCGCCAATCCGAAAAGCAGTTGAACAGGCTCGCTAATTATGGGACTGGGATTTATCTTATTCCTGGGTGGTCTGGTGATTATCCTGGGGTTGTATTTCTGGTCACGCCAGCGGGAAGAACTTGGTTATATCCCGAATGCCGAACAGAAAGACCTCCAAAACCTGCCGCTGACCAACAGTGACGATGCGGTGCTGGTTTCGCGGGAACATGGGCAGTTGGTGTATATCAACGACCGTGCCCGCAAGCTGTTAGGGCTGAACGGCGGTGATCCTAATCTGGAATTTATCGCCCGCATGGCGCAGCCCGTTGATAGCTTTCTTGATCTGTTTGCCTCTGAAGGGCAGGCATCGTTCCAGCTAGGGCAGCGTTGGGTAGAAGCCTCATCGCACACTATCCCCACCGGCGGCGAAATGCGGCGCGTGGTCGTCATGCGCGAAATTTCCGCGAATACCAGTAACCCGGAATCGCTCGATCTTTCGCAGGCCATTCGCACCATCAACGAAATTGGCGAAACTGTCAACGCAGGCATGGGTGTGCAGCAGGTGCATCAGGCGCTGCTGTCGATTGTTATGAAAGCTATCCCGGCAGCAGCGGGTGAAATCTGTCTGTGGGACGAAAACAAGAAAGTGCTTTACCCGGAAGGCTGGGTGGGTGATTCTGGCTATCTGATTAAGCTTCAGGAAAACGGCGGCTCGTATAAACCCGGCGAGGGCATTACCGGGTGGATGGCGCAGCATCGTAAACCGGTGCTGGTCGCCAGCATCTATGATGGGACTGCTGTACAGCCGAAATTCGGCAACTTCTTCAAAAGTTTTGTCGGCGTTCCCCTAACATTAGGTGACCGCTTTATTGGCACATTTGAACTCTCCGATCTGGATGCCAATCACTTCAACCAATCGCATCTGGCGCTGCTGCAAGCTATCAGCAAACAATTGGCAACCGCCATTCACAACGCCCAGTTGTATGCTGAGCAGTCCAAGCGCATCAGTGACATGGCGAGCCTGCAAGAAGTTACCCAGCAGGACGAAACCCTGACTGACTCGCGCATTGTGTATGCAGCGCTGACCGAACGGGTCGCACGTTTGGTATCGGCAGGCATCTCCGGCGTTTTGGTGTATGACGAAAATCGCCGTGCGCTGCTTCCCGAACTGCCTTTTTATGGCCTTCTGGATAACGTCGCCCAGAATATTGTCATCAACCTGCCTGCTGATAGCCCACAGCGTGACATCTGGGAACGGCAGCCGTATTGGGTGACCAACGATGTAGCTGATGATTCACTGATTGAGGCGTTGGGGCTGAAAGAATTTTTCGGTGTGGCGGGCATCAAGGATATGGCGCTCATCCCGTTGGAAATCGGCGCACACCGTTTTGGCATGATCCTCATTAGCAACAAGCGGGCGGCGGGCGGTTTTTCGACGCAGGATATTCTGGAAATGCGGATGCTGGCCGCGCAGGCTGCCATCGTGGCGCAAAATGTGCGCCTCTACCAGCGCGAACAACGCCGTGATACCGAACTTACAGGTTTGCAGGAAATTACCCAAGCCATTGGTGCACTCAGCCGTGAAGGGGAGTTTTACTCCACTATCAACGAAAGCATCGCCAAGCTGATGGGCATCGGTATGTGCGGCATTCTGCTCTACAACGAAACCGAACATCGCCTGGAATCCCGTTTGCCCTTCTATGGTCTTTCCGATGAACAGGTCAAAGATTACACCATTGAGCTTGAACCCGGCAGTCCGCTGGATGAAATCTGGAATGAAGTTGATTACTGGTATACCAACCGGGTGCAGGCCGACGCGGTCGTATACGCCGCTGGCCTGGGCGAATTTGCCAGCCAGATGGGTGTGCAAAAGACATTGCTGGCTGTGCTTTCGGTTGGCGGTCGGCGTTTGGGCGTGGTGCAGGCGTCCAACAAGCTGAGTGGTGAAGACTTCAACGATAAAGACGCCCAACTGCTGCTGATCTTCGCAACTCAGGTTGCCGCCATGATCGAAAACGTCCGTCTGCTGCGGGATATGGAGCGCAGTACAGAGGAAGCAAAAGGGCTGCGAAATGTGGCGGAATTAGCGGGTACGGTGCTAACACCCGAAGATTCCTTCACCCCGGTATTGGCGGAAATTGCTGCCCTGACGCGCAGCCCACAGGTATTCATCAATGTGCTTGACCAACAAACAGGCAGCCTGATTACTTATCCTCGTTGGGTCTATGGCACGGAACTTCATGAACCAGTGGTTTATGATGTTTATAGCAAACACTTTGAACACAGCGTAGCCCTCTCGCATCAAGCGTTTGTTAGCAACGATATTCTCAACGACTCGCGGGTGTTGGAAACCTATCATCAAAGTTCGCAGAAATTTAACCTGCGTTCGGCTGTTCTCGTCCCGCTGGTCGTCGGTGATCGCAGTCTGGGTGAGTTGGGTATTGCCAACCGCGCTAATCCCCCTTATGGCGATGAAGACATTAAGCTGATGACTGCCATCGCTACCCAGATCGCAGCGACCATTGAACGCCTTCGCTTAGTCGAAGCGCAGGGACAGAACCTCAATCGGCGTCTACAAGAGCTGGATGCCATTTCCAATATCAGCAACGAACTTACCCAAACGCTGGAATTGGAGCGGGTGCTGGATGTCATTCGTCATGAGGCGGCCCGCGCTACCAATGCAGATGGCAGCACTGTCGTTTTGCTAAAGACCCTCGCCGCCTGGAAAAGCCCGGATATGCCGGAAATGGAACAACGGTTAGGTGAACGTAATGGGATGGTGTCGCTGGCTGACATTGAATTGGAAGCCGTTACGCGGGGCGCGGATACGGTTCTGATCAGCAACTATTCTACTGCCAGCCTGAATCCCTCCCCCAAAATTGCTAACTCCGCCATCGCGGCTGCCTTCCTCTACGAAGATGAAGTCGTCGGTGTTTTGCACCTGTACCATACACGCCAGAATCACTTCGACGACCGTGCGGCTGCTTTCTTGCTGACGCTGGCTGCCAAAGCCTCTCTGGGCTTCGGCAACGCCAAACGTTACCGCGAACAGTTGGAACGCAGTGCCCGTTTACGGCGTCGTGTCGAGCAGTTGAATCAGATTTTCGAACTGGGGCAAATGCTCCAGACCAATGTTGACCAGATCACGCTGTTGGAAGCCATTCTCTACAGCATCCAGCAAAGTGTGGGTTACGACATTGGCATGGTGGCATTAGTAGATGAGCAGGCTGGAATTCTCCGCCGTGCCGCACAGGTTGGGATGCCGCTAGACCATTTTGAGCATAGCAAAGCTTCCACGATGACAGTGGATGAATTGCTGGCCATCATGCAGCCACAGTATCAGATCAGCGAATCGTACTTCATTCCGGCGGAACAGCGGATGCATTTGCGCTATTCTGTTCAGCAAACCCTGAGTACCGACTCGCCCGATAAACGCAATCAGGCACCTAAAGACGACCCACGCGCCTGGCAAACGGGCGACATGCTCTTGGTGCCGCTGCTAGGGCCGGGTGGTAATCCGCTGGGGATGATGAGCCTCGACCAACCGCAGGACGGGTTGCGACCAGACCGCGTAACGATGGAAGTGCTGGAAATCTTCGCGCATCAGGCCGCCGCCACGATGGAAAATATCCGCCTGTATCTGGCGAGCCTGAACAATGCTGAACAGGAAGCCCGGCTCAACGAGATGATGGAAGCCATCACCGGGACGCTGGATGTTCATGAGATTATTGAAGCAGTGGCCTATGGTGCGCTGCGTTTGGTGCCTTTCACCCGCATGACAGTCGCCATGTTGCCCACCGAAGGCAGTGGCTTCGATATTCTCAACGTCGCTATCAACGCCGATAGCTCAATCAAGATCGACAGGGAACATCGTCAAAATCTGACAAGTAGTGCCTTGCTGCGGGCGCTGGTGGAAAGCCAGGACTCGCTCTACTATGCAGATGACCCGGTTATTGCCCAGTATATCGACTTGAGCGAATGGCATGGACAAGGTGAACGGACCACATTAATTGTGCCTTTAGTAGCCGGTGGTGTTACGTTGGGCGCGATGCATTTGGGCAGCGAACTTTCGCAGGCATTTGGTTTCGAGGAATACCGTCCGCTGCTGAAGCGTATGGCAAACCTCTCTGCTGTTGCCATTCAGAATGCGCGTTTGTTCAATCAGGCGCTCAACCTGCAAGCCTTTAATGAGTCGGTAGTAGAATCGATCCAGCAGGGTATTGTCGTGCTGGATGAGGGCGGCTACATCCTCTCCATGAACGACTTTATGCGCCAGCGTTACGACTGGAATCCCAACGAGGCGCTGCGCCAGCATTTGTTTGAGTATCGTCCCGCTCTGCGCGAGATGCTCAAAGATGATCTGAAGATCGTGCTGGAAAAAGGTCAGCCGCGCGAGAAGATCGGGCAGGTCAACCACCTTGATGATGGCACGACACTGGTACGTAACTTCTATACCTATCCGCTGCGTACCATTGAAGCGATTCGGGGTGTTGTGCTGCTGGTAGAAGATGTTTCCGACCGTGCCATGCTGGAGCGTGATCTGGAAGCCCGTGCCACACAATTGGCTGTGCTGACCGAAGTTTCCAGCCGCATCACTGCTTCCCTGAACCGTGAAGAAGTGATCACATTGGCGCTGGATGAAATGGGACGGGTTATTCCCTACGACTCGATGACCTTGTGGAGTCGTAAAGGCAATGTGTTACATCTGGAAGGTTCCGGCGGTTTTGACGAAGATGTAGCGATGGTCGATGACGATATGGCGACCATTAGCATTTCTTCGCACGAACGCCTGAGTACACTGGTCGAACGAAAAACACCCTATTCCATCAGCAACTTGCAGGGATGGGACGCGCTGCCGGGCGAAAAGGGTGCTAAAAGCTGGTTGGGCGTTCCTCTGGTTAATCAAGGCGATGTGGTTGGCGTGATTGCGCTTTCCCGGCAAGAACCACGTTTCTACGATGCTCAATCCGAACAGGCGGCTTTTGCCTTTGCCAATCAGGTTGCCATCGCGCTGGCGAACGCCAATCTGTTCTCCGAAGCACAGTATAAAACCGAGCGTCTCGGTCTGTTAAACCATGTTTCGGTCGCGCTGGCGCAGTCGCTAGACAGCGAAAATATTCTCGAAATTGCGCTGCAAGAAATTGCCCGCGCGATGAAAATTGGCAATGCACGTGCGCTGGTCTTCGAGCGCGATCTGCATATTGGTCGCGTGGTGGTGCAGTACCCACGCGGCGAAGCCCCGCCCGAAGATATTATCAACCTGAATGAAAACGCCGCTTATCAGGTCATCCGTCGTTCGGCTGCGCCCCTGCTGGTTGAGGACGCGATGGGGCTTGGCCCGGATGATCCTTTACGGCATGAACTCGATCAGCGCCGTATCCGCGCCTATGCCATGATTCCCATGACCGTTGGCGGGCAGGCGATTGGCGCATTTGAGATGGAAGTCTACGATGTGCCGCGTAACTTCACCGTTGAACAGGTTGATTTGGGTACAATTATTGCTAATCAGGCGGCCATCGCCGTACAGAACACCAACCTGCTCGAACAAACGCTGGTGCGTACCCGCGAACTGGAAACCCTGCTGGAAGCGGCGCAGGCTACATCCCTGACGCTCAATCTGGAAGATGCTTTCCGCAGTGTGTGCGAACTGATCCTGCACGCGCTGGATATGGACGACTGCGCGATCATGATGTGGGATAACGTTGAAAGCTCGCTGGAAGTCCAGCTAGATGTAAACCGTTATGGCGAAACGGATCAGGTTGCGCCGCACGGAACCGTCTACAATCTGCGTCAGCAGCCGGCCAAGCTGCGTGCGCTGGAAGACCGCGAAATCGTGGTTATTCGTCACAACCAGACCAACAAAGATGTTGAAGAAGCTGAAGAAGTGAGGGCGCGCGGTGACGCACTGCGGGTGCTCATCCCGCTGGTTGTCCGCGATCAAGCCATCGGTCTGATTCAGGGACAGCAATCTGCCCAACACCGCGCCTTTAGCCACCGTGAAGTCCGGCTGGCGCAGGCGCTTGGAGCACAGGCCGCCATCGCCATCCAGAACGCCCGCCTCTCCACCGAGACCGCCGCGCTGGTTGAAGAAGGCTTTATCATCAACAACCTCAGTCAGGCCATTTCCTCTAAACTCACTATCGAGGAAATGATCGACATCGTGCGCGACCAGATTCCGCGCGTGACTGATGCTGAAGAACTCTACCTGGCCCTGTATGACTCATCCACTCAGAACATCACCTTCCCGGTCGCGGTAAAGAAGGGCGAGGATTTTGAAATCCCGCCGCGCACGCTGAACACCGATGAAGTCTCGTTCATCATCAAGCACCGTCGTTCGCTGGTGCTGGGTGGCGGTAACTGGAGTTCGGAAGAAATGCGCCGCAACCTGAGTATTGCTAATGGCGAAGGCGACGCTATCAGCTATCTGGGTGTTCCGGTGGCCTCTGGCGATCAGGTATTGGGCGTGCTGGCTGTGCGCGATAGCAACAGTGCCCGCGCATTCGGCATCAACGACGAACGCCTGCTCATGACTGTTGGTACGCAGTTGGGCGCAGCCATTCAGAATGCTCGTCTGTTTAGCCAGGTTACCAATTTTGCCGATGAACTCAACCAACGGGTGCAGGACGCTACCGAAGAACTCCGTCGTGAACGCGACCGCATCGATACGCTGTACCGCATTACCTCCGAACTGGCGCGGACACTGGATATGGATCGGGTGCTCAAGCGCGCGTTGGAAATGGTGGCGCAGGCTGTCACGGCTGATGACGGCGTGATTATGCTTATTGACCCGCTTTCAGATCGTTTGTTGACGCGCGCCGCGCTGCATGGCGGAACGACCGAGGCGCATCCCGCCAATATGGTGGCGGCATGGCTGCTGGGTAACGAACGCACACTGCTGGTCAACGACCTCACGAAAGTAGATTACTGGAACAAAAAAGCCGCCGGAGCGAATCAATGGCACAGTGCGTTGGCCGTTTTGCTGGAAAGCAACGACGACCCGCAGGGCGTGATGGTGCTGCTCAATCGTGAGAAGAATGCCTTCACCGAAACACAGCTTAAGCTGGTGGTTGCAGCGGCTAACCAGGTTGCATCGGCCATCAACAATGCCGACCTGTATCATCTCATCCGTGATCAGGCTGAACGTCTGGGAACGTTGGTGCGGGTGGAGCAGGAAGAGGCCGAAAAGAACTCCGCCATCGTCGAAAGTATCGCGGACGGCGTGATGCTGGCGGATGCTGAAGGCGTCATTATCATGTTCAATCAGGCTGCCGAACGCATTCTGGAACTCCCGCGCGATCAGGTCATCGGGCAGGCGATGTTCAAGCTGACCGGTTTGTTTGGCGGTTCGGCGGATCAGTGGTCAGACGCAATTGAGAATTGGGCCAAAAACCCGGAAAGTTATGCACCCGGCGAATACCTCGAAGAATCGCTCGATCTGGGCAAACGGGTTGTCAGCGTCCATCTTTCGCCCGTGCATATTGGTGAACGTTTTCTGGGGACGGTTTCGGTCTTCCGCGACATCACCAAAGAAGTCGAGGTTGACCGCGTAAAGAGCCAGTTCGTCGCCAGCGTGTCTCATGAACTCCGCACGCCCATGACCAGCATCAAAGGTTTTGCTGATCTGCTGCTGATGGGTGTGGCCGGACAGGTGGCTGATCCCCAAAAGGCGTTCCTGCTCAAAATCAAGTCGAATGCGGATCGCTTGAGCCAGTTGGTAAACGATCTGCTCAACATCTCCAAGATCGATGCGGGCGAACGGCTGAACGTTGAATTGGTTGACCTGAGCGAACTCATTCCGGGGGTGATGTCCAACCTTGAAAGCCGGGCCGAAAATGAAAACAAGCACCTGGATATTTCGGTGGAAATCGAACCCATGCTGCCGCCAGTTGAAGGTGATCCGCATAAGCTGACGCAAATCATCACGAATATTGTGGATAATGCATTCAACTACACTTATGAAGGTGGTAGTATTATTGTGAAGGCGGTTCTCCAACCAGATCGTCACCATGTGCTGCTTTCGGTTAAGGACAGTGGGATCGGTATCCCGGACGAATTTAAATCGCGTATCTGGGGACGTTTCGAACGTTACGAAGATCACGCATTGGTCATGGATGTTCCGGGTACTGGTCTGGGTCTTTCAATTGTGAAAGAACTCGTCCAGATGCATAATGGAAATATCTGGTTTGAGTCGGAACTGAGCAAAGGTACGACTTTCTTCATCGAGCTGCCGCTTGAACAACCAGAATCCGGGTCGCAGGGCGGGTTTTAAACCTGCAAAAGCCTAATAAGTGGAGAGGTAAACAGCCGCTATGGCGCATATTCTGGTCGCTGAAGATGAACGCGACATCCGTGAACTGATTAATTTTACCCTGATGTACTCAGGGTATCAGGTGACATTGGCTGCTAATGGTGCCGAGGCGTTGGAACTCGCCCCTAAAGTAAAGCCCGACCTGATTATGATGGATGTCCGAATGCCGAAGATGACCGGGTACGAAGCTTGCCGCCAGATGAAGCAGATTGAGGAAATCCGGCATATTCCGGTGGTATTTCTTTCCGCCAAAGGGCAGGACGAAGAAGTGCAAACGGGCATTGAGGCAGGGGCAGTGGCTTACATCCTGAAGCCGTTTTCCCCGGAAGATCTGACTCGGCAGATTGGTGAAATTTTGAAGCAAAATGGACTGGGCTAGGCGCTCCGGCGTCTTACACAACACAGGCGAAGAAATACAGCTATGAGCGCCATTACCATCGGCGGTGAACTCATTCATTACGAAGTGCTGGGGCGCGGTCGTCCGGTCATCCTGATTCACGGGTGGGTTGGTTCCTGGCGGTACTGGGTGCCGACCATGCAGAACCTCCAGTTGAAATACCGTGTCTATGCGATTGATCTGCATGGCTTTGGCGACTCCAGCAAGAATGAGAAGAAGTACACCCTCAGCAATCAGGTACAACTCCTCAAGGATTTCATGGAAGCGATGGCAATTCCCAAAGCCGCGCTTATCGGACATGGTTTGGGCGCATGGGTAGCCATCGAGTTTGCCCGCGCCAAAGAAAATGCCGAAAAAATTCCGCGTCTGATGCTGTTGGATGCGCCAATCTTCCAGACACCTGGTTTGGAAAATCGGCATCGTCCGGGCAAAGCGGTGCCCTTAACCAGTAATGCACCGCCAGAGCAAATTGATGACCGTACCATCGCCAGTTCTAATTCCATGCGCCGTCAGGCTATGCTTGAACTGGAAATGATGTCCCGCGCCCGCGCAACGGGTGAAGCGGCAGGTATCTCCTCACCAGCAGTGCGTGATGATCGTAATCCGCCCCATAATCCGCTGCTGGACTTGATTAGCAGTCCGCCTGAATCGCTGCTGCAAATGTGCTTCAAGCGCTCAGACCCCATCTATAACAAACTTGAGCCGGATATGCCCAAGACCGATCGCAAGGCTTTGCGCGAAAGTGCCAAAGAATTCGACTCCGGGCGTTTGCTGGATAACCTGTGGCTGTTGTCCATGCCGACCATTATCCTGCATGGCAAGGACGATGCGCTCATTCGCCCACCAACGGAATCGGTATTGGATTACATCACCTACGAGAAAGAAGATAAGCTGATTGTGCGGCTGATTGATGGCGTGCGGCATTTCCCTATGCTCGAATACGAACGCTTTAACCGTTTAGTCAATGATTTTCTGGAAGTGCCAGACATCACTCAACTGGAAATTAAAGAGCGGTGGAAACGCAGAAGCCGCTGAAAGCCCTCATTTTCGTCAACGGCGACTCCAACGATGGCCCGATGGTGCGCCGCGCGCTGGCAGCAGCCCCGGATGCCTGGGTGCTGGCGGCAGATGGGGGCGCGCGGCAAGCTGCCCATTTTGGCTTGAATGTCCAAACCGTGATTGGCGATATGGATTCGTTAAGCACGGCAGAATTGGATGCGCTTTCGTCGCGCGGCGCACATATCCACCGTTATCCTCAGGAAAAAGATGAAACCGATCTGGAATTGACGCTCCTGCACGCTGCTGGCGCGAATGCAGTCTGGATTCGCATCATTGCGGCCATTGGCGACCGCCTCGACCAGACATTGAGCAATATTTATCTAATGGCGCTGCCTGCGTTGGCCGGGCGGGATGTTCGTATGGTGGCCGGGAAGCAGGAAGCGTGGTTGCTCAGTCCCGGCGAAACCCTGATTTATGGCGCACCAGGCGATACCTTATCGCTGCTGCCCCTGACTGGAATGGCGCGCGGCGTCCGTACCGAGCATTTATACTACCCCCTGCGCGATGAAACTCTGGTTTTTGGCCCGGCGCGTGGCATCAGCAATGTGATGCAGTCGGATACCGCCCGCGTTTGGCTGGGGGAGGGTGTTCTGTTAGCCGTTCATACCATCGGTAAAGCATAAAAAATGCACGTGCGCTATACTATTATCGTAGCAAAAGTCGGGCAGTTTGCGAACCACCCCTACCCAATAACACACATTTGGCGGAGCAGTTGGGCTTCATGAGCAATATCACGATTGAAAAACGTAACCATCGCGGCGAGCGGGTCTGGCAGTACGAAGGTGAGGTACTTGAACGGGGCGATAACTGGATCTGCTTGCGCGCCGTCTTTGACCGTGCCGAATCCAGTCTGGGCTTCGTCACCTTCCGTCAGGGGGATGTCTTTATCGAATGGTTCTTTAGTGACCGCTGGTACAACATTTTTCAGGTACACGATGGCGACACCCCCCGTCTTAAAGGTTGGTATTGCAATATCACCCGTCCGGCAGTCATCGGCGAGTCGCACCTGCGCGCCGATGATCTGGAACTGGATGTTTTTGTTTTCCCCAATGGCACGGTTGCTTTGCTGGACGAGAAAGAATTCAGTGATCTTGACCTGCCCACCAGCGAACGCATGGAAGCCTTGCGCGCCATCCAGGCCATTCGGCGCGATGTTGCCGAGCGCAACCCACCGTTTGACCTTGTACCGTAGGGCACAGCATGATTGTGCCCTGCCTGCTTATTCTTTGTCTGGACGAATCAGCAGTACCGGGACTTTGACACCTTCCATCACATCGCGCGTCACGCTGCCGAACAGGAAACGAGCTATTCCTGTACGTCCATGTGTGCTCATCACCACCAGATCAACATTCTCATCATTGATGTAATCACAGATGAGCGCGGGCACGTTGAATCCCTCGATGACCTGCGTTCGCACAGTTATATTTTCCTCGCGGAGTTCTGAGCGTACCCCGATCAAATACTGCTTCATGGCTTCCCGTAACTGCTGAATTTGCCCTTCCTGTCCGGCCAACGCCAATTGGTCAGTATATTCTGCTCCCGGCGGACGGAAAACATGCAGCAGGATAACCTCGGAATTATTGGCGCGGGCAATGTCGATGGCATGGGGAATCGCCCGCTGCGACCAGCCCGAACCATCCAGCGGAACGACGATTTTTTTGTAGCGGCCTTGCTGAGACATGCAGACCTCCAAATTGTGAGTGCGAGTAGGGAGGGTTTTGTACCCTCTGCATAGATTGTAACCTGCTGGATGAGATTTTCAGAAGAACCGCCAAAAGACCGATTGACGCTCAACCCAAAAACGGTATAATCCTCATAGAAAATCTCATAAAATCTACAAAATCTGAGTAAATATGAGCCAACAACAACCGCAAGAAGCGAATCTCTCGGTCGGTCGGAATATGAAAATCGGCCTGTTTCATCTGGGTTCTGGTATGGCTGATGTCGTGACGACTGGCATCTGGAACCGCATCATGATTACCGACCTCGGTTTTAGTGCCACGCCAATTGGGTTGCTGGTCAGCCTCCGTTACTTCCTCGCTCCACTGGGCGTCTGGGCGGGTCGTATGTCCGATCAGCGTACTATCGGTGGCTACCGTCGTCTGTTCTGGATATGGCTGGGGCGGGCGATGATGGCCGTCAGTATTCTGGCGCTGGGGCTTTCGACCACTTATCTGGCACGCGGTGGTGAGGCCAGTCTGGGTACGTGGGCGATTATTTCGCTTTCGCTGCTGCTGTTCAGTCTGGGTAACGCCTTTTCTGGCAGCACGTTTCTGGCGTTGATTTATGACCGTTCCGCGCCGAGTCAGCGGGGTCGGGCGGTTGGCATTGTCTGGACGTTTTTGCTGCTGGGCTTCACCGTTGGCGGTATCCTGTTCGGCGTCATGCTTCCCAGCCGGGATGCTGCTCATCCTCAGGGGTTTTCGCCGGAAACGTTGCAAAACCTGTTTGTATTTGGGGCGCTGGCGATGGGCTTTTTGTGGACATTTTCTCTGGTTGGGGAAGAACGCCGCAATACGCATCTCATTTCTTCTCAGGAACAACGTGAACCCTCTACCTCGCTCCGGGCGGATTTAAAACTGGCCTGGAGCAACCGCCAGACCCGCTTTTTCTTCTGGTATCTGGCGCTTTCAATGATGTTTGCCTTCTCACAGGATTTGATTCTGGAACCTTTCGCCGGGGAAGTTTTTAAGATGGATGCCGCCCATACAACGCGATTTGCTGGCTATTGGGGCAGCACGGCGATCCTCGGCACGATTGTGTTCCTGTGGTTGGGGCGGCGCTATAAACGGCTGACCAATACCATTATGTCCTATCTGGGCGTGGCGGTGCTGATTCTGACGTTCGGGATTTTTGCGCTTTCCTCATTGGCGGAAATTCGTCCACTGGTGACGATTGGCTTGATTACATTGGGCATCGGGCTGGGTATTTGGAACGTTGGCACATTGGGCATGATGATGGAAATGAGTCCTTTTGGGCGTGCCGGAACGTTCCTCGGCTTCTGGACTCTGGTGGTGACGTTTGCACGCGGCATTGGTGTTTCCGGCGGCGGCATCATTCGTGATGTGGGTGTTGCCCTCACGGGCGATCCGAAAATGGCTTATGGCCTCGCGTTTGTGCTGGCGGGGGTTGGGTTAGCGGTCGCCTATTGGACGCTGAGACAGGTGAATGTGCAGGCGTTCCAGGCCGAGCAGGGCATGGTGGTCGAATCCACAACGGAAGCGGTTCTGGCTGGCGCGATGGATTGAGCGCGTAGCTGCCAGTTACGAGTTGCCAGTTTCCGGTTTCCAGAAAAAGACGGAATGCTCGGTCGGTTATCGGACGGGGTGAGGTGTTTCTTGAACCCTCTCGTCGATACTGGATTTTGTCGGATTGGCGGCGACGGCGGCGGCGATGTCAGCGGATTTTGGTGGCGAGTATTATAGGCTGGTAATTTGCAGAACTTTCTGCAAATGAGACACAGGGTTTTGTGCAGCATTTGCATGTTTGGAGATTTGGGCGCAACATGTTGCGCCCCTACTGTTTAGGTTAGCACAAGAGTTCGTATCGGTCAATTATAAAATCGTTTGAATGTTCAGGCTGGAAGGGCTTGGGCGATTGTGGGTATTTTGACCCAACCTGACGATTCTTGTTGAACAATGGCGGCCATCGCATCCAGCCAAACGGGATGGTCATTCAGGCAGGGGATGAAGTGGAAATGCTGACCGCCACCTTCCTCAAATTGGTGTTTGCCTTCGTTACCGATTTCGTCCAGCGTTTCGAGACAATCGGCTGTGAAACCGGGGCAGGTCACGGCGACATTACGGATATTTTCGCGCGGTAATTGGCGGAGGGTATCTTCGGTGTAGGGTTGGAGCCACGGTTCTTTGCCAAATTGGGATTGAAAACTGACGCGCCATTCCTCATCTTTTAGCCCCAACGCATCGGCTGTGAGTTGGGCGGTTGCCTCACACTGCTGGCGGTAGGGATCGCCTTCATCCACAAAGCGTTTGGGTATCCCATGAAACGAAAACTGAATCAGATCAGGCTTTTGAGCGGTTCTTAAATCATCTTCGATGCTGGATTTCAGGGACTCAATATAATCCGGGTGGTCGTAGTACGGCGGCACGAAGCGCAGGGTGGGCATCCGGCGTTTGCGGTCAAACAACAGGTTGCCGCGCTGCCCGTTAGCGGCATCAATCACCGCATCATAAATCGAGCCCGTGGTGGCGGAGGAAAACTGGGGGAACATCGGAAATATGATGATGCGGTTAATGCCTTCGTCCTCGAAGGTTTGCATGGCATCCGCAATGCCGGGTTTGCCGTAACGCATTCCCAAAATGACGCGGAATTGATTGCCTAACCGTTCCTGTAACCCATCGGCTTGCGCCTGCGAATACAGCAGCAGAGGTGAACCGTTTTTTGTCCAGATGCGCTGGTATAGCCGCGCTGAACGGGCAGGACGCCGCCGCAGGACGATCAACCGCAGAATGGGCTGCCATATCAGCGGATTGATGTCCACCACACGCTTATCAGACAGGAATTGGCGCAGATAGCGGCGCAGGGCTTCAGGCGTGGGAGCATCTGGTGTGCCGAGCTGCGCTACCAGCACGCCAATCTTAACATCTGGCATGATTCGTTTTTACCTTGTGAGCAATTGATTTTAAACAGGCGCTAACTATAACGTCGAAATCTTCTAAAATCTATAGATTTCTGGGTAAATCTGTAAAATTTATCCGCGAATGCAGCCCATTGTTTTCTCATGGGCGGACATGCGCTGCGCTTAGTCCCGCCCCTACAGTAGTAACCACCCATATCTTCAGATCACTCTGGATTTTTGATGAAAAACCTCGTTTCGTAGGATGTGCTACAATTTAGGGAAAGCAGGAGGTATTTGATGAATTCAATTATTCTGCATGGGGTGATTACGCCAGATGGTCATTTAGAAGTCACGCTGCCATCTGATTTATCACCGGGGACAGTAGAGGTTGAAATTCGCCGCGAAGCAATCGATGGGCTTGCGCTTGGTGAAATTCTTGATTCGGATTTGGTCGGATTATGGGCAGATCGGACTGATACTCAAGATAGTGTAATGTATGCTCGTGAACTGCGCCGACGCGCTTCTCGTCGTGATCTTAAATGAGCACTGCCGTTAGCCTCATCGACACCAATATTTTGATTGATGTTTCGCGGGGTTATGCCTCTCTTTATACCCGCAACACCAAAGATTTGGGTGTTTTTCCTAACGTTAAACTGGTTATTCCCTACTAACACATGTCACGTGCTGCTGCCCTTTCCAACCGCCAGATTGCCCGCGCCGCCGGGGTCGTACTCATCGGATTTCTCGCCAGCGGTGTGCTTGGCCTCGTCCGCACGGCGATTGTTTCCGCCACTTTTGGAACGAGCAATGCTTCGGACTCGTTCGGCGCGGCGCAGCGTATTCCCGAATTGATTTTCACACTGGTGGCGGGCGGGGCGTTAGGGTCATCGTTTATTCCGGTTTTTACGCGCTATTTACGCAATGAGGATGAACCGGGGGCATGGCGGCTGGCGAGTGCTGTCATCACACACTCATCGCTGGCGGCGGCAGTTTTGTCGTTGGTGGTGGTGGTGCTGGCTTCCCCGATTGTGGACATTGTGCTGCTGCCCGGTCGCCCGCCGGAAGTGCAGGCACTCACGGCTTCATTGATGCGAATTATGATGCTGACGCCGTTTATCTTCAGCATCAGCGGTTTGATGATGGGTATTTTGCAGGCGCACCAGAGCTTTTTGCTGCCCGCGCTGGCGGTGGCTATGAATCCGCTAGGGCATATTTTCGGCGCGTTGGTGCTGGCTTTTATCATCCCGACGCAAGTTGGGAGTCCAGCGCAGGTTGGCGACGCGAATGTTTACGGATTGGCGTGGGGGGCGGTGTTGAGCGCGGTTTTACATCTGCTCATTCAACTACCCGGTTTACGCCGCATTCCAGCGCAGCACCTTCGCCCTTTACCGGAATGGCGTATTCCGGGCGTCCGCGAAGTGTTGATGCTGATGGGGCCGCGGGTGCTGGGATTGGGTGTGGCGCAGTTGAATTTTATCGTCAACGTCAATTTCGCCTCACGCATGATCGTTGGCAGCCAGACGGCGCTGGTCACTGCCTGGACGCTGATGTTTTTCGCGCTGGGCGTCATCGGGCAAAGCATCGGAACTGCTGTTTTTCCGTCACTGTCGATGATGGCTTCCGAAGGCGATATGGACGGCTTCAAAGACCGTCTGGCTGGCGCTTTACGGGGTGTGATGTTTCTGGCGCTGCCCGCGACAGTGGTTTTAATTAGTCTTGGTCAGCCGTTGGTATCGCTCCTGTTCGAGCGCAACCAGTGGACGGCGGAAAGCACCGCTGCGACGGCTTGGGCGCTGGCCTTTTTTGCCATTGGCGTTCCCGGTCATGCCGGACTGGAAGTGCTTTCGCGCGCTTTTTATGCCCTGTCGGATACCCGCACGCCGGTATTCATCGGGGTGATTTCGCTGCTGTCGAATATCTTGCTCAGTGCTTTGTTTATCCAGTTCATAGGCGATCCGCAAAGTCTGGCGCGCGGGCCGTTTGCGGGTCTGGCATTAGCCAATTCGGTGACAACCCTTCTGGAAGTGCTGGTGCTGTGGTTCTTGCTCCGGCGGCGGATTGGGAATATCAAAGATGGTTATGTGCTGGATGGAATCACCCGGACTGCGGCAGCATCGGCGGCCCTGCTGGTCGTGATTGTGATCGTAACGGCGCTGGCGAATGGACGTTTGAGTCTGGGAATCGGCGGCATGGTGGCTGGTGCATTGGGCGGGGCAGCGTTTTTGGGGACGAGTCTGATGCTAAAGATGGATGAGGTACAGTCGGTATTGGGCGCAGTTTTACGCAGGTTTAAGCGATCATCATGAAAACATCTCTCGAACCCCTTGTGGTTTTACCCCAATTTCAGGATATGCAGGTTGCGCTGCTGGATGTGCTCAAATCGTTGTCACCGGAGGATTGGAATCGCCCAACAGCCTGTGAAGGTTGGTCGGTGAAAGATGTAGCACAGCATCTTTGGGGCGATACTGTCGGTATTCTTTCTGGTGTACGGGATGGGATGAGCGTGTTTTCCGGCGGAACGTGGTCGGAATTGGTGGCGTTCATCAATCAACATAACGATTTGTGGGTAAAGGCAACCCGGCGCATCAGCACGCCGATGCTCTGCACCCTGTTGGAATTCACCAGTACCGAACTGCTTAATTATTTTCAGACACTTGATCCTTTTGCCCCCGGCGTTCCGATTTCATGGGCAGGGGATGGCCCAGCGCCCAATTGGATGGAAATTGCCCGCGAATACACCGAATTCTGGATGCATCAGCAGCATATTCGGGATGCTATCAATAGGCCGGGATTGAAGGAACGTCGCTTTTTCAATCCGGTGCTGCAAGCCTTTATCCGTGCGCTGCCTGTAACCTTCCGCAGTACATCCGCGCCATTGGATACGCTGGTAAAATTGGTGATTTCGGGCGAGGCCGGGGATGAATGGCATCTTGTACGCGAGGCGAACGGGTGGATGATCTACAAACACACTGATCTTCAACCCTCTAGCACGGTGACGATGGATGCTGAAACCGCTTGGCGTCTGTTCACAAAAGGCATCAGCCGGGAAGCGGCGCAGGCGCATACATCAATAGAAGGTGATAGGCTATTAGGAATGCGCGTGTTGGAAACCGTTTCGATTATTGCTTGAGGAGATGGAACATGATTGGCGATGCGTACCAGCTTGAAGATGACGATTTCCACGTGACGATTCTGTGCGATGCTGACCAGAATAGAGATCCACGAACGCTTTTTACATCTGTTCTGCCAGAAGCATTGGAACGTGCCGCACAATCTGAAAATTTTCAAATTGACGCTGTTCCTTTCTCGATGAACATCCTCCTCATCCAAACCCCACAGCATAAGGTTCTGGTTGATACTGGCTTGGGAAGCGGGACTCTGCTGAAAACTCTGGAACAGATCGGCGTTCGGCCCGAATCGATTGACCGGGTGATTATCACGCATGGGCACGGTGACCACATCGGCGGCATCATGGGCGAAAATGGCCTGAACTTCCCTAATGCCCGTTACACTTTCTGGAAATCTGAATGGGACTATTGGTTTACAGAAGCCCAGAAGGGTGATGAAACCCATCCTGCCCGCCGTAACCTGTTCCCTATTCAGGATCGTGTGGATTTTATTGACACGGAATCTGAAATTCTGCCGGGTGTATCCGCTGTATCCGCGCCGGGACATACTCTCGGCCAGATGGGGCTGCTGATCGAACATGGTGTCCTTCGCTTGCTCCACATTGCTGATGCCGCCCATACGCATTTTCAGGTTGTGCATCCCGATTGGTCGCCGCGTTTTGATATGCAGCCAGATGTGAGCGCCAAAACACGCAAGGCTTTGTTTGAACGGGCTGCCGATCAAAATCTGCTCCTGACCGCTTATCATTTCCCCTTTCCCGGTTTGGGGCGTATCAGTCGTGACGGGGAAAATCTGAAGTGGACATCTGTCTAAACAGTTGAATTGGATGAAGCATGAGCCACAATCCAGAAGAACGATTTAAAATTTCGTGGTATAACCCCGAACAGACGATTTTGATATGCGATGTAACCGCCCGCTGGCAGTGGGACGAAGCACGGAATGTCATCAAATCCATGAACGACCACTGCTCTACCGTCAATCATGGGGTCTACAGCGTGTTCAATTTCCATGAACATACCTCACTGATGCCGCAGGGTGGCAGCGCAATCGCTAATCTCCGCGCCTTGATTGATACCGGACACCCCAACGATGAACTGATTATCTTTGTGGGCATCAGCAATCTGGTGACAACCTTCATCAGCATCGCTGGTCAGGTTTACGGGATGCGAAATCTGCTGTCTAAATTTCGATTTGTCCCCACGATGGATGAGGCGATGGCAGAAATCCAGAAGCACAGGGCCGGGAAAATCAAAGAAAAGCCATAGGCTGTTGAACGTGCATCCCATGGCTTTACAAACGGCAATGTAACGGAAAATAACCCAATTATCCCAAATTTGGGAAATAATTGGGAAAAGAATGTCATCATTGAACGCTAAAAGCGCACGTTCCGTTTTCTGTCAGGCGTTCCGTTTCCGGCCCATACTCCTGTAATCCATCGCTGATGGCTTCCGTCCACGTTAATTCATAGCTGATGGTATGTTCACCTGCCGCCAGCGTTTGCCCCAATGGTGTGTACCAATACATGGTTGGATAACCGCTATCAACCGTGCTGTTTTCCACCTGAGTTACGAGTGACCATCCGGCTAAAGACGTTCCATCCAATGTGACTTCATACTGTGCCGCAAATAGATGATCGCGCAGCAAATCGAAAGTCGTTGCATACCAACTCCACACAACCCCAATGGTTTGACCGCTGGCGACGGTTGGCGCGGCCTCGCCGAGTGAATCACAGTAAGCAACCAGATTCATATTGCTCAGGCTGCGGGCTTGTTCCGGCGTAGGTAATTTGCCCTGCAAACTGTACAGCCGCAGATAAGGGGCATTGACGCTTCGCACTGCCAGCACGGTTCCATCCGGGCTGAAGGCAGTTTTGACAGCGCCATCAACTGGAATCGAGGCGGCTAATGCCTGCGCGGAAGGTTCGCCCGCCGCCCGCTGTTGAATGGCGACCACATCCCATAATTCAACCTGATTGGTGGTGTTGGTGGTTGCCAAAAGTGTCCCGTTAGCGTTGAACATCGCGCTGAAAAAGTTTGTATCCGGGTTGGTGAGGGGAATGGACGCGATCTCGTTCCCGGTTTGCAGGTCGGTCAGTTTGAGCGTCCGATCATAATGGTGATAGGCGATCAATTCGCGTTCAGTGTTGACGGTCATTCGGTTAGGGCGTTCGCCACCCCCTCCGCCGCTGGTTGGCGGATTGCGCGAAAGTTCCAGGCGCGCGGCGTTATCGTCCACGCCCCATAGATAAATATTGCTCATGATGCCCATGAAGGCGATTTCGTTCTCGCCAGTGAAGGCGATGCTTTCCGACGAGCCGACGTTCACCTGTCTGCCGGATTCGGCTCGACCTTCGGCAACATTCCAGATTCCCGACCAGCCATCATCATCCAGATAGGCCAGCAATCGACTGTCCGGGCTGAAGGCAATATTCACCGCAGGAACAACCGTTGGCAGTTCTACCGGAATGTAACCGCCGTTTACCTGCTCCCAGAGACGGAGTTGAGCCTGTCGCGCTGCCGAAATATAAACTGCCCCGGCCAGATATTTGCCATCCGGGCTGAACGCCAGATTTTCGACGATGCCGCCGCTGGGGAACGCCTCCGGCAGGGCGGCTAAATTCGCTGTTTCATACAGCAGAATATTTTGTCCTTGATAGGCGACGGGTGGACGATACCCGCCTGTCGATTCGTCGGGAGTTTCTCGTGGATAAATCGCCGCTGCCAGCACGGCTGAATCCGGACTCCACGCAACAGCGGTTACATTCGGTGAGCGTAGTTCGGCTATCAATGTCAGTGCAGGAACGTTGGACGCTGACAACTGTAAATCATCCTGCCCGTGTGCAGTGGTGTAGGTCAAGAGCAGCAGGCAGCACAACAACATCAGTTTCCGCATTTAATTGATCGCCTCTATCTTTCCGTCGCCCGAAAGCTGGTTCACACGCAGTTCGGCTTTATCCAGTAAGGTTTGGCAGTGGTCGGAAAGCTGCCGCCCACGCTCAAACAGCGTCACCGATTCTTCCAGCGGCAGTTCGCCGGATTCGAGTTTGCTGATGATGCTTTCCAGTTCGGCATAAGCCGTCTCAAAAGAGAGTTCGTTTATAGCGTTCATGTGTATCCTTATCTTCAACCCGCGCTTTTAAATCGCCGTCGTGAAATTGAACTGTAATCCCCACACCGGGTTTGACGCCTTTGGCTTCGCCGAGCCGTTCCCCATCTTCGCTGCGGTAGACGATGGCATAACCGCGTTTCAAAATCGAGCGTGGATCAGCGGCTTTGAGGGCTGCATCCCGCGCATCCAATCGCTCGCGCAAACGCCCAATCTGCGTTTTTTGCAGGCTGATGATACGGGTATTCCAATCGTCCACACGCTGGCGTAAATTGCGGATACGGCTGGTGGGTGAAATGTGTCCCATCGTGCGCCGCGAAGCCGATAGATTCGCCCGCAGATTAAACAGGGTGTTATCCATCAGGGTATGCAGTGTATCGGTCAAATCGCGCACCCCGGCGCGTAAATCGGCGCTGTCAGGTGTGGCGAGTTCAGCGGCAGCGGAAGGTGTCGGCGCGCGTAAATCCGAGACAAAATCAGCGATGGTGAAATCGGTTTCGTGCCCAACCCCGGTGATGGTCGGGATGCGGCTGTTCGCAATTGCCCGCGCGACCCGTTCATCATTGAATGCCCATAAATCCTCGATGCTGCCACCGCCCCGGCACACCAAAATCACATCCACTTGTGTATATTGGTTCAGCCGTTCAATGGCCTTGACGATCTGGGGCGGGGCATCCGCGCCCTGTACCATTGTGGCGCTCAGGATGACGGTTGCCAGCGGGAAACGCCGCCGCAGCACATTCTGAATATCCTGAAAAGCGGCTGCATCGGCTGAGGTGACGACACCGATTTGCTTGGGAAAGGTCGGGATTGGGCGTTTGCGGAAGGGATCGAATAAACCTTCGGCTTGGAGTTTGGCCTTCAACTGCTCAAACTGCGCGTACAGATCGCCCATGCCAACCGGACGCACTTGGTCAGCGTAAAGCTGGTAAACCCCTTGCGCGTCGTACACACTCACCCGCCCATGCACCAGAATCGCATCGCCATCCTGCGGGGAGACGGTCTGCCGTTCGGCGCTGGAACGCCACATCACACATTTGAGTTGGGACTGGCTGTCCTTGAGTGTGAAATACCAGTGGCCGGAAGCCGCCCGCCGCATATTCGAGACTTCGCCCTGTACCCACACATCCTGTAAGTTTTCGTTCACATCGAACATTTCGCGGATGTAGGTGGTCAGTTCGGCAACCGAGTAATTTTCCAATGGAAATTCCTTTGATCTACGCGCCTCTCATTATACAATAGCCCTGTTTTGCCGAAAGAACCGAACAAGAGGAACAGCATGGCCTTTCTGAATGCCGATCAACGTCAAAAACTCGCTAATGATCTCAAAGAACTGAAATTTAATCAGGCCAAAGGTCGGGTACGCGGGATGGACGCCGCCAGCCGTTTGGCCTATTACCGCAATTCACAGGGCGTCGGGCGCTGGCTGACGCGCTACGATCTGCCCACACTCGGTACGCGTGTGACGCTGGTGGAAACCAACGGTGTAAAGTCCAAAGACGGCAAACTGCGTTCCGAATTTGGCTTTTCGGAAGTGATTGTTGAAGCCCTTCCCGGCAACAATAGCTAATCCATCGGCAGAAGGTTCCTGGTTTTTGGTTGTTGGTTTTTTGTCAGTTCTGCTCCAGATTCAATATATCCTGATCGACTAACAACCAATAACCAATTACTAGCAACCAATAACTTCTTGAAAGGACTCGTCTTATGCTGCGTACTTTGCCCCAAACCCGCGACCAGAGCCTCATTTATCGTCTGGCCGGAATCGCGGTTTTCACCATTTTGACCATCCTCGCTTCCCGCGTGACCATCGAAATCGGTGTTGTGCCCTTCACGCTGCAACCTTTGGCTGTGCTGCTGAGTGGCATGGTGCTGGGCGGGCGCGATGGTTTCCTGAGTCAGTTGGCTTATGTTGGCTTGATAGCCCTCGGTGCGCCGTTGGATGCGCGCGGCTTGGGCGCAGCGGCTCTGGTTGGCCCAACGGCAGGCTACCTGATCGGATTCGTATTCGCGGCAGGTGTGGCGGGTTATCTGGTCGAACGCGGTGCGGCGCGCGTCTGGCAGCGCTGGCTGGCTGGCGTGGCTGGCATCGTGGTGATTTATGCCTTCGGTCTGGTCATTCTGAAGCTGAACACTGGCATGGATTGGGGTGCGGCATGGAATGCAGGCGTCACGCCCTTCATCGCGCCTGATCTGGTCAAAGCCTTGATCGCTGCCGCGCTGACCGAAAGCGGACGGGCGCTGCTGATGCGCGGGAGCATCCAATAATGATTCTGGAAATCGCTACGCTGCATGTTAAAAGCGGGCAGGAAGCCGATTTTGAGGCGGCCATCAAAGACGCCTCGTTTATTATCGCCCGTTCCAAAGGTTATATCTCACATCAGCTTTTTCGCTGTATGGAAACGCCCAACCGTTATCAACTGCTGGTTCAGTGGCAAACACTGGAAGACCATACACAGGGTTTTCGTGGATCAGCGGATTATCAGGATTGGCGTACCCGTTTGCACCACTTTTATGATTCCAGCCTCGTCGAACACTATCAACAAATCCCGCTGGCCTGACTGTATTTTGTAGGGGAGGGTGTTATACTCTCCTCTGCTTTTGCAACCCAAAACCCGTAACCTGCGTAGAAATTTTTAGGTGTTCCCTGATTGGGAACTAATTATAAGGAGGCGGTAATGGAACCACTGAACCAACCTGTGACAATTACGTTTGTACCGGAACAATTGATTACCTGGCTCATCATTGGTTTGATCGCCGGCTTTCTCGCCAGTGTGCTGGTGCGGGGGCGTGGTCTGAGCACACTTAGCAGCATTATCGTCGGTTTGGTTGGCGCTTTTGTGGGTGGGCTGTTGTTCACGCTGCTGCGGGTGCAGGTGTCCCCGGCGTTGGCGGGCGGCATCACCCTGCGTTACATCGATATCATCGTCGCTTTTATCGGGGCGCTGCTGGTGCTGATTCTCGTCAGCGGCTTTAGACGCCGCCTGTAAGAGATTCAACCGGGGCGGAGTTTAGCATCCGCCCCAGCATTTTTAAGGTGTTATTCGATGCCTGCTAATTCTTCTTCGGTCATGGTCAGGCCAAGAATGTGGTAGCCTGCATCAACATGCAGCACTTCGCCCGTCACATTCGTGCTGAGGTCGGAAGCCAGATACAGCGCCGCATTGCCCACATCATCCTGTGAAACCAGATGGCGCAAAGGCGCAGCTTTTTCGGCATATTTGAGCATCATGCGGAAGCCCGGAACGCCCGCCGCCGCCAGCGTCTTGATCGGCCCGGCGCTGATGGCGTTGACGCGGATTCCCTTCGGCCCCAGATCATTCGCCAGATAACGGGTGATGGTTTCCAAAGCAGCCTTTGCCACTGCCATCACATGATACTTGGGCATCACTTTCTCGGCAGCATAATAGGTTAGGCTCATGATGCTGCTTCCCGCGCTCATCAACGGTTCGGCGCGTTTGCTCATGGCGATCAGGCTGTAGGCGCTGATGTCCAACGCCAGCTTGAAACCATCGCGCGAAATATCGACAAAACGCCCGCCCAAATCCTCGCGCTGGGCGAAGGCTACCGAATGCACCAGCACATCTAATTTGCCGTAACGTTCTTTTACCTTCTCAAAAATGGCGTCCAAATCCGTATCCTGGGTCACATCGCAGGGTTCAACGAATTCGCAGCCGATTTCTTTCGCCAGCGGCATGACCCGCTTTTCCATAATTTCCCCGGCATAGCTCAGGAGGATGGTCGCGCCTTCAGCATGTAAGCGTTGGGTGATGCCCCACGCAATCGAGTTCTTGTTGGCAAGGCCGAAAATCAGCACAATCTTGCCGTCCATCAGTCCCATAAGTAGTTCTCCCTCTGGTGTCGTTTGATATAGACGCCTACTTTAACACGGCGGATGGGGCGGCGCTACGGATTTGATGGACAGGGGTAACGTTCTATGGGGATGATACATCATGCCCCTGCAAGTTGTTGTTGGGCGTAAATTTTTAACATACTCACGAAATGATTAACATTCTCAAACTCGTTGAGTTCCATTTCTTCTTCCGGCGGTAATCGTCCATTCTTATTTGCATCCAGCAATTGGCGGACTCGTTCTTGGGTTGTCTCTGAAGCATGGAAGCTAATGATTTGCTCTGGGGTAGGCGATGAAATCAGAAATCGATACACTTCTTCATAGACTGGTGTGTGAGCGATTGCCATTGAGTCTGGACTCCATAAATTGTGAACTGCATTATACCATCCCCGGTTGCATCCCACGCCCGAAACGCCTATCATCACCCCTTTAGTCATAACCATTAACTGAGGAAGACTCAACTATGGCACAGGACACCATTCGCGTCGTCGTGGCGATGGATTTTTCCGACGAAATTATGCACAGTTTGCGCGCCATCTCCCCCCGTCTGCATATCGAACGGCATTTCCCGAACGTGGCTGACAACGTTTGGGAGGAAACCGAAGTGCTCTACACCCTCCGACATTACCCCGACCCGGCACTAGCGCCGCATCTGCGCTGGATACAGATGCATACGGCGGGCATTGACCACGCCATGAAACAGCCCATCATCCGCGCCGAGGATGTGGAAGTGACCAATGCCAGCGGTGTTCATGCGGTGCAGATGGGCGAATATGTTATGGGGATGATGCTGGCCTTTGCCTATCGCGTTCCACTGCTGCTTGAATATCAGGCGAAGGGCGAATGGCCGCAAAAACCCCACAGTATTTTTAGCCCGCGTGAACTGCGTGGGCAAACACTGGGCATCGTGGGTTATGGCAGTGTTGGGCGCGAAGTGGCGCGGCTGGCGCAGACGTTCGGCATGACCATTTTGGCAACCAAACGTGACCTCAAACATGTGACGGATGACGAGGGTTACGCCGAACCCGGCACAGGCGACCCCGATGGCAGCATTCCCGCTCGCCTGTATCCACCGGAAGCGCTGGCTTCAATGGCTACTGAATGTGATTATCTGGTGGTGATTGTGCCGCAGATCGAAGGTACGCCGCCCGTGATTGACGAAACCGTACTGGACTCCATGAAGAAAAGCGCCGTGCTGGTTAATGTCGCTCGCGGTGCTGTGGTGGATGAAGCCGCGTTGATTACCGCGCTCTCGTCCGGCAAAATCGCCGGGGCGGTGCTGGATGTTTTCAAGGAAGAACCGTTGCCCTCCACCAGCCCACTCTGGAATCTGGATAATGTTATCCTCACGCCGCATGTTTCCGGCAACAGCAGCCGCCTCCACGAAAAATGCGCCGCCTTGTTTGCCGAAAATTTACAGCGCTATGTGGAAAAACGTCCGCTGCTCAACCGCGTCAACCGCAAGCGTGGCTATTAAAACAGGCTGTCACTTTTGCGGCAATTAAAAAGGGGTACAGTGTTCCTGTACCCCCTGCAAAACAATCGGGTTATTTAGCGGATAGCGTGGCGAATGTGGCTGATGCGGTTTTCCGGGAATAACTTGAGTGCTGCCTCAAGCTCATCTTTGGTGAATTCATACCCTTTTTCCCAGGCGAAATCCACAACGGCATCCAGATTTGTGGGCGATACAATCGAAAACTGTGTCGAAAGAGTCGCCTGATTTTCCAACGCCTCGATGAAGCGCTGCGCGGTTTTCACGGCCATGGTTGTCTCCTTTCAACCTGAGCCTTGCACCTTCTCTATTGTACGACATTAAATTTAAAGTTACATGAATCCTGTGAAAAATATACATATTTTTGTGCTGTTGGCACAATCCCACTCGATGATTGAGACCTTGACTTCATAGCCCTTTTGTTCTATGATAATAGGTGGGAAGAACTCGTGTGTCCCCACCCAAAGATTCGCAAGATTCACAAATTGCCTGTGCGAATCTGACGAATTTTGCGAATCAGTTGCGCGCAAACCCCATCTCGCAATCGCAATCGCCGCAAAGGAAACCCCATGGCTGAACCCCTCAAGGAAATGTACAACCCGGCTTTCTTCGCGGATATGACCGCTGCTTTCAGTCAGGTCTATCCCGCTTTTGACCGACAAACATTCTTGAAGCATATCTATGATGACCAGTGGGAAGGGCGGGCGCTCAAAGACCGGATGCGCCATATTACCCTCGTTTTGCGCCGATTTTTGCCGGAGGATTACCGGGCCGCGCTGGATGTCCTCAAAGGCGCTGCGCCGCTGTTGAAACAGTACACCTTCCATGTGATCTTTTTCCCGGATTTTGTCGAGGTGTTCGGTTTGGAGGATTGGGAAGCCTCGCTCCCGGCGCTGGAAATGTTCACCCAATATTCGAGCGCCGAATTTGCCGTGCGCCCATTTATCATCCGTGATGTGCCGCGTATGATGCGTCAGATGGCAGCCTGGGCGTCGCACGAAAATCAGCACGTCCGGCGCTTGGCGAGTGAGGGCTGTCGTCCGCGTTTGCCGTGGGCGATGGCGCTGCCGGATTTCAAGCGTGATCCGTCACCCATTTTGCCCGTGCTGGATAAACTGAAGGATGACCCTTCGGAATATGTGCGTCGCAGCGTCGCTAACAACCTCAACGATATCGCCAAAGATAACCCGGATGTGGTGATCGAAGTCCTGCGCCGTTGGTCAGCCGATGCCACACCGGAAGTGGAATGGATTATCCAGCGATCACTGCGAACATTGGTGAAGGAAGGACATGCCGAGGCTTTAAGTCTACTCGGCTTTGGTGATGGGGCGCAGATTACGGTGAAAGCCTTGCCCTTAACCACTGATTCGGTGCGGATGGGGGAGGCGCTCACGTTCGGTTTTGAGATTGCATCGCAGGCCGATGAACCGCAGGATTTGATGATTGATTATGTGGTCTACTTCGTGAAGGCCAATGGCAAACGTGCGCCAAAGGTGTTCAAACTGTCGAAGCGCCAACTTCAGCCGGGGGAAACGCTGCACATCCAGAAGAAACATGCGTTTAAGGAAATCACCACGCGCACCTATTATCCCGGCGAACATGCCATCGCCCTCAAGGTCAACGGGCAGGAATTTGAAGGGCTATCATTCAACTTGCGTATGGAAGTATAGCGAGTATTGCAGCGGCAGCGCCTATCCCGAATCGCCGCAATACTTTTGTCCGACAAAATCCGCTATCCACGCAGGGGTTCAACAAACACCCCATCTTGTCCGAAAACCGAGTGTCCTATCCGTACTTTTCTGGAAACTGATGACCGATAATTGACAATGACGACTTTGACGACTTTGACGACATTTCCCCTCAAAACTGCGACATTTGCACAAAATGTTGTGTCGCATTTGTCGCATTTGCCGCATTTTTCGCATACTATGTACTCAACACCGGTTTCCACACTTTGCGATTGGCGATTGCCCGTTCCCGTACAGCGTCGATGTGTTCCGGCGTTACAGCAGCTTCAAAACTGCGGAATCCACTGAGTTTGAAGCCGTGCCGCCCTGCAATCCCGCCGATCTCGCGCGCCTGTGCCTCGCTGATTTCCTTGCCGATGGTGTAATCCTCGTAGCGCCCTTCCAGCGCCAGCGCCATCGTCTCCGCCATGCAGGCATAAGCCATGCGCGGCGGAAAACCGAAGTTGAAGCCGAAATCCGGTTCGCCGGGGACTTCGATCATTCCGCCTTCGATCACCAGCACGTCGTCGCGTTCCGCCGCGACCTGCTTGGAAACATCACGTGGGCGGGCAACATCGCAGACCACCGCCCCCGGTTTCAGGTGACGGGGTTCAATCACCGTATGCACCGCGCTGGTCACGGTCAAAATCAGATCAGCCGGATAAATCGCCCGCATATCGGTGCTGGCGCTGACTTCCGCGCCCAAGCCTTCACACATCTCCCGCACCGATTCGGTCGCATCCTCGCGCCGTCCGACCAACACCAATTTGGCACATTCCCGTGCCAGCATGGTCGCACAGGTTTTCCCAATCGCGCCCGTCGCCCCCACAACCGCGACGGTCGCCTCGCTCATTTGGATGTCCATCGCGCGGGCTGCCTCGCGGATAGCCTCAACGGCCATTGTGATGGTGTAGCTGTCTCCGGTCGTCACTGGAATTTCCAGTCGGTCAGCAATCGTGTGTCCTGCATCCCCGATGACCGAGGTGTACGCCCCCAAGCCCAGGATGCGCGCACCCAATTCCTCGGCCATGTGTCCGCAAGCCACGATTTTCCGGTAAGCCATCTCCACCGGGACAGACATCATGGTCGGCGGGGTGAAGGGGCAGGCCAAGAGCCAGCCGCGTAGTTCACGCCCGGTCGCCTGTGAAACGATGCCCTTTATTTCGGAAAGGTAAACAGGAGGGAAGTAGCGCGAGAAAAAATTAATCTGGCCTTCCGTCAGGATTTTGCCCAGCAGGGGGTATTTCCGTGCCACATCCTGCTTGATATGAATTGGATGGATGATGAATGCGAACGTATCTTCTGCCATGTAGTGCCTCCCCAACGGTTCCTTGTGCTACCCTCATCTTACAAGGGATAAGCACAAATGAACCTTAATGTGGTTTGGCGTTTATGGTCTGTAATTTCTCTCACCCATTATTGGGGATTATCCCCAGTTTGACCAGTTGGCCTCTGGTTCGCTTTCTGCCTCGCCCTGACGTGGATACCGCCGGGGAATATTCATGGGCTTGCCCTGAATCAGCAAATTGTGGTGGTCGCTTTCTTCGTAGGTAATGTCCCGGCTGACGACGCGGCGCTGTGGCGAGGCCACCAGTACCACATCCGACTCAATCATTCGTCCGGGGAACACAATCATGCCCGAACCAATCCGGCAGTTATGCCCGACTGCACCCCCCAACACCACCTGATTCACGTTCTCCAGCTTGCCATCCACATTGGTCGCGCGGATAGGGCGGGGAATAAGACGGGAGTCGCCGTGTGCTGTGCGGATTTCCTCCGGCACAAGGTTGAAATCGGTGAAGGTGCTGCCCGCGCCGACGAAGCTGTTGCGCCCGATCACACACATTTGCAGGCAGGTATTTTGTGCCAGAATCGTGTTGTCCATCATGGCTGTCATAAACATTGACGCGCGGAAAGGCAAAAAGCAGTGATTGCCGATGGTGCTTAACATCACATGGCAGCTTTGCGAAATGTTTACGTTATCCCCAATCGAGCAGTTGTCGATTACCGCGCCGGGGCCAATCGTACAGTTATCGCCTATCGTGGTCGGTCCATTGATGATAGCCGAGGGGTCAATCACACAATCCTTGCCCACCTTGACCACTGCCGAGGTTGTCATGATCTGCTTTTGTTCGATGATGCCACGCCATAACAGTTTGAGCGAGAGGAAGTTATTCTTTTTAATCGATTCTTCAAGACGGCTGCCGCGTGTGAACACGCCGAAGATCACCGCTGCGTAGTACACATGCACCCAGCTTTCGACCGAAAGCACTGCCCGTGCGGGTAGATAATGGGTCAGGTCGCCGCGATCCTGTGCCATGAAGTCCGGGACGCTGTAGAAGCCTTTTTCCTCAAAGCCGCTGGGGATGATGATCGGGCGCGGTTTCTCCTCGGTATAACCTTTGGGAAAATACCACAGATCAAGCAGGAGAATCGGCTTCCCTTTTTCGTCCTGCCCACGTTCGATGTCGGTGGTCAGGGGCAGGGTGTAGGTGAGATAGGCTTTATCATCCGCAGGCAGCGCCGCGCGGCAGGGGCGTTTGGCCTTGATGGCCTCGTCCATGAAGAATTGAAAGAATTCTTTATCGAACCACAGGTTGTCGCGGTAAACAATCGCCTCGCCCGTTCCGATATCGCGGATTTGATCTTTGGTGTGGAAGGTGCGCCCCAGTTCCAACCGCCCTTTGAAGTATTGTGCAAACAATTCTTCCTGATGAAACCGGAGAAGTTGTGTGCCGATGGTCAGCTCACTGGCAGGTTGGTTGAAAGGTAGCACATGCCGCTGATCTTCAAGAATATATCGATACATAGCTGACTCCTTCCTGATGCAAATCTAGAGTCTGAACAAGGAAGTCTCAGCCGTTGTTCAGGAAATCACGCACGGTACGGTGAAAGCGTTCCGGTTCGTCCAGCATCGGGAAATGACCGGAGTTTTGAAACAATTCAACTTTGCTGTGAGGAACGTATTGTTGGAGGAGTTTATGCTGGTTGGGGTTGACGATCAAATCACGTGCGCCATAGATGCCCATCACAGGCAGCTTGACTGAACTCATAAGTGGGCGCAAATCCGTTTGGCGCAGCGTTGCGATGCTCTCAAAGAATGGGCCAACCGTTAGCTTGGAAAGGTCGTCCTGAAACATCTGGCTGAGCGTTTTGCCATCTTTGGAGAGCAGATACGAATAGCCACGCAGCGAAACCTTTAACCCGCTCATGAATGTGTCGAACAGGAATGGAGCTGTTTCTGCCAGTCCGATCCAACCCCGGTAGCCCGCCATTTTGAGCAGTGGGCTAAGGGATGTCCCGACGATAGGGGAGCCGATCACAATGATCTTGACCACTTTTTCCGGGCTGCGAACGGACGCGCTAAGGGATACCGTTCCACCCATAGAATGGCCGATCAGTGGCGCTTTGACGATGCCCAACCGATCCATGAACTGGTTGACCAATGTCACAAAATTATCGACAGAAAAATCCGCACCCTGGTCACCCATTTCGCCAAAGCCCCAAAAATCCAGAGCATAGGTGCGGAATTCTTTGCCTAGTTCTTCAATTGTTTTGCGCCACAGTCGCCACGACCCCAACCATCCATGCAAAAGGAGGACGGGACGCCCGCGACCATATGTCTCGTAGTGGACGACTCCCTGTGGCGTTACCAGTAGCGGCACAACGATTTCGCCTTTGTATGCTAAGGCTCGCCATCAATTAGGTGTCCATTTCCTCCAGGATGGAGTAGAGGAGTTCGAGCAGCACGTTTTTCACGCTTTCCTTGTCTTTCGCAACACAAGGCAGCAGCTTGACACCTTCTTCGATGCGGAGCGCAATTCGTAAATCTTCCGCCGCCCAGGCATCCGGGTGATCCTGCTTGTTGGCGGCCACCACGTAAGGGGTAGGGGCATACGCGCGGAACGTTTCCAGAATGCTCTTGGCTTCACGGAAGGTTTCCGGCTTGGCGCTGTCCACCATCACCACGAAACCGAGCATACCTTCAGCCAGGATTTCCCACATGAAATCGAAGCGGCGCTGCCCCGGTGTACCGAACAGGTACAGCACCAGGTCGTCGTCCACCGTGATGCGCCCGAAGTCCATAGCGACGGTTGTCGCATCTTTTTGCTTCTTCTCGGCGGGAGTGGTGATTTCGCGTTCGGTAGATACCACTTCAATCTCGCTGATTGAACGGATGAATTCTGTCTTACCGGCGCTAAACGGGCCCGTGATGACCATTTTAACAGTTTGCATAAGGCTCTTCCCAGTGCAACGTCCCTAATCGGACTACAGGATGCTTAGATAGACCGAATCTTGTCGATAAGGCGGTTGACAACCACCTTTTGAACCTGCGGCGCTTTGGCCTGTGGGCGGCGCCGCTGGTTGGCCGCAGCGGCTTGATCCATTCCCGGCGGCTTGACCATTTCAACCAATCCCGCCTGTTCCAGACCATAGACTACCCGGCGGATTTCCACTTCCGACATATTGTTGGCTTTGGCAATCTGGCGGATAGAATTCTTGGGGTTGACGAACGACACTACCCGCCACTCTTCCACACTGAGATGGATACCCTTGAATTTCTCCTTTGGATTTTCGGGGAACTTCAGGGCCATATCCAGGTTGGGCAGGTGCTGCGTCAGCTCTTCAATTTCTTTGATGCGCCGCGACCCTTCAATGATAACATTTTCCAGGTCAACAGGCACTTGAATGCGGTCTTTATCTGGCAATATCTCGTCATCGAAGCGGAACGGTTCCTGGTTCCAGCTCATCAAACTATAAACCACATCCAGAATATGCTGCTGTACGCTGCTAACCACGTCGTTCTGAGACACGTAATTCGCGTTAATTAACAGCAGTGCCAGCGCTTTATCGGTTGTGTTCTTGGCGCGTTCACGAATGATGCGGGCCTGTTCATCTGTGAGTTTCCCAGCTTTGTTGAGTACGGCAACCAGGTTGCCATCCTGGCCGTTCATAGCAGCAAAAATTAACTTCCCGGTTTTGAAGGAAATTTTTGCGCGTTCGGTGCCGACTTCGATGCGCTCACGTTTTTTGCCATTCACCTCTTCTGTTTCACCCGTCTTCTTGGCCTGAAAAATCGTCAGCGTACCGGTTTTCTTCGCCAGATTGATCAGGTTCAAAAGCTGGGTGGTGCTAAAATCCCTTAGTTCACCCTTAAGTGGCATTTAGGCCCCCTACACGTTCTCAATGCTAGGCCACGAACAATCACGCTACCCATTTTGCCTCAATCCAATGTGATTATAACTTGCGCTTATAGGCGAGTCAAACACCCATCCTCGCTCACATTGCTAACATTCTAATGCAGTTTTTCGCTCAGCACAAACGCATTCTAACCGGCGGTTTCCGGGCGTTTTCATCACCGACTATGGACTTCTGACCATTCTTTATGTTTGAATTGAGCCGTTGTCCATTAAGCGTTTGTCGCCCAGGAGTATCGCCGATGTTAAAACGAATCGGCTCTGTGCTAGTCAGTGTGTTTCTCCTGACGGCCTGCATTGTGCCCGACAGATTAGCGCCTGTTGACTCTTCACCCCATCTTACAACCGAAACGCCATCCGCGAAACTTGAGAATCCTGCGGCACTTGGCCCGGATGCATTCCCCTCCGATATCAACCCGCTGACCGGGCTGAAAGTAGATGATCCCGCCGTATTGAATCGCGCGCCTTTGGTGATAAAAATCTCCAATGCGCCGCCGCTGGTGCGTCCACAGGCGGGCATTGGGGTGGCTGATCTCATATTCGAGCATTATGCTGAAGGTGGCCTGACGCGGTTTTCGGCTGTTTTTTATGGGGGCGCGCCAGACCGGGTTGGCTCGATTCGCAGCGCACGGCTGATTGATTACGAACTGCTGCCCATGTATAACGCTTTTCTGGCGTTTTCCGGCGCAAGCATTGGCGTTGAAGACCGCTTGAATACTTCCGAGTTCAGCGACCGTTTGTTCAAGGGTGTGCTTTATGGTCTGCCGTACTACTGGCGGGATGAATCGATTGATGTTCCCCATAATATGTTCACCAATCCCAATGCGCTGTGGGAATTGGCTGCTGAACAGGGTGCAACTGAACACCCCTCCTTAAATGGGCTGGCCTTCCTGCCGGATGTGCCGCCGGGGAGCACAGGTGAAGTTACCAATATTGATCTGCGCTATCGTGCAACCCGGATTTTGTGGCAGTATGATGCCGAAAGCCAGCTTTACCGACGGTTTGCCGATGGTGAAGGCCACTTCGATGCCAATACACTAGAACAGGTGACTGCCGCGAACGTGGTGATTATTTATGCTGATCACCAATTTACCGATATTGTCGAAAGCCAGTTTCAGGATTCGGTCAGCTACAGCATCGAAATCAAGTTGTGGTTTGAGGGCGACGCGATTCTGTTCCGTGATGGACAGCGTTATGAAGGACGCTGGGTGCGCCCAACGCGCGAGGATATGATCGGGCTGCGAACCGAAACAGGGGAAATGCTATATCTCAAACCGGGAAACACCTGGTTTCAGGTGGTGAGGCTGCCCGAACAACAGACACCGCAGGAGGAATGGCTTCGGATGGAGTGAGGAATTGCAGGGTAAATTTTTAGGCGAGAAAAAGGCTTTGGTTTATAATGAGAAAGATAACGCCTAAAATAATTCACTGGTTTTATTCCCATGAGCATCCATAATATTGAACAAGGCATTGAAGCGATCAAGGCAGGTAATATTGAGGAAGGTGCGCGTCTGCTTCGCTTCGGCCTGAAGAGTCCTGAAGTGACCGGACAGAAGCGGGCGTATGGGCTGATCTGGTTAGCGAGCGTGACGCCGGATGCGGTGACCAAGTACACATTGTATAACGACGCACTGACCGCCGACCCCAATAACCCGCAGGTACGCCAGCATGTCGAAAATTTCATGGCGACACAATATCCCCAGGCAGCGTCTCAACAACTGCCCACAACGGGTTCACTGCCGCCACCTGTCGCGCCGCCAGCACCGCAGCCCGTTCCAAAAACGGCTCCATTTGCACCGTCTCAACCCGTTCACAATACAGGCCCGCTTGGGCAGCCAACTGCGCCTGCATCATCGCCGTTTTCAGGTGGTGGTGGTTCGTCCAGTCCTTTCGCGCCTCCACCACAATCTACACCTGCATCACCCATGCAGCCGGTTGTGAATGTGCCGCCTGCTTCGTCGGGCAGTCCTTTCGCGCCAACTGTACCCCGCACCGGCCCTTTGCATCCTTCCGCCCAACCGGTTCCTTCGCTGTATCATATGGCCGCCGTGATTGGTGGGCCGAATGGCACAGGAACAGCTTTTTTTGTGGCGCGTGAGGGTTTGCTGGCAACCACCCGTTATGTAGTTGGTGGTATGGAGCATGTCACAATCGAGTTGCAGGCTGGACGGCAGTTACAGGGTTACGTCGTGCGTTCATATCCAGAGGCTGATCTGGCTTTCATCTACATCGAGCATCAGGTGAACGATTTGATTCCGGTGACGCCGATTCCCAATTTGCCAGATGATGCGCCGTTGACGGTGGTTTCGTATAACGGTGCGATCACGCGCGGGGCACGTCGGGCAACCAGGCGGGTGATTCCGCCGCACTGGTTCCCAACCGATATTGGCAGTTTGCCTGATGCGGGTGGCGCGCCGATTCTCGACCAGCATCAATATCTGGTGGGGATGATTACCCGCAATACGGCCAGCACATCCGAGTTTGTTTACGGGCTGCATGTCAACGCCATCCGCAATTATGTTGAAATTTTCCGGCAGGAAATGCTGGAAGGCGGGCGCACCTATTGTCTGCACTGCGGGAGTGCCAGCCGTGCGGTGGCTGCTGGCGGGTACTATTGTGAAGCCTGTGGTGGGGTAACACCGCGTGCCGAAAATGTAGTCCGGTTTCCGCTGCCCCAATTGCAGCCATATTATTATGAACACAGCCGGATTAGCTGCCGTCACTGCAACGCGACGGTCGGGTTCCACAAAAATGCCTGCCTGCGCTGTGGACGATCTCCAACGGGATAACCAAACGCTTCAGATTTTGCTAAATCACATAACCTTTAGAAACCAACGCTAGAGGCTGAATGTTTTTTGACGAGGGAATGAAAATATGTTTCGTGGACGCAATACCAAACAACCACCGCCTTCCGCGCCGACTCTGGAAACCTATGCGGGGACGGTTGAGCAGATATTAACGGTCATCAATGTTGACCCGGTGCAAGCGCGGATGAAGCTGGAAACGGGGTTTGGGTGGACGTTTCAGCGTGGGTCAGCCGTGATTGAGATTTATGTGTCACAGCAAAATGGCGCTGGCTATTTTCAGGTGCTTTCGCCCATTATGCACCTGCCGATCAACGCCTTACTCCCACTGTATCGTAGGCTGCTGGAGCTCAATTTGCAGCTTACCAACGCGGCGATTGGGGTGTATCTGGATGTGGTGTATGTTTTCAACGAGCGCCCGCTGGATGGCATGGATGGTAACGAAGCCAACAGCATCATCAATCTGGTGGCGGCCTATGCCGATGATCTGGATGACAAACTGGTGGCCGAGTTCGGCGGGCGATTGTATGGGAAGGTTTAGCGGCTGGCGCGCAGGCTTTGGAGCCGTTTTTCCAGTCGGGCTTTCACCTGTCGGTTGAGCAGGAAATCCCGTAAATCCTGCCACAAGGACTGCGCGTGCCCACCGATCCCGATCAAAATGGCGACTGTCAAGCCGAGCGTAAAAATCTGGTCGGGATAGGTGAAATAGTCATAATACAGGATAGGTACCTGCGTGAGCTGAACAGGCAGGAATAACTCACCGCTAATCGAGTACTGGTACATTGCATAAATGGGGATATAGGTTGCGACAGCCGTGATGAGTGCGGCCAGCCAACCGCGCAAACTAAATAATCCTGTCAGCACGAAACCCAAGGCCGTGCCGATTCCTGCAAAGGCCATCACATCCCAATCCGGGGAATAGTTCAGGAAGAACCATGTGAATGCGCCCCATGTGAGTGTGCCGAGCAGCAAGCCTGTGACCGCACTGAATAGCAGGCGCATCCATCCCGACCAGAATCCGCGTAAACGTGCTGGATATTCCCCTGCGATCAGCACCAGAAAACCCATAAAGAAGCCAAAGGTTAGCCCGATCGAGATGGTGCGTCCCCAGCGTTCCGGGTTGAAAATGGCCTCGGTGCGGAAGGTAACAAACACCTGAATCGCCATCGCAGCGGCTGCCCCTAAAAAGGCCAGCACATAGCGCCAAACGTTGTGTAAGGGTTCGTCGCTCAACCGCCGCCACGTATTTGCCAACCATGCATAGATGCGTCCCTGTGGACTGACGACATTGGGCAGTGATGGGGCTTCGTCACGCACCAGCGCCAGCGCCCGCAGCGCCCCTTTTTCACCCTTCACCTGTGCGGCTGCGATGATCTTGACCGCAGCCAATGAACGGATGCGCCCAACCGTCCGTGCTGCTAAATCAGCGACTTTGGGCATATCCGGGTCGAGCGCAATTTCGGCCAGCAGTTCGTCAATATCAGGCGAAAACACTTTGTCTTGCCAGATTGACGGGGTTTTAATCTGAATGTCGGCACGGGTGCGGGTGGTGATGAGCCGTCCGGTCAGACCGCGCGGTGTGTTGACGGCTGCATATGTCCCGCTGGGGTAATCGCGTTTGGCGCGTGTGCCGAGTACATAAATCGCGGCGCGTTTAGCTTCCTCGTTGGTTTCCACGCTCAAGGCTTGGGCAATCAGTGCCGGGATTTTGGGCGGGTCGCTGTCTTTGAGGGTTTCCAGTCGGTAAAATGACCGCGCCCGTGCTGGCGGATTTTCGCTGCGGATGGCGTGCAGGGCTACCCAGCGGCGGTTGTCGTTATCCAATTTGTTCCACCAGTAGTCAATTTCGTGGTCATATTCCAGCGCACCACGCAGCAGCACCTGAAGTCCCGCCTCGTCCATTTCCAGACCGAGTTCAGCCGCACGCATATAGTAATCATTCATGACCATGAAATGGGTGACGCCGAGCAGGAAGCGCCCCTGACCATGTGCCCAGACACGCCGTGCCCGGTTGTAGATATCGATGGCTTCGCGCTTCGCCATCTCCTCCTGTCCGGCAACCGTCTGGACTCCGCGCACATCTACGGTGATGTATGCGGACATATCAACATCGAATTCTTCGGTATCCACTACACGAGGGGTAAGCACGCCATGCGCGCTGCCCAACGCTTCTTCCAGCTCGTCCACTAACTGCATCAGGGTGTCTGGTCGGTTGATGGGATCAAGCGCCGTGCCACGCCGCAGCACTGGCGTCAGGCGTTCGGCTAAATCAGCACCCAACTTATCAACTTCTGGCAGGTCTTCCTGCCACTGCAACTGCTTAAGCGCCAGCGAGGTGGTGGCATCAAAAGGCAGTTCTCCGGTAAGCATCTGGAAAACCAGAATGGCGAAACTGTAAATGTCGGCGCGGTGGTCAAGTTCGCCCGCTGTCAATTGTTCGGGTGCCATATAGAGCAGTGTGCCATACCCGGGATTGGCCGCACGGCCTTCCGGCCCCAATACGGTTGCCAAGCCAAAGTCCGCCAGATAGGGCGAACCATTGCTATCCATCAGAATATTGGAAGGTTTCAAATCCAAATGGATAACATTGGTTGAGTGAGCATAATCCAGCGCCCCGGCAATCGCGCGGGCATGGCGCAGCACATCCTCGGTTGCCATCGGCCCCTGCGAAAGCGAATCTTCCAGTGATCCGCCCGTGACATACCGCATGACGATGTAGAGCTGGCCTTCATATTCGCCAAAATCGTAGATCGGCAGGATATGCGGGTGTTCTAGCTGGGCGATGGTTTGGGCTTCACGTTCGAACAATTTGACGGGCTCGACATCGGTTGAAAGACCGCGCACGATGGTCTTGATGGCTACTGTGCGATTCAGGCGTTTATCACGCGCTGACCACACATCCGCCATACCCCCACGCCCGATGTGTTCTATCACCCGATAATGGCTAAACTCGACACCAACATCCATAGCACCGATAGTCTCTTTATTATTGGGAGGGTTTCAGACCTTCCCCTGCGATAACTACTGTATGATGTTGTTCATTATAGGGGCGGGCGGGCGAAGCCACAAGCGAACCGTTTGTCCATCGTTTGATGTATATAGGTGAAGTTGAATGTTGGATGATAGAACTTTACGTTGATGTATTCCTCGTCTACACTCTGTATAATGCTTTAACTCAGGATTGGTATCCCCATGTTTCGAATTCGACTCGTCTGGCTCATGCTTGGAATTTCGTTGTTATTCGCTTTGCCGCTGGGGGCGCAGGATACAACCACAACTCGCGACCCGGCTTTATTGGCTCAACAACTGCTGGGTTATGATGGCGGGTCAGCAATTCCCGATCCATTTCCGGTCTATGCTCCCGGCGATACCGCATCTTTCTGGGTGAGCAAGGTGGAGGCAGAGACGCCAACACAGATTGCCGCGACGCTGGCCGCCGCGACAGATGGCCTGTATATCTGGGTAGAAGAAGGCATTGAGTACGATCCTGAAGCGCTGGCTCCGTTTGCCCAACAGTTGGATTTTGTGTTCTCGCTGCTGCGGATTACCGATAACCGTGGGGCGCTAACCACTGCACCACAGTCGCGGCTTGAGCTTGAGATGTTCTCGCTGCTACAAATCCCGGATGCGGATAACGATCCTCATCTGTATGTGCTGTTTGCACGTGACCTCCGCGATAATCGGGTGACGATTTATAACCCGAATAACAGTTTGCCCGCGCAACTTGCCCCCGGTGGTTACACCAATCAGCATGAGATGGTCATCGTGAATACCTCGGCTTTTCCCGGTGTGGTGCTGGCTGACCCGGCCTACCAGAGCGTACTTACCCGGCAGTTCTTCAACCTGTTAGCCTTTCACAATACGCCGGGGCAAGCACCCTGGCTGCGTGAGGCGCTGGCGAATTACATGCTGCTGCAAATTAATGAACGGACGATTACCCAGGATGATCTGGCAGCCTTTATGAGCGCGCCGGATACCTCGCTGATCCAGAGTGGTGGTGGACAAGGGTTCGGGGCGGGGCAGTTGTTTCTGGGTTATGTACGTCAGCGGTTTGGCGCTGCGGTGTTCACGGAGTTGTTCAGTGAAGTGGGAATGGGACTCGCGCCTTTAGACCGCGTGCTGACACGGAACAATATCACTGATCTGGAAACTGGTTTGCCGATTACGGCACGAGATGTGTTCGCCGATTTTGTAATGGCGAATGTGCTGAATGGGGGCATCGGTGACGGTCGTTTCCAATACACCGATCTGCAAGCAGAGTTGTCGCCCGCAACAGCAGTGCTGCGTGATCAGTTTGATTTTCAGGTCGATAATCTGGCGGTGACACAATTTGGGACGGCTTATGTGCTGATGTCCACATCAAATCCGGTGGACTTCCGGCTGATCTTTAGTGGTCCAAGCCTGACGCAACGTTTACCTGTTCCCGGCGATCCGGCCAATCATTTCTACTGGTCGAATAATGGGTTGAACGAAACCACATCCCTGACCCGCACTTTTGACCTGACAGGTGTTCAAGCAGCCACCCTGACCTTTGACGCATGGTATACACTGGCTGACCGCTGGAATTATGGTTATGTGCAGGTTTCAGCGGATGGCGGGGCGACGTGGGATGTGCTGCCTGCCAGCAATACGACGACCGAAAATGCTTATGGGGTAGCTTATGGTGCAGGATTCACGGGCATCAGCAATCCTGAACCACCCCGCCCGTTCCCATATCTGGGTGTTGGGCTGGATTCGGATGGCATCACCATTATTTCGATTACAGAGGATAGCCCTCTGCAAGGGACTGATGTACGGGTGGGTGATGTGATTGCCGGATTCGATGAGCAAACATGGTCGGGGCAAGTCAGCGTGATTGGTTATCTCTCCAACTTTAACCCCGGCGATCCGGTTAATCTGTACATGCAGCGCGGCGATGAATTTTTCAGTCAGGAAGTTGTACTGGCGGTACATCCAACGCGCGTCTTTCCGCAGGAGTCGTTGTGGCTGTCGCAAACGGTTGATCTTTCAGCTTATGCCGGTCAACAAGTTTTGGTGCGTTTTGCTTACATCAGCATGGCGGAGACACAAGATCGCGGATTTGCGGTGGATAACATCACTATTCCCGAAATCGGCTTCATGGATACTGCTGAGTCTGGCGTTCCCGGCTGGACGTTGAACGGCTGGCAGCAAATGAGTAATCAGGTTCAACAGCGGTATCTGGTGCAGTATGCGCTGCTGGATTCGGACAATCCGGCGAATGCGCGGGTAGTACGGCTGATTGGAACACGCGACACGGTAACGGCTGGAGCGTGGGATTTGAGCCTGACCCCCAATCAGCTTATGGTGCTGGCGATTTCCGGTTTGAATGATGATACCGATGCAATTGCACCGTTTACTCTGGCAGCACAAAGCGATGGAACACCCGCTGAAACTACACCAACCAGCGGGCAACAGGGTACATAAGTATGGCATCACTGCCGTTTAATTTTTATGATCTGTTAGAAACATTACCTCAGCCGGGATGTGCGGTGTGCAACCTGTGCGAACGGGATGTCAATCGCTTTCTGGATTCACATTTGTATGAGTATGTGAACACACCGGATACGCATGTGGCGATGCGTGCCAGCCGCTTTCTGTGTAACCAGCACACGCATCAACTGGTGCATTATGGGGCAAGCGTGCTGGGTATCGCCATTCTGGAAGCCTCGGTGTTGTGGGAACTGCTCAGGCTGGCCGAAGTGCCGAGCGGCGGTGCATTCGCGCGTTTGCGGGGTGGAACGCATTCGACGGCTGATCGACTGGAACCGACGGGTTCGTGTATGGCCTGCGATGTGCTTACACGGGCGGAAAAAGATCATGTTCGGGTGCTAGCCGAGCTGGTGACTGATGCGCGGATGGGGGAAGCCTTTCGCGATTCGGCGGGATTGTGTCTGCCGCATTTTCGGTTGGCATTACGGGCAGCACCCGGCGCTGCCCAGCAAGAACGCTTGATGGAAATGCAAATGGCAATCTGGCGCGATTTGAAGGCTGAACTTGATATGTTTGCCAACAAGTACGATATTAACCACGCGCACGAGGCGATGGGCGAAGAAGGTGATAGCTGGCGGCGTGCGCTGGAAATGTTGGCAGGACGCAAAGGCATCTTCGGTTTGCGAGGACGCTAGCTTGTTTGCCGTGTGAACACCGGAATATGTTCGAGGGGACCATCCACTTCAACCGAACGTCCGCCTTTGAAATGTTGGCCTGTCCAGAAATCATACCACTCACCGGGGGGCAAGAAACATGTCAACCGGGAAATGCCCGATTCCACAACAGGACAAATCAGCAGATCGCGCCCAAAGTAATATTGATAGGGTGAGGCTTCGTCATTCCAGAGTTGGAGTGCCCGCATCATTGGCTCACCAGTGGCTGCACTATGCTGTGCCTCCTGCAAAATGTAAGGCATCAACCGCTGTCGAACGGCCATCAATTGCTTGAAGATGGGTATAACCCGCGCATCGCCCGTCAGAGTCTGAATGTTCCACGGGGTACGGTCGCGGCTGGGCTGTCGCTGCGGATTATATTCTGAATGATATTGCATCACTGGACAAAATACCGCCATCGCTGCTGCTCGCAGATACAACTCGGCTGTTGGGATTGCCCCGCTGAAGCCGCCAAAATCCCATCCCCAAAACGAAATCCCTGAAACTGCTGCGTTTAGCCCTGCCAGTATCGAATGCTGGAATGCCTCCCAAGTCGAGTTCTCATCACCAGCCCAGTGCAGCGGTGCGCGTTGTGAACCGGTATATCCGGCTCGACTGAAGGTGATGCCGCCACGTTTCTCTTTGGCAAAATCATAATAGGCTGATGTATAACGCTGCGAATATTCGTTCCACAGTTCATCTCCCCGGCGACCATCTGCAAAGCGTGTCTGTGCTCCCCATAAATGCTCGCCGCCGTCGGTCTTAAAACCGTCGATTCCGACTTCATCCAGCAAATAGGCGCGTTTATTCAGCCACCACTCCCGTTCATCAGGGTTCGTCACATCCCAGATGTATCCGCCTCGAAACCAGAATGGACGCACTTTGTGTAGGCTGCCATCAGCTTCATGCACCCCAAAGCCAGACTGTTCAAAATAGGTATGGTCAGCCTGATGTTGGTCGTGCGGTTGCTCCAATATTTTCAGCACCGGAATTTGCCATAAGAGCACTTTGATTCCCTGTGCGTGCAACCGTTCCACCATGCCTTTGGGGTCTGTCCATTTACCATCAGGTGGAAAACTGAAGTCCTCATAGGCAAAGGCTTCAGCCCCGGGTCTTGGCGTGTAATCGGCATCGTTCCAGATGTAGAAAGTGGTTTCGTCGCTCCAGGCTTCAATCACCAATACTGAGGGTTGGATGCCATTCGCCAGAGATGCTGCTACTTCCTGCTCTACCCGCGTTTGTGAGTTCCATTCGTTGCTGCTCATCCATAAACCGAAAGCCCATTCTGGTGGCAGTGCGGCAGGCCCTGTCATCCTTGCGAACTGCGCGATGATCGCCAGCGGATCGCTGCCGGTGAAACCGCGCAGCGAGAGGGTTTCATCTGCCCCCAGATCAGCTTCGAGCATCCAGCAGTCCAGCACGGTTGCCCCCAGATCGAACTGCATCCAGCGATTGCTTTCGACATATAAGCCGTAGCCAGCGGATGAGAGCAGGAACGGGATGGGCATATAGGTGCGTTTTTCTTGATTCTTGTACTGCTCGTACACACGTATATCAATGATGTTTCCACGCTGATCGAGGGCGTTAAAACGCTCACCCAGTCCGAAGAAGCGTTCGTCCGGTGTACACGGGAACGTCAGACGGATGCGGCGTTTGTGCGCTCCATCCGTGAGCCATTCTACTTTCTGGATGGCAGGCCAGTTTGTGGATACAGGGGATTCAGTGACCGATTGCAGATTGAGTTTGAATCCGGTCATTGCCCTGACATCCGTTTGCCATGTTTCCCCGCGCAGTATGTACTGTTCGCTGGTTTCACCTTCGGTCTCAATCCAATAAGTTAGCTTTTGACCATAAGGCGGCGCGGTCAGTTGCACCTGCCACACATCCTGATCGATGCGAACCAAACGTTCCAGAAATTCCGCGCCAACACCTTCTTCCTGTTTCTGCTGCCAATCGATCTGCTGCTGGGCGTCAATCGCCAGTTCTGGTGCGTCATTCAAGCGATAATGGACGATCACATGTTTGGCAACCCCAGCAGGACGCGTAACAATACCAATTGTAAAGGTTTCATCCGCGAGTGGTTGTCGCGGGAAGCGTTCTTCTGGAAGCTGTTCGTAAGGATGCTCCTGACCATGTGGTGTGTGAACAATGGTAATCATGTTAAACTGTCCTTCAGCAGCGATTTCAACAATAAATACATGCCATGCGACCATAAGAGTGGCGAAGCTGATGTACCCCAACGCTCTACCCACTGGTCATAATAGGCTGGTGCTAACAGATGTCCGGCTACCTGTTCCGGCATTTCACCTGTGACACTTGCTTGTGCTTCTACCCAACTTATCAGGTTTTGTGCTTTTGTGGGCTGATCAAGTTCGAGATATGCCCAAGCCAACCACAGTGTCAGCAGCAGCCATTGGCCACCACCATAGTAGGTGTCTGCGCGGTATCGATACACGCCTTCACCGGGGCGATAGATATCCTGCTCGATCTTCGCTAACGTCTTTAGAAAACGGTGATCGTGAATATCGACCAGCTTATAGGGCAGGGCGAGCCACAACAGACTGGCATCCACCTCGTCATTACCCAGATACTTCATGAAATGCCCGTCTGATGCAACGGCATTCGTCAATACGAAATCGCGTATTGTCTCTGGTAGCCCGCCAGGAACAAGTTCAGGTGAAAGCGACTGTACCGCGCACAAGCCGCCGTACAGGGCTGCCAGTGTAGCTGGATGAATATGATGCCGATGTTCTTCCCAACAATCATAATTGGGGGAACGCCAGAGCGCCTCCAAATAACGCACCAGCAGCGCCACCGCCGGACGTGCTTCTTGCCATAGATCATCATCGCCATGAGCCTGAATGAACTGAACCAGTCCCCATAACCATGCACCGTAGCCATCAAGTTGAAAGTCCGGCCAATCTTCCTGCCCGATACGACCATCAAGTTCAAAACGAGTCGGCAAATAATCGGCTTCGGTCAACCCTTCACCCTTCGTTAATTTCGCCAGCAGCCCTTCCGCCTTGTCCCTGTACCGCAGGAGGGTGCGTGCTGCCCACTGGTGAAAAGCTCTGGCGCTCGTAGATTGCCCCACGACATCCATCCCGTGAGCAATCCACATGCCGTCCCGCAGCCAGCAGTAACCATACTGCGAGAAGCTAAGGCAGGCGGCGTAGGCCCCATCGAATTGACCGGCATGAATAATTTCAATACTGCGTTGATGTAAATCGGGCATGACCTCACTCACCATTCGCAAAGGAGAGGCGCACCAACGTGCGCCTCTCTTGATCTATATCAACAACTACTGAATCAGTGAATCGAGTTCGGTTTTGGCCTGATCAAGCGCTTCCTGTGCGCTGAGTTCGCCATCGATAGCGCGTGTCAGCAGTGCGTTGACCGCATCCTGCATCTCGTTTTGGCGTTCGATAACCGGCGGGGTCACCGGGCTTTCCAGCGCAGTGAAGACGGCGGCACGGTTGGCGGGCGGGGTCTGGCTCAGATAGGCTTCGAAGTATTCCGGTTGGTTCAATGCAGGGAGTTCCCATGCGCTCTCAACTCGCACTGTAGCTGCGGTTTCGCTGGAGGCCATAAACTCCGCCCATGCCGCTGCTGCTTCGCTGTGTTCGGTTGTGGCAGAAACGGCTACACCGTTAGCGAAGAAGTGATGTGCATGCTGGTTAATCACGGGTTCGATCTCCACATCCCAATTGAATGGAGCGTCCTGAAATGCGCCAAACATCCAGATACCAGTGACGATCATCCCCAGTTTGCCACTCAGGAACAATTCGGAGTCTGATACGCCCGACAGTTCGGAAGCGGTTGGCATCAAATCATCGCCCATGAAGCTAATCATGGTTTCCAGGGTGCTAACACATGCGGGCGAATTGATGGTCGACTCGGTCATTTCGGCATTGAAGAAACTGCACTCACCATTCTGGGCGGCTTTCTTGTAGAACTCCCAGAACTGTACTGGCGAGAACAAGCCCCATGTATCATCACCCAGCGCACGGATGGCCTGCGCGGCTGCGACGGCATCACTCCAAGACCAATCAGCCGTTGGATATTCAACCCCGGCCTGATCGAAGAGATCGGCATTGTAGAACATCAGCACGGTCGAGAAGGTTGCCGGCAGTGCCATCTGCTTACCGTCATACTGGAAGGCTTCCAGCGCACGTGGGTAGAAGGGGGCATCGCTATTGACCAGACCTGAAAGATCAAGCAGTGTATCATTGGCGGCGTAGGTGACGAAACTTTCATAGTTTAGCTCAAATACATCAGGAGCATCGCCGCTGGCGACACCTGCCTGAAGGAGGGTGAAATAATCAGCAAATGGTGCTGTTTCGACTTCAACTGTGATACCCGGATTGGCTTCTTCAAAGGCAGCGATGATGGTATCCAGGTCTTCAAGATGATCAGGCGCGGCGGAAAATGTAAAATAGCGAATCGTGGTATCTTGCGCGAGAGCAGGCGCGACGATTCCCAATGTCAGCAGCACAACAGCAATTATCCAGATGGCAGTGAATTTTCGTAACACGATTTTTATCCTTTCAAACAACGAAATTCGAAACGCAACATGTTGCGTAGAGCAACCTAACCTTTGATCCCGCTGGAAATCGCGCCGGAGACGAACCAACGCTGTGCCAGCAGGTATGCCACCAGTATGGGCAGCACCGTGATGACCGATCCAGCCATCACCATATTCCACTCCGTGAGTGCACGCGGCCCCGCCTGCAAGGTCGCCAGCGCAATTGGCAGCGTCATTACATCCTCTCTGCGTGCCACGAACAGTGGATACAGATAGTTATTCCAGTAGCCCATAAAACTAAAAACACCCAGCGTCGCCAGCGAGGGCAGTGAAAGCGGCATAATAATCCGCCAGAAAATGGTGAAGTGATTCGCGCCATCCACAAAGGCAGCCTCTTCAAAATCCTTTGGCAGCGTTAGAAAGGATTGACGCAGCAAAAATGTCCCAAACGCGCTGAACAAACCGGGCACAATTAATGCGGCATAGGTGTTCATCCAGCCGAGCGACCGTACCAGGATAAATTGCGGAATAATCAACACAACAGCCGGGATCATCATGGTGACGAGATACAACAGGAATACAGTGTTCCGCCCCGGCCATTCGAGCCGCGCGAATGCATAGGCCGCCATTGCCGAGATGACAAGCTGCCCTAGCATCCCCAGCAGTGCCACAATCAGGCTGTTGAAAAAGGTGCGTCCCAGATCAATCCGGTCTGCAAGGCCGGTGTAACTCTCAAAGGTGACCGGATTGGGGATTAATTGCGGTGGTGTTTGCAGGATGTATGCCTGTGCCTTCAAGGATGTACTCAACATCCACAGGAAGGGCAGCACCATCAATGCGACAATCAACAGCATGGTGCAGATACGCAAGATACGGGCGATAGATGTTGCAGTCCGGGTAGGAATAGTTTGCCCTGCAACGGACATATCGGTCACTTCGAGAGCATTACTCTGATTCATAGTAGACCCACCGTTTTTGCAAACGAAGCTGCACAAAAGTGATGACGAAAATCAGCCCGAATAACACCCACGACATAGCTGAAGCGTAGCCCATCCGGTTGTAACTGAAGGCGTTTTTCACCACCTCTGTCACGATCACTTCTACCTGACGATCAGCGGCGCTGTCCCGCATCGGCATTAGCCATACCTGCTCAAATAATTGAAAGTAATTGATGAGCAATGTGATGGCGACAAAGAACATGGTTGGTGTCAGCAATGGCAGGGTGACATGCCGTAGACAGCGCCAGCGTCCAGCACCGTCAATACGGGCTGCTTCGTAGTAGGTTTCGGAAATATTTTGCAATCCGCCCAGGTAAAGGAGAGCAATATAGCCAACATCTTTCCAAACACTGGTTATGACCATCGCGTACACTGCTGCCTGTGGCTCAAATAACCAGGCTGGCCCTTGAATTCCAAACACACTCAAAGCGAAATTGATGAGCCCGTAACTGGGGTTAAATATCCACTTCCAGATCAGCGAGACCACTACCCATGAGGCGACCACTGGCAGGAATGTCGCTGTCCGCACCAGCAGCATTCCGGGGAATTTCTGGTTCAGGAACAGGGCAAGCGCCAGCCCCAGCACAAATACCGCCGGGACGTAGAGCGCGATGAACATCAATGTATACCGAAGTGCGCGCCAGAAATTTTCGTCACCAACCAATTCCTGAAAGTTGCTCAGGCCGACAAATTTGGGTGGTGACAGCAGATTCCAATCCTGAAAGGCTAACCAGAATGAGGAAATGATTGGATACACAACGAACAGCGCCAGGCCGGTCAGTCCGGGCAGCAAGAAAAACGCCACCCATTTCCACCGATGAATACCGCTATTCCAAGACATCTCACTCATCTTTCACTCAATGAAAAAACATTGTGAAAAAAATATCAGCTTGTTATTTCAGTCTGAACCAGTGGCGAAGCAAATAGCCGATTGAGCACCAGCGTCGCCGCGCCGCGCGCCCAGGTGCGGTCATCTGCTGCTTCTACGATTACTTCAACATGATCCAACAGTCCATTAAAGGTGTAACGGCGCAGTGCTTCCATCATTGGTTCCAAGCGGAATGCGCCCGCATTAACCCCTTCACCGCTGATGATAATCAGCGATGGACATAAAATATTCACCACACCTGCTAGTGCTACACCCAGATATTCTCCGCTACGCTGTAGTGCTTCCTGTGCGGCGGTATTTCCGTCCTCGGCTGCCTGTACCACATCCATCAAGGTTGCACAGTTTTCATTCGGCAGCGACTCAAGCACAGCCGGATCAGCGGCCAATGACTCCAGACTACCAGCTTCAGGGGAAACCGTACGCGCGCGCGCCAAGTCAATGACAATATGCCCCAGTTCGCCTGCGCCGCCCCGTGTTCCCTGATAAAGCTGCCCTTGCAGCACCATGCCCATGCCAACACCACGTCCAACCGTGACGACGATGAAGTTTTGATGGTGGCGACCTGCGCCGAAAAGATGTTCACTCAAGGTCAGTGTATTTACGTCGTTTTCAATGGTGACTGGCATTCCTAACCGTGCTTGAAGCAGGCCAGCCATCGGGACATTGTGCCATCCAAAAAAGGGCGAATAATGAACAACCCCTTCATGTGGGTCAATCACCCCTGCAAGCCCAACCCCAATCCCAAAGAAATCCTGTCGGTTCAATCCAGCCGAGGAAATCGCGTTTTCGACAATCGCTTCCAGCGCATTTACCATTTCACCGGGTGCATGGGCGCTATCCAGCGGATATTCGCTATAGTACAACATCCGGGCTTCAAAGCTGGTGATGGCACACACCACGCGCCTTTCCATCAGCTTAAGTCCCAACGCATAACCTACATCAGGATTCAACCGCAGCAACATTTGGCGGCGGCCACCCGTGTAATCACCTTCGCCGCTTTCAAAAACCCATTTTTCCTCAATTAGCTCAGTTGTGATTTGTGATACCGCACCTACGCTCAATCCTGAGATTTCGGTTAACTGCGTGCGCGAAAGAACGCCCTCCCGCCTCAGTATGTTGAGGAGGAGATTGCGGTTCATGGCTTTAATCAGGTCGCGGTTGCCGCGGATAGCGTTTCGCATCTTTTTTCACTGAATGAATTAACTATCTGGAATTTACAGCGATTTTGGAAATTTGTCAAGATCATCGCTGAATACAGGTTTACAGAATATGGGGAAGGAGAAGCAAAGTCTCTTAAATCGGAATTGTCAGGGCAATGGTATCAAAATGACGAGCAGGGGGAGTTACGTCGCGCTGGCGAATGTATTTCATCCGCCAGCATAAAGTTTGAGTGGGTTTACAGGCGCATATCTAGCGCGAACATGCGGCTACTTGGAATAGCTACTCGAATATGGGTCATATGTTTCGTTCACGAAGCAGCTCATCTTCGGCCAGCATACGCTCGATTTCGGCAGTTTCCAGATCATCGACATACTGATCGATGGCTGTTTGCAGGAATAACGGCAAATCGGCATGAAACTGCTGGAAAAAGCTGATGAAATCCGGGTGGGTGTTGTAGCCCTCCCCTAACCCGCGCAGTATATCGAGGGTGGGTTCGTAGAAATTTCGCAGGTGGTCATGCCAGCGCACAAGGATGTCTTGAACATCTGAGTCTTGTGGTGATTTGCCCGCTTCGATGGCCTTCGCCAGATCGGCATAGATTTCGCCCCCTTGCAGTTGCACGGCTTTTTGCTGTTCGGGCGTATAGCTGTTCCAGCGTTTGATGGATTCGTTGACGGTGGACGGTCCCCATTGCAGGCGGGCTTCGCGTTCGTACTGTTTTTGTTTTTCTTCGCTAAAGGCCTCGAAAAGGCGCTTCTTGCTCATCTCCAACTCTCCTGCCAGATGCATGATGGTGCTATCGACTGTTCCAACAAGGTTTTGCAGACGGTGGATTTTTTCTTGCAGCACCGCCCGATGTGAGCGAAGTGCTGTTACGAGATCAAACGATGGGCTATCCAAAATCTCTTTGATTTGCATCAATTCGAGTTCCATCTCGCGATAAAACAGGATTTGCTGAAGGCGGAGCAAGGCGGCATCGTCATAGTAGCGGTAGCCGTTCGCGCCGACCTTCGCGGGGTGGAGCAAACCGATCTCGTCGTAGTAGTGCAAGGTGCGAACACTGACATCCGCCAGATCGGAAAGCTGTTTGACGGTGTACATAAAACCTAACCTCCTGACTCAAGAGCATCGTAAACTATCACGTTACGTCAGAGTCAAGATGGCAAATTAGTAATTAGAGAGTAGTTGTAAAGAAAAGCATTACAATATAGACTCCAAACGATGAAAACGCGTAAACGCTATCCCACTGACTTAAGTGACACCCAATGGGCGCGATTGTATCCGCTATTGCCGCACAAACGCACAGCGGAAGCCAAC
>JAIOHM010000024.1 GCA_019912965.1 Anaerolineae bacterium
AAGCGCCAACCCGATTCCCGATAGCAAAATCGGTTCGGGCAAGGTGCAGTTGGATGCCAAAAAGCTGGCTTTGCGGGTCGGTTTCAGCGCCGAACTGGTCGAGGATGCCATCGTCCCGGTGCTGAACATCTACCGCGAACAGGCCATGCGCGCCATCACCGATGCCATCGACCATGTGCTGCTCAACGGCGACACGGCGACCAGCGGCAACGTCAACAAAAACGGCGGTACACCCGGCAGCACTGACCGCTATATGGCCTTCAACGGCTTACGCAAACTGGCGCTGGTGACCAATGCCGATACCCCGCCCAACCGTGTCGATGCGTCCGGCGCGCCAACGTTAGGGCTGCTGCGGCAGACCCGCTTCACGATGGACGCCCGTTATGCCGCCCGCCCCGGCGACCTGACATGGATTGTCGATTCTGGCACCTATGCTAAGCTGCTGGGTTTGAGCGAATTTTTGACGATGGAAAAAGCGGGTGCGCTCGCCACCGCCATGACCGGACAAATCGGCTTTGCGGACGGCGCATCGGTGGTCGTCACACCGGAAATGCCGCTGACCGACACCAACGGCAAGGTGAACAGCACCACGCCCGCCAACAACCTCAAAGGCACAGCCTTGTGCGTCTACCGTCCGGGCTGGTTCGTGGGCTACCGCCGCCGGATTGCAGTCGGTGTCGAATACCTGCCGTATTACGACAGCTACCAACTCACCGCCACCGTGCGCTTGGCCTTCGTCAACTTCGACACCGATGTCGCCGCCGCCCTCTACAACGTAACCGTCTAGCAGCATAATCATTTAGGGCGACTCACCACGAGTCGCCCTGGTTGACAAAAAACAAGTTATCCAATAATCTAAGTATACTTATATTTCAAGTGTGCTCAGGTGCAATAATGAATGATCTTGTTCCAGCTTTTGATGGTGGGCAAATTCGTCGTGTTTGGCACGAAGAAGAATGGTTTTATGCTGTCGTTGATATTGTGATGGAATTGCTGGATGCCGACAAAAAAACGGCTCAAAACTACTATCATGTTCTCAAAGGACGGCTCAAAAAAGAGGGAAACGAGTCTCTTACGGATTGTAAGAAACTGAAACTAGTTGCTACAGATGGAAAACGGTATCTTACAGATGTGATGACCGCTGAGCAAGTATTACGGTTGATTCAATCAATTCCATCACCTAAAGCCGAACCACTCAAACTGTGGTTAGCTCAAGTTGGAGCGCAGCGACTCGAAGAATCCGAAGACCCCGAATTAGGATTGTTCCGTTCACTTGATAGAACTGTTGATGAATATCGTCGGGTTGGGAAACCTGATACATGGATTGCGTTACGAGTTGAGGGAATTGTAACCCGCAAACGATTTGTTGAAGCCCTCAAAAATGCAGTCATTGATGAATTACCGAGCATGTATTCCCAAACGACTGATCGGCTCTACAAAGGGCTTTGGGATCGGACAACTGCTCAACTTCGTGCCGAATTGGAAATTACACGTAAGCAAAATCCGCGCGATCATTTTGGCAAATATGCGCTTATGTACACTCGCATGGCTGAAGAATTATCAACAGATCGCCTGAACAATGCCGAAACAGTCACTCTCAAGGCAGCAATGGATATTGTGTGGGAAGCCGCAAAACTATTTCACAAACAAGCGAAAGAATTGGCAGAAGCTGTCGGCTATGATCTGGTTACCGAAAAACCACTATTGCCCAGAAAATCCAGCAAATAACGAAATCAGGAGGGTGTTCAGAGTGGGATGCCCTCCTATCAATTACATCAACCAGATGGAGTCGCTGTCGCAAACAAGCATCCACCCGGAATGATCGCGCAGTCCTCAACAGTTTTAATGACCATATTGTCAGTAAACAGGAAAAGCTTGGAAACACTGTTCTCTGTGCCAATTTCTACCGCAGTTTGCCTTCCAAGATCGGAAATAGATGTGAGAAACGACATGTGAAGTTGGGAATATACGGTTCTAAAAACACTGTTATCAATCAAAGAGGTATGATCAGGTGCCCCATATTCAGCGATGATTACAGGTGATGGTATATTCACAAAAATCTGTATGAGCACAACTATCCCATTATAGAAGTGTATCGAAACAGATTTGCTACTATTAATAAACGGCATCCCAGGTGGAACGAAGTTATATATACCGTCTTGTTCGCCCGTTCCAATAGGCGGCATACTTGCTGGGTTAACCGTATATTCGATATTTAAATTCGACAAGATGGTTTGTACTTGCGCCTGAGTAGTAATACCCGGTTCAATCCCCAACCAGCACGATACCGCACACGAAGGCGGATTGAAGATAGACCGTAGGGGAACGGCGGGGGTAGCTGTGGAGGGGAGTGGCATAGGTGCATCTACGATTTGGAGGGTGGTGTTATCGCTGTTACCAAATGCGATCTTTGACCCATCTGGCGACCAGCCCACCGATAAGATAATCCCTTCCCCTTTTGGAATCGATGCCAGCATCATCCCTGTGGCAACATCCCATATCTTTACTGATCCATCATTGCTACCACTTACAATTTGGGTGTTATCTGGACTCCACGCTAATGCCCCTACCCAGTCTGTATGATTTTGTAGCAGCGCTATCTGGCTGTCGTTGATAATATCCCAGATGTATATATCGCCAGATTGGAATCCTATCGCAATTGCCTTTCCATCAAATCTCCAAGCTACCGATCCAGCTCCTCCAGTAAAGTTTGTGATTGTTCCCTCAAAGTAATGAGATAGCTCAAGCGGCGGGACATTAAGTGAGGAGTCCAAAATAATTATTCCAGCGCTCACATTGACCACAGCAAGCTGTGTGCCATCAGGGCTCCATTTTACGTGTTGAAGCTCACCAGCTTGTAAAGTTGCTATTGGTGTATAATTCTGAACATCCCAAGTCCTCAGACTCAATGTTTCCCAAAAGCTCACACTCGCCAATTTACTACCATCGGGACTCCAGTCAATTGACAGTATTGTTTCATTATGCCCTTGAAGAGAATTGATAAGAGAACCATTGGCAGCATCCCATATGCGTATGATCTTATCTTCACCAGCGCTGGCTATTTTGGAGCTATCTGGACTCCACACAACCGAATATATTTTTCCAGAAAGTCCCGCAAAATCGATTAAAGTATTCCCAGTATTGGCATCCCAAATTCGCAAGAAACCATTGCTCCCTGCGCCCGCAATTTTAGTTCCATCCGGACTCCACGCCACGCTATAGATTTGAGCATCAGAAAGATTGTCTTGCCCCAATACGGTGGGGACAAACAGGAGGATGACAATAGCAATCGCAATACTTTTAATCTGCATTTTTTGTTTCCTCTGCGGATGGCAGCGCTGTTCAACCCATCAGGTGAAATCGAGCAGCATATAAAGCATAAAATGTGGAGGAAACCCAATCAACCAGCGACTACCCTACGCCGAACAAAAGGCTAATAACCCTTTGCACCTTGTCAGCGCCAACCTCCCGTACAACCGCTGTCAATGACAATCCCGCCAACGCGGCGGCACACTCTCTCACCGCCGCTGACAACAACGGCGCTCCTCATGCCAACCGCTGACAATGACATTTGCGACATGCCTGCTTCCCTCGTTCCCGCCGACAACGACAACGGCTATGTGTCACCATCTGAGTCCGCATCCGGGCAGCGTAAAAGCCACATTTTCGGTATTCTCCCAACCTGTTATCAGGATCAGATGTCGCGCTGAATGGAGGATAGCCCCAATTCATGACCGAAATCCCTGCATCCACCAATCGACTGGTGCTCAAGTCCGTTGCCCTCCCGTCGGAACATGGCGGTTGGGGATTCTTGATCGAGCCAATTTTACTGGGTCTGCTGGTTGCCGGGTCGTTCGATGGCCTGCTGCTGGCGGTGGTTGCTATCGGCGTCTTTCTCATCCACCAGCCGCTTAAAATTGCGCTCAAGGATCGGCTGAAAGACCGCCGTCCGCCCCGCACAATTTGGGCAGAACGTTTTGCCCTTGCCTATGGATTGATGGCGTTCGTACCCTTTGTGATCTTGCTTCTGAAGACCAACCGGGAATTCCTGCTGCCCATTTTGCTAGCCGTCCCGCTGGCGAGTGTGCAGCTTTATTATGACGCACGCAACCAGAGCCGCATTTTAATCCCGGAAATTTGTGGTGGGCTGGCGCTGGCGATGACCGCCCCAGCCATTGCCATGCTTGCCGGATGGACAGCCTTCGCCGCTATGATTTTGTGGGTTATGCTGGTGCTGCGGATTGTGCCTTCTATCCTGTATGTTCGCGCCCGCTTAAAACTTGAACATGGCAAACCCATCTCACCGCAGCTTGCTTGGGTCGCGCACGCCGCCGCTTTCATCATCACCGGATTGGTGATAGCAAGGTTCGCATCATGGCCGAGTGTTTTCGCGTTCGGCCTCTTGCTCATCAGGGCGTTGGTGGGCTTATCAAAATATCGCAAACCGCGCCCTGCCAAAATCATTGGTTTTCAGGAAGTTGCCTATGGCCTCATGACCGTTATTTTTGTCGCCCTCGGATACCGCCTGCCGTTATGAAAAGCAATAGCTGACACCCTGACGCTACAGACCGAAACTCATCAATTTTCAGTTAAAGGGATCATCGGTCTACAACCAAAAACGCCGGTCACTCAACCGGCGTCTTCTCAATCAGTATGTGCGTATTACGCATTACCCCAGCGCATACCCATACCGTGTCCGCGTCCCATCATTCCCATGCCGAAACCTCCACCATGACCCATGCAGGGGCCGAAGCCTTCGCCAGAAAACATCGGCATCTCAGCCATATTTTCGCGCATCCATGTCAGGTGTTCGTCGGCCTGTTCCTGGGTAATGTTTCCTGCTGCAACGCTTGCAGCCATATGTTCTTCGGCGTGCGTGAGCATCGCATCATAGACTGTCTGAATCTCGACACCCTGAGCCTCGGCAATCTCAGTCAGTGTTTGACCATCGCGCAGCGCGGCATAGAAAGCATCTAGCTCAAGACCTAACGCCTCGGCGACGGCGACCATCATCGATTCTCCATCACCCAGCATCATGCCGTGACCAAAACCGCCACCCATCATGCCGTGACCATGCATCATACCGGAACCAAAATTCCCGTCGTGCATCCAGCCGGGGCCAAAAGGTGCCGGATTATCGCCACCATCCTGAGCCATCACTGCAAAGGCACTCCCCGCGATGAGCGCAGCGATAGCGACCAATAGGATCAGTGATTTGCGTGTCATTGGATAAACTCCTGTTCTGTAGATCATTTACATTTGACCTAAGATTGCCACAGGTTTTTATGGTGTCCGTGTTGCTTATATGAAGTTTCTGTAAAGTTTACGCCAGCGGCAGCGTAAAACTAAATTGGCTGCCCTTGCCCAGCCCATCGCTTGCTGCATGGATACTGCCACCTTGTGCTTCGACCAGATGTTTTGCCACCGTTAAACCAATCCCGCTGCCGCCGCTGGAGCGAGATCGGGATTTATCCACCCGATAAAAACGTTGAAATATTTGTTCAAGATCACGCGGCTCAAGACCTACACCCGTATCCCGTATCGAGAAGCAAAGCTGGTCATCACTTTTAACCACATCAATACTAACCTGACCGCCAGCAGGGGTGTATTGGAGCGCATTCGCCAGTAAATTCGTCAGGACTTGCGCTGTGCGATCCGCGTCGGCACGAACAGGTGGCAGGGTTTCAGGTACAGTCACATCCAGCGCGATCCCTTTTTCACGAAACTGGGGACGTATACGTTCCACAACCGGTAAGACAATGTTGGTTGGTATACAGGTGGTCACCTGCAATTGAATCTGTCCAGCCTCCGTGCGCGAAAGTTCCTGTAAATCCTGCACCAAACGCTGCAACCGACCCGCCTCATTGTGAATAAGCTGGAACGTTTCCGGGGTAGCCGGAAGCACACCATCCTGCAAGCCTTCCATATAACCTTTGATGCTTGCCAGCGGTGTTTTAAGTTCATGGGTGACATCGCCCAGCAGT
>JAIOHM010000196.1 GCA_019912965.1 Anaerolineae bacterium
ACCGCTGCTTTCCATTAACCTCACTGCTTCCCGTTTGAATTCTTCCGTGTAGCTTCTTCGATCTATTGCCATTCTTCTCTGCTCCTCAATTCAGTGTACCTGTCTCTTCTTTTTTCCTCCACTGAATCGGGGCAAGTTCAAACTGGTGAAATCCTTGATGTAGAACCGGGTGAAGCAGAGTGGACTCTTGATGTACTAGAGGAATTATTTGATTTCTATTTTGTTGGGCCAGCTACCCTAAAGAAGAAACGAGATGCATTGAACAACAAACTTAATGATGCTGGAAAACCACCAATGAAATAATGATTGGGAGTAAAAAAGGCGTGCGGGTGGACGCCTAAAATGTCGATGAAGTGAGGGGATGAAAATCCCCTTATTTATTTTCCGTTCGCAGACGCCGTGAGACGACGATCACGACTACTAGACCGACAGCCAGCAGCGCGATGAAGCCGATATTACCGAGATAAACAGCAGAAACAACCCTACCACTGAGCAAGAAATAATGAGCAGCAAACAACCTATCCGGCGATAGGTTCGCCAGTAGGACACCTGAGATTTAATAGGTGCAGGGGTGTCTGTGATCGTCAATTTCGTCTATCGCTCCTGATTATTCCCCCCTCTAACGCAGCCATATCAGGGTTTAGTATATAATGCGGGTTGGTTGATGTCGGGGCATCCAGGCAGTCCAATGAATTCAAAGGTGGCAGTAGCGTGATACTACGTCGGCTCGTCTACATTTTCCTGATTTCAGTCCTGCTGCTCATCGGCATTACTGGTTCTCCGGCTCAAGCGGACGATTTGGACAAAATGACGCTGTGGAACAGCGGTACGACACAATTGCGCGGTGCGGATTTTTTTCAGCGCATTCGCTATGAGGAAGTAGATGGGCCAGATTTTCTGGGCAGCGATTATATCGGGCCACCCGCCACTCAGGCCGACTTTGACCAACTTGCAGGGCTGGGCGCGAATTACGTTAATCTCTCGATTCCCGGCATTTACCACATCGAACCGCCTTATAATCTGGATGTGGACGCGCAGGCCAATCTCGATAGCCTGTTGGATATGGTCAAAAATGCCAACATGTTCGCCGTTATCAGCTTCCGCACTGGCCCCGGACGCAGCGACTTCACCTTTTACCCTGATGTCCTTCCGCCGGAAAATAGCGACCTACTTATCGAAACAGTATGGACAGAGCAGGCGGCGCAGGATGCCTGGGTTGCGATGTGGCGGCATACTGCCGAACGTTACGAAGGCAACCCTGTTGTGGCTGGTTATGATCTGATGGTCGAGCCAAATTCAAGTGGTCTGCTTGAAATTTATGACCCGGTAGAGTTTGCTAACCTGTACGGTGGATCACTCTACGATTGGAAACAACTTGAACCGCGCCTGATTGATGCTGTTCGGGATTTTGATGATGATACGCCTATTTTGCTCAGTAACAACGGCTGGAACGGCCTCTACTGGCTCTCCGATACCTATATCAGTGCTGATCCGCGCGTGGTCTATACCGCCCACAATTACGAACCCTTCACCTACTCCAATCAGTGGTACGACTCGCCCATGCTGACTTATCCGGGGACATTTGATGCTGATGGTGACGGAAATTCAGAGGTGGTGAATAAGGCATGGCAGGAAAATTGGTACGCCGACACACTGGACGTATTTTTGCAAGCCCACGATGTTCCGGTAGCCATCAATGAGTTGGGTGTCACACGCTGGTCGCCGGGAGCAGCGACTTATCTCGCCGATCAAATCTCCATCATCGAGTCGAGCGGGCTGAACCACGCCATCTGGATGTTTCACTCCAACTGGCAACCCTTCAAAGACGGCGATAATGCCTTCGATTTCCTGCTCGGCCCCAATCCCTCTAATACGTATAATGTCAGCAGCAGCGCACTTTTAACCGTTATCAAACAAAATTGGGCGAAGAACACCATTCGTCCGTTTCCTGTCACTGACCTGAGCGAGTCACCGCTGCGCAATTACTACACCTCATCTCCAGTAACATTGACGTGGAGTCGCGTTTCCTATGCGACAGGCTACTGGATTCAGGTGGCAGATAATCCCAGTTTCCTCAACCTGATTTACGATAACCAGAACTTGTCTAGCAGCAGCCTAACTTTTCCAGCCGCATTGGGGAACGGTATATACTATTGGCGGGTTCGTGCAAAACTGGCTAATGGTGTCCATTGGGGCAATTGGAGCGCATCTGACAGCTTCCGAGTCGCGCTATGAAAAGCTTATAGTCCTGAGTTCTCGCACAATTTCATAATTTTGGGTAATTGTTAGTGGTCACGTTCGCAGGGTTGATACAGCGGCACATCGTACAGCATTAGAATGTGGTGGTAGCACGATTATTGTTGCTGCTGAGGGTATTCTAACTTTTAAGTTACGCCTTGAACTCAAAAAATTGCCAAACCAGAACAAATTTTGATCATTTCCGAATTTGCCCCCGATTCTAAGTGGACAGTTGGGCGTACTATAACACGTAACAGAACAATTATTGCACTGTATCGAAACCTGAACAACTCCCTTTGATTCAACTCTAATCCTTCACCCACAATCGCGGCCTGCCATGCGGCGGGAGGAGTAGTCGGCAAAAGGCTGGCCGGGATGAACAGTGGGGCGCGTTCGCAAGATGATTTCGACTGAGGCGAGTCCTGGTGTACCGCGGCAGGTATACGCCAGCCACGGCCCAAGCACCGGATGCGTGTTATCCGCCCGCCCCATATTTTCCTCGAACTTATTCCAGCGCGACCACGGGCCGATGAAATAACGGGCGCGAGATGCTTCCGGAGGCTGCCCTGTTCGTAAGTCCAGAACGCGCCCATCCCTGAATGTTCCTACAATGACGAAGGCTGTATCCTGTGACAGCGGTTCAGGCGCGAACAAGCCCCACGACTGCCACAACCCCGCCGAAATCAACAAATTTTGCACAGCAGAGGACATGGATGGTGCACCTAAAGAATCGGCAATGCGGTCGTTATCCACAATGTTGCCCCACAACACTGCCCCCATCAATCCCATCAGCATCAATGCCAGTGCCCCACGCCCCGCGCCAACGAATGCACCCCGCCCAATCTGCCCGATCAATCCACTGCATCCGCTTTTTTCAATGATTAGTGTGGCTATAATTTCCATGCGACCAATCCGCCAGCCGCGCTTGAATAACCACTTTTCCACCCAATCAATCCACCGCGGATCGAGCAGCGTCAGGTACGAAAGCACCATAATCACCGGGAAGTTGGGGATGTTCATCGCCAGTCCGATTCCCACATGCAAACCTACTCCCGCCAGCAAACCCAAAGCGCGCAGATAAGGCTGCAAAATCGGCGCGAAGACCAGCAGTGTAAATCCACCTTCAATCAACAGCGTCAGATGGGTTAGCCCCCGCAGCAATTCCAGCGATGCGTTCGTCAGCAGCCAGTCGCCCAAGGGAAAGGTGTACAGTTGGACTTGTAAAGCCTGGAAAAGCGCATTCCCATTCGGCCAGCTAAACCCCTGCATTTTGATGAGCGCGTTGAAAATGTAGATGATCGCAATCTGTATGTGAATCATCCTTGCCGGGAAAGCATAAATGGCGGTTGAATGAGCGAATTTGGAACGACGGGCATCCAGACTGTAAAATCGTCCCAACGGAATGAATATCGCCCAGAAAGCAAAAGCACACTGCGCCACTTCTGCCCCAGTGGCGATCAGCGGTGCGCGGTTTATGACCGAAGCCAGAATCACGAAGTTTAAAATGCTCATGATTCTCGTCCGCCAGCCCAGCATCAAACCCAGCGCTACCGCTGCCCAAACCGCGAAAAAGATCATTACCATCCATGCGGCGGGCAAACTGTTCATCAGCGAGAAGGTTTCATAGCCCAACGCTGTCAATGCATGGCGCGGCAGGATGCCCATATCGCTGTAGAAGGCTTCCGCCAGCGGCAGATGGTAGAGTGCTTCTTTGAGCATCAACGCGCCGAATGCGATGCGGAAGAGCGCGAATGGACGGGCATCTATGTCCCCAAACCAATAAGCTGGATGAAACAGGTTATAACGCGGCGTCGATAGTTGATAGTCGTTGATCATTGGTCAGCACAAGAAAGCATCAAACTGTAGGTAATCAAATGCATTCTAATGGCTGTAGCCTCACCGCTGCCAGTCCATAAGCTTGATCTATGTTGAACATTCCCGGCTGCCTATGGGTAAATACTACGTAATTCCGGGTGAAAATATGTGACCCGGAGTGGTTTGCGACCTTTGTGGGTTGCGGGTAATATAACCTCTAGCAGCCTGAGTTCCAGGTTTTCAGGTTTTTTAAGGAGAATCGTATGAAGAAAAAGATTGTTTTATTGACTCTTATGCTGGCTGTTTTTCTGGCACTGGCTGCCCCGGCAGTCGCACAGGACGAGAATGTGCTGCGGATTGCCCTACAGCAAGAGCCTGACAGCCTCAGCCCGTTGTATACACAGATGTGGTTTGGCACTTCTGTGATCGATCTGGTACTGATCCCCCTGTGGTGGATTGATAATACAGGCACGGCGATTCCAGCCATCGCAGCCGAAATTCCTACCGTTGAAAATGGCGGTGTAAATGCTGATGGCACAGTTATCACTGTTAAGATCAACCCCAACGCAGTCTGGTCAGATGGTGAACCGATTACCTCAAAGGATGTCCTGTTCACCTACGAAATGATTATGAATGAAGCCAACACGGTCAACAGCCGTTATCCCTTCGACGAAAAAGTTGCCAGCGTAGAAGCGCCGGATGCCGAAACAGCCGTCATCACTTTCAACGAACCCTTCGCCCCCTGGCTCACCAGCATGTTTGCGACTGCCTTGGCTGTTGTACCAGAGCATGTGCTGCGCCCTGTATTCGAGGCTGAAGGCACACTGGATACGGCTGAATACAACCGTGCCCCAACGGTTGGCAACGGCCCGTTCAACTTCGTCAGTTGGGAAGCTGGCAGCGGCATGGAATTCGTCCGCAATGACAGCTATTTCCTGGGCACAGCCAAACTGGACGGCGTGAATATTCAATTCGTCCCGGATGATGCCACTGTTGTTTCCGCGCTGATCGCTGGTGATACTGATGTTGGTACATTCATCTCCAGCGGTGATGTACCCGCGCTGGAAGAAACCGGTGCTATCAACATCGAACTGGTTCCCTCCGGTTACAACGAAGGTATTTACTTTAATGTGGGCGAACGCGCGCACCCGGCGATGCTGGATGTCAACGTTCGCAAAGCGCTGGCGATGGCGATTGATCGCGACCGCATCAACAGTGACTTGAACGCTGGGTTGGTCTTCACGGGTTACAGCTTCTGGCAGGAAACCCCATTTGCCAATCCTAATCTTGCCCCGATTGCTTTCGACAAAGATGCAGCAGCGGCGGCTCTGGAAGCGGCTGGATGGGTGGATAGCAACGGCGATGGCACGCGCGACAAAGATGGCGTGGAACTGGTGCTCCGTTATGTGACCAATCAGCGGCAGGTGCGTAAAGATGTTCAGGCAATTGTCCAGCAGGACATGGCGGACATTGGCGTGGGCATTGAAATCCTGAACTTCGAGAGCGATTTGTTCTTCGCTGATTATGCCAATAATGGCCCGATGGCAATTGGCGAATACGATCTGGGCGAATTCTCGAACGCCCCCTCATTCCCTGACCCAGATACCAGCATCTTCACATGCCCACAGGTACCCGGTGATGAGAACCCGACGGGCAGCAACAACAACTGGTACTGCAATCCTGCGCTGGACGAACTGTTCGCGCAGCAGGCTGCAACAGTCGATTTCAATTCGCGGGTTGAAATCTTCCACCAGATTGACCAAATCCTGTACGATGAAGTGATCTGGTTGAGCATGTGGTATGACCCCGATCTGTGGGCTATCAACAACCGCATCGCCAATACACTGGTAAGCGGCGCTGATCCCCTGTGGAACGCGGTCAACTGGGAAATCACAGGTTAATTACAGGCATATCCAGTGCAAGGGATTTGACACCCTTGCTTGTAACGATATGACCGGAAAACGATGAAACAGGGTGGGGCAGGGTTTTCCTGCCCCATCTTTTTTGAAAAATAGCGCAGGAGTTCATTATGGGGTCATATGTCCTTCGCCGCCTGCTTCAATCCATCCCTTTACTTATTATTGTCAGTCTGGTTATTTTTGTTCTTTTACAATCTACTGGCGATCCTTTGGCAACAATGGGCGGGCGTGTGCCCACGCGCCCTGCTGATCGTGAACGACTCCGCCGCCAGTTAGGACTCGACCAACCCGTGTTGACCCAATATGTCTACTGGCTGATCGGCAACGACTGGACGATGACCGACCGTGATGGCGACGGCATAGGGGAAACTCCCGGCACACGACACGGGGTACTGCGCGGCGATTTCGGCACATCCATCGTCACCAAACAGCCCGCAATGGAAATTATTATGGATCGACTGCCCAACACCCTGTTATTGATGATTACTGCCGAAATTATCATCATGGCCTTCGCGCTGGTCATCGGAGTGATTTCAGCCATCCGACAATATTCGGCACTGGATAATGTGCTAACAGGTTTTTCATTCGTCGCCTTTTCGATGCCAATTTTTTTGGTGGCGTTCGGCTTTATGTATATTTTCGCCGTGAAGTTCAGGGAGTGGGGACTGCCCTATTTTCCAACGATCAGCAATCCCAACGATGCCGATGATCTGGGCGAATTGATCTGGATTATGACGCTGCCCGTGCTGACTATTTCACTCATCAGCATTGCCGCCTACAGTCGTTACATCCGCTCCAATATGCTGGAAGTCATCAACTCGGATTACATCCGCACGGCCCGCGCCAAAGGGCTTTCCGAACGCTGGATTTTGTATCGGCACGCCTTCAAGAATGCTGCCCTGCCGCTGGCAACCCTGATCGGGCTTGATCTGCCCTTTCTGCTGGGCGGCGCGGTTGTGACCGAGCGCATTTTCGCCTGGCCGGGTATGGGACGGTTGTTCATTGACCATCTAGGCCGACTGGATTATCCGGTGCTGATGGGTTTGCTGATGCTGATTACCGTCGCTGTCGTTGTGTTCCAGTTGGCGACTGATCTGGTATATACCTGGCTTGATCCGCGTATCCGCTACACCTGAGCAACGAGCAAAGCATTATGGATAACGAATCTTTCTTAAACAAGGTGGCGGCGGAGGTACAACATGGCAACTGGTGAAATAAGCAGTAATGCACGCCCGGTCAAACTAACTGAATCCGAATCAGAGATCACACCGCAGACCCCAACGCAGCGGGTTATCCGCCGATTCGTCAAACATCGTGCCGCAATGGTCGGTCTAGTCGTCCTGATTGGGATGATAGTCTATATCATCGGCGGCTCATTTATCTTTACTGAAGCCTATGCCAACCGCAACGATACTAAAATCCGCCTGCAAGCGCCCTCCGCTGAACACCCTTTTGGCACTGATCGCATCGGACGCGATATTCTGGCACGCACGATTTATGGCGGGCAGATTTCGTTGATGATCGGTCTGCTGGCGGTCATTGTCGAAGTGACATTGGGGACAACCATAGGCGCGGTTGCCGGATATTACGGCGGCTGGATTGACTCGATTTTGATGCGCTTCACCGAAGCAATGTTGAGCATTCCATCGCTGCTGCTGCTGTTGGTGATGGCGAAATTCTTCGGCAGCAAAATCCCGGATATACCGCTGTTCGGGCGCACCTTTAGCGGCAGTGTGATTGTCATCATCCTGATTATCGGCCTGACGAGCTGGATGGGTCTGGCAAGAATTGTGCGTTCCAATGTGCTTTCACTGAAGGAAACCGAATTCATTCTGGCAGCGCGGGCGTTAGGTTTGACCAACCGCCGAATTATCATGGCGCATATCCTGCCGAATACACTGGCGTCGATCATCGTCGCTCTGACATTGGGAGTAGCAGGCGCGATTTTGCAGGAAGCTTACGTCAGTTTTCTGGGATTAGGCGTGCAAACACCAACGGCCAGTTGGGGCAATATCCTCACTGAAGCGCAGGAATTCCAGATTATCAAAGATGCACCCTGGTATTGGTTTTTCCCCAGTTTGCTGATCCTGCTGACAGTATTGAGCATTAACTTTGTGGGCGATGGTCTGCGCGATGCGCTCGACCCACGCTCAGACAAGAAAGTGTAGATGTTGCAGATTGTGGGAGTAGGGGGGTGTGGGTGCGTCCTGCGCCAGTGTTGGGGAGTCGGTGTAAGGCAGTTATGCCAAACTGGCGTAGGAAACGCAGAGCCAACTGGTGTTTGCGATGTAGGAGTGCGATATATTGACAGGATAGCAGGCATCATAAATACAGTCAATGCAGATTCACCCTAAAAACGTAAAAAATTTGGACACGATGTCTATTTACTATGGCAACGATGGTGAAAGGGATTGTTTATGATCCGCCTGATTCAGTCTCTTTTGCTCCTCGGCCTCTTTTGCATTGGTGGATCGCTAACGGCTCAAAGCGATTCTTTTGTGCGTGCATTCCCCACCTATTGTCACGGATTTGACCCTACAGGCCGTTATGTGATTACCGATTCCGGCACATATCATATTGAAACAGGTGAAAAATTCTTCCCCACCACCGACGGCGAAACGCTTCCTGTCTTTAGCAATGGTGGACATTTGGTTGCCTTCCTCAACCGGGTTTACGACGCTGAAACCCTGGAACTGCTATTTGAAACACAAATGCCGGTTATATCGTTCAGTCCAGATGATCAATTTGCGGCTGATGCTGAAACTGTCTATGCGGTAGCCGAGGGCGAAAGGCTATTTGCTTATGAAGACACTCAACCGGAATTCAGCCCGGACAGCCGCTTATTTATGGCGTTGGGTGATGCTGTTTATGATCTTGCGACAGGTGAACCGCTTTATGCCATTTGGGGGGACGATCCGGTTTTCAGTCCAGACAGCCAATACATTGGCACCAATCTACCAGATATGGGTTATGTGGTGATGGATGCGAATTCAGGTGATGTCCTGCTGACCATCAAGGCCGCAAATTATTTCCCGATCAATCTAATGGGATTTAGTCATCATGGTAAATGGGTCTACATCCCCTATGACCATGTGTATGAGATTGCGACGGGCAATCGGGTCGTGACCTTTGAAGAAACTACTTCAAGTGGTTATTTTAGCAAAAATGACGATTTTTTAGTTCTCTTTAACGGTTTGTATGACACAATCACTTGGGAACGATTGGTCACTGGCACCCGCTGGATACATCCATCAGGAACAATTGTGATGGATCGTGTCACCGAGGTCTATCATGCCCCCACCCGCAGCGTTTTATTCACAGTTGATTATCCAATAGGGTATCTTGAATTCAGCACGGATGGTCAGTTTATCGTAACCAGCAACGGGGTCTATGACATCGAAGCGCAGGACAAAATCGTCGATTTGGAATTGGCAACTCTACCCGATGCAGGTGACCAACTTGCCCATGTGAGTCTGAGTCCCACATCAGACCTGCTGCTGGTGCGGATTTCATATTCGGGCTGTCTGATTTACGATCATCAGGAAACCGACTGGCCTCAAACATACGGCATCCTGATGACTCAGAATGATACCAACATCCGTAATGCACCTTCTCCACAGGGATCGATCAAAGCCAGTGATATTTACTCGAAAATCTACATCGTCACAGGCATTTCAAGCGATGGGAATTGGTATCGCATCCTCCTGGACGATGATGCAAGCTGGGTTGCTGCGGAGCGCGTGACCGTTCTTTACGATACAGGCAGAATCCCAATTGTGGAGTAGATGAGGGTGAATAAATCCGCCCTGTATCCTCTCAATGAACGACTGCCCGTCACTGCCCGATTATGCTATACTCTGGGGATAGTTATGAGCAAGGCATTGAGCGGCAACGTATGAGCGATTCACCTCTGGCGCTGGCAAAAATTACGTGGAAGCACCCCCAAACGGGCGTGGTGCAAGAATTTGTGTTGACCGAAGGTGCAACCGCCACCATTGGCCGTCAGGCGGGCAACGATATTTGCATCCCGGAGCAGCATGTCTCCCGCCAACATGCGGTCATTAACTACCGCGACGGAATCTTCATGATAACCGATTTGGGCAGTGCCAATGGCACATTCGTCAATGACATTCAGTTGACCGAACCGTTTCCGCTGGCGGGCGGCGACGACATCCGACTCTACGTTCCACTGCTGAAATTTTCGGCGGCAGTTTCCGAAGAGGATCATCGATTGGCAGAAGAACACGGCACACTCATCACCGCTACCATCAACACCGGCAAAGGCAAACTGATCATCACCAACGGCCCGCAGGAAGGCAACACCATTCCGCTGCTGCTCAACCGTGTCACCGTCGGGCGTGCTACCAGCAAAGCCGATTGGGAAATCGGTCTGCAAGACCCTTCGGTTTCCCGCCCTCATGCCAAGCTCGAACTCATCGACGGCAACTGGGTAGTTTACGATATGGGCAGCGCCAATGGCACCCTCGTCAACAATGTGATGATTAACGAAAAAGGCCGCCCGCTCCGTGATGGCGACATCTTGACCTTCGGCGCAACCATCGTCCTCTTCCGCGCCGGATAAACCATTTTCCATCTAACCTTCAAGCCCCTCGTCGAAGGGGTTTTTGATTGCCCATTCTGGCGATTACCCTACGCCATCACAACGCCCGCGAACGGCAGCCTCATCTCTGAGGTATAAAAGCTAACAGGTGCTTGGTTTTGGTTAATTGCCTGTACCAATAACCAACAACTAATAACCCATAACCGTCTCACAAAACGGAGCGCCGCCCAATGCGAACCCGGCTTATTCTCCCCCTGCTCACCTTATTTCTGGTTACGCTCGGCGTGACATTTTCACTTCTGGCGTTGACCAATTCACCTGTTACCGCGCCCACACCCTTCCCAACTGTCACGCTCATGCCGCCCGAAGAAGTGGCCTTTTATCCGCCATCGCCCACGCCCTTCGTGCTGGACTCGCAGTGCGCGGCTACGGGTGAAGACTACGAACTGCGCGTCGCAGCTTCCAACCTCTATCCGTTTGCAAACCTCAGTAATTCGTCGCCCGATGGTCGTTTCACGCTGGTCAAAAAAGATGTGGATGTTTCGTTGGTCAATAATGAGACAGGCGAAAAACAGTTCATCATCACCGAAACGAACCCCTCATCCGGGCTGGAATATCGGGCACATTGGTCGCCGGATAGCAGCCTCGTCTTGTTTACAGCGGAGGTGAATCCGTTTCCCGCCATCATCGAAACCGCTAACGGTCACATCATCCATATACCGGAAGCGCCAGCTTATGCTTTCAATGGTTGGTCGCCCTCGAACACGTATGTTGCGATTGAAAATTCCAGCTTGAACGCCATTGAGTTTTACGAAACTGCGACAGGTAAAAAGGTCTACACCACCGATTATTGGGTGGATGGCTGGAATTTCGCTAACCGCTGGTCGCCGGATGAGCAGTGGATTGCCTATACATGGCGGCACGAGAAACCTGATTCAGGCACTTATGAATGGGGTTTGACGCTCGCCAATGTTGGTGGCACGGAATGGGAATTCCCGATCATCGAAGGTTCATATGAAGAACTCAGAGATCATGAATTGGTCTGGTCACCGGACAGCCGCTTCATCACCCTGCGTTACATATCCGGTCAGGAAAACGCGCTCACTGAACACATGGCGACTTTCAGCATGGATGGCACACGGTTCGATGACTTGGCCTGGAATGTGCCGCCGGATGTAAATCCGCCGGAACGCTATCAGCAAGACCCCGCCCCACAGTGGCAGCCTCCCATCTGGGAATATTCCAGCCAATTTTTCCTGGATACACGGCAGGTCAACGCTGATACTTACGAACTCATCCAATATTTTCCGGCGAATGACGGTATGACCGTCGTCGCGGATAATCTGGTTAAGCCTGCTTTTTACGCATCAGCCATCAACCAAATCGGCTTATATCGCCGCGAGGATACGGGTTACCGGATTGACCTTATCAAATCCGACGGCAGCAACCCGCTTACATTTATCGAAGGCGCGACCGATGCTGGCGATCCGGTTTGGTCGCCGGATGGCAAATGGGTTGCCGTCGTTTGGGCTTCAGGAACGGGCGCGAATCGTGAAGTTACGCTGACGTGGATGCGCCCCGATGGAACAGAACGCCGCGACCTCCAAGCCGATTTTACCGATGTGCGTGATCTGCGCTGGGTAGGGGATTCGCTGGCTTATATCGTGTGGCGGAAAGACGAAGGCAACACAGTAGAAATCATCGATTTGGTATCAGCCGAACGCCGATCTTTAAGCGAAACCTACGACACCTTACCCCATCTGGATTATGATGCATCCGCCAATGCTTTATCCTTCATGTGGCAGACTCCCGAAGGCGCATTCGGGCGCGACATCTATAACCCGGATGGCACACGCTTGAGTCATACCTTGATGGTCGGGGATATGGAACGCCCCTTTAAAGAATTCTGGTCGCCGGATGGGCAAACGGTGGCACTCAAGGTTGGGCAGTTGGGCTATCGCGGCCTGTATGACGAAATGCTGGTGCTAGCCTATCCCGATGGTCGCAAACCCGTTCTGGTGCGATCTGGATTAGCCGGATTGGGTGATCCACTCTGGTCGCCGGACAGCCGCCAATTGGCCTTTACACAGTGGACGCCGAATCGCTCACTGACTCTGGAAATTGTTTCACCTGCCGGAGAACGGGTGTATTGGACGTGGAATTATCAGTTGTCCACATCACTGGAATGGTCAACTTGCGGATAAAATCAGTTGGATGACGGCGTATATAAAGGCAGCATAATGCGGAATAGGCTGCCGACACCCAATTCGCTCTCGACGGTGATGCGTCCGCCATGCTGCTCAATCACCTGCCGCGCGATAGGAAGTCCAAGCCCCGCGCCGCTTTTATCTCTGGTGCGGGCTTTATTCGCCTTATAAAACCGTTCGAAGATGTGCGGTAGAGCAGTCGGGCAGATGCCGATTCCGGTATCTTGAATATCGATCATCAACATCCCTTCATGAGCATACATTCGCACCTGAATCGTGCCATCGGGTAGCGTATAGAGAATGGCATTTTCAAGGATGTTTGTAATCGCTTGGCTGATGTAGGCTTCATCCCCCCGAACCAGCGTCAATTCGGCTTCAAGATTGACCTTGAATTTCAGGTGTTTCGTTTCGGCGGCTTCGCGCATGGAATTACAAATCTTTTCGACCACTGGTTTCATATCAAGTGTAGCCATCTGTAGCAATTGACCGACGTCCAATTGCGAAATCTCGTGCAGTTTTTCGATGAGGTGGGTTAGATATTTGACCTGTTCTTCAACCTGGGCAAGTTTCTGCTCCCGTTTAAGCGGATCATCCATTTTACGCGCCAGATATACGCTGCTGTTGATGATCGCTAACGGGGTACGGAATTCGTGAGAGGTGTTCTGGATAAAATGGGTGAGCAGGCGTATTTCTTCTTCCTTCATCATCATCGCAAACCGTTCCTGCTCGATTTGCTTGCGCTCGGTGATGTCCTCAGCAATGCCGCCCAGTCGGTAAACCGCACCCTCAGCATCTCGAATCGGGAACGACACCGACGACACCCAACGGATTGTGCCGTCAGGCCAAATAATTCGGTACTGCACATCATGATAACCTTCTCCCGTCGGTTTTTGTTGTACTTCCGCAAGGAGGTGGCGGTCTTCTGGATGAACAGCCGCCATAATTTTTGCCAGATCGCCAGCAATCTCTAAACGGGAAATGCCCCAAATTTTCTCAAAAGCCGGATTCAGGTAGATGATCCGATTGCTTTTGAGATCAACCATCCAAAAAACGCGCTCACTGTGTTCCGCGAACTGTCGGAACTTTTCCTCATTTTCGCGTAGGGTAATTTCTTGCTGCCGCTCAACTGTCACATCCTGAATCACCAGCATCCCCCCGCTGATGGTTCCATCCAACTCACATAATGGCAGCAGGAGACTCGCGTAATGGTGTCCATTATATTGGCGTTCAAAGACTTGTTCCTTGCCCGCCAACGCTGCCCGATAACGGTGTTCAAGGGCTTTGGCCGATTCAGGTGGCAGCACCTCCCAAATCGTATGCCCTTCCATAGCTGCTTTGGAATAACCAGCCGCTTCAAGGATTGATCCTTCCGCCAGCGTATAACGCAAATCAGGGTCAAACAGAATCAATGCTGTATTGGGCAGGTTGCGTGCCAGCAGATGATAACGGGCTTCGCTGCGGGCATGGGCTTCTTCTGCCCGTTTGCGGTCGGTAATATCCCGGCCTATCGCCTGGAAGGCGATCACCTGACCGTCCGAATCGAGAATCGCCTGGTCAATCCATTGCTGCCATCGCACCTCACCATTCGGCATGTACACCGGGTGTTCGAAGGGTTGGGTGTCTTTGGGTAGTTTCGTAATGACTTGACCAAGATGAGAATGTGCTTGTGGCGGTGCAAAGTTAAAGACACTTTGTCCGATTAAGTCCTTGCGGGTTTTATCGAATAACTGGCAGTAGGGTGTATTCGCGTAGGTGATGATGGCGGCTGTGCTGTAGCGGCAAATAAACTCAGGCAGGGTATCCAAGATATCCTGGTAAGGAATCTCATCTATCGGGCTGTCAGTGGGCTGCACATGGCGAATGCTTGCTGACATTGCGATGCCTCACTGGATGACTATTTTAGATACATCATACAATACATCGCTGGAACATGAGATTCCAATTTATGATAAGAAAATTATGAACGCACTTCTGCCAAAACGCGCCGGATTTCAGCGTGCAAATGTCCATTGCTGGCGATAACCCGCTGCCCGCGATGCACCATTTCGGACTCCGCTCCATCATAATCTGTGACGAGGCCGCCCGCCTCACGCACCAGCACGATTCCGGCCTGAATATCCCAAGGATTCAAACGCTGTTCCCAGTAGCCATCCAAACGTCCTGCGGCGACATAACCCAATTCCAGCGCCGCTGAGCCAAACCGCCGCATTCCGCGCGTCTGGGCACAAAACGCGCCCCATTCACGCAGGTTATTTTCGGGTGTGCTGGCATAATTGTAGGGAAAACCGGAACACAACACCGCCCCTTGCAGCGTTCCTACTTGTGAAACATGCATCGGTTGGTCATTCAGTGTCGCGCCGTGACCGACGGCTGCGCTATAGAGTTCATCCGAAAACGGGTCGTAGACCACACCCACCAGCGGACGCATCGTCCGGTCTGCCAGACCAATGCTGACCGAAAAAAACGGAATGTCGCTGGCATAATTGGTTGTCCCATCCAGCGGATCGACATACCAGAAATACGGGGCAAGTTCAGCCGGTGCGCCCATACCGCCCCCTTCTTCACCGACGATGTGATGATCGGGGAAATGCTGCGTCAGTCCGGCAACGATGACTGCCTCGGCAGCCGCGTCGCTTTCGGTGACAATATCCACCGGACTGGATTTCGCTTTTTCCTGATGCGGTAATCCGAATCGTTCCATCAACACCGCCCCAGCTTCTCTGGCAATGGCGCTGGCGGTCGCCCGTACATGCTGTAAATCCATCGTGTAGTCCTTTAACAATAAGAGCCTACCGGGGATAATCAGGTAGGCTCTGTAGAATTCAAAAATGAATGGCTTAAAAGCTAAACACGAACCACAGAATTGGCCTGTTTCCCTTTTGGCCCTTCCACTACTTCAAACTCCACCTTGGTACCTTCATCCAGCGACCGATAACCGTTGCCCTGAATGGCGCTGAAATGTACAAAAATGTCCGCGCTGCCGTTATCCGGGGTGATAAACCCGTAACCTTTTTCGGCGCTGAACCACTTGACGACCCCCGCAATGCGTTCCGACATGGCTGCAAAACTCCTTACCAAACATACATTGTGTTCAAGTCTGCGGACTGTGCCGCGTGACTCAGGGGAGAGTGTAGATTAAGAACGTAAAAATTGTCAAGGCGCGGGGTTAAACAAAGGCTGCCGTTACCTCGGTTATGGTGGTTGATCGCCCGATTTTCAGCCAAGTGGCGGCGGCGGCGGCGATGGCGGTGGTGAAAGTGGTTTTCGCCGCCATCAAAGTTACCAGTTACGAGTTGCCAGAGAAATTCAGAAGCGGTTTGCGAAGTTTGCGGCGATTGCGATTGCGGAAAGGCTTTGCGCGCAAAGGATGTTGTTGTCGGTGAATAGTTGCCAGTTACGAGTTGCCAGTTTCCAGAAAAGGCGGGACGGCGTTTGCCTACGAAAAAGGAAACAGAGCATTCATAAAAACAGTGTAGCAGGTTTTGAGGGAAAAAGGGTGACCAAATGGTACGTTTTTCGGGGTGAAGTTGCTAACGGTTTTGAGGGGCGGAGATTGTTAAATGGGTTGGGAGGGGGTTAGAAAATAGTACTGAGTGCTGAGTACCGAGTACTGAGCCTTAAAAAGTGCAGGAATGAAACAACGGGGCGATTTTGGTTCGGGAGTGTGCGGCGGCGGATATTATTTTGGAGTAAACTTTGTTTGGGACGGTTTTATATGCTGCGTAGAGATTATGGCAGACACCAAGCATATTTTCATCAGTTATGCCCGTGAAGATGGGGCGGCGTTCGCACAGAAGCTCGATGATGCGCTGCGAACGAAAGGATTCCCAACGTGGCGGGATACACGCGGAATTGATCCAGCAAAGGATTTTACTGCTGAGATTGAAATAGCGATCAAGATGGCGCAGTGTATTGTAGCATGTATTACACCGGAAACGGAACGTGATAATAGCTTTGTGCGGCGGGAGATTCAATATGCATTGGTGGTGGGCAAGCCTGTAATTGTCGTGAAGGTAGATGCGAAAACACCTCCACCAATCCATGTGATTAACAATACTTGGGTTGAGTTCTACAAAGGGTGGGATGTAGCATTTAACCAGCTTAACACCATTCTGCAAAAATCTTCCGATGATTATCACTCCGCGGAATTATCCCCCAAAACAGCTGACCCATTTCGACCTTATCTAGAAAACCTGTATGAACGAATTGTGCGGTTTCTGGATCAAGCGGTTATCAAACTGATTGATTTGACACCAGAGGCAACTCCAGAGGCGGTGAATATACCACTTGTTCACAAAGATATGTTGGATTTATTTTTTGAGGCACAAGGTATCGGGGAAGAAAACCCAAGCAAGCCCCAACCGTTTCATACCTTCACTAAAGCTTTTGAGCATTATAAAGGACGCACATTGCTGTTGGGTGAACCCGGAGCAGGTAAGACGATTACTCTATTTGCTTTTGCCCGTGATGCGGTAGCTCGACGATTATCTGATTTATCTGCGCCATTACCAATAATGGGGTTGATTTCTAGTTGGAATGCAATGCAACAAATCTCTTTGGCTGACTGGTTAACGGAAGGCTATACAGAATTAGATGCTCAATATACTAAAGCTACGATTGAAGAGGGGAAGGCACTTTTATTGTTAGACGGATTGGATGAATTAGGAGGAGAACAAGAGCTTAGTTTTAATAATGAAACAGAATACAACAATTACGCATCTAAATTGGGACATGTTACTGACACACGCTTTAAGACTAGTGAGAAAATAATTGTTCGATACGATCCTCGAAAAAGGTTTATGTCACAAATCTCAAAAAATAATTTGGTGACCATAACTTGCCGTATCAAAGATTATGCAGCAATCGGACAGAAAATTTCACTAAATGGTGCTGTAACTTTACGAGAATTAGATTCAAGACAAATGCAACTATATTTGACAGAGCAACCGGAATTATGGGCTGCGGCACAAGCAGATAAAGGGTTAAAAGCAATGCTACAAACCCCGTTGCTATTGAGTTTTTTTGCATTTGCTTATAGAGGTATGACCAGCGCAGAACGTCAACAGTTAAGCGACTTGAGTCAAAGTCCTGTAACCCTTAGAAATACTATTTTTGAGTATTATGTACGTGAGCGCTTTCGGCATGAGGTTCGTAAAAGAGGGCGTAAATTAAATTATGATTACCAAACTGTCAATACAATATTAGGAGCAGTGGCTAGTGAAGATGCCATAAGAGGGAAAGAAAATCAAATCCATATTCAAGATATTCAAAAAACTATGGATCATGACCCAACAGATTTCATTCAACAATGTCAAGAACTTCATATGTTGGTAAATTTAGATAATACTAGGTTCCGTTTCCTTCATTTACGACTACGGGATTGTTTTGCTGTTGAACCTTTAATTACCAATCTAAGAAAGACTAAAAGAGAAGATTCTGCTAAAGCATTGGGGCGAATTGGCGATGCGCGTGCTGTTGATGTGCTGATAGACTCTTTAGAAGATCCATCTCTACGATCCGTATCAGTTGAAGCATTGGCCCAAATTGGTATACCATCTATTCAGTCACTGACTCTTGCTCTAAAAAATAACAATGCGGATGTGCGTCGTAGCATTACTGGAACACTAGGAAGAATTGCGAGTCCGCGCGCTATTGATCCTCTCATTGGAACATTACAAGATATTGATCCTAGTGTTCGCGCGAGTGCTGTTTGGGCATTAGGGCATATAGGTGATAAACGTGCTCTAGAGGCATTAATTAAAATTTTATCAGATGAGGATGCAGCTGTTCGGGTTTGGGGAGCTAGAGCATTAGAGAATATTGGTGATGAACGTGCGATAGATGCTTTAATTCAGGTACTCTCAGACGAAGATGTTGATGTGCGACGCAGTGTTGTAGAAACTCTAGGTCGTATAGGTGATGAGCGTGCAATAGATGCTTTAATTCAGGTACTCTCAGATAAAAATGCTGATACGCGGCGCACGACAGCCGAGGCATTGGGGCGAATTAAGAGTGACAGGGCTGTTAATGCCCTAATCGTATCGTTAACAGATCATGATGTTCAAGTGCGTTACAGTTCCGCTAAATCTTTGGCGGAAATAGGATTACCTTCTGTTGAAGCTCTTATTAAAGTCTTGAATCACCCAAACACTGATCTGCAATATGACGCTATTAGAGTATTGACTAGTATTGGGGCCCCAGTGATCAATTTGTTAATTGAGATGCTAAAAAATAAAGATCCCAATATACAAAATAAAGCAGTCAACACCCTAAGGAGAATTGGGACACCAGAAGCATTACAAGCCATGAAGAGATGGGAAGAGCAGGATAAGAAACAATAAGATAGGACTGTTCTACCAGTGTGTGCTTCCCGTAGGTGTATGCCTCGCGTGCCTTAATTTCCCAATCCTCGCATTCATGTTATACTTCCCGTAAATCTTTCCGAACCTTGCGTGTTTACAAATTACTACAAGGCGTGGTGGTGCGATGGCCGATTTCCCTTCTCACGAAGCCCCGGCCCATAAAGCTGGTGCTTTACCCGTGATGCTCCCCGGTAAGCTGACCGGACGCGATTTACTGCTGGCACAGGTTTATTCTCATTTGAAGGCCAACAAGCCGGTGCTGCTGTACGGTGCGGCGGGAATCGGCAAGACGGCGCTGGCCGCAGCCCTCGCCAGCGCGTACACCGATCTCCCCGGTGGGGCGCTGTGGCTGAATGTCGAAAATGCCACACTGGACGAGCTGATCGTGCGGGTGGGGCGGGCCTACGATGTGGCCGAAATTATGAGCGCCAATACGCCGCTGGGGTTGGTCGGCGCGGCAGCCAGTACGCTCACCAGCCAAAAACCGCTGCTGGTGCTGGATGGGCGGCATAACGCGGTGGGCACGATGGATTTCATCATGCGCTGCGCCAACGATTTACCCGCTATTCTGATTTCCAATGAGCCGATTGACGGGCCGTGGACACCGATCAATGTCGGTGTGTTGGATGCCGAACCCGCGATGGCGCTGCTCAAAAATCTGGCAGGGCTGGACGGGCAGGCCGGAATTGATGACGATCTGGACGAACTCGCCAGCATCCTCGACTACAATCCGTATGCAATTGTGATCGCCGCCGGGACACTGCGTACCAGCAAGCAGCCACCCGCCACTTATTTACAAGCCTTTGAACAAATACCGAGCAGCAGCGGGGCAACTCCGCCGCTGTTGGCGCTGACGATTGGTTTCCGCAGTCTGCATAAATCGCTTCAGGGCATTTTGCTGATGCTGGGCGCGAGCTTTACAGGCGGGGCATCGGCTGAATTATTGAGCCTGATGGCGGGTGCGCCACAGGAAACCGTTGAGCAGGTCATGAATATGCTGGCCGCCAGCTATGTGGTCGAACGGTTTCAGCGTTATGAAGCCCCCTACTATCACCTGCATGATATTACGGCTGGGTTCGCCCAAACGTGGCTGCGATCACAGGGACAACTCGATACGCTGCACGCCAAAGTGCGTGATGCGGTGGTGGATTACGTCAAAAAGTACAGCGTGGATAGTCCAGCGGCGCACGACAAACTGGCGACCGAGATGGACATGATTATGGAAGTCGCGCGCTGGTGTGCCGAAAATGGCGACCGTGATTCGGTCAACCAGATTGTGGTCAGTCTGACGCAGGCGGGCAGTTTCATCAGCGAACGCGGTTATGTGTTTGAACTGCTGCAACTGCGCGAAATGGCTTCCAGCTATACGCAGCCCTTCCCCGGTAATCCGACGCCTTCGGCACTACCTATGGAACCGGCTGTTTATGACAGCGACGATGTGGTTGAAGATGAAGACGACTTCGAAGACGAAGATGATTTCGAGGATGATGAGGACTTCGCGGATGAAGATGACCTCGAAGAAGACGACGATTTTGATGACGAGGACGAAAGCGCAGTCGCATCGGCATCCAGCGCGGCGGTGGCTTCCCTGCTGGAGTTAGAAGAAGACTCGCAGGCAGTACCTATATCGGGCGATGCATTAAGCCAGTTACAGGCGGCGCTGCGGACGGCCAAGCAGGAACATGCGACCGAACGCGAGGCCGAACTGCTGGAAAAAATCGGTCAAATTCAGGCCGAACGCCGGATGGATACTGAGGCTATCGTCACTTACAGCGAGGCACTGACGGCTTACGAAACGCTGGACGAGGTAGAAGGCATCCTCAAGACGCTGGATACCCTTTCGGCGCTGATGGTCAAAACCGAGAATTCTAACGCGGCAGTGATGCACGCCACACGCGGCATCGGACTAGCGGAAGAAATCGGCGATCTGGAAAGCAAAATGCATCTGCTGGTCACGCTGGCGGACGCTCGACAGCAGTTGGGCGAAAGCGGCGAGGCCATGCGGAATTATGGGCAGTCGCTGGAGATTGCCCGCAACGAAGGCGACGAACAAAACGAGGCGCTGATTCTGTACAAGCTGGGTTACGCCCAATTGGATAACAGCCAACCGGAAGTCGCGGCAGATACGTGGGAACAGGCGTTGAAATTATTCCGGGGACAGAGCAAGCGGGATTATGAAGGCCGGGTGCTGGGTGCGCTGGGCTCGGCTTATGGCGATCTTTCACGGTGGGAAGAAGCCATCAACTTCCACACGTCGGCGCTGTATATCGCCCGCGAGGTCAAGGATAAAGAAGTCGAGGCGCTGGAACTGAGCAATCTGGGTTATGCCAGTGTGCAGGCCAACCAGTTGGGGCAGGCTGTGACGCGCTATCGTCAAGCGCTGCATCTGGCGTATCAAGCCGACGACCGCGATAACATCATCAGCAATATCGTGGACTTGGTGCGACTGCTGGTTGAAAGTCAGAAGCATCTGGACATTGCTGATCTGCTGATTAATTCGGCTCTGCCGCTTGACCCGACCGACCGCGATGTGCTGAAACTGAAAGAACGCATCACCGCCGCCAAAATGCAGGCCTACGCCAGCGATGTCAAACTGCTGCCCGTCAACGGCACGGCGAAAGATTACGCGGCGAATGCCTATAAGCTGTTGGATGGTTAGGTAGTTTTCGGTTATCAGTAAAAGACGCAGACTTTAAGGCTAAAAACTGATAACTTAAACGTTCCGGTGACGCCGCCGCGCGTAGGGGGCGTGGAGTTTCTTGCGCCCCTGCGGACGGCATAGATCAATCGGGTGAGGTGTGTCTCGCCCGCCATAAGGACAACATGGCTGAATTGGATTTTCTGGGTTTAGTCCAGGAACATGAACGTACATGGGGCACGGAAACCTACACTAGCCGCCCCGGCCTGAGCGATTTTCTGCAAGCCGCAGTGGTCGTATTCTGGCATCCGACCGATAAAACCAACGGACGCTACACGGCGACGCTGCACAAAAGTCTGGATGAAGTTGAGCAGTATTTCGCCAAGCTGTTGTTCCGGGCACAGTTGGAAGTCCCCAAGCAGCGGGTGTACCGTATATTTGCCAAAACCAAAGAAGTTCGCGTAAAATCTGTACAGGTCAGTTTTGAGACGGTGGATAAATAGCTTATGCTTTCGCCCCCACGTTAGTTCGTATTAACCTCTAATTGCATCGTTTGTTTTCAGGCGAGCCGCCATGCTGCGGGTCGCCTGTTTGCATTTCCCCATTTATCCCAATCTCAGACAAAGGACAACTGCATATGACGGCTTTGATTCGACGGCGTTTACGCTTGCCCGCAGCTTTCGTGTTGGTACTGTTGGCGATTGAGCTGCTGGATGAACTGGTATTTGGAATGCGGGAGGCAGCATGGCCGCTGGTGCGTAATGATTTGGGTCTGAATTATGTCCAGATTGGCTTGCTGTTGAGCATTCCCGAATTGGTCGCCAGCCTGATTGAACCGGTGCTGGGTATTCTGGCAGATACATGGAAACGGCGTGTGTTGATTCTGGGCGGCGGGGTGTGCTTCGCTATTGCCTGTTTCCTCAGCGGTGTCAGCACAGGTTTTATCCCGCTGTTGATCGCCATGATTCTGTTCTATCCAGCATCCGGCGCCTTCGTGGCGTTGTCGCAGGCGGCGTTGATGGATCATGACCCAGCACGGCATGAACACAATATGGCACGCTGGACGCTGGCGGGGTCGGTGGGTGTGGTCGGTGGGCCGCTTTTGCTGGGCGCGGGGATGGCGTTGGGCATCGGCTGGCGCGGTGTGTACGTTGGACTAGCCATTATGAGTCTGGCGCTGGTGGTGGTGGCGTGGCGTTTCCCCTTCCCCAATGGCGCAAGCGAGGCTGAAGCTGATGCACCCGGTTTTTGGGACGGGGTAAAGAATGCATTGACAGCACTCCGGCGGGGGGCGGTGCTGCGGTGGTTCATCCTGCTGGAGTTTTCCAATTTCATGCTGGATATTCTGCTGGGCTATCTGGCGCTGTACTTCGTGGATGTGGTGGGAGTCAATGAGGCTGAGGCTGGAATCGCGGTGGCGATCTGGACGGGTGTAGGTTTGCTGGGCGATATTCTGCTGATTCCACTGCTGGAACGGGTGCGGGGGCTGGTTTATCTGCGTTACAGCGCGGCAATCGAGCTGGTGCTGTTTGTAGCCTTTTTGCTGGCTGAACCGATTCCCTTAAAACTGGCCCTGCTCGGATTGGTCGGGTTCTTCAACTCCGGCTGGTATTCAATTTTGCAGGGACAGGTCTATACGGCGATGCCGGGGCAAAGCGGGACGGTGATGGCGCTGGATAATATCGTCGGCTTTTTTACCCCTGTTATTCCACTGCTGTTAGGCGCGTTGGCTGAACGTTTCGGGTTAGGCCCGACTCTGTGGCTGCTCCTGTTAGGGCCAATCGCGCTGCTGATTGGCATTCCGAGGCAAGGAAAAGGGAAGTAATGAGGTATGAGGTATGAGTACAAAATGAGGAGAGTACAAAGTGCTGAGTACGGGGTAGTGAGTGAAAAGCAGGTGGAAATGGGTGGTTATTGATCTGCGATGGGGATAAAGTCATGATGTGAAGAAGTTTGGGGATGTTATGGACAAGCAGGACAGCACCAAAATCTGGAGCGTGCCGCATCTGGATGGGCTGAGTTTGCTGCGGGCGAACTTCGTCACTTACAGCTTCGCGCGGCATATGCACGACGACTATTTCGTGATCGGCATGGTCGAAGCCGGGATGCAAAAGTTTGCTTATCGGCGCGACCAATACATCACCCCGCCGACCGGAATCATCGTGATTAATCCCGGCGAACCGCACACGGGCGAGGCCGCGATTGAAACCGGATTTCGTTACCGTGCGCTCTATCCCAGCCTGAACCTGATGCAGCACATCACCTCCGAGATCAAAGGTCGTCCGCACGATTTACCCTTCTTTCCCCAACCCGTCATCCATGATCGGGCATTATTCAGCGCCATTTACCAGATGCACACGGCATTGGAAACGGCGACCTCAACGCTGGAACACGAATCGCGGTTTTTGTGGGCGGTAGCGCAGTTGATTACCCGACATGCCGACGCCGGATTGAATCTTCAACCTATCGGGCGGGAACGAATCGAAATTCAGCGGGTGCGGCACTTATTAGAAGAACGTTACGCCGACGACATCAAACTGGATGAACTGGCGCAGGTTGTTCACTGGAATCCGTTTTACCTGCTGCGGGTTTTCCGCAACGAGATCGGTTTACCGCCTCATGCGTATCTGGAAAATGTGCGCGTGCGGCAGGCACAGTATCGACTGCGTGAAGGGATGGCGCTGGCACAGGTGGCTTATGAAACCGGGTTCAGCAGCCAGAGCCACTTCAACCGCAGCTTTAAGCGGTTCATCGGCGTCACACCGGGGCAGTACGCCAAACAGGTCAATATTTTGAAAGACGCAAGTGATGATAACCCTTTATCCTGATGCGAAATGAGCATACTTTCTATCTAAATTTACCCCTAACCCCAGCCCTTCCCCCGCACGCGAGGGAAGGGAGCAAAACGGAATACGTGGTGGTGTGGGCAGGCAGTTTATAGGTAGAGCATCAGGAGAAATGTATTATGGGGCAAGCGGTTTATGTGGCGTTGGGCGAACATTTTCGGGCGAACGGGATTCCGTATCGGGAAATTGAACATGCGCCGGGGGCATCGACCGAGGAATATCATCAGGCGTTGGGATGTCGTTATGAACAGCAGGCCAAGTGCCTGTTCCTGAAGGTGTTTGAGGCAGGCGGCGAAACCTCGTTTGTGGTGTGTGCGATTCCGGCGCAGAAGCGGGCGAATCTGAAGGCGATAAAACGTTTGTTGAGCGCGAAGGAAGTACGATTCGCCAGCCAGGACGAATTAAAAACCGTGACCGGATGCGAATTTGGCGAACTTGCGCCGAGTGGAAAGTTGTTCGGCGTGCGCTTGCTGATGGAAGCCGATTTGCTCAAGGAACAGGAAATCTTTCTCAATGCCGGACAGGTAGACGTCTCGTTTGTGATTGATCCGGCGGACTTACAGCGGGTCGAGAATCCGATCATTTTTGAGATTGCAGCGTAAGGGGAAGCTATGAAAAAACTGCATTACGGCTGGATTGTGGTGATGGTGACGTTCGTCGCCCTGCTGGTGTCGGCGGGTGTCCGTACTGCGCCCAGCGTCATCATCAAGCCACTCGAAGCTGATTTCGGCTGGACGCGGGCAAGCATTTCGTTAGCGGTGGCGGTCAGCCTGTTCGCCTTTGGATTCGGCGCACCGCTGGGCGGCACACTGGTAGACCGCTTTGGGCCGCGCCGAATTATGCTGACGGGTTTGACATTGATCGCGCTAGGACTCGCTCCCTTGTTGGCGCTGCAAGATTTGTGGCAGCTTCATCTGCTGTGGGGCTTGGTGGTCGGCGTCGGCACAGGTATGGTGACGAATGTGCTGGGGGCGACGGTGGCGCTGCGCTGGTTCAACCAATATCGCGGCATGGTTGTTGGCATCTTTGGGGCGGCCTCGGCTGCGGGACAGTTGATCTTCGTCCCAGCGTTGATCGCATTGGTAACGACGGCAGGCTGGCAGTCGGTGATCGCGCTGATGGCGTTTATCGCAGCGGCTACCCTGATTCCGGTGGTGATTTTCATGCGAAATCGTCCACAAGATATGGGGCTGGAAGCGGTTGGTAAAGCGACAACCGTTTCTGCCGCGACGGACGCACGGGTGACAACCCTGCGCGAAGCTATTAAAACACGGGATTTCTGGCTGCTGGCGGCCAGCTTTTTCGTGTGTGGGTACACCACCAATGGATTGATCGGGACGCATTTACTACCCCATACGCTGGAACACGGCTTCGTAGAGGCCGATATTTCGTGGGCGCTGGCGATCATGGGCGTGATGAATATCGTCGGGACGACAGCCTCCGGTTGGTTGAGCGACCGCTTTGATAACCGCAAACTGCTGGCGACCTATTATGGCTTTCGGGCGCTTTCGCTGGCTGCCCTGCCCTTCATCCTCGAAATGCAGGGAATGTTCCTGTTTGCAATCGTCTATGGGCTGGATTGGGTGGCGACTGTGCCGCCAACGGTCAACCTGACGGCGCAGCGTTTCGGGCGGGCATCGCTGGGGACGCTGTATGGCTGGATTTTCTGTTCGCACATGATCGGCGCGGGCATCGCCAGTTATGCAGGCGGGTTCTTCCGCGATGCATTGGGCGATTATCACCTGATTTTCATTTCGGCGGCGGTGTTGGGATTGGTGGCCTCCGGCTTGGCGCTGGGCATTGGTGATGTGCGGAAGAAGAAGCAGGCACAGAGTCAACTTGCCTCGGTGTAAGCCATCTCAGTTGCCACACGCAGCGGATGACAGTTTTAATGGAGGAGGTATCTGGAGACAGAAAAGTTCCAGACCTCCCCAGCATCACAGGCAATAAAAAACCCTTCTCGAAACTGGAGAAGGGTTGGATAACCGGGTAACTAAAACCCGCTCAGATAGCTCAAATCCGCGCGACCCTTTTGCATAGCGCTGATGGCTTGCAGCAGACCGAGCCGATTACGCCGGACAGCTTCGTCTTCCACATTGACCATCACATGATCGAAAAAGTCGGTGATGGCGGGCAGCATCGGCTCGAAGGTACTCAGGAATGCATCGACGTTATCCGCCGGATTCAGCCGTGAGAAAGCCTCGGCATAGGCCGCGTACAGGTGCTTTTCCTGACTTTCGGCGAACAGTTCCGGGTTCACGCCGTAACGCTCCGTCTCGCCACGCGTGATGCGGACACAGCGGGCAAAACCATCCAGCAGCGGAGTCCAGTTTTCGCGCTTGACCCACTGGCTCAACTGGCGAATGCCTTCCAACGCCCGGTGTGGGTTGGCGCTCTGTTCCGCCAGCACCGCCGCAATCACATCGCGCGGCCAATCCTGTTCTTCTACCCATGCACGTAACCGTCCGCCGATGAAATCCAGCACTTCGGCTTTCGTGCCAGATGCAACCTTCACGGGCTGCGCCTGAATCGCCAGTTCCACCGCCGCACTCAGATCAAAGTCAAGCCCTTTATGCACCAGAATCTGGATGATGCCCAGCGCGGCACGGCGTAAACCATAAGGGTCAGCCGTTGATTTGGGCGCGAGGCCGACGGCGAACAAGCCGACCAGACTATCCAAACGGTCGGTCAATGCCAGCAGTGTACCCGCCGCGCTTTTCGGCAGCGAGTCGGAGGCACTGCGCGGCAGCCAGTGTTCATAAATGGCTTCAGCAACTTCTTCCGGCTGACCATTCAGGCGGGCATATTCGCGCCCCATGACACCCTGCAAAGAGGTCATCTCGACCACCATGCGGGTTGCCAAATCGGCTTTGACGATGTGGGCGGCACGCTGTGCGGTGGTAACGTCAGTAGCACCAGTGCCCAGCAGCTTGCCTAAAGGATCAACCATCTCGGCAATGCGTTCGTTTTTATTCAGCATCGAGCCGAGTTTTTCCTGAAAAGTCAGCGTGGAGAGACGCGGCAGATATTCATCCAGCGATTTCTTGATGTCTTCGTTGTAGAAATATTCCGCGTCGGAGAAGCGCGCCTTCAGCACCTGTTCGTTGCCATGCCGTACCTTGTCGATGTGCTGATCGTCACCGTTGCGAACGGCGATGAAGTACGGCAAAAGGTCACCATTGGCGTTTTCTACCGGGAAGTAACGCTGCTTTTCGCGCATGACCATCACCAGCACTTCGCGCGGGAGTTGCAGATATTTTTCCTCGAAGCTGCCCAAAAATGCGGTTGGGCGTTCGACCAGATTGGTCACTTCGTCGATCAGACCGGGATCATCCGGGACACGTCCTTTAACTGAATCGGCTACCTGTTTAACCTGAGCAATCACGGCTTCGCGCCGATCTTCGCCGTTCAGGATAATGCCCTGATCTTTCAGCGAGTCGAGGTACATCTGTAAACCGCTCACCGGAATATCCGGCGAATTGTAGGGGCGCAGGCCGCGTGTAACCGGGCCGCTGACGATTCCGGCGTATTCGAACGGAACCAGTGCGTCACCCAACAGCGCCGTGTACCAGCGAATAGGCCGTGAGAAGGCAATACCCGTGCTGTTCCAGCGCATTACCTTACCGAATTTGATACTGGCGATCAGCCTGGGTAAGGCTTCGGCCAATACTTCTATAGCTGGACGTCCCACCTCGCGCACCAATGCAGTGATGTACTGACCGCCATCGAATTCTTCGACTTTCAAATCCTCAACGCGGACACCCTTCCCGCGCGCGAAACCTTCCGCCGCTTTGGTCGGCTTGCCGTCGGCATCAAAGGCACGGTTGGCAGGTGGGCCTTTTTCGATTCGTTCTTCGTCCGGCTGGCGAGTCGGAATTTCCCAAGCGGCCAGCACCAGACGGCGCGGTGTGCTGAACACCATGACGCCCTGCGGCGGGGAGAGACGCAGCTTTTCAAACAGGTCAGTCGCCATATCTTCAAGCTGTTCCTGCGCCGCGCTCACATCGCCCGGCGGCAGTTCTTCCACGCCGATTTCAAGCAGAAAATCGGCTTTGGAGGTTTGTAGGGGTGCAACATGTTGTGCCCCTACCGTCTGTAAAGCGGGTGCATCCCAACCCGTAACTTTGTCCAGCATCGGGTATTCAAGATTCTGGCGCTGGTCAGCAAAGGCTTTCGCCACGCTGCGCGTCATAGCACGCATCCGGTGGAAATAGTTGGCGCGTTCGGTCACGCCGATTGCGCCGCGCGCATCCAGCACATTGAATAAATGGCTGCACTTCAGCACGTAGTCATAAGCCGGGATGACCGCACCTGCTTCCAGCGCCCGTTTATTTTCACTCTCATAAACGTCATAGGTGGTTTTCAGACCGTCAATATCGGCGATCTCGAAGTAATAACGGCAGTGTTCGATTTCGCTTTGCAGGAACACATCGCCGTAATTCAGACCGTTGGGCAGCCAATCGATCTCCCAGACTGAATTTTTGTCTTGCAGCGCCAGCGCGATGCGTTCCAGACCATAGGTAATTTCGACCGAAACGGGTTCGAGTTCCATCCCGCCGGCCTGCTGGAAGTAGGTAAATTGGGTGATTTCCTGCCCATCCAGCCAGACTTCCCAGCCCAAACCCCATGCACCCAGCGCCGGACTTTCCCAGTTATCTTCCACAAATCGGATGTCGTGTTCGCGCGGGTTAATACCCAGTGCTTCCAGCGATTGCAGATAAATTTCCTGCGGATTGCCGGGATCAGGCTTCAAAATCACCTGATATTGAAAGTAATACTGCATCCGGTTGGGGTTGTCGCCGTAGCGTCCGTCGTCCGGGCGCACGCTCGGCTCAACATAGGCCACACGCCACGGTTCCGGCCCCAGCACGCGCAGCAGCGTCGCCGGATTGCCCGTACCCGCCCCGACCTGAATGTTATAGGGATTCCAGATTAAACAGCCCTGCTCTGCCCAGAAATTGTGCAGCTTCAAAATGACTTGCTGAAAATTCAACGCTTTGCTCATACTGTGCCCTGATTGTCGCCTCGTGAAAATTCGGGGTTATTATAGAGGACAGCAGCACACTTAGCGAGGTTGCGCCATTCACCCGTGAGATTTACCCAATAACAGGCCCTCTCATAAAATTCTCACAATTCCTGCATTTATCTATTCTGTAATCATCTTGCTGTCAAAAAGTCGGATGCAGATTTCCGACTAAAGTCTGACGTAATCCGGTATGTAAGGTGGTCTAATGAAGATAGATCACAAGGATGGAGGGGGAGCGTTGAAAGAGAACACCAGCGGCATCATCCTGATGCCCGATGAAGGGAAAACCCTCACACTGGGCGGCATTCGCGTCAATCTGAAGACCGTCAGCACCGATACAGGTGGCAAATGGTCGATGGTCGAATACAGCGCACCGCCCCATTTCGCCGGGCCGCCGCCCCACTGGCATCGGCACACGGCAGAAGCCTTCTATGTGCTGGAAGGCAATCCAACTTTCCGGTTGGGCGATGATGTTATTAAGGCCGAACCCGGCGCATTCGTTTACGTACCCAAAGGCAAGGTGCATACCTTCGCCAACCCGGAAGATGAACCCGCTAAATTCCTGACCATTATCGTCCCCGGCGGACTCGAACGTTATTGGGTCGAGATGGCAGATATGGAAGCAGAACCGGAATGGCTTTCGGCTCCGGCATTAGCCTCGCGTTATGATATGTACGAGGCGGAACTTGCTGGATAAATACCACAACGCAGGGGGATGATTGGGGCGCACAAGCTGCGCCTCAATTGTTTTATCCGGTTTGTTTTATGCGGTGATAATGCGCGCGGGCTTTGGCGCGGTTGCCGCAGTCCTTCATATCACACCAGCGGCGGCTGTGATTCCGGCTGGTATCCAGAAATAACCAACTGCATGTATTCCCCCCGCATTCCCGCACCAGCTTATGCTGCGGGCTGTGCAGCAGATCAACTGCCGACCAGATAACAGGCCACAGCATTTGATCGAGGGCTTCCGGCTCGGTTGACCAATCCCAGCTATAATCGCCAGCCTTCAGAACGCTTTGTAGATGCTGCGCGGCTTCGTTGATGGCACGGTTGAAATCGGTCAAATCCGGGGTTTCGTCCGCTGCGACTGCCGAAAAAACATGGTACAGCATCATCCGCAGTTGGATAGCGTGTGCCAAAACCGCTTCAGCTTCCGCTGGATAGGCGTCCGCTTCTTTGAGGAGCAACGCCGCCCTCACCTCATCCAGCAGTCCGGCTTGCCCCGCCCAACCCACTAGATCAGCATAGCTGTTTAGGTGCTCTGTCCACTCAGTATTGATGTCGCCATCCGCCGTGTTGGTGAAGTCCAGACACAGCCAACCACCGATCAAATCAAAGATTTTCATAGTCCACCTAACCACTATAAACTGCTTGACAGGTTAGACGAATCGTGCTATCCTTATAACCAGTAAACGCATTATAGCAGGTTAAGTTAAGCAAGTAAACAGGAGACATGACGCATGTTCGACTGGATCAATTTCGTGGCTCAGGAACGGTATCGGGAACTGCGCCGCAACATCGAAGCTGAACAACTGGTGCGGGAAGCATTAGCCGCAGAGGATGCCGACCGCCAGCATTTCACGCCGTTTTATTATGAGCAGCTTGCCGCGCTTGGACGCCGCTTGAGCGCGGTTGGTGAAGATTTGCAAGCACGGTTTGGTGACGATGGGACGATGCCACTGGAGAATTTAAGCCGTGAGCAAGGCTAAACTGTTGGGCATCATCCGCACGCGGCAGGCGGAGATTGAAACGTTGTGGGCAGGGGCGAATGAAGACCAGATGACCGAACGCCCCGGCCCGCAGGCTGATTGGTCGGTTAAGGATTTGATTGGTCATCTGCTGTACTGGGAACAGCAGGTGATCGCGGAAGTGCGGATCGGTTTGGAAGGCGGCATCCCTGATCTTTCGGAAGAGGATGATGTGGTCAACGCGCGTGCCTTCGCGGCCAATCGTGACCGCCCGCTGGATGATATTCTGAAAGCCTTCGCCCGTTCCCACCGGGAGATGCTGACGTTTGTGGACAGCATCCCCGAAGACAAACTGATGGATACCGAGCATTTTACCTGGGCGGATGACGGCAGCCTCTACCGTCATATTGTTACGGAATACCTCGATCATTACGACGCGCACATGCCGGGTTTACGGGCGTGGCGGGAACGAGCATTCGTTCCTAGTTCCTAGTTCTCAGTAAAAATCCAGAATGATTGTGGGAACAGCGGTCAGCAAGCTGGTTGTTGGTTTTTAGTTTTTGGTAAAAGCCAACTCCCTTCATTTGGATGTCACAAATGTCGTCAATGTCGTCAATGTCAGGATAGTCACAAGTCATTAGTCGCTGGTCGTTAGTCAAGATGGGGAAGATTCGCAAATTTCGTCAGATTCTTCAGATTCGTCAATTTCAAAACGGGATTTTGTGAATCTTGCGAATCTTTGATGGCGGCGGCGGCGATGGCGGCGGTGGTTTTGGCGGCGTGTATTATGAATTGGTAATGTGCGGAAAATTCTGCAAATGCGACAAATGCAGCACAGGGTTTTGTGCAGAATTTGCAGATTTGGGGCGAAGCGGGCGCAACATGTTTCGCCCCTACAGAAGATCGTAGCACAAGAGTTCGTATGTGTCAATTATAAAACCGTTGGTGTACTTTAACCTACATGTGTTCTTGAACGAACGATCATTGACAGACCATTTTGAGGGCGCAGGGCAATCAGCGGTTCCATTTTCACGGAAGGCTGTCCATCGGCCATCCGCAGGCGATACTGGCTGGCAACCGCCGCCAGAATGAGCCGTGCCTCCATCATGGCGAAGCTGTTGCCAATGCAGACTCGCGGCCCGGCGCTGAACGGCAGGTAAGCCATTTTAGGCATGTTGATTTGACGGTCTGGATGAAAACGTTCCGGGATAAAACGTTCCGGGTTTTCCCACCAGCGCGAATCGTGGTGCATAGCATAGGTATTGAGGTTCACTTCGCTGCCTTTCGGGATGATGTACCCACCGATTTCTACATCCGCCAATGCCTGACGGCTCATATTCCACACGGGCGGATACAGGCGCATGGATTCTTGCAGCACTTGTTCGGTGTATGGCAGGTGCTTCAGGTCAGCCAGCGTGGGCGGTTTGCCGTGCAGTACGCTATCGAGTTCGTCGTGCAGTTTTTGCTCGACCTCCGGGTGCTGTGCCAGCAGATACCATGTCCAACTGAGGGCATTGGCGGTGGTTTCATGGCCTGCCAAGAACAAGGTGACAATCTCATCCCGAATTTGTTTATCGGTCATCCCCTGCCCATCTTCATCCACGCTGTTGAGCAGCATAGAGAGCAAATCCCCGCGATCTTCGGCCACTTTGCGCCGTTGGGTAATCAATGCAGCGACGACATCGTTCATGGCTTTTTCGACCCGCCGCTGTTTGAGGTGTGACGGCGTCGGCATCCACAGCGGAAAAATATCCACTCCAAAAGCGAGGCGTTGAAAGACGGTCACGGCTTCGGCAATTTTTTCCGTATCAGCAGTGATATCTGTATCGAGGATGGTTTTGGCGACAATGGCTAAGGTCAGCCACATCATCCTATCGTTCACATCTACCGTTTTGCCATCCTGCCACGATTGCAGCAGGTGGCGCGTAAGCCTGATCATCTCCTCGGCATAGGCTTCAATACGGCGGGCATGGAAAGCGGGCTGGATCAATTTGCGCTGCCGCCGCCAGTAGTCACCATCGCTCGTCACCAAACCATTTCCCAGAATGCGAGCTAAACCGCGTTTTTCGTCTTTGTAGCTGGGTGATTTGTGGAACTGGTCGGCTTTTTCTACCAGCACCGTATGAAAATGATCCGGGTGAGCCAGAAAATAAACATGAGCTGCCGCCCCAAACTGAAGATGAACGATGTCGCCGTACTGCCTGAACCAGCCTAACATGACGTTCAGTGGGTCGCCGGTCACACGCAGCCCGAAGCGCAGTTGGGCAAGCGGGTTCGTGCCGACGGGTGGTGGGCCGGGTGGAAAATCGTGCTTCGGTTTGAAGGCGACAATAGGCGACTTTGTATCCGTGACTGCCATTTCTCCAACTCCTGTTATGCGATAGAATGTCTCAAAATAGATGATTTATATCGTAACTTGAGAAACCTGCGGGTCAACAAGCAATCGTTCTGGTTTACAGCTTATGAGACAGGTGTCTCAAAATGTGGGGTCGTCACGATGGAAAAAATGGATCGACGGATACGAAAGACACAACAGGCGCTCGGTGATGCATTGGTCGCCCTGATTTTGGAGAAGGGGTACGACCCCATCACCATCAAAGAAATTACAGATCGTGCGGATGTTGCCCACGCGACTTTTTACCGCCATTACCACGATAAAGATGAACTGCTCCGGCGCAAACTGGAAGAACTGGTTGGGGAGATCGAAGCCTTAACCAAAGAGCCAGCCTTGCAAGATGCTGAGGGATATTTGATTTTCAAACATGCACAGGAGAACAGCAGTCTGTACCAGATTTTATTGAGCAGCGAAGGAACATTAGCGGTACGGAAGTGGCTGACAGACCGCATGGCAGCCAATACCCTGCGGACATGTAAACCCCTTTTTGCCCAACCGAACGGTCTGATACCGCCGCAGGTTGCTGCCCATCATATTGCCGGGTCGCTGCTGCTGCTGATTGAATGGTGGCTCGATCAGAAGATGCCCTATCCACCGCATCACATGGCAAAGATTTTTGAGCAGCTCATTGCCAACGCAACCTTGAATGCCATTCGGAACAGTACTTCATAGAAGTTACGCGTTTGCGGCGGTTGCGCGCATATGATGGTGAGCCTTATAGGTTGATCCTGTGCAGAATTTTCTGCAAATGCGCACAAGAGTTCGTATCGGTCAATTATAAAACCGTTTGAAAGTCTGAGGGTGAAGGCTCAATCACCCCATTCATTCCGGCCTATTCCCCGTGCTATAATTGGGCTGT
>JAIOHM010000197.1 GCA_019912965.1 Anaerolineae bacterium
TAACAATACCCGCCCCTCAAAACCGTTAGCAACTTCATCCAAAAAGAGTGACCATTTGGTCACCCTTTTTCCTTCAATATCTGCTACACTGAGCTTGTGAATGGTGTTTATGAGCTGCGTATTTTCTGATAACTGAAAACTGATAACTATTCAGCAAGTATTGCAGCGGCAGGCACATCCCGAATCGCCGCAATACTTTTGTCCGACAAACCCATTCCGACAACGACGACAATCCCGGCTAATCAGAACGTTGAATCCGATAAACACGCGAGGGTTCAACCAACACCCCACCCCGTCCGATAACCCACCGGGCATTCCCTATTTCTCTGGAAACTGATAACTGGCAACTGGAAACTGACATTGACGACTTTGACGACATTTCCCCTCAGCTTTGCACATTTTGCACGACATTTGCGACATAAAAGTGATACAAATGACGCAGTTTGTGCAAATCCCTGCCTGTATTTTGCTGATGGCTGATGGCTGATGGCTTATTGGCGGCGAAACCCACCTTCGCCACCGCGCCGCCGCCGCCATTGCGTGCAAACCGCTTCTGAATTTCTCTGGAAACCGATAACTGGCAACGCATAACTGAAAACGAATTCCCCTCAAGATTCGCAAAATGCAAAAAATCCTGTGAAGAAATTGACGAATTTGCAGAATCTTGCGCACGTTGCGAATCAACTAATACCCTTCACCGACAACCTGACAAAGACGACGACAATCCTGTAATACTTCGTAATCTTTATCAGTACTCAGTACTCAGTACTCAGTACTCAGTACTCAGTACTCAGTACTCAGTACTCAGTACTTTGTACTCATACCTCATCCCTCATTACTCCTCCCTTCCCCTAATCATCCCGCCCTTTTTCATACATCACCTGCCCACCCACATCCCATGTATCCACAACCGCGAAAATCGTCGCGTCCGCGGGCCGTCCGTCTGTAGCCGGGGTTTGCCGGGCGCTGCTCCCCGTCACATACAGCACCACCTCACCAACTCCAACCCCCACAGCATCGAACGCCACCACATAATTGCCCTTCGGCTTGCCCTCCAGATCGAGCGGCTGCACGATCATCATCTTCAGCCCGTCCGTCTTGGCACTTTTCGCGCTCGCTACCACGTTACCCACAACCATAGCCAGTATCATGTTCATGCTCCCGGAAACACAAAAAAGCTGTCAGCCTCGGCTTGCAGCTTTGATAGAAAGTTTTCAGATACCGGTTACCAGTTATCAGTCGAAATAATCCGCTCTAAACTGATAACTGATAACTGAAAACTGTGAACTATTCCTTTTTCATCCCGGCTTGGCCTTCTTCAGTGCGGCCCAACGGCAGGATTGCATCCACGTTCACATGCGGGCGCGGAATCACATGCACCGCAACAACCTCGCCCACTTTTTCGGCGCTGCGGACGCCTGCTTCCACAGCCGCTTTCACCGCTGCAACGTCGCCGCGCACAACGGCTGTCACAAAGCCGCCGCCTGTTTTCTCGTAGCTGACCAATTCAACGCGCGCAGCCTTCACCATCGCGTCTGCCGCTTCCACCAGCGCCGCGAACGACTTGGTTTCAATCATGCCCAATGCTTCTGCCATTTTTGTAATCTCCCTGACGAGTTAAAAATTCAGTGGGGCATGATGGCTTCATGCCCTGCCTTTTACCTGTTTAATCGATTACTTCCGATGAAGTTCCATATATTCTACCGCAAAGTCCACCAATGGTCGCTGGCGTAAAAACCGCACGTCCGCCCGCCCCACTTTATAGACAGGAATCCTATGCTTGGCCTCATACGCCGCGCCAACCGCGTTGAAATCATCGGTATCCAGTTGGAGCATATCATATTCCACCCATTGGCGTTCGCCGTTGACCAGCATCGCCGTTCCCTCGCGGTGATACCGTCTGCTCGGCCATTGGGCGCGATGTTCTGCCAGATGCAGTGAGGTGTTGTTATCATGCGGTACCCCCAACAGCATCACATACCCATCCAATTCATACAATCTGCCGATGGGCGAAGTCTGCCCAAATTCCTCATCCAGTTTGTGTTTGCTGGTCAGATAATCCGCGTGTTTCCCCACTGCCACGAATGATCCAATCGGGTGTTCGCTGCGTATCGCTCCCGACCACGTCCTTAAAACTTCCGGTAGTACGCCCATATTCCATGAAGGAGTCACACGCGGGTCATACGCCGGACGGTGCTCCCGGATAATCGTCCACCAGTGTTCTGGCACAGGCGGATTTTCCCAGTGTGATGGATCAGTATTGTTGCTGGTATGCGTTGGCATCATCAGCGTGCCCGATTCGCCCAATAGATCGAGCAGTGCCCGAATCACATCCACCGCGCCGCCTACAATCCATCCCATACGGCTCATGCTGCTGTGAACCAGCACGGTTTGTCCCGCTGTCACCCCACAAGCCGAAAATTGCTCAACCAGTGAGTCGTAGGTGAGGGGCAGTGCGTCGGCGTGAATAGTATCGATTTCAGGCATTCATTCCCTCAATATACCTTACCGACATTGCCCACGCTTTCGCCGCGTTCGGCTTTCACAATGGCTACGCCTGCGCTGGCACCAATACGAGTCGCCCCAGCCTTGACCATCGCCTGTGCATCTTCATAATTCCGCACACCACCGGATGCTTTCACGCCGATTTCCGGGCCGACTATTTTCCGCATCAAGGCCACATCGCCAGCCGTCGCGCCGCCTCCGCCGAACCCGGTGCTGGTCTTGACGAAATCTGCCCCGGCGACCTTCGCTACTTGGCAGGCGATCACCTTTTCCTCATCGTTCAGCTTGGAGGTTTCCAGAATCACTTTGCAGATCACATTGTGGGCATGGCAGGTTTTGACCACTGTGCCGATGTCGTGGTGCAGGGCTTTCACATCCCGGCTTTTGAGCACGCCGATGTTCATCACCATGTCGATTTCGGTCGCGCCATTCTGGATTGCCAACTGCGCTTCGTAGGCTTTCACCTCGGCGGGTGATGCGCCCAATGGGAAACCAACCACTGTACATACTGCCACATCGCTGCCCTTGAGCAAATCAGCGCACAGCGGCACATAAGTGCTGTTCACGCACACCGACGCGAAGTGATACTCCCGCGCCTCCTGGCAAAGCTGCGCGATTTCGGCTGCACTTGCATCGGGCTTGAGCATGGTGTGGTCGATGAATCGGGCGACTCCCAGATCGCGTGGGATGAACCCCAACCCGGAGGTGATGCGCCCTGCACCATTATTGACCACCTGTTTCACCCGGTCGGCGCACTCGCGTACACAGCGCCCATCCGTACAGTTACACAGGATACCGCCGCTGTGGGTGTGTGGCTCTGATGCGGTCTTGGTCGCCCCTAATTTCGATACCACCTGTTGGGTAATCTCATCCACCAGCCGTTCAAATTCCGCGTTATTCACTCGTTTCATGGTGAGTTTCCAGTTTCCAGTTGTCAGTTACCAGAGTTGTCTGATGAGCCATGAGTAGTTTTTACTCATACCTCATACCTCATTACTTCCCGTACTTCTTCTCCACCGCCGTGATTTTATCCACCCGTTTGGCATGGCGACCCCCGCCGAAATCGGTTTTCAGCCATGTATCCACAATTTGTTTCGCCAGTGCAGTGCCGATCAACCCCGCGCCCAACGTTAAATAATTGGCGTTGTTGTGTTCGCGGCTGTTGATGGCTGTCGCATAATCGTAACACAATGCTGCCCGCACACCCGGCACTTTATTGGCCACCATGCACGAACCGATGCCCGCACCGTCGATCATAATGCCACGCCATGCCCGCCCGCTGGCAACCTGTTCCGCCACTGCCAGCGCAAAATCCGGGTAATCGACGCTTTCCGTGCCATTCGTGCCGCAGTCAATAACCGTGTAGCGGGTTTGCAGATCAGCTTTGAGCATTTTTTTCAGGCTGTAACCGCCGTGATCGGCACCAATAGCGATTACACCACCCTCGGGTGAACCACCCTTTTCATAGGCTTCCGGAACGAGCTTCACGCGGCGCATTAAAGCGGCGGTTTGTGCCAGCGGCGTCACCAAAGCATCCGCCGGAATCGGTAGGGTACTGCCTTCCGGTGCGGCGTTGACCACTGTTTCGTCAATCACCGGGCGCGAACCGCCGAGTTGTTTACGGAGCGATGCGGCCACTGCCCGGCGAATCGCATCTTGGTCGGACATAAAAACTCCTCACATTCATTACCGCGATTATAGCCCGCAACCGGGATTTATGTACGGTTTTGATCGCGCCCACGTTCATAAAATAAGGCTGCCCCGGTCGCCAATGCGCCGATCAGTTCCCAAAGGCCAACACCGATGAAGGCTGTAGGGGCAATCCCATTCACGACTGCCAGCGTAAATACGGTAAAAGTGACGATGCGAAAGGGAACTGTCCAGCGATAGAACGGCTTCCAATTGGTGAGCGACGCGAGGACATAATAAATCCCCATATTCAATGAAGCCATTGAGGATGCGGTGGCGAAAACCAACGTGTAATCGCCAGCAGCACGAGCCGTCCGGTCAATCACTTGGAAACCCAATACACTAAGGATAAACTCTGGGCGAATGATGCCGATGATGCCCAATACAGCCGCCAGCAGGCCAAAGATAAACATCGTCCAACTGGATGCGTTGCGAAGACGAAGTTGTGACCAGTTCATGATCCTATACCTTATTGTGAAGTCAATCCGGTGTAAATTGAAGGAAAAGTGAGTTTAGTATAGGAGAAGCAGTTATGCCCGTCCATGTCCAACTCAGCCAGGATAAACGCTACCTCATTTACGAGATTGCCGAACCCCTGAATATGGATGACCTGATGCGCGCTTATCAGGATGAGCGCCACATGCGCGATTCGCTGCCCTATGTCATCCATTCGATTGTCGATATTTCGCAGGTCAAACGCATCCCGATCAATTGGTTGACGGCTAAAGCAGGCCCCGGTTTAACCCATCCCCGCAGCGGCGAAATGGTATTCGTCGGATTGTCGGTCGGAATCAAAATGATTGTTGAAACCCTGTTGCGAATCACCAATTACAGGCGCATGAAGTTCTTTGGTACGCGGGCAGAAGCCGAAGCCTACATGAAAGAAATCATTGCCAAAACGCCGATTGCGGTGAGCGAAGCGCGGTGAGCAGGCTTTAGCTCACCCGGATTTCGCCCAATAGCAGGCGATCATCCGGCGTTCCAGCGGGCAGACGTACCAGCGTCAACGGATCATACCAGCCGATATAGACGCGATAGGTTCCCGGTACGGATGGCGCAGTGATGACGATTTCATCCGTTAGTGGATAATCCGGCGGCCATGTCGAAGTCGGCAGCGTGTTCCCGCGCGGCGGCACATCAAACGGCGCGACCATATTTCCAGCTTCATCTTCAATATGGATGAGCATGGTGTAATCGCTGGTCATCTCTGCTAGCGCTTTCCAGTAGAGTTTTAGCGGAATTGGCTCATCTGGTGCGGCCTGATCCGGCAGTTGATACCCCTTCAGCGCGATTTGCCCACCAAAAACCGCCTCGCTTGGCGTATAACCATCGAGTTCGCTGCCAATGTATCCAGTGTCAAAAACCGCTACTCGCTGTAAGTGGATCGAAGTCGGCGCATTTTCTAGCGATGTAATTGGGATGGGTGTAATCACACGGTTGGGATCGTTCGTGTCGCCGGGTGCAAGATACACCCCCAACTGCACATCGCCACTCCGTTCCAGCGTGACCGACTGCGGAATGCGGAAGCCGATAATCTCCGCGTAGATTTCCCCCGGCATCCATGCTGAAGTTGGCTTCGGGCGATAGCTCACCGTGCCAATTGCCCGGTCAACGCCTGCGATCCGTTCGCCATCCAGCACCAAGGCCAGATACAGATTGTAATCATCAGTGACGGGCTGCAAAACTTCCCAATAGAGTTGAACGGTGTACGACCGCAGGAAATGTGTCCACCCTTTTTCTGCCGCAGGCCATTCCGGCAGTGCCCGCCAGCCGACCAATTTAAGCTGATCGCCAAACACTATGTCCATCTGCCGCACATCGTCCGGCAAACCAGCAACCGGGTGCGTCTGCGGCCAATTGGCGGCTGCCCAATCCAACCCGCCGAAGATCAGGAGCATCCCAACTGCCGGAACAACAATCCGCCGCGCCAATTTTTGCCAATCGCGCGCCTTTATCCATTCAACGGCCTGAACGATCACGAACGCGCCTGTCACCAGCAGCGGGGCAACCGCGGGCTGTTTGAGTCGGCCTTCTGCCCATAATGGCATCACGCCAGCAAAGATCAGCAGATTGACCAGCGCGAAGAAAATCCCCGCGTAGCGATAAGTATTTTTCTCCCCCTTCCTGTGTACGGGG
>JAIOHM010000198.1 GCA_019912965.1 Anaerolineae bacterium
CTTGCCGATGAAGCCGATCGGAATGGCGATCACCGCCCGCGCCAGAACGCCGATCGGGAAATCCCAGTTCGAGGTGTGCGGGTAGACGATCACCACCGCCTTCGGCGCGGGCGGCGGCACGAAGACGACGCGCCAGCCGAAGAGCCGCAACAGGGCGGTACAGAATGAGGAGAGAAATTTGCCCAATTACAAATGCTCAATCGGTCATGCTAATATTAAACAGATTTTGTTGCACAGAGTGATTTCTTTGTGACATAACAACAAGATACTCGATTTATGACCACACCAGCTGCAATACTGGATCGTCTTCAGAGTTATTTATCTGATGCGATACGTTCCGAGAAGTTGGTGTTATCAAGAAACGAAAAAGATGGTCGAATAAACTCGCAAAAAAACGAAAGACAAATATCACAAGCGCTCGAATTTTTTTCCTTATCGAGCGAGTGGTTTCAGTCAAATCGTCTTTCTCTTCACGTCGCTCCCGCACGTTTTTGGTATGACTTCGCAGTAACCATTGGCGAGGGAGTGTTTATTCCAGTTAATGTCAAAGTAAGCGCATTAAGAACATCTGACAATCTTTCTAGCAAGGAGGGGGTTTTTTACGCGCTTACTGGAATCCACCCACAGGATGTTCGCATTAATAATTGGGAACGATTTTCGATTGAGCTATCACGTTGCATAGGCCGTAATCCATTTGCCGACTACTATTTTTTAATAGTAAGCAAAGAAGATCCCGGTGATGTTTTCTGGACTAGTTTAAAAAAAATTAATGAACTTGTTCCGAATGGAAACAACCCCCCATTTCAATGCCATTGGGGTAAAAACCGTTTGAGAAATGATCGTGGGAATGAAGAGGCACAAACATACATACTGTCAATTCTGAGAAAAACTTTTTCATTGCGAGCGGAAGCGCTAAAAAGTTTTGATAGACATCTGAAGAAATATCTACTTTGAGGTATCCCCATGGATACAAATCTTTTGATATTTGATCACTTTCCAACAACTGCGGAGTTACCTTTTGTACCCAAGGATGTTGAAAAGCTTGGACAGGTATTTACTCCGGATGTAGTGGTTAGATTTATGCTTGGGGGGTGCTGGAATCGCGGTCGGGTTTTGGAGCCAGCATGTGGAGATGGGGCATTCTTAAATTATTTCCCCGACGCTGTTGGTATTGAGCTGGATGATAGGCATTCACCACCAGGTGTACATACAATCGATTTTTTTTCGTATAGCGAATCTGAGAAGTTCGACACCATTATTGGTAATCCACCTTATGTTCGATTTCAAGATATTCCTGAATCAACGAAGATATTACTCAAGCAGGATAATTTTGATGGGCGCTCAAATCTCTATCTGTTCTTCATAGAGAAAGCTGTACGCCACCTCAAGAAGGGGGGAGAGCTCATTTTTATTACTCCGCGTGATTTTCTTAAGGCAACCAGTGCTGTAAAACTAAATAAATGGTTATTTGAGCACGGGACTATTACCCACGCGATTGAGTTAGGGGATGCGAGGGTATTCCAGGACGCAATTCCAAACTGCCTGATTTGGCGGTATGAATTTGATAATTTGTCTCATAGAACTCACTGCGCTGCTATTGGCTATGGCCAATCACCTTGGCAACTTCCTCCGAATTGGAATCTCAAATGGGAGGAAAGAAACTTTATCGAGTGTGCTGGTCATTTAATCTTTTCTAAAAACGAATACCCATTACGTTTATCAGACGTTGCGGTAGTTAAAGTTGGCGCTGTTTCTGGAGCTGATGAGATTTACGAAGACTCTGCTAATGGAACAACTGAGTTTGTCTGCTCATCCACAGTGAAAACTGGCAAAACTCGCAAAATGATTTGGTGTCCTAACGCGCCGCTTGAAGCGCTAATTCCTCACAAAGAACGTCTGCTTGCACGTCGTATTCGGCAATTTGATGAGAGCAATTGGTGGCAGTGGGGGAGGGGATATTTCATATCCGACAAACCAAGGGTTTACGTCAACGTAAAAACACGTAACGAGGCGCCCTTTTTTATAAATGGTTGTCTTAATTATGATGGCTCTGTTTTGGCCATTTTCCCCAAGTCTCAAGATATTGATATAGCCGATTTTCGTGATGCGTTAAATTCAATCAATTGGAGTGAACTAGGTTTTGTTTGTGACGGGAGATTCATTTTTTCACAGCGAAGCTTGGAAAACGCTCCTGTGTCAGCGGCATTCACACGTTTCTTGCCGGATCGGTAGTAAAAGACTTACTGAAAAAGTCTGCAAATAAACTGGGTTACTGAATTTTGCAGTAACTTTGTTATTCCATCATCGTTTTTTCAAACACTTTTGGTTCCTCATCTCAAAACCGCCCTCACCGGCCCGCTGCTCGACCTCGAGCGCACCTTCCTCGACCGCGCCACGGCCATCGAGCAATGGTTCCGCGCCCAGTGGCAGGAGCACACGCCGCCCTTCTACAGCTCGGTCGACCTGAGGAATTCCGGCTTC
>JAIOHM010000199.1 GCA_019912965.1 Anaerolineae bacterium
TTCTCTAAACCCGTATCTGAATCAGCACCATATCCGGCGCATACTCATCAAGTTTCGATTCTGCGATAGAGGGATGCATCTGATGAAAAACCTGTTTGATGACCTGCTCATCCACTGGAACAACCTCTGCCTGTCCCTGAAGTTCCTGCCCATGTACGCTCACCGTAACCGGAGCGCCGCCCTGCAAATTCTTCCACCATGCCCGACCTTTACGGCTGAGAACCATGATGGTATCCCCCACCCGGCGGTACTCAACCGGTGTCGTATAAATATGATGGCTCTTACGCCCGGTGAACGTAATCAGCATCAGATTGCGGCTGACCAACCCGTGCAGCGGCGACCGCAGCAGCTGGTTAAGAATCGGATTGATGAATTTATTCATGAGATTCTGCATAGTTTTCCTCCATACCTCCACTCTACAAGCAATTGAAGGGAGGCGGCAGTCGCAAACAGCCTGTTCCCAAATGACATTTATCCGGGTTGGCACTAGTCGCCTGTCAATCCCGCGCTAAAATGGGAACTGGAATTTCGCTTCCCCCTCCCTTCCATCTGAACGACATACTTTTTTGAGAGGATATTTACCATGCAGTATAAACATTTGGGACGCACCGGATTATTGGTCAGCCCTCTCTGTCTCGGCACGATGAACTTCGGCCCGGAAACCGCCGAAGCCGATAGCTTTGCCATCATGGATAAGGCCCTCGAACTAGGCATTAACTTCTTCGATACTGCCAACGTCTACGGCTGGAAAAAGGGCGAAGGTATCACCGAACAGATCGTCGGGCGCTGGTTCGCGCAAGGCGGCGGACGGCGCGAAAAAACCGTCATCGCCACCAAAGCCTATGGCACAATGGGCGACTGGCCGAACGAAAGCAAGCTCTCTGCCCTGCATATCAAACGTGCCTGCGAAGCCAGCCTCAAGCGGATGCAAACCGATTACATCGACATGTACCAGATGCACCATGTGGATCGGGCTACCCCGTGGGAAGAAATTTGGCAGGCGATGGAACAGCTTGTCCGCGAAGGCAAAGTGCTGTATATCGGCAGCAGCAACTTCGCTGGATGGCATATCGCCCAGGCCAACGAAGCCGCCCAAAAACGTAATTTCATGGGCTTGGTCAGCGAACAAAGCCTGTACAATCTCGCCGCCCGTACCATCGAACTGGAAGTCGTTCCAGCTTGCGAACATTATGGCCTCGGCATCATTCCTTGGAGTCCGCTGGCGGGTGGCATCCTCGGCGGCACGAAAGAGACAGGCAAACGCCGTCAAGGGGATCGCTCCAAAGAAATACTCGCAAAATATGGTGATAAACTGGCTCAATACGAAGCCTTCTGCGACGAAATTGGCGAAAAACCCGCTGATGTCGCGCTGGCATGGCTGCTCAAAAACCCCGTTGTCACCGCGCCTATCATCGGCCCGCGCACGATGGAGCAGTTGACCGGAAGCCTGCGTTCGCTGGAAATTCAATTGACCGACGAACACATGAAAAAGTTGGACGAAATCTGGCCCGGCCCCGGCGGCACAGCCCCGGAAGCCTACGCTTGGTAGAATAACCTGATTTTTGGATAGAAAATCTCAAGGGAATTCGTTGGTTATGGGTGACAAAACCAATAACTAAAAACCCTGCCGTACAACTATCCAGGACGAAGGACAGATTGTTGAAACTGAATCGCAGAACTTTTCTGATTGCTTTGGGCGCGGCCTTGCTGTCGCGCCCCCTTCTGGCAGAGGACTGGGAAGCCGAAACCCCGCTGGTTGCCAGCATCCGCCAAACGCTGGAAGCCGAATTTGCAGGCCGCAAAATGGCGTTGGACTTCCGCCGCGTCAACGCCCAAAACGATGAGGATTTCCGTATCGAGATCAACGCCGCCGACCTCTACCCGGTCGCCAGTTGTTTCAAAGCTTTTGTCGCCCTCTACTATTACTACTACACCCTGCCGGAAGCATGGCAGGATGGCGAAGGCACTCCCCTCTACAGCGCCATCGTTTTCAGCAACAACCTCGAAACCGGAACCGTCATCGCTGATGTTGAAAGGCGGGCGCGCGGCGGTAAAAACGCTGTCGAAAAATTCAACGACTTTTTGCTGAAAATCGGCATGGAAAACGGTATCCGCACATGGGATTGGCCGGGGACACCCACCATCGGCCTCTTCGATGAACGCTTCGCCCCCTCCATCAGCCGCTTTGTGCGTGGAGGGGATGGCACAGCCTATAATGTTGATAATGCCTTTACAGCGGCTGACCTCGCGCGAGGTTACGATGTCCTCGTGCGCGGTGCAGCTTTTACCACCGATGACCGCCTGCGAACCGCCATCAATGCAACCAATGAATTGCTCGCCATCCGCAACCCGGATTATCGCTCACCGATTGAATTTGTATTCCCGGATGGCTACATCGGCAAAGATGGAATTTTACCCGTTGGCGACATCGCCATTGGTCGCGTAGTCGATGATGCGGGCGTGTTGACCGTTGGTGATGCCCGCTATATCGTTGCCTTCATGTCCGCTGGCGAAAGCGAATCCCGCGCCCGTATTGCCTTGCAAACCATTATCGATCAAATTACCCGCTACGAAACACAGGAGTAATTTTTATGGAATCCCTCACCTCAGCCGATGTGCAGGCCGCGTTGGATGCTTGGAACTTCGGTATCCAGATTCGCTTTTTTGAAAACTCAACCGCCACCTCGCAGTTAGCGGCAGATGAAATCGGCTGCGAACTCGGCCAGATCGCCAAGAGCATCTGTTTCCTGATCGATGAAAAACCCATCCTCGTTATTGCATCTGGCGACCAGCGCGTGGATGAAAAGAAACTTGCGGCGCATTTCAACGTCGGGCGCAAAAAGGTCAAGGTCGCCAATGCGGAACAGTGCATCGCCATCTTCGGTTATGCCCCCGGTGGCGTTCCGCCGCTGGGTCATCGCACCCCCGGCATCACCGTCCTGTTGGATGACTCCATGCGCCGTTATGAACTGATGTATGCCGCAGGTGGTGCACATAACGCCATTTTCCCCATCCCATTGGCACAATTGCATCAGGTAACAGGTGGCACATTCGCAGATACCAAACGCGATCCCGAATAGCCCAATTTAAGGGGGTAAAACCCGCAACTCCCTATCCAAGGCACTCGTAGTAAAGAACATAAGACGAGAGCGATAAGGAGTAACTGATTATGGGTTGTGGACGTGCATTGCTGTGTGTTCTGTTTCCGCCACTGGCAGTCATCGACCGGGGTTGTGGAACAGTTGTAATCGTATTGGCGCTGACCATCGCGGGCTGGGTGCCCGGTGCAATAGCCGCGCTCCTGCTGAATTCGATGGAAGCCAACAAGCGCTAACGACTACATAGGCCATTGGGGTGGGTCGCCGATACTCACTCCAATGATTTTCGTTATAACCGCAGGCCGGATTATCGCTCATTCGAATTTACAATTTTCACATGCAACCCCTATTATTTGGGGTATTTGGCTTGGGAATCGTGCTACCGTGATGTCTGTACCACGACACATTGGAGGTTTAGCATGATTGCCGGGTTGAAGCGGTTAGAACCGGTTCAGCGATTGGGGTTGCTGCTATTGGCATTGGCGGGGTTGGTCACACTGATTGGAACGCTTGACCTGCATCCCGGCTTGGATTTACGAAGTCTGATTCGCCAGACTTTTAACGACTTTTACAGCAACATGGGAACAGAACTCGCCAGCATCGCCATCACAGTGCTGATTATCGATCGTTTACAACATCAGCGGGCGGAGGAACGCGAAAAACAACGAATCATCCTGCAAATGGGCAGTCCCGATAATGCCTTTGCTATTGAAGCTGTGCGGATGATGAATGCGCGTGGTTGGCTGACCAATGGTGACTTAAAAGCAGCGCAGTTAAGCCACGCTAATTTGGAGGCTGCCAATCTGCAACGAATCAACCTCGATGCAGCCCATTTGGGACTGGCGAATTTACGTAAGGCCAAGCTTTCTGGCGCACGGCTTACCCATGCTTTCATGCAGGCGGCCAATCTGGATGGAGCAAATTTATGTGGGGCGGACTTGCGCGGCGCGAACTTGAATGATGCTAGTCTGGTCGGTGCCAAACTGGATGGAACCACCCGGTTTGATACCGAAACCATCCTTCCGGACTGCAACTACTGGTCACCGGGTACGGACTTAGACCGCTTTACCGATCCCCAAAATCGAGATTTCTGGCGGTCGCATAATCCAAATTCTCCCGCCCATCATCCTTGAAAATCAATTGGAATACGCTTGATTTCCCGTAGGGACGCAGCATGCTGCGCCCCTACACATTACGTCCCTACCCAGAAAATGAACTATCGGGGACGTGAACCAAGCACCACTGGCAGGTTAATCTGCTGACCATCGCGCCACACCGTCAGATTGACCGTTTGACCGGGAACAGTGTTGCTGGCAAGGTACGCCACCAGCGAACTCATGCCCGTCAGTTGCACACCGTCAATTGCTGTGATGATGTCCACCGAGGTTGGCACCAGTTGCCCATCAATCCGCGTGGCATTCCCGGCGCTGCGAAGACCAGCCCGTGATGCCGGGCCATTCGGCGCGACCGAATCCACCACCACACCGCGCAGATTGTTTGGCAGGTTATTGGCTTCAATCAGCGGCAGCGAAACATCGCGGTCAGGCTGCGACTGAATGCCCAGATAGCTGTAATTGACGAAACCATTTTCGATCAGTTCCGTCGCCACCCGCCGGACAAGATTGCTGGGAATGGCGAATCCAATGCCTGAACTGCTGCGGGTCTCGCTCAAAATTTGCGAATTAACGCCGATTACTTCGCCTTGCAGGTTCAGCAGTGGGCCGCCGCTGTTACCGGGATTAATGGCCGCGTCTGTCTGAATAACCGCCCCGACCGTGAAATCCGTCAGTCCGCTAATCGTCCGGTCAAGCGCGCTGATGACCCCGGTTGTCAGCGTCCACCGCTGCCCAAACGGACTGCCAATAGCAACCGTTGTTTCACCAATGAACAAATTGTTCGAGTCGCCCAATCCTACCGGAGACAGTCGATCTGCTGGCAAATCGACCTTGAGGACCGCCAGATCAGAATCGGGATCAAGGCCGACCACCTGCCCGCGCACAATCGTGCCGTCAAGGAAATTGACCTCGATCCGTTCCGCCCCATCCACCACATGATTGTTGGTGACGATATGCCCATCTTTGTCGATCACAAAACCCGTTCCGCCTGCCGAAAACAAATTGCCATCTTGTGATAATCCCACCACATTGATCGACACCACCGATGGGCTGACGCGCTCATAAATGCTGGCGAAATACCGTTCGTTCTCGGTGATCGGATCAGGCAAACTGCTGCTCGGCGCTTGAGCATCTGGCAGCAGGTGTACCGAACTGGCATTTGTGTTCAGGACAGTCGTCCCCAGTACAAATCCGAATGCAATTAAAATGAACGCCGCAGCAAGCATAACTGCGTGTTTTTTGAAATTGGCAAACATGCGCTTTCCCCTTGCTAGTCGCTGCTCGACAAAGCAGCACAAATTGAACATCTTCACGGTATGCTCACTGAATGAGAACATCATGAACTGGAAGTTAAGTATACGTCAATACAAGATTACGGTATCGAAATCAGAGGGTAAACGAAGTCATCCCGCCAGCCAGAACCATGTGCGTACCCGTGCCTGTGCCAGCAGCGCATCAAACCTTTCATACAATGCCGATTGCAGAAATAGCAAACTGCGGGGGAGTTCTGCTTTACGATGAGCATCATAAAGAGCAGCCGCCAGCGTATTTTCGTAGCGCAGGTATAGTGTACCGTGGTTGGTATCGATGCAGGCTGCCACGCCGGAGCCAATTACAGAGACATAAACCGACGTCTCCACCTGTCCCCAATGCAGATCAGCGGCTTCCGTATCCAGCACGGACATCACTTCCCGCACCAGCGAATCATCAAAATAATCGCGCAACCGAACATGATATTCCAGCAGTTCGCTCCCGTTTTCCAGATGTGTCAATGGAGGCAGGATAGCGGCGGTCACCTGTGCCAATCCATAAGCTGTCTGTTCGGGGGACATCAAATCTGACCACTGTCCCTGTTCACGCGTCAGATGGACAATCATTCGATCTGGAAGGGAAGTTTGCGGGGTGTGGAGAAAAGGCTGACGTTCAAGCGCCGACCATCCCCGTTCAGGGTTGGCACGTTCTTCAAAACAGAGATGAGGGGTGAAAGCATTGGGGTCAAAGAGCGACAAGGTTTCCACCTCAACTACAATAACATCGGCCTGATCGTATTGTAGTTGAGGACTGCGGACTGCTAACCTTGACGCCCTGTGAATTCTTTCTGAAAAATCTGCTCGGTATCAGCCGAATGCCGGGCAGTTATCCAATTGGGTGACTGTATCGATTCGTACCCAACCTTCTACCCTGCCGCCCTCAATCTGTGCGGAGATGTAGAACCACACCCGCCCATCAATCGTACTCCGATCTTGGCGCAGCACATCAGCCGCCGCGCGAGGAGGTAAGAAGCCAATCACCGCCGAGTCCGAACGGGTCGAAGCCTGTGCCCGAACTCGAATAGCGTTATCGCCAATGTTGATGATCCGGCACAGAATTGTCGGCGTATTGGTCGGCTGTGGCGTTTCCGTAATCGTCGGTGTGCTGCTGGGTGTCAGCGTCGGCGTAATCGTCGGTGTATGAGTGGATGTCGCCGTTTCAGTCGGCGTCAGCGATGCCGTGACAGTGTACGAGGGTGTAATCGTGGGTGACGGTGTAAACGTCCACGTTGGCGTATTGCTGGGCGTAGGTGTGTTGCTCAGTGTTGGCGTATCGCTGGGCGGCGGCGTGTTACTCGGTGTCGGCGTATCGCTCGGCGTTGCGGTCGGCGGCGGGAATAAAACGGGTGACCATACCCCTTGTGTTGCAAACAGGGTTACCACCCCGAACAAAATGATTCCGCCGATAATCGCTGCCAACCGAAAATTGCCGCGCTGACGCAAAGTCTTGATGCCGTTCTCCACCCGCACAATTTCCGAACGCCGCCCCAGAATACGGAACGGTTCTTCATGCAGGGTAGAAACCCATGCTTCGGCCTCGCTGACGTTGCCTTCTTCCAGCGCGAATTCCGCCCGTTCGATGTACCGTGCCAGCAGGTCGCTCACCACATTACGGTAACGTTCATCCTGGGCATAATCCCGTAAACCTGCCAGCATTGACCGCGCCTGCCCCAATTCGTTATCAAAATTCTGGGCAACCAGTGCCGCTGCTCGTTCAATCACCTGTCGGGCGCGCTGCATATCACTGCTGGATGCGCGTGTCTCCAGCAGCAGTTCCGCCAGATTGCCATCGCCGGGGTCGAGCTTGACGCCCTGTTCCAGCAGTTGCAAACCCTCATTGGTGAGCGAAAGACGTTCTTCGAGACGGTTAGAATTGCCCGCCCGGTTCAGTGCCGACTGTGCCTGATCGTAAAGTTGGGTTTTGATGCCTGCCAGACGGTTATTCGCATTCTGAGCCAATTGGCTTAAACGTTGGCTGTCTGGCAAAATCTGCCGCACCCGCATGAGGATATTCTGGATATTCTGTAGTTGCGCCACCTGCTCGGTCAGCGTCCCGCTTAACATGCTCAGCTGTACCGATAACTGGTCAGCGTCCTGCTGAACCCGGCGCAGCGTTTCGATACGTTCTTCAGCCTGTGGATCGTTGGGGACAACCCGCAGCGCCCCCTCATATTTACGCAGTGCCTCCGCCCAATTGTCAGTTTTAATCAGGCGGTCGCCCTCCATCAGGAGTTCACGCGCCAGTGCCAGATCCTGAATATCCAATAGGGCTTGTTCGGCATCTTTCCAACTCAGGATGCCGCTGCGTTCCGCCAGATCACGGGCTTCACGGTACAGTCGTTCCGCCTCATCATAATTCCCGGCACGTACCAGCGAATTCGCGCGGTTGTAAGACACACGCGCATCAAACGGAATCCGGTGATCGGGCACGACCCCGCGAATCAGATTGTCCTCGGCCTTCTGGCGATATTCCAGAGCGGTTGGGTTTCCCGGTTGCTGGCTCAAAATCCGGTTTGCGACATCAACCGTCTGCTGATATTCACCTGCGTAATACGCCTGTGTCAGATCAGAAACCATCTCGTCAATATCGGGCGTATTGTAAAGCGGCCCGCGTCCCGGCATCCGGCGTGATGGTTGCTCTTGATAAATCTCGGCTTCTGGCGCGGGATACCCGGAGGAGGTTGGATATTGGGTCACAGGTGGCGGGGGTGATACAGGTGGTGGTATGGGCTGTTGCTTGACTGGTGGCGGTTCGGCAGATGGACGCTGCACCCCATACCGGGCGAACAGATCATTGACCCGCTGTTGAGCCTGCTGGCTGCGATTTGCAGCATCGTTCAGCAGTGCCACAACATCCGCATCCGCCGGATTGAGCGCCAGTGCCTCGGCCAGAATATCAATCGCCTCGTCCACATCGTCATCATCACCCGCGATTTCAATGCGGATTCGTGCCCGCCGCACCAGACCGCGCACCGTTGCCGCCGTTGGGGAAGTCGGGTTGCTCAGCCGAGCCAGTTCGCCAAATAGCGCCTGTGCTGCGGGTTCATACGGTGTATTTTTGGCGTCTGTCAGCAGCGTTCGCGCTGTACGCTCCAGACCACCAATAACGCTGGGATCAGATTCCTCTGGCAGTTCTTGAAGCTGGCGACGTAGATCATCCAGACGTTGTTGTAATTGACTTCCCATGCAGACTCCCTTCCGGCCTATGGTTGAAAAGTACCCCATTCGCGGGTTAGCGGCAAGGGTCACATTTTGCTCATTTTACGCTGTGCATCACTTGTGCTAGACTTTTGATATGGAGAAATGAGATGTCGTTATGACTTTGCCGATTCGAATTATCCCCCGCTACCGCCTGTTGATGCGCTACGATATTAAGCTCGATCAGTACGAACCCTATTATCAGTTTGTCATGAACGAGTTTGTACCCGCGCTGCACAACATGGGACTGTATATGATTGCCGTCTGGCACACAGCCTATGGCGATTATCCGCTGCGTCAGGTGGAATTCGTGGCCGATAGTCTGGATACCATCCGCGAAATCTTCCAGAGTGACCATTGGGAAGAATTGGAAGAGCAGCTCAAATCTTACACCGTGCGCTACGAACGCAAATTGGTTCGTTACAAAGACAGTTTCCAGTTTTAGGTCACCGCTTCATCAAAAATCCGCCCTCATTTGCTTCTCGAAAACTGATATAATCGCGCCCTATGGTTGTTCGTGAACTCGCGGCGCTACTGCCGTACATCATTGTTGGAATGCTGGCGCTCGCTGCGGCGCTCTTTTTGATTGCTGTCTACCTGCTTCGCCGGGGACGTACTGGCAGTTATTGGCGCTTGCGCCGGGAAGCTGGGCAGCGTGGTGGGCAGATTCTGCTGGCTTCCGTAGCCTTATTTGCGGTTGCGATTGCGCTGGCTCTGTTCAGCGGTTTGGCGGATGTGGCCTATACTCAGCTTCGTAATTTCCTCAACCGCGACTCGGATGTACCCAAAGGGGTATCGCTGCCTTCCGCCATGCCTACTTCGCGCCTGACCAGCACCCCAACAGCCACCAACACCACCACACCCACCAATACACCGCCAGATACAGTCACGCCGCTCCCGTCGTTGACGCCGAGCCTGTTGCCTTCTGCCACCGCCACACCCACCGAAACACCCTTACCTTCGCTCACCCCCACACCAATCCCGACCGCGCAGGATGTACTGCTTATCACGCCGCAGGTAGGTGGACGGACACCCTCTGAAAACGCATCCCTCACCATCACGACGGTTGCTAGCGGCATCTTGCCCGATCAGACACCTGTACAACCGGGAGATCATTTCGAGGCCGGTATCCGCCGTGTTTATGTGCTCTTCAACTATCGCCAGATGGACTCAGGTGTCTCCTGGACTCGCATTCTTTACCGCAATGGGCAGCCGATTCAGGGTCAATCCTACTTATGGAGTCTGGACACATCCGGTTCAACCCACTTCTTTTTCGGGAATGAAGATGGCTATTCCGCTGGGGATTACGAAGTGCGCCTGTTCTTGGGTGCGGACGAAATCACCCGTTTCGCCTTCGAAGTGGCCTAGCCCCGAAAAATTGGGGTTTTACTGAAAATACTTCTGTGCCTAAATTGTTATTTGTGAATCTGTAGAATATGATTGAATGTAGAACGGTCATATCGAAGTTGGTCTGTGTAACCCTCCATTTAGCAGGGTGCTAGGCTCAAAGTTCACTATGCGGCGAGTAAAGTTCTGATTCAGAACGTCGAAGGACTCATATGGCGCATACCGCCTTGCTCGTTGATGATGACCAAATGACACTGCTGTTTTTAGAGCAGGCACTTCACCCAACGGGTGTACAGGCATTACCCACCTCGGATGGTCAGCAAGCCATAGAGGTGCTACAGGAATACACCCCCATTATTTTATTTCTGGACATGCTCTTACCCAAAGTGAGCGGTCTGGAAGTACTGGATTTTGTGCTGCAAAACCCCCACCTCAACAACATGTATATCGCCGTCATCAGCGCCCACGATCATTTCCCGTCCAGCATTCAGCTTGACCGCGCCGATGCCTATTTCGTCAAACCCCTTCGGCTCAGGGACATCCGGGATGTCACCCAAAAAGCCATTGATCGCCATTCTCGCTAACCGCAATTTTGTAGCCATCCCTTTAATCCGTTAGAATCTGCTGAATATCGGCTTGTATTGGGGTTATGACGCATGGCATTCGACTTTGAGGCGCTGGTTGGGCATTTGTATGTTGTGGGCGGACGTTCCATCAGCGTCCAACCGCCCGGCCTGCTGGTGGAGGTTGCGCCCAAAAAGGCCGCGCGGGGTCGTGAACTGGATACATTTTTTGTGTTGGTGACGCCCTCTGGCGATAACACCGCCCCTTCCGCCTTTTACGACCAGATGGCGAACGTCAGTGCCGAACGCTACTTCAACAGCACCGGCAGCGTGACTGCGGGGTTACGCGCGGTCTTTGGCTCACTCAATCAGGATTTGAGTGAACACAACCGCAGCGGCAAACGGCCTTACGAAGCCAATATTGTTTGTGCTGTCCTGCGTGATGATGAGCTTTTTTTGGCGCGTGTCGGTGCAGGTGTCGCCCTCGTAAAAACCGCTGAGGAAGTACAGGCTTTCCCGACCGATTTCAGCAACGATGATGCCCTGTTCGGCCCGCCTCTCGGTGTCCACCCTGTACCAGACATCAAAATGAGCCGCTACACAATCAGCGAAGGCACGCGGGTCATTCTCTCGGATGCCCACCTTGCCGATCTGGATTACGAAAAAACCACCAGCGCCTTAGGGTCGTCCGAAATCAACGAAGTGATTAACGGCCTCAAAGACCTCAACGCCCAGCAAGCCACCGTCATGGTGGTCGAATTTGTCCCGCCAGAAGCCCCTTCGCCCACTGCCGTCAAGGATACCCGGTCCTCAACCCGCCCGCCGGAAACCCCAACGACCACCACCCAGACTTCCGAAGTACCCGTTGTTGCCCCGGATGATTCCCGCTCCACACGCCGCCGTGCTGGTTTACCCGCCCCGGTTGAACGTGGAGCAGGAACTTTTGCGCTGTTCCTCTCCCGCATCATGGGTGGCATCAACTATTTGCTTGACCGCATCATGCCCCAGCCGCAGGAAAGCGGACGCGGTTGGATGCGTGCCACCACCGCCACCGGAATCGCCGTGCTGATTCCGGTAGCCATCGTCGTCTTGGTCGTCGTATTGGGCTTGGGAAGAGTCGATCAAAGTGCCTTTGAACTCTGTGTTGAGGGAGCCAATGAAACCACGCAGATTGCCCGCAGCATTGCCTCCAGCGATGTGGCTGGAACGCTGGCCGCTTGGAATGCTGTCATCGCCAAAGTCGATAGCTGCAACGATATCCGTGCGGGCGACCCTTCGCTGGCTGCCCTGACCAGAGAAGCCCAAAATGTAATCGACGCACTGTTTCAGGTTGACCGCCGTACAACCTCCCTGATTGCCTCTTTCACCAATGCCCAATTGACTCAGGTGGTGTTGCAGGGACTAGACCTCTACGCCCTCGATTCGCAGAATCAATTAGTCTACCGGGTCACGCTGGAACAAAACGGACGTAGAGCCGTCCGCTCAACGGGCGACCCGATTTCATCCATGCGGCTTGGCGCGGTGATCGGCCCCTATCGCGTCGGTCGATTGATCGACATCGCTTGGTGGGAAGACACTACTCAGATCGTCGCGCTTGATGAAACCGGGTTGTTGATCCAATGCTCACCCCGTTTCCTGCAAACCTGTGAAGCCCAGCAGTTATTAGGCGCGGAATTTTGGGGCAATCCCACCCGTCTGACCTTCTGGCAGGGGCGCATTTACCTGCTCGATCCCGGCGCGAATCAAATCTGGCGTTACGATAGTTCCGGCGGCACCTTCGCCAATCCCCCGCTGGAATACTTCTCTGGCACATCCCGCCCGGACATTACCTCAGCCGTCGATTTCGGCATCGACGACAAAGGCAGCGTCTATCTCCTGCTGGCAGGCGGTTTGATGACCAAATGGGTTTCCGGCGAACAAACCCCGTTTGCCTTCGCCAACTTCCCCGAAGGACAGGGAATGCCTTCTGCCGACGCCATGTTCTTGGATAGCTCACCCATTTCACAGGGGATGTATATCATCAGCCGGGGCGCGCGCACGGTCTATGAAACCACCCTTGCCGGAACATTCAGCTATAGCTATCGTGCTGCCAACGAAGATGACTTCGCCAGCCTGAATAATCTGGTAGCCGATGCTAATCAGCAGGTCGTTTATGCCTTATCCGGGAATGCCATTTTTGTGTTCGAGAAAAGCCGCACCCCGCCTACATCGTAGGGCATACGTAGGCTAGAATCCGCTCCGTTCTGCGCTATAATGCCGCCACGACGCAGGATTTGGAGTCTGTTTTTATGCGTATTCCCGGCTGGTTGTTTATTGTAGGCATTATTGCGGTCGTTGGTTTGACGGCACTATCTTCTCTGTTGGCCTTCACCATCGCCCGTCAGGTTGCCATTGATGCGGGCAGTGCGGGTATTCAGTTTACAGGGCTAAATATTGCTGCCCTGCCAACTGCAACACCCGTTTCGGTAATCAGTATCCCGACCACAACACCGCCCAATGCCGCAGAAAATAATGCAACGGTTGCTACACCCAATCTGCAACCCACCGCAACCATTGACCCCGCCGCAGACTACATCTGGAATGACCCGCGCCGTTTTACCTTGCTCCTGCTCGGCATCGACCAACGCAGCGGTGTGACCGAAGATGGCCCCTACTACCGCACCGACACCATGATCGTCGTCAGTGTTGACCCGGTGCGAAAAACAGCCGGTGTCCTCAATATCCCGCGCGATCTGTGGGTGAATATTCCCGGCTTTCAACAGGGGCGTATCAACACCGCCAATTCATTGGGTGACTCAAACGGCTATCCTGGTGGTGGCCCGGCGCTGGCAGCGGAAACCGTCCGTCAGGTGCTTGGCATTTCCATCGACAAATATCTGCTCATTAACTTCGATGTATTTACTTCCCTTGTGGACATCATCGCGCCCGATGGCGTCGAAATCTGCGTCCGTGAAGTGATTGACGACCCCACCTATCCAGACGCAGGTTTTGGCACAATTCCGGTTCACTTCGACCCCGGTTGCCAGATGTTACAATCCGAGCAGCTTCTGCAATATGCCCGCACCCGTGCCACGCAGGGTTCGGATTTCGACCGCGCCGAACGGCAGCAGGATGTACTGAAAGCCATGCGCGACAAAGTGCTCAGTGTCGGCGGCATCACCAGTTTTATTGGTCAAGCCCCCGCCCTCTGGGAAGAACTTTCCGGCAGTTTCAAAACCAATCTGACTCTGGACGAAATTTTGCGCCTCGGTTCGCTCGTTGGGGAAATCCCACAGGAAAATATTCACTTCGGCCAGATCGACAATCTCTATGTCAACCTTGCCACCACCACTTCCGGCGATCAGGTGTTGCTGCTCAAAACCAACGCCGTCCGCCTGTTGCTCCAACAGCTTTTTAACCCCGAAGATGACCTGAGTATCTCCGATCTCCGCACCCGTGCCGAAAGTGAAGGCGCGTCCATCGTTGTCTTCAACAATACCGATGTCGCCGGACTTGCCGGGCAGACTCGCGATTGGCTTGCGGGGCGCGGCATCACCATCGCCAATGTCGGCAACACCCAGACTCCCACCAACGCCAATACGGTCATTCAGGTTTACACAGGCAAAATCTGGACGGCGCGTTATCTTGCGGCACTCATGGGTTTGCCTGCCGAACGGGTACAACCCGGCGCGGATGGCCTCACTGCCGAAGATGTTGCCATCGTCATCGGCCCGGATATTCAACCCATCCTCAGCCAACCCTGATGAATCAAAACGGGCGCGGAATTGCTCCACGCCCGTTTGTTTTATATGGTTTTGTAGGGCGGCAGCATCGCTGTCTTCCTTCCGAATCACATGGGTACGGACTCCCCTCCTCGCGTGCGGGGAGGGGTTGGGGGTGGGGTAAAAGCAAATTTTTACGCATCCCCGAAAACGGTCGCCCTCTAAACCCTGAGGGTCAACAACCTTTAGTTGCGTCCCCGCCCGAACAATCGCAGCAGGAACAGGAACAGGTTGATGAAGTCGAGGTACAGCGTCAGCGCGCCCAGAATGCTCACCTTCATCAGCATTTCGCCATTCGAGGTCAGCACCGGATCAGCCGCCAGTTGCTTGATTTTCTGCGTGTCATAAGCGGTCAGTGCGAGGAACAGGAACACGCCGAAGATGCTGATAATCAGGTCAAGCCCGCTGCTTCGCAGGAAGATATTCACCAGCATTGCCGCGATCAACCCGACTAAGCCCATGAGGAAATAGCTGCGGTACTTCGACAAATCAAGTTGCGTCGTATATCCTAATACCGTCATCGCGCCAAAAGCCGCCGCCGTGCTGAAGAACGCCGTGCTGATCGTTCCCAGATTGTAGACGAGGAAAATCAACGACAGGGTAAATCCGTTCACTGCTGCATACAGGAAGAACAGCACAAGCGCCATCCCCGGTGAAAGCCGCCGAATGCCGAGGCTGATGCCCCACACCAGTGCCAGTTCGCCGATAATCGCGCCGAAGAACACCGCCCGATTCAGTGCCAGTTCCAGCATCGCGGGCGTATTCACCACGAATACTGCCGTGAACGCGGTCACCAGCAAACCCAGCGTCATCCACAAATACACCATCCGCATCAATGGGCGGACTTCAACCCCCGTCCCCATGACTTGGACGGGACTGTCGGAGTTACCTCCAAACCAATCAGCCATAATCTCTACTCCATATTTTGACATTCCACCTTTGATTACTATACTCATTTTTGTGTAAAAAGTCCCCTAATTTTGAGGGGACTGTCCACATAAAAGGTAAAAAAATGACCAACTTACCCGATCTTCACCAGTGGCAGGCAAACGGCACATACATCACCTTCAAAGGCCATCGCATCTTCACCGCCGCTTATGGAGACGGTGCGCCCATCCTCGTGTTGCATGGTTTCCCCACCGCCAGCTACGACTTCGCCCGCCTTGTCCCCCTGCTGGCAGATCGTTATCGCCTGATTCTGTTCGACTTTCTCGGCTACGGTTTTTCGGATAAACCCCGCCCGCACAACTATTCCCTATTTGAACAAGCCGATATTACGCAGGCTGTCACCGCCCATTACGAACTCGAAAAGTGCTTTTTATTCACTCACGACATGGGCAATTCCGTCACATTAGAAGTTCTTAAACGCGGAATACCACGCATTGATCGCCTCGTCATGCTCAATGGCAGCGTCCTGCTCAAGTACTACCAACCCCTCATCACCCAAAAACTGCTTTTACATCCCATCATCGGTCCACTCATTACCCGCTTCCGCCTCATCCGCCGTCGATCATTTGCCCAGCAGTTTGGTAGCCTGTTCCCAACGCCGCCCCCGGATGCCGAAATCGACGCCTTTTGGTCGCTCATCGGTTATAACGATGGTATGGGCATCTACGACCGCCTGATTCAATACTTGGCTGAACGCAAAATCCACGAATACACATGGCTCGACGCCTTGCAAGCCAACACCGCCCCATTAACCGTGATTTGGGGACAGCGAGACCCTGTATCGGTGCCGAAAATTGCCGAAGCCATTCTCGAACGCCGCCCGGATGCCGCCTATATTCCACTGCCCGACATCGGCCATTACCCGCAGTGGGAAGCCCCCGAACGTGTCGCCGCCGAAATCCAAAAAGCCTTTGGCTAATGAGCAACCCCAATAGAATGCACCTGATGTAGGGGCATGACGCATCATGCCCTCCGGAAAATCTGCCGGGTGTAGGGGAGGGTCTGAGATCCTCCCTACGAAAAACAACCCATCATGCTCATCCCGCTGACAGAATATTCGTTTTAGGTTATCCCATAAGTCAGTTAGGGTAGCGCCACACGAAACGGTGGAACCTCATTTTTAGCCCCGAAAGCCTTTTCCTTAATGTAGCGATTATCATTCAAATTGTTGAACGCAAAGCCATTTTTCGAGCCTGATTTGTGTGGGT